>LQPU01000027.1 GCA_002101905.1 Mycobacterium shimoidei | reverse complement strand
CATCACGGGGGGCAAGGACGTGCTGGGTGGGGGCGTGGTACGCGGGGTCGCAGTAACCGTGCGGGTGGGCGGTACCACCGTCGCGGTTGTCGACGTGCTGTCGCCGCCGTTGAGGACGACGACGGTCGCGATCACCGCGAGCACCAGGACAACGGTGGCGATCAGTGCGACGGGGCGCCAGCGCTGATCAACCGGCTCAACGAAATCGTCGTCCGGGTAGGTCTCGTAGACCAACTCGTCTGGGTAGTCCTGGATATCGGTATCCAAGTGATTCATGGTGCTGATGATGCAGATGTTATCGACCGGCTCATTGCCCGGCCCGGCCCTCGCGCGGGCGTGTTGGTCACGATTTGGCGACGCTCCGGCGGCCTGTCATCGCGCGAATGCCCGACGCCGCGCTTCCACTAGCCTGCTTGCAGAACGTCTACTAGAAAGGTGCAGCGTGGAGGTCAAGATCGGTATCACGGACAGCCCGCGCGAGCTGGTCTTCACCAGTTCGCAGAGCCAGAGCGAGGTCGAGGAACTGGTCACCGCCGCGTTGGGCAAGGACGCAGGGGGCCCGGCGGTGCTGAGCCTGACCGACGAGAAGGGCCGTCGCTTCCTGATCCCGGCCGCCAAGGTCGCCTATGTCGAAATCGGCGTTGCCGACGCGCGTCGCGTCGGGTTCGGGATCGGCTCAGGTGTGGCTAAGAGCGGGTAAGCGGCACGTGCGACAACCCGCCCCAGGCGAACTGCACGGTGCCTTCCACCGCCTCTTCCTTGGAAATCGGACGATCGGTGTCTAGCCAGTAACGGGCACAGTCGACGCTGATGCCGACAAGGCCCACCGCGATCATCCGCGCCCGATGCGGGTCCAACCCGGAATCGGCGCTGATGAGGTCGAACACCGCGTCGATGCATGACTCGGTGGCAACCCGAACCTGAGCCGCCACCTGAGGCTCGGTGACATTGTCGTTCTCGAAGATCAGCCGGTAGCCCTGGCTGTCGTGCTCAATGAAGTCGAAGAAGGCTTGCACAGCCGCACGCAGCCGTTGCCGGTTGTCGGTGGTGGTGCGCAGCGCCTGGCGCACCCCCGACACCAGATTCTCGACGTGGCGATTCAACACCGCCAGGTAAAGCTCGAGCTTGCTCGAAAAGTGTTGGTAAAGAACCGGTTTGCTGACGCCGGCGCGTTCGGCAATTTCGTCCATACCGGCTGCGTGATAGCCGCGGTACACGAAAATCTCGCTGGCTGCGATGAGTAGTTGACCACGCCGCTCGTCGCGTGGCAGCCGGTTGCCGCGCCGAGTGGGGGCGACGGTCTCCACCGGCGGAGTGCTATTACTCTGCCGGAGGCCGGGCCTTCCGGCCGCGTTGGCGAGTTCGCTCATCAGGTCCTCATTTGCTGGTAGGCGACGTAGGTGATGCATGGCCGCGCACCGCTCGTCGCACCGACACTACTACCCACAGTGCCCGGCACTCGTGATTAGCGCCTGCAACGGGTGCGCTAGCGCGTCGCGCACACTGGCCCGGCGGGCACGCCAGACCGCAGCTAGCAGCGTCGGGAGCAGGGAATGTGCCATCCTGGGGCGGTGACCTTCGACCCTGATCGACGTGGGGACGGCCCCGTGCCGGTGCTTCGCGACGACTGGCGAGAACCCTTGCGTGCCCAGCGGGATCCGCTTGCCTGGGGCTCCGAGCGTCACCGGGCCCCTCGGGAGAGATCACAGCGCTGGCGAAAACAGACCAAGCTCGGGCGATTCGTGTCGACCTACGGCTGGCGTGCCTATGCGCTGCCGGTGCTGACCGTGCTGACCGGGGTGGTGGTGTACCAAACGGCGACCGGAACCAGCGCCCCGGATCCTCCGTCGGCCGAGCCGGTTCAAGGCCCGCCGACGATCGGGTCAGTGGGTACGGCGATCGTCGGCGCGCCGCCGCGTGGCCTGACCGAGTTCGATGCCAGCCTGCCCACCGGCGTGCTGCCCGAGGGTGGTCTGTTCACCGAAGCCGGGGAAAAGACTTGGCACATCGTCCCGGGTACCACACCGCAGATCGGTCAAGGCACCGCCAAGGTGTTCAAATACACCGTCGAAGTAGAAAACGGCATCGACGCAACGGCATTCGGCGGTGACGACGCGTTTGCGCGAATGGTCGAACAGACATTGGCCAATCCCAAAAGCTGGACCCACAACCCGCAGTTCGCATTCGTCCGGATCGACGGAAGCATTCCCGCCAAGCCCGATTTCCGGATCTCGTTGAGCACCCCACTGACCGTGCGTGAAGGCTGCGGCTACGAGATCCAACTCGAGGCCTCCTGCTACAACCCGTCATTCGGGTTCAACGCGGAACAGCGGGTATTCCTCAACGAAGCGCGGTGGGTGCGCGGTGCCGTGCCGTTCCAGGGTGATGTCGGTTCCTATCGCCAATACCTGGTCAACCACGAGGTCGGGCACGCCATCGGCTATCTGCGGCACGAACCGTGCGACAAGCAGGGTGCGTTGGCGCCGGTGATGATGCAGCAGACGTTCTCGACGTCCAACGACGACGAAACGAAGTTCGACCCCGAATCGGTCAAGCCCGACGGCAAGACGTGCCAGTTCAATCCCTGGCCCTACCCCATCGCCTAGCCCGGGCGACGATGCAGAGCGCGTAGCGCGATGAGGAGGAGCCGGGCAATCAAGCCAGCCCGGGCGACGATGCAGGGCGCGACCCGGGAAGCTTCCCCGGCTGTTTGCCGTTGATCCTGGCAACTGCTGAGATGGACAGAGTTGACGAAGCTTCTAAGACGTTGAGGAGTGATCGGGTGTCGACGTCGTTGCCACCGCTGGTTGAGCCGGCCGCCGCGCTGACGAGGGACGAAGTCGCACGCTACAGCCGTCATCTGATCATTCCCGACGTCGGCGTGGATGGGCAGAAGCGGCTCAAAAACGCCCGGGTCCTGGTGATCGGCGCCGGTGGGCTCGGCGCCCCGGCGTTGCTGTACCTGGCCGCGGCCGGGGTCGGCACCATCGGGATCGTCGACTTCGACGTGGTCGACGAGTCCAACCTGCAGCGTCAGATCATCCATGGCGTCTCCGACGTCGGTCGGCCCAAGGCGCAGTCCGCGCGGGATTCGATCGCCGAGATCAACCCGCTGGTCGAAGTGCGCTTGCACGAAGTGCGGTTGCAACCGGACAACGCGGTTGAGCTGTTCGAGCAATACGACTTGATTCTCGATGGCACCGACAACTTCGCCACCCGGTATCTGGTGAACGACGCCGCGGTATTGGCGCATAAGCCCTACATATGGGGCTCGATCTATCGCTTCGAAGGCCAGGTGTCGGTGTTCTGGGAGGATGCGCCCGACGGCCGTGGCATCAATTACCGCGACCTGTATCCCGAGCCGCCGCCGCCGGGCATGGTGCCGTCCTGCGCCGAGGGCGGTGTGCTGGGGATTTTGTGCGCGTCGATCGCGTCGGTGATGGGCACCGAGGCGATCAAACTGATCACCGGTATCGGCGAACCGTTGCTCGGCCGGTTGATGATTTATGACGCGCTGGAGATGAGTTACCGCACGATCACCATCCGCAAGGATCCGGCGACCCCGAAGATCACCGAGCTGATCGACTACGACGAGTTCTGCGGCGTGGTGTCCGAGGAAGCTGCCGGCGCGGCGGCCGAGGCCACCATCACCCCGCGTGAATTGCGCGAGTTGCTGGACTCCGGCAAGAAGGTCGCTTTGATCGACGTCCGCGAGCAGGTGGAGTGGGACATCAATCACATTGACGGCGCACAGTTGATTCCGCAGTCGTCCATCAACTCCGGTGAAGGTTTGGCGAAGTTACCGCAGGACCGGATTCCGGTGCTGTACTGCAAGACCGGTGTCCGCTCGGCCGAGGCGTTGGCCGTGCTGAAGAAGGCTGGTTTCACCGACGCGATGCATTTGCAAGGCGGAATCGTCGCCTGGGCTCAGCAAATGGAGCCCGACATGGTGATGTACTAAAGCCTCAGCTTTGCTAACCGCCATTAGTCTGATCGTGTGAACCTCGAGCCGCCACCGCAGCATGTGTTGACGGCATTCGGTCTGAGCGGGGTGCGTCCGGTGCCGTTGGGTGCCAGCTGGGAAGGCGGCTGGCGGTGCGGCGAGGTCGTGCTGTCAATGGTGGCCGACAATGCCCGCGCCGCATGGTCAGCCAAAGTTCGCGAGACATTGTTCGTGGACGGGGTGCGCCTGGCCCGGCCGGTCCGCTCGACCGACGGACGCTACGTGGTTTCCGGCTGGCGGGCAGACACTTTCGTCGCCGGCGCCCCCGAGCCGCGGCACGACGAGGTGGTTTCGGCGGCGATCCGGCTTCACGAGGCCACCAGCAAACTGGAACGCCCGCGCTTTCTCACCCAAGGTCCCTCCGCGCCGTGGGCCGACGTCGATATCTTCATCGCCGCCGACCGCGCTGCCTGGGAAGAACGACCGCTGCAGGGATTGCCGCCGACGGCGCGAACCGCTCCCGCATCCGCGGACGGGCAGCGGTCGATCGAGCTGATACATCAGCTGGCCGGACTGCGGCGACCCACCAAGAGCCCCAGCCAACTCGTGCACGGCGACCTCTACGGGACGGTGCTTTTCGCGGGTACGGCCCCGCCGGGCATCACCGACATCACCCCCTACTGGCGCCCCGCGTCGTGGGCAGCGGGCGTCGTCGTCGTCGATGCGCTGTCTTGGGGGGAAGCCGACGACGGGCTCATCGAACGCTGGAACGCCCTGCCGGAGTGGCCGCAGATGTTGCTGCGGGCGTTGATGTTCCGGCTCGCCGTGCATGCGCTGCACCCGCGCTCCACCGCAGAGGCCTTCCCGGGGCTGGCCCGCACCGCCGCCTTGGTCCGCCTGCTCCTCTAGACCGCGAAAGTGCAACTACCGACACGTTTCTCGAGAAAGGCTGTCGCTAGTTGCACTTTCGCGAGAACTTGTGGCGAACCTCGGTCAGATTGACCCTACCGTCGACGGCCAATACCCCTTCGGCGCGAAGCAGTTCCAGCTGTCGGGTCCTCAGATGTCGTGCCGGACGCCCGGATGCGGTGATCACCCGGTGCCAGGGCAGATCCGAAGAGTCGGTGCGCATGATCCAGCCGACGATGCGCGGGCTGGAAAGCTCTGCGGCAGCAGCGATATCACCGTAGGTTGCGACCCGGCCCGCAGGGATTGCGGCGACCAGGGCGCGTACCCGCTCGATCTGCGCATCGGTGACTGGTGGCATCGTCAGCGCATCCGGTCACGGATCACGGCCGCGACCTCGGCCGGCTTGGCCTGGGCCACCATGTGCTCGCAGTCGAAATCCAGCAGCCGAAAATCGGTGCCGAGCCGGTCCTGCAGCCCGGTGATGAGCCCGTCGCCGACATAGGGCGGCGACGTCCGGGTGGCGCGGATGAGCGCCGTCGCGGTGCCCTTGGCCGGAAGCACGACATCGCGCGCCAACTCGCTCCAGTAAGACACCATCGCCGGCAAACTGATCCGCCAGCCGTACCGGCCGTTGGGCAGCTTGACGAGGTGCTCGTCGATTTCGGCGTCCAGCAGGGCGGGATCGACGTCGGCCCATGCGCCGCCGGCCTTCTCCGCGCGGGCCTCGTCGGGGTCCGGGAAATCGGGCGAGGCCAGCATCGACTCGGCGATCTCCCTCATCCACTCGCCGTCCAGCCCCGCCGCCGGATCAAGCAGCACCAGCGCAGCGACCCGGTCGGGCCGGGCGGCGGCCAGGTGCAGCGCGACCGCGCCCCCGAACGAGTGGCCGACCACCACCACCGGGGCATCGACTTCCTCGTCGAGCAGCGCAGATAGCGCCGCGACATTTGCGTCGATCGTCCACGGCGCCGCCCACGACGACCGGCCGTGTCCGATCAGGTCGGGTGCGGCGACGCTGATCTCGGGCAGGTGACGGGTCGCGAGCAGTTCCCAGCGCTGTCCATGCCCGGTCAACCCGTGGATCGCCAGCACCTGCACGGGTCCTCGCGGGCCGTAGCGGTGCACGTTCAGGCGAGACACGCGTTGATGGTGCCAGGAGGCCGTCGAGAATGTGTAAAGGAGGGGCCTAGCTGCGCAGTAAGGTTTTATTGCCGGTTGCACGCGCGTAAGAAAGGTCGGCTGATGGGTATCCCTCGCGACAGCACCCCGTACGGGTCGCAGACGCTGGTGGGTCCCGGCTGGCCGAATGTCGAAGAAGAACTGCTCGCGGAGGCCGCCGAGCAGTTCGAGCAGCTCGCGATGCACTTGACCGCAGTCGTGATTCCCCAACAGCAGGGCCAAATGACGAAACTCGGCGCCGACTGGACGGGCGCCGGTTCGCTGGCCGCGCAAGGCGAAGCCTCCACCATCATCAGCGGCCATGAGATCAACGCTGCCCAGGCCTCGGCGATCGCGCTTGCGTTGCGAACCATGGAGGCTTCCGTTGTCAAGACGAAAACGCTGGTGAACGCGACCGCGCAACAGATACAGCACATGTGCGAGGCCATCGAAGCCATGCCGGTCCAGAACAAGGAAGAGCTGCTGCAGAGCGCGATCAAGCTCGGTCAGTCGCAGAACATGGCCGACGTCATGGAAGGCACGTCCGAACTCGCGGGCAATCTTGGGGTGCCGGCGGTGAACCCGGCCGCGATACCGATCCCGCCCGGTGGCGTGCCGGGAGTGGGCCAGGTCGGCGAGGCGGCGGAAAAGGCCGGCCAGGCTGGCGGGCAGGCTGGCGGACAGGGTGGCCAACAGGGCATGCAGATGATGGGCCAGATGATGTCCCAAATGGGGCAGGTACCGCAGCAACTCGGCAAGATGACCGGCGGCATGGGACTACAGCAGATGACCCAGCCTCTGCAGCAGATTTCGTCGATGTTCGGTCAGCTCGGCCGAGGCGGCGCCGGCGGCGCGGGAGCGGGTGTGTCGCCGTTTCCGGCGTTTTCCAACCACCCGGCGGCCGGGGGCTCGGGTGCGCGGGCCGGTGCAGGTCTTGGGCATGGAGCGTCGGTTCCCGGCGCCGGTGGCAGCTCGCCCCGGACCCCGCTGATGGCCAAACTGGTGGACAAGCACACGACGGTCGCTCCGACGGCGGTTGAGGAAGGCGCTGTCGCGGGCACCACGGCGACCGCCGGTGCAGCGCCGGTGGCCGGCGGCGGAGTTGTGGGCGGCATGGGCCCCATGGGCATGATGGGCCAGCGCGGGGTCAGCGGTGGCTCCCGGGCGGGCCTGCCGGTTCCTACGCCGCTCGACCACGACCTCTCCGAAGACGAGGGTGACGATGATTGGTGATCCGGGAGTACGAAGCGGGGAAGGAGACGCTAGCTGATGACTGGCGCACCGATGCAAAAGCCGGACGGGTTTTTGACTTGGAACCCGGCGACGGTCGAGATCCCTCAGATGCCCATGATCCCGCCCGGTGAGGACCCGATGAGCGCGACGATCTCCGCTGTCCTCCCGACGATGGCCGCTCCGCTGGAAGCCAACGTGGCTGCCCTGCAGGGCAAGGAGACCATGTTCAACGGCAAGCTCGGTGCGGCCACCATGGCGTACCAGGGCGCCGATGACTCCGGCCAGCAGGGAGTCATGCAGATCGTCCAGTCACTCGGCCAAATGGCCGGCCAGGCCGGCCAGATGGGCCAAATGGCCGGTGCGCCAGGGCAAATGGCCGGTCAGATGGGCAGCCAGTTCGGCATGTTGATGCAGCCGATGATGCAGGCGTTCCAAAGCGCAGGCCACGGTGGACACGCCCCGTCAGCTGGCGGGCAGGTACCCCAAGGCGGACCCGAGATGGCCGGTCAAGGCCCAGCCGGTGTGGCCGGTGCACCGCAGCAAGGGCGCGACGGCGACAACGCATCGGCGCAACCCGAGCCGCAGCCCGAGGCGCAGCGCGATGACCAGACCATGGCCGCACCGCAGGCCGGCCCGGGCGAGGCGCGGCACGGACTGACTCCGATTCCGGTGCCCCCTCCCGAGCAGCACCGCCCCGACGACGGCGGGGATATTTCCCGCCGGCTGTAATCGTCGCTTCCGCACCGCATTCGTCCGCGGCGCGGCCCGTTCACCAGCGCGTACGGACTTGTCGGACGTTCGTGGTCTCATGCCGGTATGGCACATCGGTGGGGTCGGCAGGCGAGCGCCGTGCTGGATCCGAATCTGCGCGGCCGGATTCGAGTTCTGGGCGGTCCCGGTACAGGCAAGAGCAGCCTGCTGGTCGACGCCGCAGCCGCCCGCATCGCCGCCGGCGCGGATCCGGAATCGGTTCTGCTCCTGACGGGTTCAGGCCGGATTTCCACGGCGACGCGCAGCGCATTGACGACGCAGTTGTTGCAGGCGCGCGCAGACCACCAGGGCCGCAGCGTGATTCGCGAACCACTGGTGCGCACGGTGCACAGTTACGCCTTCGCCGTGCTGCGGCTGGCGGCGCAACGCGCCGGCGGGCCACCACCCCGACTGGTGACCAGCGCCGAACAAGACGCCATGATCGCCGAGCTGCTGGCCGGTGACTTGCAGGACGGCCCCGCCGCCGCGACGGCCTGGCCGGCGGAGCTGCGCCCGGCGCTGCGTACCGCCGGGTTCGCCGCCGAACTGCGGGATCTGTTGGCGCGCTGCGCCGAACGCGGAGTCGACCCGCGGGACCTGCAGCGGCTGGGCCGGCTGCACGGACACCCCGGCTGGGTGGCGGCCGGGCAGTTCGCCCAACAGTACGAGCAGGTGCTGCTGCTGCGCGCCGCAGTCGGGACGGCCGCTCCGCAGGCGACCACCCCGGCGGTGGGAGCCGCCGAGCTGGTCGGCGCGGCGCTGGAGGCGTTCGCCGTCGACCCGGAGTTGCTGGCCGCCGAGCGCGCCCGGGTCCGGGTGCTGCTTGTCGACGATGCCCAGCAACTCGACCGACAGGCCTGCCGCTTGGTACGGGTGCTGGCCGCCGGCGCGGATACGACCCTGATCGCCGGCGACCCCAGCCAGGCCGTATTCGGATTTCGCGGCGGCGACCCGGCCGCCTTGCTCGACGACGAATCGCCGTCGGTGACGCTGACGACGTCGCACCGCTGCGCTCCCGCAGCGGCCCGGGCCATCTCCGGAGTGGCCGGACGACTTGTCGGCAAGCATCCGCGAATCGACGGTGGCGGAACCGATTCCGGGTCAGTGACCGTTGGGTTGGCGGCTTCCGCGCAGGCTGAGGCGGCGCTGATCGCCGACGCGCTGCGCCGCGCGCACCTCATCGATGGGGTGCCCTGGTCGGAGATGGCCGTCATCGTCAGATCAGTGCCGCGCGTCGCCGCCGGGCTGACGCACGCCCTGACCCGGGCCGGTGTCCCGGTCGCCGTGCCGAGCGGTGGCGGGCTGCTGTGCGAACAGCCCGCCGCGCGGGCCCTGTTGAGCGTGCTGGCCGCGACTGCCGACGGATTGACCGGCGAGCGGGCGCTGGAATTGCTGACCGGGCCGATCGGGCGCATCGACCCGGTAACCCTGCGCCAGCTGCGGCGCACGCTGCGCCGCGGTGCACCCGACCGGCAACTCGACGACCTGCTGGTGCAGGCACTGCGCGGCGATCACCCGTCGCTGCCGGCCGCCCAGGCGCGCCCGCTGCGGCGGGTACGAGCGGTGCTGGATGCAGCCGCGCGCTGTCATCGCGACGGCCACGACCCGCGGTACACGCTGTGGGCGGCGTGGCATCGTTCGGGTCTGCAGCGCCGCTGGCTGACCGCGTGGCAGCGCGGGGGCACCGCCGGTGCGCAGGCCGGCCGTGACCTGGATGCCGTGACTGCGTTATTCGACATCACCGACCAATACGTATCCCGTACACCTGGCGGGTCGCTGCGCGGGCTGCTCGATCACGTTGGGGCCCTGCAGTTTCGCCCGCCGCATCCCGAGCCCGGATCGACCGAGGAGGTCAGTGTGCTCAGCGCGCACGCCGCGCTCGGACACGAATGGGATGTGGTAGTCATCGCCGGCTTGCAGGAAGGGTTGTGGCCCAACGTGACTCCGCGTGGCGGGGTACTGGGCACCCAGCGGCTGCTCGACGTCATCGACGGGATCGGCGACAACGCCTCGATGCGGGCACCGTTACTGGCTGAGGAGCGACAGCTGCTGGTGGCGGCGATGGGCCGGGCCCGCCGTCGGCTGCTGGTGACCGCGGTTGACAGCGACGACGGCGGTACCGATGACCAAACCGCGTTGCCGTCACCGTTCTTCTTCGACGTCGCCGAGTGGGCCACCGACAACAGCGGCGGTGCCGACACGCCACCGGTCGCCGCGCCGCGGGTGTTGTCGGCGGCGGCGGTCGTGGGTCGACTGCGCGGCGTCGTCTGCGCACCGGACGGCGCGGTCCCAGACGCCATGCGAGCCAGCGCGGCAACGCAATTGGCGCGCCTGGCTCGTGCTGGCGTCCCGGGCGCCGATCCGGCCACGTGGTACGGCATGGCGCCAATCAGCACCGCCGAGCCCCTGTGGAGCACCGACGACCACGTGGTCACGTTGACGCCGTCGAGCTTGCAGACGCTTACCGATTGCCCACTGCGCTGGCTGGTCGAACGACACGGCGGAACCGACCCCCGCGATCTGCGGTCCACGATCGGCTCGGTCTTGCACGCCTTGATCGCGGAGCCACACGGCAGCGAGTCGACGCTGCTGGCCGCACTGGACCGGGCGTGGCAGCAGCTGCCATTCGAATCCCGCTGGTATGCGGCCAACGAGCTGGCCCGCCACCGGGCCATGCTGCAGGCCTTCCTGGGATGGCGGGCCCAAACACGAGGAGAGTTAACCGAAGTCGGCGTCGAAGTCGACGTCGACGGAGTGGTTGACGGTGTGCGGCTGCGCGGCCGGGTGGATCGGCTGGAACGCGACGCGGCCGGCCGATTGGTGATCGTCGACATCAAGACCGGCAAGACACCGGTCAGCAAGGACGACGCGCAGCGGCACGCCCAGCTGGCGGCCTACCAGTTGGCGGTGGCCGAGGGCCTGGTCTCGCACGGTGACGAACCCGGCGGCGCCCGGCTGGTGTACCTGGGCCGGCCGAATGCCGGCGGCCCCACCGAACGAGAGCAGGATCCATTGACGCCCGCCTTGGCGCAGGAGTGGCGTGAGCTGCTGCGCCAAGCCTCCGCCGCGACCGCCGGACCGCAGTTCGTTGCCCGCATCAACGATGGCTGCACGCACTGCCCGATGCGCCCGAGCTGCCCGGCCCACACCGAGGAATCCCAATGACACCGCGCTACAGTCCCGCCGAACTAGCCCGTGCTCTAGGCCTTTTCGAGCCGACCGCGGAGCAGGCCGCTGTCATCGCCGCGCCGCCGGGGCCGCTGGTGGTCATCGCCGGAGCTGGTGCCGGCAAAACCGAGACAATGGCCGCGCGGGTGGTCTGGCTGGTCGCCAACGGCTACGCCCGAGCCGATCAAGTGCTGGGACTGACGTTCACCCGCAAGGCGGCCGGGCAATTGCTGCGCCGAGTCCGCTCCCGGCTGGCCCGGCTGGCCGGAGCACGTCTGATCCCCACCGAGCCCGTCGCCGATCAAGCCGCGACCGCGACGGTCAGCACCTACCACGCCTTCGCCGGCCAGCTGCTGCGCGACCACGGCCTGCTGCACGCCGTCGAGCCGGACACCCGGCTACTGAGCGAGACCGAAATGTGGCAGCTGGCCCTCGACGTGGTCACCGGCTATCGCGGCGAGCTGCATACCGACAAAACCCCCGCCGCGGTCACCTCGATGGTGCTGCGGCTGTCCGGCCAGCTTGCCGAACACCTCGTCGACACCGCGCAGCTTCGCGACATCCACCTCGAGTTGGAGCGGCTGGTGCACACGTTGCCGGCCGGCCCTTACCAACGTGATCGCGGCCCCAGTCAATGGCTGCTGCGGATGCTGGCCACCCAAACCGAACGCGCCCAACTGGTGCCGTTGATCGACGAGCTGCACCGGCGGATGCGGGCCGAAAAGGTGATGGACTTCGGCATGCAGATGGCCGCCGCCGCACGTCTGACATCGGCGTTCCCGGCGGTCGGCGAGCAGTTGCGACACCGCTACCGGGTGGTGCTGCTCGACGAATACCAGGACACCGGGCATGCCCAGCGCGTCGTGTTGTCGTCGCTGTTCGGTGGGGGAGTCGACGGCGAGTTGGCGTTGACCGCCGTCGGCGACCCCATCCAGTCGATCTATGGCTGGCGCGGCGCCTCGGCCACCAACCTGCCCCGGTTCACCACCGACTTTCCCCGACCGGACGGCACACCGGCGCCGGTGCTGGAACTGCGCACCAGCTGGCGCAACCCACCGCGGACGCTGAAGGTGGCCAATGCGGTCTCGGCCGAAGCGCGGCGGCGCTCGGTGGCGGTGCGCGCCTTGCGCCCGCGGCCCAACGCCGCCCCGGGGACCGTCCGTTGCGCGCTGCTGGCCGACGTGCGGGCCGAACGCGCGTGGATCGCCGATCGTCTGGAGCAGCACTACCGGCGAGCCCGCGCCGATGGTGTCGCCCCGCCGACCGCCGCGGTGCTGGTTCGGCGCAATTCCGACGCCGCGCCGATCGCCGCCGCGTTGCGGGCCCGCGGAATCCCGGTGGAGGTGGTCGGCGTGGCAGGCCTGCTGTCCATCCCCGAGGTCGCCGACGTGGTGGCGATGCTGCGCCTGGTCGCTGATCCGGCGGCCGGGTCCGCGGCGATACGAGTATTGGCCGGCCCGCGCTGGCGGATCGGCGCACGCGACATCGCCGCGCTGTGGCGTCGCGCCGTGGCGCTGGACGGCGGCGCGCAGCCGGATTCGGCCGGGGCGACCGCAATCGCCGCGGCAGCCGGATCCGACACTGATACCGCCGGTTTGGCCGACGCTATCGACGACCCGGGGCCGCCCAGCCAATACTCGGCGGTCGGTTACCGGCGCATCGTCGCGCTCGCCGACGAGCTGGCGGCGTTGCGCGCGCATCTGGGCCATCCGCTGCCCGAACTGGTCGCAGAGGTGCGCCGCGTGCTGGGTGTCGACGTCGAGGTCCGCGCCGGGCAGCCGCCGACGCCGGGATGGACCGGCGTCGAACACCTGGACGCCTTCGCCGACGTGGTCGTCGGATACGCCGAGCGGGCCACCACCGCCGCTCAGTCGTCGGTCACCGGTCTGCTGGCCTATCTGGATGCGGCCGCTGTCGTCGAAAACGGCTTGGCGCCGGGCGAACTCGCCGTTGCCAAGGATCGGGTCCAAGTGCTCACCGTACACGCGGCCAAGGGACTGGAGTGGCAGGTGGTGGCGGTTCCGCACCTGTCGGGCGGCGTCTTCCCGTCGACCGCGTCGGGTCGCACCTGGCTCACCGATCCCGCCGAGCTGCCGCCGTTGCTGCGTGGCGATCGCGCCTCGGCGGGCGCGCACGGCGTCCCCGTCCTGGACACCTCAGAAGTGACCGACCGGAAGCAGTTGTCGGACAAGATCTTCGCGCACCGCCAGCAGCTGGATCAGCGCCGCGTCGACGAGGAACGTCGGCTGCTGTATGTGGCCATCACCCGCGCTGAGGACACTCTTCTGCTGTCCGGCCATCACTGGGGCGACACCGGGATCAAGCCGCGCGGCCCGTCGGATTTCCTGTGTGAGCTCAAAGACGTCATCGAGGACCAGGACTGCGGCATCGTCGAGCAATGGGCACCGGCACCGGCCGACGGTGAACATAACCCGTTGCGCGACAACATCGTTGAAGCGACCTGGCCCGTGGACCCGCTGGGCGGGCGCCGCGCCGACGTGGAACGCGGAGCGGCGCTGGTGGCCGCGGCAATATCGAACCCGGAGTGCGCGGCGCCCGCGGATCCCGATGTCGATGCGCTACTGGCCGAGCGCGCCCGCAGTGCGCAACCGCCGACGCTGCGTCTGCCCAGTCAGTTGTCGGTCAGCGGTCTGGTCGACCTATCCCGGGATCCCGATGGGGCAGCGCAACGCCTGGCTCGCCGTCTGCCGGCGCGCCCAGATCCACATGCCCTGGTGGGCAACGCTTTTCACGATTGGATGCAGCGATTCTACGGTGCCGAGCGATTGTTCGATCTGGGAGATCTACCCGGGGCGGCCGACACCGACTTGGCCCAGGGCGATGCCGAAGAGCTGGCCGCGCTGCAGGCGGCGTTCCTCGGCTCGCCGTGGTCGGCGCGCGTCCCGGTCGCGGTCGAGGTGCCGTTCGAGATGGCCGTCGGCGACACCGTGGTACGCGGTCGCATCGACGCGGTATTCGCCGAACCGGACGGCGGCGCGACGGTCGTCGACTGGAAAACCGGTGAGCCGCCGCACGGCCCGGAGGCCACCAGGCACGCCGCGGTCCAGCTCGCTGTCTACCGGCTGGCGTGGGCGGCGCTGTCTGGTTGCCCGGAAAGCCTGGTGCGCACCGCGTTTCACTATGTCCGTACCGGTGCCACGGTCGTACCGGATTCGCTGCCGGATTACGACGAGCTTGCGAGGCTGCTCACGGTAAGACCATGCGCCTGATGTTCAGCGCTGAGGTGATCATCGGGATCTGTAACGGCAACCGGGCCAGCGCGATCAGCCGCATCGGCCACGGCCTGTCCCACCACAGCCGCATCATGTTGAGATTGCCCGGAAACACTGCGACGAATAACGCTGCGGCCAGCAGTGCGCCGAACCGACGGGTGCTTCTGGCCAGCAGTAGCGCGCCGGTTCCGATCTCGGCGGCGCCGGATGCATAGGTGTAGAACCGCTGGCTGCCCGGCAGCTCGACCGGGACGATGCTGTCGAAGGGCTTCGGGGCCAAGAAGTGGGTGATCCCAATGCCGATCAGCATCATCGCCATGCGGTAGGCGGGCTTCTGGCTGGCGTCGCGCTGAGCGGCGGCTGCGGTGACTGTCATGGTTACATTGTGTCGTGCGACAACCGATGATGGGTTGCTGTGGCCGGCCCTAGCTGGCGGCGGTTGCGGCGCCTCGACGAGAGGCTCACTGCCCAGCCCAGTTATGCCCTGGTCGGTGTGCTGCGGATCCCGCAAGGGCGAGCGAGCCCGGCCCGCATCATTTCCCGGCGGATATCCATCGCCCTGTTTGCGTTGTTCGCTGCGACGGCGTTCGTCTACGCCGACCGTAGCGGGTATCGCGATGCCCGGGGCTCCGAGCTGACATTGCTGGATTGCCTTTACTACGCGGCGGTGACGTTGTCGACAACCGGCTACGGCGACATCACCCCGTACACCGAGGTCGCGCGTGCGGTCAACGTTTTGGTCATCACGCCGTTGCGCATTGCCTTCCTGATCTTGTTGGTCGGGACGACACTCGAGGTCGTCACCGAAACATCGCGGCAGGCATTGAAGATCCAGCGCTGGAGGAGCAGAGTGCGCAACCACACCGTCGTCATCGGCTACGGCACCAAAGGCAAGACGGCCATCACCGCGATGATCTCCGACGAGGTGCCGCCGGCCGACATCGTCGTCGTCGACACCGACCAATCCGCGCTCGAGCACGCTGGGGCCGCCGGGCTGGTGACCGTCCACGGCGATGCCACCAAGTCGGATGTGCTGAGATTGGCCGGAGTTCAGCACGCCGCTTCAATCATCGTGGCCACCAGCCGTGACGACACCGCGGCACTGGTCACGCTGACCGCCCGGGAGCTCTCGCCGAATGCCAAGATCGTGGCGTCGATCCGGGAGGCGGAGAACCAGCACCTGCTGAAGCAGTCGGGCGCCGACTCGGTGGTGGTGTCCTCGGAAACCGCCGGCCGGCTGCTCGGCATTGCCACCACGACGCCCAGCGTGGTGGAGATGATCGAGGACCTGCTGACACCCGCCGCCGGGTTCGCGATCGCCGAACGCGAGGTCGAGCCGAGCGAGGTCGGCGGGTCGCCCCGGCATCTGAGCGACATCGTGCTCGGCGTGGTCCGCGACGGTCGCCTGATGCGGGTCGACGCGCCCGAGGTCGACGCCATCGAGGCCGGCGACCGGCTGCTCTACGTCCGCAGCGCGGGGAAATAGCGTGGATTTTCAGTTGCACAGCGTTCCGCTGCTGTCGCGCATCGGCGCGGACCGGGCAGATCATCTGCGCACCGACGTCGAGGCCGCCGCCTCCGTGTGGAAACAGGCCGCCCTGCTGCGGGTGGACCGGCGCAACCAGGTGCTGGTCGCCGGCCGCCGGGTGGTGCTGCGCCCCGCCCACGAGCTGGGCGACAAACCCCCGCCGGACGCTGTGTTTTTGGGCCGCATCGAGGACGGCCGGCACGTGTGGGCGGTGCGCGGGCCGCTGGAAGCGCCCGAGGACGCCGATGTGCATGCACAGGTGGCCGACCTGCGTCGGGCGGGTGAACTGTTCGATGACATCAGCGCGCAGCTGGTGTCCTCAGCCATCGCATTGCTGAATTGGCATGACCAGGCGCGCTTTTCGGCTGTCGACGGCTCGCCGACCAGACCGGCCCGCGCGGGCTGGGCGCGGGTCAATCCGCTCACCGGCCACGAGGAGTTCCCCCGCATCGACCCGGCGGTGATCTGTCTGGTTCACGACGGCGCCGACCGTGCCGTACTGGCCCGCCAGACGGTGTGGCCAAAGCGCCTGTTCTCGCTGCTGGCCGGGTTCGTCGAGGCCGGCGAGTCGTTTGAGACCTGCGTGGCACGCGAGGTCCGGGAGGAGATCGGCCTGACCGTGCGTGATGTGCGCTACCTGGGCAGTCAGCCGTGGCCGTTCCCGCGCTCGCTGATGGTCGGTTTTCACGCGCTGGCCGACCCCGATCAGGAGTTCTCGTTCAACGACGGCGAGATCGCCGAAGCGGCGTGGTTCACCCGCGACGAGGTGCGTGAGGCGTTGGCCGCCGGCGATTGGGGCAGCAACTCAGAGTCCAGATTGCTTCTGCCCGGCTCGGTTTCGATCGCCCGGGTGATCATCGAATCCTGGGCGGCGGCCGGCTGAGTTTATCCGGCCAACTCGGCCAGCTTCGCCTTGACTTCGCTGGCCGCGGGGTTGGTCAATGTCGACCCATCGGCGAACTTCAGCGTCGGGACGGTCCGGTTACCGCCGTTGACCGAGCTCACGAACTGCGCGGCCGCCGCGTCCTGCTCGATGTTGACCTCGTCGTAGGCGATCCCGGCGGCCTTCAACATCGTCTTGAGCCGATGGCAGTAGCCGCACCACGACGTCGTGTACATGGTGAGTGAGACAGACATAACCCGTTAAACATAACCGAGCCAAAAGGTATGCCCCGCGTGGCGCTGCCACGGGTTTGTCGGCCGGCACTGCCAAGATGGACGCCATGCCGGTGATCGAGGACGCCCTGCTCGCTGATCTCGACGATGAGCAACGCGAGGCTGTGCTGGCGCCCCGTGGCCCGGTCTGCGTGCTGGCCGGGGCCGGAACCGGCAAGACCCGCACGATCACGCATCGCATCGCGCAGCTCGTCGCCGCCGGCCACGTTTCCGCGGGGCAGGTGCTGGCGGTGACGTTCACTCAGCGGGCAGCCGGTGAGATGCGCGCCCGGTTGCGTGCGCTGGGCATCGGCAATGTGCAGGCGATGACGTTTCACGCGGCGGCCCACCGCCAGCTGCGGTACTTCTGGCCACGGGTGGTCGGGGACACCGGCTGGGAGGTGTTGGACAGCAAGTTCGCCGTTGTCGCGCGCGCAGCGAACCGCGCCCGGCTGCAATTGAGCACCGACGACGTGCGAGACCTTGCGGGCGAAATCGAGTGGGCCAAGGCGTCGCTGATTTCGCCGGAAGAGTATGCGCAGGCGGTCGCGGGCGCCGGCCGCGACATTCCGCTAGATGCCGCGCAGGTCGCCGCGGTGTATGCGGGCTACGAGTCCCTCAAGGCCCGCGGGGATGGGGTGGCGCTGCTCGACTTCGACGACCTGTTGTTGCACACCGCGGCCGCGATCGAAAACGACCCCGCCGTCGCCGAGGAGTTCCGCGACCGGTACCGCTGCTTTGTCGTCGACGAATACCAGGACGTCACCCCGCTGCAGCAGCGGGTGCTTTCGGCGTGGCTGGGCGATCGTGACGACTTGACCGTCGTCGGCGACGCCAACCAGACCATCTATTCGTTCACCGGTGCCACTCCGCGCTACCTGCTGGACTTCTCGCGGCGGTTCCCGGACGCCACCCTGGTGCGCCTCGAGCGCGACTATCGCTCGACCCCGCAAGTGGTGTCGTTGGCCAACCGGGTAATCGCCGCCGCCCGCGGGCGGGTGGCCGGCAGCAAATTGCATCTCGTCGGCCAGCGTGACCCGGGCCCGGTGCCGACCTTTCACGAGTATTCCGACGAGGTCGCCGAGGCGGCGGCGGTGGCCAAGGCGATCGCCAAGCTCATCGACGCCGGCACCGCGCCGGCAGAGATCGCGGTGCTCTATCGGATCAACGCCCAATCCGAGGTCTACGAGGAAGCGCTGACCGAGGCCGGGATTCCCTATCAGGTGCGCGGTGGTGAGGGGTTTTTCAGCCGCCAAGAGATCCGCCAGGCGCTGCTGGTGTTGCAACGGGCCGCCGACCGCGGCAGCGACGGCGCATTGCCAGACGTCGTGCGGGAACTGCTTGAACCACTCGGTTTGACCGCGCAGCCGCCGACCGGCGCCCGGGCGCGGGAGCGATGGGAAGCGCTGGCGGCGTTGGCCGAGCTGGTCGACGAGGAAGTGGCGCACCGCCCACAGCTAGATCTGCCGGGTCTGGTGGCCGAGCTTCGGCTACGCGCCGACGCGCGCCATCCCCCGGTGGTGCAGGGCGTGACGCTGGCGTCGCTGCACGCCGCCAAGGGGCTGGAGTGGGACGCGGTGTTTCTGGTGGGGTTGGCCGACGGCACGCTGCCGATCTCGCATGCGCTCGCCCACGGCGCCGACAGCGAGTCCGTCGAGGAAGAGCGCCGGCTGCTTTACGTCGGAATCACCAGGGCCCGAGTGCACTTGGCGCTCAGCTGGGCGCTGTCGCGCACTCCGGGTGGGCGGGGCAGCCGCA
The DNA here is from genome assembly GCA_002101905.1 of Mycobacterium shimoidei. Lineage (GTDB taxonomy): Bacteria > Actinomycetota > Actinomycetes > Mycobacteriales > Mycobacteriaceae > Mycobacterium > Mycobacterium shimoidei. The sequence continues at coordinate 48,679 of LQPU01000027.1, read as the reverse complement.
AGCCGTCGCGGTTCCTCAACGGAATCGCCCCGCAGGCAGAACCGGGTCAAACGCCGGGCAAGCCGCGCCGCAAGGCCGGCACTTCACAGCGCTGCCGGATCTGCAACAACCGGCTCATCACACCGGCAGCCATCATGTTGCGTCGTTGTGAGACGTGCGCCGCCGACGTCGACGACGAGCTGCTGTTGCAGTTGAAAGACTGGCGGCTGCGCACCGCGAAGGATCTGAACGTCCCGGCCTACGTGGTGTTCACCGACAACACGCTGATCGCGATCGCCGAAATGCTGCCCACCGACGACGCGGCGCTGGTCGCCATCCCCGGTATCGGCGCCCGCAAGCTGGAGCAGTTCGGGGCCGACGTGCTGGAGATGGTCCGCAGCCGGAGCTAAAACCGCGCGGCGGGTCGCCACAAAAACCGCAGGTCAAAAAATCGGTTGCCCGCGGTCCTGCTACGATCTAACCTTTCAAGCCGCAGTTTCTGACACGCCCGCAGCATCAAAGCACGAGAGGAGGAAGTCACGATGATCACCATTGGCTTCCACCGTGCTGCGCACGCCGTCGCGGCGGCCGTATCGGCTGCGCCGCGGCATCACGCCGCCGCTGCCGCCGCGTCCGTGGATCGGGGCTCCACCTAACTGCCAGGAACCCGACGGCCACGGACTCGAATCAGATCCGTGGCCAGTTTTTTAGGTCGTCAGCCCGCCACCTGGTCCGGATCTCGAGAAGACCACCACCCGACCAGGAAGCAGGTGACAGGACATGTCGATCCGCACAGTCCGCGACCGAAAGCTGCCGACGCTGCCGTGTCATGTCGGCGATCCCGACTTGTGGTTCGCCGACAGTCCCGCTGACCTGGAGCGCGCTAAGCTGTTGTGCGCCGACTGTCCGATCCGCAGTCAGTGTCTGGCCGCCGCGTTGCAACGGGCCGAACCATGGGGGGTGTGGGGCGGCGAGATCTTTGACCGCGGCTGCGTCGTCGACCGCAAGCGTCCGCGGGGCAGGCCGCGCAAGGAGCCGGTCGCTGCCTGAGTCTGCCTGAACCGCGAAAGTGCAACTACCGACACGTTTCTCGAGTAACAGCGTCGGTAGTTGCACTTTGGCGACGTAAAAAGTCGCTAGACCACCGCGGCGTCGGGTTCGGCGAAGCCGGGGACCAGCTGCTCCGACAGCGCCTGGGTCGGCACATGGGCGTCCAGCTGGCACATGATCGCCATCGCCGAGGCGAGCACTCGCATCGGGATTGCCAGCTTGGGCGGCAGATCCATTTGCCGTGCGGTGCGGATCTGTGCGACCCCGCGGTCAATCTGGCGGTTCGTCATGCGCTGCAACCACTTACGGGTGTAGTGGAAGACCTCGACCTGGACGGGTTCGACGTACTGACGCAGCATGTCGTCGATGTCGCGCACCGACACCTGCTGGCCCTTCTGGATGAAACCGGCCTTCTCCATCGTCGGCAGGACCAGGTCGTATTTCTTGTCGCGGGCCAGCCGGATGATCATCCCCAATTCGGTCGGGAACCCGCCGGGCAGTGGCGCCACCGCGCCGAAGTCGATGACACCCATCCGTCCGTCGGGTAGCAGCATGAAGTTGCCGGGGTGAGCGTCACCGTGAATCAACTCGATCCGGCGTGGCGCGTCGAAGAGGAATTCCGCGAGCCGGGTGCCCATCAGGTCGCGTTGTTCGCGGGTGCCGTTGCGGATGATCTCCGACATCGCCACACCGTCGATCCACTCCTGAATGACGACCTTGGGGGCGCTGGCCACGATATGCGGCACCAGGAAGTGCGGGTGGCCTTCGTAGGCTTTGGCGAACTTGCGCTGGTTGTCGGCCTCCAGACGGTAGTCGAGCTCCATCTCGGTGCGTTCGATCAGCTCGTCGACAATGCCCTGGACATCCACGCCGGGTGCGAGCTGCTTGACGACACCGACCATGCGCCGCATGGTCTTCAAGTCGGCGCGTAACGCTTCGTCGGCGCCCGGGTACTGGATCTTGACGGCGACCTCGCGACCGTCGGACCACACCGCCTTATGGACCTGGCCGATGCTGGCCGACGCCACCGGGGCGTCATCAAACGAGGCGAACCGGTTGCGCCACTTGGTGCCGAGTTGCTGGTCGAGCACCCGGTGCACTTTGGCGGCCGGCAGCGGCGGCGCGTCCTTCTGGAGTTTGGTCAGCGCTTCGCGGTAGGGCTCGCCGAACTCCTCCGGGATGGCGGCTTCCATCACCGATAGCGCCTGGCCGACCTTCATCGCGCCGCCCTTGAGCTCGCCCAGCACGGTGAAGAGCTGATGGGCGGCCTTTTCCATCAGTTGGGCGTTGACTTCGTCCTGCGACTTGCCTGCCAGCCTCTTGCCGAATCCGAGCGCGGTCCGGCCCGCGATGCCCACCGATAGGCCGGCCAGCTTCGCGTTGCGCGCGGCGCTCCCACGTTTGATGTCTGCCACACATCCATCATCCATGACGGTTCGACATCCCCGAGCACCGATCTGCCAACAAACGATGTCAACACGAACACAGCGGATGCCGCGGCCAATGGCGGGCCACGATCGAGCCGGTGTGCACGTTGAATTCCAACGTCGCGTTCAACGCCGAGGGCGGCCCCGGATCGGGCCCGCCGTCCGCGCCGCGCAGCGCCCCGATCACCCGGTTGACCTGGCTGAGCGCCAGCGCCGTGGTGGCCATAAGCGTCGCACGGTCGGCCGTGCCGACGGTGTCGCGCAGCTGGACGGCGACGACAGGCCAGGCCGCATCCCGATCGCGGCGATGCAGGTCGGCGCAGCCTGAACAGCTGGTGACTCCGGGGATGACCAGCGGCCCCACCAGCCCGGTGCCGTCGCGCACCCGCACCTGCAGGTGCGCGACGCCTTGGTTGTGCAGCTCGCGCACCATCCGCGGATCAGCGACCAGGTAGTCCGACAACACCACCAGGTCGGCCCCGGCAGCTGTCACAGCGGCGTGCGGGTGGCCGGTGTGCGTGATGCGCGCCCCCGAGCAGCGCAGCGCGCCGACGAGCAGATCCGACAGCGGCCCACGCCCGTGCACCCGGATCGATGCCGATCGACCGGCCTGTTGCCGGGGTCCGGGGGTGACGATTCCGGCCTCGACGAGGCGGGTGATCAGCTTTTGCACGGCGGCTGCGTCGGCTTGGCGTTGCAGCGCGGCCATCGGTGTCGGCGAATGCATCGACCGCAGCATCCGGGCCAAATCGGTGGCGGTCATCCCGCGCGGCGGCTCGATCAGGACGGCGCGGCGTGGATCCCAGCCCACCTGGACCGTGCCGTCGGGCCGCACCAACACCGGCCGCGCCGGGTCCAGCGTGTACATCGTCGGCGAGGTCGGCACAGTCGGACTGTGCCACGCGCCGCGCGGGTCTTCAGCTCAGTTATCCACAGGGCCGTCGGGGCCCGGATCGGCGTCGCGTTCGAGTTGGGCGATCACCTCGTCGATGCCGCTGGTGTCGCCACCGATCACCCGGTCGATGAAGCCGGCGGGCTCGTCGAGATCCTCAGCCTCGGGAAGCAGATCGGGGTGCTGCCACACCGCGTCGCGCGCGTCGACCCCTGCGGCCTGCGTCAGGCGCTGCCACAGCGCGGCGGCCTCCCGCAGTTTGCGTGGCCGCAGCTCCAAACCGACCAGCGTGGCGAACGTCTGCTCGGCGGGCCCACCGGTGGCGCGACGCCGGCGCAATGTCTCGGCGAGCGCGGCGGTGCCCGGGATGCGGTCACCCAGCGCCGCGGTCACCACGGTTTCCACCCAGCCCTCGATCAACGCCAGCAACGTCTCGAGCCGCTCGAGGGCCTGGGTCTGCTCGGGTGTCGCCTTGGGCTCGAACACCCCCTGGTTCAACAGCTCTTCGACGGCCGACGGGTCGGTCAGCGACGCGGGGTTGAAATCCCTTGCCAATTCTTCGATTCCGACCATATCGATCTTCATGCCCTTGGCGTAGGCCTCCACGGCGCCAAGCAGCTGACTGGCCAGCCACGGGACGTGACTGAACAACCGGTGGTGGGCGGCCTCGCGGGCCGCCAGGAAAGTGAGGATCTCGCTGCGGGGTTGCTCGAGGCCCTTGGCGAAAGATTCCACGGCTTCGGGCAGCAGCGCGGCGATTCCCTTGGGCCCCAATGGCAGACCGATATCGGTGGATGTCAGCACCTCGCGGGCCAACCGAGCCAGCGCCTGGCCCAGCTGTGAGCCGAACGCCATGCCGCCCATCTGCGACATCACTTGCAGCAGCGGACCGGCCATGTTTTTGGCTTCCTCGGGCAGCGCTGACGCCCACACCGTGGCGATCTGCTGAGCCATCGGGTCGCACAACCGCTTCCAGGTTTCCAGCGTGTTCTCGACCCAGTCGTTGGGGGTCCAGGCGACGGCTTTGGTGGTGCCCGCGGGCAGCGCGGTCGCTCCGTCCAGCCAGGTCTCGGCCAGGTGCACGGCATCCGCGATGGCCGTGCGGGTGGCCTCGGGGATCGGCGCCACGAAGCCGATCGAGCTGGAGGCAAGCTGTCGCGCCAGTTCGTAGTTGACCGGACCAGATTGCTGGCCGGACGCCATCACCGTGCCGGCGCCGCTGAACATCTGTCCGAGCCGGGTGAAGATCTGACCCAGGTCGGCCATGTCGAAATCGCCGCCGAACCCGGACGCGCCAAAGGGGGCCGGGTCGTCGTCACCGCGTTTTTCGCGGTCAGGGTCGTCTCCGGCGGAGAACCCGAACGGCAGGTCAGCCATACCTCAACGGTACTCATCACGGAGACGGCGCGGGTAATCTGCCGTAACGCTCTGAGTGAACCGGCCCGAGACTTGGGTCCGGTTAGGGTTAGCGACGTGAACAGGCGGATTCTGACGCTGATCGTCGCGTTGGTGCCGATCGTGGTGTTCGGTGTGCTGCTGGCGGTGGTGACGGTGCCGTTTGTGTCTCTTGGGCCTGGCCCGACGTTCGACACCCTCGGCGAGGTCGACGGCAAGCAGGTAGTCGAAATCGAGGGCGCCCCGACGCACCCGACGACGGGTCACCTGAACATGACGACGGTGTCTCAGCGCGACGGCCTGAGCCTGGGGGAGGCGCTGACGCTGTGGCTATCGGGGCAGGAGCAGCTCGTGCCGCGCGACCTGGTGTATCCGCCCGGAAAGTCGCGCGACCAGATCGACAAGGACAACAACGCCGATTTCAAGCAGTCCGAGGACAGTGCGGCCTACGCGGCGCTGGGGTATTTGAAATATCCGCCGGCGGTGACGGTCGCGACTGTCAGCGACCCTGGACCGTCGAAGGGTCAGCTGGAGGTCGGGGATGCTCTCGACGCGGTCAACGGCACCCGGGTGGCCAATGTGGAGCAGTTCACCTCGCTGTTGAAAAAAACCAAGCCCGGCCAATCGGTCACGGTCGACTTCCGTCGTAAGAACGCGCCGCCCGGAGTCGCGCGGATCACCCTGGGCTCTAACCCCGACCGCGATTACGGGTTCCTCGGCGTCGGGGTCCTCGATGCGCCGTGGGCGCCGTTCGCCATCGATTTCAACCTCGCCAATGTGGGCGGACCTTCGGCCGGACTGATGTTCAGCTTGGCGGTCATCGACAAGCTCACCACCGGCGATCTGACCGGCGAAAAGTTCGTCGCCGGTACGGGCACCATCACCGCCGAGGGCAAAGTCGGCCCCATCGGGGGCGTCGTCCACAAGATGATCGCCGCCCGGGCGGCTGGCGCGACGGTGTTTTTGGTGCCGGCCAAGAACTGTTACGAGGCCAATTCAGACAAGCTGGCCGGGTTGCAGCTCGTGAAGGTCGAAACGCTGGGGCAGGCGGTAGATGCGCTGCACACCGTCGCTTCGGGCGGCGAGCCGCCGAGCTGCTGAGGAGAAGCCGGGCAATCAGCCGAGGTGCGTACAGTTATGACATCGACACAGTTGACGACGTCCAGGGAGCGTAACTAGTGGGGATGCGGCCCACCGCCAGAATGCCGAAACTTACCCGGCGCAGCCGGACGCTGATTGCGATCGCCCTGGCCGTGATCGTGCTGCTGCTGGTCGGCCCCCGGCTGATCGACGCCTACGTCGACTGGCTGTGGTTCGGCGAACTCGGCTACCGGTCGGTGTTCACCACCGTGCTGTTCACCCGCCTGGTGGTGCTTTTGATCGGGGGTCTGCTGGTCGGCGGGATCGTGTTCGGCGGGTTGGCGTTGGCCTACCGCACCCGGCCGGTATTCGTGCCCAGCAACGGCAACGATCCGGTGGCGCGCTATCGCACCATGGTGATGTCGAGGTTGCGCCTGGTGGGCATTGGAATTCCGGCCGCGCTCGGCCTGCTGGCCGGAATCATCGCGCAAACCTACTGGGTGCGGGTCCAGTTGTTCCTGCATGGCGGTCAGTTCAGCGTCCGCGACCCGCAATTCGGCAAAGACCTCGGCTTCTACGCCTTCGAGCTGCCGTTCTACCGGCTGGTGGTCGGCTACCTATTTGTGGCGTTGTTCCTGGCATTCGTCGGAAATCTGTTGGCGCACTACATCTTCGGCGGAATTCGGCTGTCAGGTCGTACCGGTGCGCTGAGCCGTTCGGCGCGAATCCAGTTGATCAGCCTGGCGGGTGCGCTGGTGCTGCTCAAGGCGGTGGCCTACTGGCTGGATCGCTACGAGTTGCTCTCGCACACTCGAGCCGGTAAGCCATTCACCGGCGCCGGCTATACCGATATCAACGCAGTGCTGCCGGCTAAGCTGATCCTGCTGGCAATTGCGTTGATTTGCGCCGCCGCGGTTTTCTCGGCGATTGTGCTGCGGGACTTGCGGATCCCCGCGATCGGCCTGGTGTTGCTGCTGCTGTCGTCGCTGATTGTGGGGGCCGCCTGGCCGTTGATCGTCGAGCAGATCAGCGTCAAACCCAATGCGGCGCAGAAGGAAAGCGAATACATCAGTCGCAGTATCACCGCCACGAGACAAGCCTACGGGCTGACCGATGACGTGGTGACCTACCGCAACTACAGCGGCGACTCGCGGGCAACCGCCGAGCAGGTCGCCGCCGACCGCGCCACCACGTCGAACATCCGGCTGCTCGACCCCACGATCGTCAGCCCGGCCTTCACCCAGTTCCAGCAGGGCAAGAACTTCTACTTCTTCCCCGATCAGCTATCCATCGACCGCTACCTCGACCGCGACGGCAACCTGCGCGACTACGTCGTCGCCGCGCGAGAACTCAACCCCGACCGTCTGATCGACAACCAGCGCGATTGGATCAACCGGCACACCGTCTACACCCACGGCAACGGGTTTGTGGCCTCACCGGCCAACACCGTGCGCGGTATCGCCAACGACCCCAACCAAAACGGTGGCTATCCGGAATTCCTGGTCAATGTCGTCGGCGCCAACGGCAGGGTGGTGTCTAACGGTCCGGCCCAGCTGGACCAGCCGCGGGTGTACTTCGGCCCGGTCATCTCCAACACTCCTGCCGACTATGCGATCGTCGGAAAGAACGGCCCCGACCGCGAATACGACTACGAGACCAGCACCGAAACCAAAAACTACACCTATACCGGCGCCGGCGGGGTCCCGATCGGCAGCTGGCTTTCGCGAAGCGTGTTCGCCGCTAAGTTCGCTGAACGAAACTTCTTGTTCTCCAACGTTATCGGCTCGAACAGCAAGATTCTTTTCAACCGCGACCCGTCGCAGCGGGTCGAAGCGGTGGCGCCGTGGTTGACCACCGACAGCTCGGTGTACCCGGCCGTCGTCAACAAGCGCCTGGTGTGGATCATCGATGCCTACACCACGCTGGACAATTATCCGTATTCGGAGCTGACGTCATTGTCGTCGGCCACCGCCGACTCCAACGAAGTTGCGTTCAACCGGTTGGCGCCGGACAAGCAGGTCTCTTATATCCGCAACTCGGTGAAGGCCACCGTCGATGCGTACGACGGAACCGTGACGCTCTATCAGCAGGACGAGCAGGACCCGGTGCTCAAAGCGTGGATGAAGGTGTTTCCGGGCACCGTGAAGCCCAAGAGCGACATCAGCCACGAGCTCGCCGAGCATCTGCGTTATCCCGAGGATCTGTTCAAGGTGCAGCGGATGCTGCTCGCCAAATACCACGTCAACGACCCCGTGACGTTCTTCTCCACGTCGGATTTCTGGGACGTGCCGCTGGATCCGAATCCGACCGCCAGCAGCTACCAGCCTCCGTACTACATCGTCGCGAAAAACCTTGTTACGGACGATAGTTCGCCGTCCTTCCAGCTGACCAGCGCGATGAACCGGTTCAAGCGCGATTACCTGGCCGCCTACATCAGCGCCAGCTCTGATCCGGCGACGTACGGCAAGATCACCGTGCTGACTATTCCCGGCCAGGTCAACGGACCCAAATTGGCCAACAATGCGATAACCACCGACACCGCGGTGTCGCAGGACCTCGGTGTCATCGGTCGCGACAACCAGAACCGTATTCGTTGGGGCAATCTGCTCACCTTGCCGGTGGCTGAAGGAGGTTTGCTCTACGTCGAGCCGGTGTATGCCTCCCCGGGTGCCAGTGACGCCGCGTCATCGTATCCGCGGCTGATCCGGGTGGCGATGATGTACAACGACAAGATCGGGTATGGCCCCACCGTCAGCGACGCGCTCACCGGACTCTTCGGGCCCGGTGCCGGCGCCACCGCAGCCGGGATCGCGCCCACCGATGGCGGGGCACCCGCCAGTCCGCCAGCCGGAACGCCGGCTCCGGCGGACGCGGCGCCGACGTCTCCGCCGCCGGCCGCCGCCGCGACTCCGCCGGCCCCCAACGGCGCGACGACCTTGTCCCCGGCAAAAGCCGCCGCGCTCAAGGAACTTCAGGCGGCGATCAACGCCGCGCGCGAGGCCCAGAAGAAGGGCGACTTCGCCGCTTACGGCGCTGCTTTGCAACGGCTCGACGACGCGATCACCAAATTCGACGCCGCCAAGTAGTCAATCAACGGCCGCTCGACCGGCGAGTGTCGGACGACGACTGCTCGATACACCGTCGAAGGTGGCAGATTGTGTGGGAAATGCGGCTGAATGGTGCCGGTGCGTTAGGGGCGTAGGGCCGCAGAATCGACCAAGACAAGGGCAATACGAGGAGGTACCACCAGTGGTCGATATGAATCAGATCCCGGTGACGGTGGTGCAGCCCGGCGAAGGAGAATACGTAGCGCTTCCGGGGTTTGGGGCGGTGTTCAAGCTATCCAGCCGGACGAACGGCGGCGAAGTGTCCATCGTCGAGCATCCATTTGAAGTCGGACTCCTAACTGCGGCGCACCGGCACACCCGCGAGGACGAGCATTCCATCGTGGTGGCGGGCGAGATCGGCTTCCGTTCCGACGACAGTGAAGTCGTCCTCGGACCCGGCGGTTACATCACCAAGCCGCGCGGGCAGATGCACGCGATGTGGAATGCCGGCAGCGAACCTGGTCGCATCGTCGAGATCATCACTCCGGGTGGATTCGAGAACTACTTCCGTGAGCTCGGTGAGTTGCTCCTAGAGCACGCGAATGATCCTCTCGGCAAGGTGCTGCACGAGCTACCCGAATTTGGGCAATTGGCAGACAAGTACGGGCTCACCTACGGCTCGCCGGACTGGATGGACGACATCAGGCAGCGTTATGGGCTGAATCCGCCTTCGCACTGACGTCGACGGCGGCCGGCGGCTGCTCAACCCGCAATTTGGCCGCCTCGTCGGTGTTCGGTAATCTGGTAGATACCCGTCGCGGGGTGGAGCAGCTCGGTAGCTCGCTGGGCTCATAACCCAGAGGTCGCAGGTTCGAATCCTGTCCCCGCTACCAATCGAGCGGCCCCCGGAAACATCCGGGGGCCGTTTTGACATTCACAGATCGCCACCGATGTTTGGCATTGCCCACTGCCGGTGAGCCAATCCCCAGCCGACCTCAGCGGGACCAGATGTATCCGAAAAATTTCCGTGCCTGCAACATTGGGGAGCAGCTCCGAGTGGTCACACCCGATCCGCCCGCGGGGTCGGCCAGCGCAACCGCGGGTGAAATTTTCAGTGATTCTCATTAGACGTTAGAAGACTTCTGTAACCAGTCGACAACAGCTGCTACGGCAAGGACCACTTTGCGCAATAGTTGTCGGGTATGGCTGAGATGAACCGCCGACCGTCATCGGATGACGACCGCAAGGGCGCCCCGCCAGCGCCGCCGAAGCGGGCGGAGCCCAAACCATGGCGCACCGAGGGACTACCGGCCCAAGACGACGGGGGCGGTCCCAAGCGTCCGCCATGGTGGCGGGTGCTGATCTATGTCGGTCTCGGCTATCTCGCTGTCTTCGGGTTGTTGTCCGCTCAGGATTCTTTGAGCGAGCCGACGAAGGTGCCCTACACCGATTTCACTGCGGAGGTCGCCCAACACAATGTCGCTGAGGTGTTCGCCCACGGCAGCACCATCGAAGGCGAACTGCGCCAACCCAGGCCGGTGCCGGGTCAACCTGCTTCGGCTGAGAATCCGAAGACGTACAAGCGATTCACCACCGAACGGCCAACTTTCGCCCAAGACGATCTGCTGGCGCAGCTGAAGCAGGGCGACGCAACGGTTTCGGCCAAGCCGCTGACCCAGGAGCGGGGTGTGCTGTGGAATCTGCTGATCTCAGTGGCCCCGATCTTGTTGCTGTTCGGCTTCTGGTATTGGCTGTTCAAGCGCAGCCAGAAGGCGCTGGGCGGCATGGGCGGCATGCTGGGCGGGTTCGGGCGTGAGAAACGCAAGCCCGTCGACCCCGAATCCGTGCGGGTGACCTTCGCCGACGTCGCCGGCATCGATGAGGTCAAGGCCGAGATCAGTGAGGTGGTCGACTACCTGCGCGATCCCGACAAGTATCGGAGGCTGGGGGCGCGCGCGCCCAAGGGCGTGCTGTTGACAGGTCCACCCGGCACCGGAAAGACGCTGTTGGCGCGGGCCACCGCCGGCGAGGCCAACGTGCCGTTCTTTTCTGCCAGCGGCTCGGAGTTCATCGAGATGATCGTCGGTGTCGGGGCATCCCGGGTTCGGGAGCTGTTCGAGGAGGCACGCAAGGTCGCCCCGTCGATCATCTTCATCGACGAGATCGACACCATCGGTCGCTCCCGCAGCAGTGCGCTTGCGGCTGGCGGCCACGACGAACGCGAACAGACGCTCAACCAGATCCTCACCGAAATGGACGGTTTCACCGGTTCCGAGGGTGTAGTGGTGCTCGCGGCGACGAACCGGCCCGATGTGCTGGACGCTGCGCTGCTGCGGCCGGGACGCTTCGACCGCACGATCGTGGTCAATCCCCCCGACCGGACGGGGCGGGCCGCAATCTTGGGGGTCCACACCCGTAAGGTGCCGCTGGCCGACGATGTGGACCTCGACCGGCTCGCCGCGATGACCCCCGGTATGACCGGCGCTGACTTGGCGAATCTGGTCAACGAGGCGGCGCTGGCCGCGGCCCGCAAGGGTCAAAGCCAGGTGAGCGACCGCGACCTGACCGACGCTCTGGAGAAGGTGCAGCTGGGCATCGCGCGGCATGTGGTGTTGCCCGAAGAAGAACGCCGCCGCACCGCCTATCACGAGGCCGGTCATGCGTTGCTGGGCTTGTTGCAGCCCGGTGCCGACCCGGTCCGGAAGGTGTCGATCATTCCGCGCGGCCACGCGCTCGGTGTCACCCTGTCCACCCCCGAGGAGGACCGATACGGCTACACCGCCGAATACCTGCGCGGACGCATCATCGGGGCGCTGGGCGGCATGGCGGCCGAAGAGGAAGTCTTCGGTGTGGTGACCACCGGGTCGGAGAGCGACCTGGAGAACGCCAGCAACATCGCCCGCAGCATGGTCGGCCGATGGGGCATGTCCGAGCAGATCGGCCCGGTGTCGGTGCTGCCGAAAGAGGGGGACCCGCGCATGGCCGGGATCTCCGACAAGATGCTGGGCAGCGTCGACGAAGAAGTTCGCCGGCTCATCGAGCAATGCTATGAGGAAGCCCGAAACTTATTGCGTGAGAACAGGAATCGGCTCGACAGCATCGTCGCTCAGCTCCTTGAGCATGAAACTCTCGACGAAGATCAAATCTACGCGGCGGCCGGCATCGGCAAGGAGGCTGTCGCGCGGGCATGACACTCGCGCCATTCGGCCCTTAGAAAATCACCGGAGAGTAGGCAGCTGAATTGCCTGTCCCGAGGCAGGTCACGTTGACGCTGTACTTCGCGCCGGGCGAGGGAAGCAAGATTGTCACGGGGTTCGACGGGGTTGGCCCCGTCACCCAGACGTCGGCATCGTATGGAAACGGCAAAGTATTCATCACGCCCACCGAGTGGTAGTGACACAGTTGCGTTGCTCCTGGCGGGTTGGTCGTATCGACAACGGTCACCGACAAGGCAAGCCCCCCGCCGCCGTAGATGACCTGCATCGAGCCATCGGTGTTGGTGAAATAAACCGGGTTGGTTGCCTGTGCGGTTCTCCAGCCCCCCAACAACATCGCCGGCACCGCTACCGCGGCGGCCGCGCCGACCGCAAGCACGCGCTTATTGATGTTGCGAATGATGTTCATTGCCGCTCCTGCTCGGTCGGTGGTGCCTGCCACCGAGGATAGGTGCGAAATGGCGTGGTGATGGCCTGTTCTGCAGCGGTGACTACAGCCGGCTGACGGCGTAATCGGCCGCCTGTCCCTCCATGCCGTTCGTCAGGTACCCCACGTGGGCGATCGTCGGTGGCGCAGCCGTAGCGCCGTTACAGATGGTGTCACCGGCGGCGCACAAGTCGAGGGTCTTATCCGCATACTGCGGGCCGATCCTGATCGGCGGCGCACCGCTCTCGGTCAGGAACTGGTTCGACGGCCTGCCGAACAGGATCACCGCGGCGACGTGGTTGGCCACCGAGGGCGGCAGTGGCTGCGGCAGGTACGACACATATGCGGCGGGCACCTCCTTCGGGATGGCCGCCGAGGTGACGAAGCCCGCCAACGCGGCGCCCTGCGAATACCCGCCGAGCACAATCCTGGTGTTGGGGCAGTTGGCCGCCGTGGCCTGCATGTGGCCACCGGCGTCGCGAAGGCCGTCGACGAAGGTTCTGGCGAAGTCGACACCGCCGCCGAAATCGGTGCTGGCGGCGTAGTTGACCGGGTACACCGCGACCGACCGCTCGCCGGCCCGCGCGGTGAGCGCGTCGACGAACGCCTGGCCCACTCCGCCGACACCTGGTGGCTCACCGGAGCCGCGGGCGAACACCAGCTCGACGTCAGGGCACGGCTGCGCCGAAACGTCGGGCGCAGGCACGCCCAGCAACGCGTACGCAGTCAGCGCGGCGGCACCCAAGATCAATTTGATGAGCTTCATCTTCGCTCCAAAGCGTCATCCCGACCCGACCTCGATGCTAGAGGAGGTCGGCGACCTGCGGCCGTGTCAATCGCGTATCCGCAGCACGACCTTGCCTTTGGCGGTGCGGTTTTCCAGCGCCGCGATCGCCTCACCGGCGCGCTCCAGCGGGTAAACCTCCGGCTGCGGCGGTGGGACCGCCCCCGACGCCAGCAGCGCTTGAAGCTCCGACCACTGCTGCGACAGCGAACCTGGATGCGTCATCGCCCAGGCACCCCAGCCGACGCCGACCGCGTCGAGGTTGTTGAGCAGCAACCGGTTTAGCTTCACCGTCGGAATGTCGCCGCCGGTGAAACCGATGACCAGCAGCCGGCCGCCTTGCGCCAGCGACCGCAACGAATCCGTCACCCGATCGCCGCCGACCGGGTCCACCACGATGTCCACCCCGCGCCCGCCGGTCAGCTCGCGGACGGCGTCCTTGAACCCGTTGGCGAGCACCACATCGGTGGCACCGGCGGCGGTGGCGATCTCGGCTTTCTCCTGCGTGCTGACCACCGCGATAGTCCGTTTAGCGCCCAACGCCGGTGCTATCCGCAGCGCCGAGGTTCCGATACCCCCGGCCGCGCCGTGCACCAGCACCGATTCGCCGGCGGCCAGCCGGCCGCGTTCGGTGAGCGCAAAATGCACGGTCAGGTCGTTGAACAACAGGCCGGCGCCGGCCTCGAACGACACCGTGTCGGGCAGTGGGAACACCCGATCGGCGGGCAGGGCGATGACTTCGGCCATGCCGCCGCTCAACATGGTCAGCACGGCCACCCGGTCGCCCGCTTTGACCTGCGCGCCGGCCGGTGCGCTGCGCACGACGCCGGCGGCCTCACCGCCGAGGACAAACGGCACGTCCGGTTTGTGCTGGTAAAGCCCGCGGGTCAGCAGCACGTCGGGAAACGCGACACCTGCCGCGTAGACGTCGATGACGACCAGGTCGTCGCCGCCCGGCTCGTCGACGTCGACCACCTGCACTGCTTCCGGACCATCCAACCGGGATACCTGTACCGCCCGCATCGCGCTCCTTCCGTCGACCTCAACCGTCCGGCGACGATGCGGCCCGAGAGGGCCTGCTGAGGAGCCGGACAAATTGAACCTAGTCTGTAGGTACTCGAGAGGAGCTTGGGCCATGGATCCCTTCTTCGACGTGCTGATCATCGGCGCCGGGATATCGGGCATCGGCGCCGCCTACCGGATTCGGGAGCGCAACCCGCAGCTTCGGTTCGCGATCCTGGAAAGGCGCGAAAACCTCGGCGGCACCTGGGACCTGTTCCGCTACCCCGGGGTGCGGTCGGACAGCGACATCTACACGCTGTGCTTCCCGTGGGAGCCGTGGACCCGGCCAGAGATGATCGTCGACGGCCCACACATTTGGCAGTACCTGCAGGACACGGCGCGCAAGCATCACATCGCCGAGCACATCCGGTTCAACACCCATGTGCGTTCCGTCGACTGGGACTCCGCCACCGACACCTGGACCGTGTGCGCCCAACAGCACGGCGAAGACCAGACCTTCCGGTGCCGATTCGTGTTCTTCGCCACCGGCTATTACGACTACGACAACCCGTACCAACCGGCATTTCCCGGCATCGAAAGCTTTGCCGGCGAGGTGGTGCATCCGCAGCATTGGCCGGAGTCGCTCGACTGCACCGGCAAACGCGTCGTGGTGATCGGCAGCGGCGCGACCGCGGTCAGCCTGATCCCGACGCTGGCACAACAAGCGGATCACGTGACGATGCTGCAGCGCACACCGTCGTACATGATCTCGGCTCCGAAAGTGGAGCCGACCGCTGTTGCACTACGAAAGCTATTGCCGCTCAAGGTAGCTCACTGGATAGTCCGCTGGCGCAACGCGCTTGTGGGTGTGGTGCTGTGGGAGGTGTCGCGTCGGGCACCGGAATTCGTCAAGCGACGGCTGCGACGCACCGCCGAGCGCAACCTGCCGGCCGGCTACGACATCGATACCCATTTCAAACCGCCGTACAACCCGTGGGATCAACGGCTGTGCTTCATCGTCGACGCTGACCTCTACAGCGCGATCAGAAACGGCAGCGTCGACGTCGTCACCGACCATATCGACCGGGTCGATGCCCGCGGCATCGCATTGAAGTCCGGGCAACGCCTCGACGCCGATGTCATCGTCACCGCGACCGGGCTGCAATTGCAGGCGCTGGGAGGCATCGCTGTCAGCCTTGACGGTGAAAAGATCAACCCGCATGACCGTTTCGTCTACCGGCGACACATGCTCGACGATGTGCCGAATCTGGCGTGGTCGGTGGGTTACACGAATGCGTCGTGGACCCTGGGCGCTGACATGACTGCGCAGTCGGTCGCAAAGCTGTTGGAATACATGCAGGCTCATGGTTACACCCACGCTTATCCGCATCTGGGCGACACCGAGATGCCCGAGCAGCCGACGTTCAATCTGCAGGCGGGCTACGTGTTACGTGCTTTGGATGTGTTGCCGAAGTCCGGCACTCGCCGCCCGTGGATGGTCAGCCATCACTTCCTGCGTGACGTGATCGACCATCGGCTGCGGCCTCTCGATGACCAGATGGTGTTCGGCCAAGTTCCCGTCGATCGGCGCCAATCGGCTTAAACTGGATTGCATCCAAGTCAGCGGCGACGTGGCCGCGTCCGAGGGGAGCAGCGATGAGCGTGCAACCATCGGCCCGCTCGCGTGCCTCGATTCCCCTCGATCTGCCTCCCAGCCGTACGTTGGCCGTCCGCGCGGCTGACGGCACCCGCCTGCACACCGAGGTATTCGGGCCGGAAGACGGATATCCGATCGTGCTGGCACACGGCATCACCTGCGCCATCCGGGTCTGGGCATACCAAATCGCCGATCTGGCCCGCGATTACCGGGTGATCGCCTTCGACCACCGCGGCCATGGCCGCAGCGGGATTCCACGCCGGGGCGGTTATAGCCTGCATCACCTCGCCTCGGACGTCGACGCCGTGCTCGAGGCCGCCCTCGCACCCGGTGAGCGTGCCGTCGTTGCCGGACACTCGATGGGAGGCATCGCGATCGCGGCCTGGTCGGAGCGTTACGCGCATAAAGTGCCCCACCGCGCCGACGCCGTCGCGCTGATCAACACCACCACCGGCGACCTGCTGCACGGATTGAGACTGCTGCCGGTACCGGCGCCGTTTGCACCGGTGCGGGTCTTCGGCGCGCGTGCCCTGGTCAGCATGTTCGGCTCGTTCAGGGTGCCGCCCCCGGTGCGACGGGCCACCCGCGAGATGGTCTGTCTGCTGGCGGTTGGCGCCGATGCCGAACCCGAGGTCGGCGACTTCATCTACGAGCTGTTCAACGCCACCTCGCCGACCGCACGTGGCGGCTGGGGCAAGGCGCTCGTCGACTCACTCCAACAACGGCACATCAGCCTGTCCGGCCTGACTGTGCCGACACTGGTTATCGGCAGCGAACGTGATCGGCTGACCCCACTGCACCAGGCTCGCCGGATCGCTGCGGCGGCACCCAATCTTGTCAAGCTGGTCGTGCTGTCCGGCGGGCACTGCGCGATGCTGGAACGCCCCGCCGAAGTCAACGGCGAACTGCGCGCGCTGGCCGAATCCGTTGAGGACGACCGGCGGGTCAGCTCATAACCGCTCAGCGACCTCAGCGGCCACACGCCGCCCGGAGCGCACCGCGCCGTCCAGGAACCCGGTCCATTCGTCGGCGGTTTCGGTGCCGGCCCAGTGGATTGGCCCGATGGGGCGCCGCAACCACTCGCCGTAGCGGGTCCACGATCCGGGCGGCACCGCAGCGGTCGGCCCACCGGGGGCGAATTCCTCTGCACCCCAACGGTGATCGACATAGTCGAGCGGTTTGAGCGCGTCGTCGCCGAATAACGCTGCGAAGCTTTCCAGGGCGCGCTTGCGGCGCTGATCGGCGGGCAGTTCGTCGAAACCGCGGGCATCGACGAACCCCAGCAGGACCCCCGGCCCGTCGGGCTGCGGGCTGACATCGAACGTGATGAACACCGGCCCGTCGTCGGCGAGCGCCTGGCCGGAGTATCCGTTTTCCCGCCAGAACGGCGTGGGATACGCGGCATACGCCTTGGACAACCGGCCCTGAGGCCAGCTTGTGGCGAGCCGGTCGTACTCGGCGGGCAGTGCGGGATCGAACTCGATGCCCGCCCGATGTTCCGGAGGGATCGCGACGACGGCGAAACGGGCCTCGGCGCGGCCCTTTTCGCAGCTGATAATGACCCCGCCGTCGTGGTATTCGATGCGGCGCACCGCGGCGCCGAGTACCACCCGGTCGCCGAGCTGAGTCGCCACCGCTTGCGCGATCTGCTGTGTCCCGGCTGCGAAACGGTCTTGTTGCGCACCGTTTTTCACGTCGAGCATCCGATCCAGACCGCCGGCGGCACGCACGTAACGCGCGGCGTGCAGCATCGATACCTCGTCGGGTTCGCAGCCCCAGGTCACTCGCGACATGATGGCCAGCAGATCTCGTGTGGTGGAGCCGGCGCGCACCGAGTGCAGCCAGTCGCCCAGCGACTGGCCGTCCAGCTGGGCTGCGCGCCGCGCCGTCCACGGCTCGGCCAATGGAATTTTGCGGGCCACCCGTTCGAAACGCCAACGCACGCGGGCGATGTCGAGCAGTCCGCCCAGCGACAGACGCGGAATGGTGCCGTGGTAGGGGCGCACCATGCCGCGCCATTGGATCAGGTTGGCGCCGTCGTTGTAGGTCGGGATGGTTTCAATGCCGAGCTCGGCGGCCAGCTCCAGCACCGCATCCTGAGTCGGGCCGACGAAGGTGCCGCCCATATCGACCGGGATGCCGGCGACGTGTCCGGTGTCCGAGCGTCCGCCGACCCGCTCGCGGCCCTCGAGGACCAGCACGTTGTGGCCGAGCCGGGTGAGCTCGCGGGCGGCGGTGAGACCGGCGAAGCCGGCGCCCACCACCACGACATCGGCGGTCCAGGTCGCATTGGGCATGCGCCTATCGTATTGGCCCGGCTCCTTCTCGTTAGGGCGCTACCGAGAGCCAGTCTTTGAACCCGGACGGGTCGTGGCGGCCCAGCGCGCCGTGCTCGTAGAGACCCCAGCCTTCCACCGGCTTTGCGTCGCCGTCGCGACACAGCGCTCGGCCCACGTGGTCGATCACCCCGAAGCCGGACCGCGCGACGATCGCCGGGTCGGTCATGTCGTAGGTCAGCCGCTCGGTGAACTTCTCGCCCTTCCACATGCCGTGCAGCCAGTCCGAATCACCGCCGTAGCCTCCGCCGACGTGGATCGGCACCGCCAGCTTTGATTCGATGTCGAAGCGCACCGGCGTGCCGTCGGGTCGGCTGGCCTCGATCGTCGCGCCGGTCGGAATCCGGGTGCCGGACCGGTACTGCGTGCTCACCCGCGGCCAGCCCAGCTGCTCGACACGTCCGTCGCGCCAGATCCGGGTGCAGTCGTTGAGCGAGCGGAACCCGTCCGGGGCCTCCTGAATGATCATCACGACGGCGAAGTCGTCGAACGCCATCGGCACGTACAGCCACCACATGCCCTCGAACGGCGGGTCGGCCGGCCGGCCCGCCGGTTCCGGCTCGCCGATCGGGCGAATACCCCAAGACCGGTCGCGGCTGCCGATCCAGATCGCCGGGTCGACGGCGATCTCCTCACCGTCGATGGCGATCCGCCCGCTCCAGCTGCCCAGCTGGGCGAAGCGCTGGGCATCCAGCGTTACCCGGTTGCCGGATCGCATCAAATGCGGTTGTTCCTGCACGACGTCGAACAGGCCCTGCCAGGCCAGGTCGACGGCGATGCCTTCGGTTTCCTCGAGGACCACCCGCAGTTTGCGCAGCGGTTCGCTGACCTCGATCCGGTAGCCGCCCACCCGCTGATTGAGCCGGTCGGAGTCGATGGCGTCGGAAAGATGCACCGCGGTCTGGGCGTCGCCGCGGCGAATCAGCACGAACGCGTCCTTGACACCCAGATTCGGGTAGTACCCGATGCCGGTGATCAAGAAGATGTTGCCGGTACGGTCATGGGCGTTGAGGTAGGAGCGGTCGTAGAAGTTGCGATCCGACGACCCGGGCCAGGCGATCGGCTGTGGGATCTGATGTACCGGGAATTCGTCGAGCGGTCCGAGCATCACTGTTCTCCTAGAAGTCTTTTCAGCAATCCGGCGTGGTAGAACAGCGACTCGACGTCGTCGGGCCTTTCGACCTCACCGAAATGCACCCGCCGCGCCCCCGTGCGCATGAACACGCAGGCCCACATCACGCCCGAATACACGTAAAACCAGTGCAGATCACCAAGATCCGCGCCCGCAAGCCGACGGTAGGTATCGCGAACGTCGTCCTCGCGCATCACGTCTGGCAGGCCGGGAAGACCGGCCAATCCGGCCAGCTCCTCGAATACCATGTGGGCGAAGATCATCCACGCAACATCGAGCTCCCGCGGCCCGAGCGTCACCATCTCCCAGTCGAGCACTGCCACCGGTCTGAAGTCGCGGTAAAGCACGTTGCCTATCCGTGCGTCGCCCCAACACAGCACCGGCGGGCTGGCATCCGCCTCGGTGGGCCAGTGCGCTTCCAGCCAGTCGAAGGTGCGCTCCAGAAGCGGTGAGCGGCCGATGTCCGGCACGGCGAAGTCGTACCAGGACCGCACCCAACCGAAGTGCCGGCGCAGGGCGGTCTCATCTGTCTCGTCTTCGGACAGGAAGCCGAATGTCTTCTGCGGGTTTGGAATCGAATGCAGTTTCGCCAGCACCTCAACGGTAGCGTCCTGTAACTCACGCTGCCGCTCGACCGACGCGTCGGCGAACCAGTTGCCGCCGAACGTGTAGGGCATGACGTCAGGCGGCACCACGCCTTCGACGTAATCCATTACAAAGAACGGCTTGCCCAAAACATCGCCGGTGGTTTCGATCCAGCGCACCTGCGGGACCGGAACATCGGTGAGCTCGCCGACCAGACGCATTACTTCGAATTGGTGGTCGAGGCGGTACGACGGAAAAACCGGCACGTCCTCGGAGCTGGGAGCGACCCGGGTGGCCCACCGCTGCTCGATCGGTGAGCCGCCCTCGTCCCAGCGGCCGGTCAAGATCAGCGTTTCCGACGACATCCCGTTGGCGTCGATCCCGCTCTCCACGGTCACCTGTGGCGCAATCTTCCCGGGCAACACAGTGGAAAGCCATCGCGACATCACGGCCGGCACGGTCGTGACGTCTCGGCTGGACCTTTGCATTCGGTCGACGTCGGTGACAGCGGGTTGGTTGGCCACAAGCGCCTCCTTCGTGAGGCAATTACGATACGGTGGGTAGCGTTATGAAAGCAGACCCGTCCTCGATTGACAAGGCCCCGGGCGCCGGGCGGCCGCGGGACCGGCGTATCGACGCTGCCATATTGTCGGCGACCGCGGAACTGCTTGTGCAAATCGGCTATTCGAACCTGACCCTGGCCGCGGTGGCCGAACGCGCCGGTACCACGAAAACGGCGCTGTATCGGCGGTGGTCGAGCAAGGCCGAGTTGGTGCATGAGGCGGCGTTCCCTGCGGCGCCCACCGCGCTGGTGGGACCGGCCGGGGACATGGCCGCCGATGTGCGGGCGATGATCGCGGCCACCCGCGACGTGTTCACCAGTCCGGTGGTTCGAGCCGCACTGCCCGGACTGGTCGCCGACATGGCCGCAGACTCCGAGCTGAACGCCCGGGTGTTGTCACGCTTCGCGGAGCTGTTCGATGCGGTGCGGCTTCGGCTCGCTGCGGCCGTCGAGCGCGAAGAAGCGCATCCGGACGTGGACCCGGACCGGTTGATCGAACTAATCGGGGGAGCGACGTTGCTGCGGCTGCTGTTGCGGCCCGACGAGGAGCTCGACGACGAGTGGGTGGACCAGACCACTGCGATCGTCGTGCACGGCGTGCAACTAAGGTCAGGCAGGTGACGAGCCGACTCGACGGGCGTGCCGCGATCGTGACCGGTGCCAGCCGCGGGTTGGGTCGGGCGATCGCGCTGGCGCTCGCGGCGGAAGGTGCCGCGGTGGCCGTCGTCGGGCGCACCGAACAGGTCTGGGACGAACGGCTGCCCGGCACGATCGCCCAAACTGTCGCCGACATCGAAGCCGCCGGGGGCCGCGCGGTCGCGGTGCGCGCCGACCTACTCGACCGCGACGATATCCCGCGGCTGGTCGATGAAGCCCGAAATGCCCTGGGACCCATCACGGTTCTGGTGAACAATGCCGCTTTCACTGCACCGGGTCGCCCGCCGAAACCCGGCGAGCAGGCGCGACCCAAATCCAAGGCAGCCGGCACGGCCAAGCCGGACTGGCCGCCGCTACTCGGTACACCGCTCAGCGCCTACCGGCGCCATTTCGAGATCTCGGTGTTCGCCGCCTACGAGCTGATCCAACTGGTGTGTCCCGACATGATCGCCGCCGGACTGGGGTCGATCATCAACGTCACCTCAATCGCCTCCCGGATGCCCGGTGACGGGCCCTACGCCGACCGCAGCGGCGGCGTGCTGCCCGGTTACGGCGGATCCAAGGCGGCGCTGGAGCATCTGACCTGGTGTGCGGCGTTCGACCTGCAGGGTCACAATGTCGCCGTCAACGCTCTCGCGCCGTCCAAACCGATTATGACACCGGGACTTTCGTACTACGCCGCGGATTTCAAGGACGTGGCGACGGCCGACGAATTCGCACGGGCGGCGGTGGAGCTGGCGCTGGTCGATGCGGACACGGTCACCGGGCGCACGATCGGTCACCACCAGGTGCTCGACGGCAGCTTCTCTACATTCAGCCCGCCTCAGCCAGACGCTTGAGGTTGAGCAATTGCCGGCGAGCCATCACCAGATCGCCGAGGCACAGCGCCGGCGTGACCCAGCGGCTCATCGTCGTGACGACCTTCATCAACAGCCGCGTCGTCTGGCCTTCTGGCTCAAGGACATACGAGATGCCGGCGCCCATGATTTCACCGGTGAGGTGCTTGCGTGGCTCGACGGCGAGAATCCGCCCGAAACTGCGGATCCCAGCGGTGGTGAACGGCTCACCGACGACGGGCTCGGGTGCGCCGATCAGTTGCTGCGGTGAGCGGCGGCCGAGATTGTCAATCCAGTCGTAGGAGTACGGCGCCAGCCTGATCTGACAGATCCACGGCCAGAGCGCCTCTGGGGTGGCGTTGACCGTAACTGCACGCCAGGCCTGCAGTGTCGGCGCGCGGACGAAATCGTCACACGGATAGCGTCGGGCGACCTCGTCGTCGGTCACGTTCCAACGATCACCGATCAACGGTTTCCGCCTTGAGGCTGCTGCGCAGTCCGATGGCCAGCACGAGGGTGCCCAGCGCCAGGCCCACGAACTCCAGCAGCCCGACCGCTCTGCCGTCGGCGTGCCCGGTGTCGACGATGTGGCTCAGGGCGTGCAGCGCCCAGTGCAGCGTCGCGAACGCCAATGCGGCCACCCGCCACGTCGGCCACCGCACCGCCGCGAGCAGCAGCAGACCCAGCGGCAGCTCAAACGACGCGTTATCGAAGATGTAGTGGTTGTTGCGTGGCCCGAACGCCCCGAGGGTGTCGAAGAACATTCCCGGCGTCACCAGCATGAACAAACCCAGCAGCGTCGAGTACACCCCGAAGGCGACCAAAACCACTGTTACGAACGGTGAGCGGTTAGGCGCGGGTGTCGTTGTCACACTGTGACCCTATACGCCGACCGGCCCGAGGGCATATAGCGCCTCGACGATCGCATCTGCCAGCGAATCAATTTCGCGCGCAACAAGATTCGAGATAGTGACCCGGATGCCGGGTGACGTGTTGATTCGGAACCGGGTTCCCGGGGCCGCCGCCCAGCCCGCGCTGAGCAGTCGGGTGATCACCACCGTCTCATCCGGCACCGGGATCCAGACGTTGAGACCGGATCGGCCGTGCGACGGCACGCCGCGCTCGCGCAGCGCGGCCCGTAGTTGGCTGCGGTTGCGCGCATAGCTGGCTTCGGCTTGGTGAACCAGGCGTGCCGCCGCCGGGTCGCGCCACAAATCGACGGCCAATTGCTGCAGCAGGTAGCTCACCCACCCCGGCCCGAGGCGCAGTCGCCCGTGCACCCGTTCGACCGTGCGGCGATCGCCCGCCAGCACGCCCAGCCGAAGATCCGGGCCGTACGCCTTGGCAGCCGAGCGGATGAACGCCCAGTGGCGCGTCGACCCGGCCAGGGTGTGCAGTGGCACGCCGGCGATGCCGGCGCAGTGGTCGTCTTCGACCAACAGCAGCTCGTCGGCGTGCTCAGCCATCAGCCGGCGCAGTTCGTCGGCACGTCCCTCGGCAACCGCCGCACCGGTCGGGTTCTGCGCGCGCGTGGTCACCACTAGCGCCCGCACCCCTCGGCGCAGTGCACGCGCCACGTCAGCAACCAGCGGCCCGTCGTCGTCAACCCGCACCGGTTCCACCGAAAAGCCTTGCGCAGCAAGCAAATCTAGCAGATTCGCCCAGCCGGGATCCTCGACCGCCACCCGGTCGCCGGGCCGCAGGTGTGCCGCGAGGACGCGTTCGATGCCATCGAGTGCCCCAGATGTCGCGGCGAGGTGTTCGGCCGGAACCCCGTCGGCGGTCAGCGACGTCCGGGCGTACTCGGTCAGCTCGGCGGATAGTGCCGGTGCACCGTACAACAAGGGTTCTCGCGGTTGGAGTCGAGCGCCGGCGATGGGCAGCAGCGCCGGGTCGGGGTTGCCGGTCGACAGGTCGCGCACGCCGTCGGGAATGGCCAGCCCGCGCAGCGATCGGGGAGTGGTCGCCGGGCGGTCGCGCACCCGCGTGCCGCGGCGACCGGCGGTCTCGACGGTTCCCCGCATGCGCAGCAGCCGGTATGCCGCGGCGACGGTGTTGGGGTTGACGCCGAGCTGTCCGGCGAGTTGCCGGATCGCCGGTAGCTCGGTACCGGGCGGAAGTGCGCCGGTGGACACCCCTTCCTCGACGCTGCTGGCGATCTCGTCGGCACCGGATCCCCGAATGGTGTAATGTACGGGCACAAAAGATATTCTGTACTAGTACAAAGCTGAGATGCAAGTGGAGTCATCCGTCTATCCGCCGACCCCGCGCAGTACGCCGACCCGGTACCGCGAACGCGCGAGCTACGACCGCGCCACGGTTCACCGCATCCTCGACGAGGCGTTGATGTGCCACCTCGGCTATGTGCGCGCCGGCCGCGCAGTGGTGCTGCCGACGATGCATGCGCGCGTCGACGAGACCCTGTACCTGCACGGCTCTACCGGCAGTGGCCCGATGCTGGCCGCAACCACCTCGGCGTCGGGGCTGCCGCTGTGTCTCACGGTCACCCTGCTCGACGGACTGGTGCTGGCCCGGGCTGCAGTGCACCACTCGGTGAATTTCCGGTCGGTTGTCGTGCACGGCACTGGGCGGGTGGTGTCGGATCGCGAGGAAAAGCTGCGAGCGCTTGCCGCGTTGCTCGACCACGTGGCGCCGGGGCGGGCAGACGACAGCAGAGCGCCGAATGCCCGTGAACTGGCGGCCACCGTCGTGCTGGCGGTTGACCTGGTCGAGGTTTCGGCCAAGGTTCGCACCGGCGGGCCGCTCGATGACGCCGACGACATCGACCTGCCGTATTGGGCCGGAGTGATGCCGCTGGGCCTGTGCCCCGGAGAGCCGATGCCGGCCGACGACCTCGCTTCAGGCCTCCCGGTCCCGACCTACCTCACGCCGTATCGCAGAGAGCAGTAATTGGGGAAACGACGTCGCTTCCCCAATTACCGCGTGTATCAGGTTGTTATGCCGTGAAGGTCACTGCTCGGCTGGCCCGTGCGGTGCTTCCGGCCCCGACGCCGGTGCGCCGGGGTATGCCGGGCTGACTTCCGCTGGAGCACTTGGCGTGCCGGGTGTGCCCGGAACGGTGCCGGGTGCGCCGGGAATTGTGCCGGGTGCGGCGGGTGCGCCGGGATATGCCGGACCGACTTCCGCTGGAGCACTTGGCGTGCCGGGTGTGCCCGGAACGGTGCCGGGTGCGCCGGGAATTGTGCCGGGTGCGGCGGGTGCGCCGGGATATGCCGGGCCGACCGCGCCCGGAACACCTGGCATCCCCGGTTCACCGGGCGGCCCGACGGCCTCCGGAGCACCTGGGGCGCCCGGTTCGCCGGGTGGGCCCATCGTGCCGGGCGGCACGCCTGGACCCTGGGCGCCCGGCCAGCCTGCCGGTTCGAATGCTCCGGGTGGCCCCGTGGGACCGGGAGCACCCGGATAACCTGCCGGTCCGAATGCCCCGGGTTGTCCCGGTGCTCCGGGCTGTCCGGGCGCCCCGGGTTGTTCCGGTGCTCCAGGTTGTCCCGGGGGGCCGGGTGGAACGGGTTCGTCTTGGGCAAAGCCGACCGACGGCCCCGTGGGGGTGGGGTCCGCCGCTGCCGGCGCGATAGCGGCGACACTGAGGGCTCCACCAGCGGCAAGGGCGGCCATGCCCGCCCCGATTGCCGTCAACGGACTGCGATGGGTGGTGTTGTCGTAGACCATGTATGTATCCCAACGTCGGGTGAGCTGGACCCGGTCCGCGTACCCAGCAACAGGGAAATGAAACCTGCGGACATTCCCCACCGCAGTGTCGCGGACGCAATGTTTGAATCGGGAAATGCTCGAGGACCCGCATGCCCCCCGCGTCGTGTCGGCGACCCGCGAGGTCGCGGCGGCGGCGGATCGGATTTTCGAGCTGATCGCCGACCCGTCGCAGCAGCCGCGATGGGACGGCAACGACAACCTCGCCGAGGCTGAACCGGGACAGCGGGTCGGCAAGGTGGGCGATGTGTTCACCATGCGGCTCACCCTGGGCAGCATCAGGGAGAATCATGTCGTGGAATTCGACGAAGCCCGTCGTATCGCCTGGCTGCCCTCCGAAGCGGGGCGTCGACCGCCCGGCCACCTGTGGCGCTGGGAGCTCGAGCCCATCGACGAAACGCGCACCCGGGTCACGCATACCTACGACTGGTCGAAGTTGACCGACAAGAATCGCCTTCCGCGTGCCCGACGCACGACCGCCGAAAGACTCCGAACGTCTCTGGACCGGCTCGCCGCCATTGCCGAGGAACACTGATCACACATGGCGCAGGTTTTCGGGGTCGATGCTTTCACGCAGACGATGTTCCGCGGCAACCCCGCCGGTGTGGTGTTACTGGATCGGCCGGCCGACCCGGGTTGGATGCAACTGGTCGCAACCGAACTCAGCTATCCCGCAACGGCGTTCGTAGATCTATCGAGGACGGATGGTGCGCCGAAAGGATTGCGGTGGTTCAGTCCCACCACCGAGTTGACATTGTGCGGACACGCGACGTTGGCCAGTGCACACATCCTCGGCGGCAACCAGCTCTTCGACACTCAAAGCGGGACATTGAGCTGCAGTGCCGGCCCGGACGGTGCGATAAGCATGAAATTTCCCGTCGATCCGGTTTGTCCTGAGCCGCCGTCGGTCGAATTACAGACGGGACTGGCCGACGTCACAATGCGGTCGATTTGGCGTGGTCGCATGGACGTACTGGTGGTTGTGGCATCGGCCGCAGAGGTCCGGGGGTTGCGGCCGGATCTTCGCGCGCTGGCCGATGTCGCCGCGCGCGCCGTGATCGTTTCCGCGCCCGGTGACGGCGACGCGGATATCGTCAGCCGCGTCTTCGCTCCCAGCGTTGGAATCGGGGAGGATGCCGTCACCGGATCTGCGCACTGCACCCTCGCCGATTTCTGGTGTGAGCGCCTCGGATCATCCGAGTTGATCGCCGAACAAGCGTCCCCACGCGGAGGCTTGGTGCGAGTGCGGCTCGGTGACGACGGCGTCGTTCTGACCGGCGACGCTGTCACCGTTACCAGCGGCGAACTGCACGATTGAACCTATCTGGTAGCGGCGCAGAACGCCGACGTGCCAGGATGAGCAATCGGAATGCCGCAACAGCGGCAGGCAGCCGGTCGATTGGTGTGCCAATGCCCCGAATCGACAAGGCGACAGGGCGCGTGGTCGCCGTGGTCGTGCTCGTCATCGTCGTTGCTGCAGCCCTGCGCGGGTATCTGCCCGGCGTGCAGGCGCCCGCACAGCAGGAACCGCCGCGCAGTTCGGCGTCGCTGGCCTACGTGGTGCTATTGCTAAGCATTTCATTGGCGATCATCGGCGTCGCCCTGATCGCCAGACTGCGCGATCCGCGTAGCCGGGCTGCGACCGCCGCACTGCCCGAAAACAGATTCAGCGGGGGAGTGGGTCGGCCCGGGTGGCGGGTGCTGGTGATCGCAGCCGCGGTGCTTGTGGGGTGGCTGCTGCTGGTTTGGCTGCTCACCCGATTGATCGGGGAGCACGTGGCTGTTCGACCGCCGGGCCAACCGCAACCAACCGGCACGCCGCCTACTGGCGGCGACGCGACGCCGCAAAATCCGCCGGACAACGGTGCCAGTGGGGATGTACTGGGCTACCTCATAGCGAGCACGGTGACGTTAGTCCTCCTGGTTGTGGTGGGCATCGTTGCCGCGCTACGAGCACGACGCAAGACGACCCCGCGCGTCGCCAGAGCCGCATCACCTGTGGCGCCGCCGCCGACGGAGACTGCTGAATCACTGGTTCGCGCAGCAGAAGTCGGCCTTGCCGAGATCGGAGATCTCAGTCGCGAACCACGGGAAGCGATCATCGCGTGTTATGCGGCGATGGAACGCGAACTGGCACACGTACCTGGGGCGGCTCCACAGGATTTCGACACGCCCACCGAGGTCTTGGCTCGCGCTGTCGAACACCGTGTGCTGCATGCCGATAACGCCTTGCGGTTGGTCGACCTGTTCGAAGAGGCGCGGTTCAGTTCGCATGTGATGAACGAGAACCATCGCGAAACGGCGGTCGGTGTACTGCAGTTGGTGCTCGCAGAAGTGCGGAGCGTCGTATGAACCGCCTGGTGATCCTGGGAGTCTGCCTGGTCATTGGAGTGGAAGTGACGGCGCTGACGTTGCACGACCGCCGGTTTGTGATCTTGGTATCGGGTGTGGCTGTGGCGGTGGTGTTGCTCAACATCCGCCGATACCTGGGTCACGACGCACGACCGGCTGCAGATCCGGCCACCGACGAGCTGGGGGAGTCGTTGCGCGGCTGGCTTTCGCGGACCAAGACGCTGATTCGCTGGTCGGATTCCACCCGATCAGACTGGGACCGGCATTTGCGCCCGATACTTGCGCGACGGTTCGAAATGACCACCGGGCAAAAGCAGTCCAAAGACCCGGCCGCGTTCAGGGCTACCGGTGAGATGCTCTTCGGCCCGCAACTGTGGGCCTGGGTGGATCCCAACAACGTCGCGCAAACTGGCAGGGAAGAACCCGGTCCCGGCCGAGCGGCACTCGAGGAAATTCTGCAACGGTTGGAGCAGGTATGACGGGAGCCGCGGAGGTGACCACGGCGCGCTGCGAAGCGGTGCTCGACGAAATCGAACGCGTGGTGGTGGGAAAGCGTTTTGCGCTCAACTTGATCCTGACCACGGTGCTCGCGCGGGGGCATGTGCTCATTGAAGATCTGCCCGGCCTGGGCAAGACCCTGATCGCGCGGTCGTTCGCTGCGGCGCTCGGCCTCGATTTCACCCGCGTGCAGTTCACCCCCGATTTGTTGCCCGCGGACCTACTCGGCTCGACCGTGTACGACATGCAATCGGGCCGCTTCGAATTTCGCCCCGGGCCGATCTTCACCAACTTGCTGCTCGCGGACGAGATCAACCGCACACCACCCAAGACTCAGGCGGCACTACTGGAAGCCATGGCCGAAGGCCAGGTCAGTATCGACGGTGAAACGCACCGGCTGCCAAGCCCATTCATCGTGCTCGCCACCGACAACCCGATCGAGTACGAGGGCACCTACCCGCTGCCCGAGGCACAGCTGGACCGATTCGCGGTCCGGCTCGAACTGCGCTATCTCTCCGAGCGCGACGAAACCGCGATGCTGCGCCGCCGCCTGGAGCGCGGATCGGCAGAGCCGACCGTGAACCAAATTGTCGACGGGCACGACCTGCTCGCGATGCGCGAGTCGGTGGAACAAGTGAGCGTGCATGAGGACGTTTTGCACTACGTCGTGACGTTGGCGGTGGCGACCCGCAACCACCCACAGGTCGCCGTGGGCGCGAGCCCACGGGCGGAGCTGGATCTGGTGCAGCTGGCCCGTGCGCGGGCGCTATTGCTCGGACGGGATTACGTGATTCCCGAGGACATCAAGGCGCTCGCTGTTCCTGCTGTGGCACACCGCATCACGCTGCGCCCTGAGATGTGGGTGCGCCGCATTCAGGGCTCCGATGTCATCGAGGAGCTGTTGCGCCGCTTACCCGTTCCGCGGACGCGATCGTGAATCAACCGCACGAGGTTCAGTTGCGCTGGCGCGCCTCCCCCTTGACCAAGGCGGTCGCGACGTGCGCCGGAGTGGCACTGGCCGCCGCGGTGATCGGGTTGCGCTGGCAGCTGCTGGCGTTCGCGGCACCGCTGCTCGGCATGTTGAGCTCGATCGGCTGGCAGCGGCCGTTGCCAGGCGTTCAGGTGCAATCCGAACCGGATTCGCAGCGCTGCTTTGAAACCGAAGAGACACAGTTGACGGTGTGGGCGACGACTGAAAGTCCAGGCGTTGCGGTGAATCTCTCGGTGTCCGCTGTCGACGGCATGCGGCTCGAGCTGGTCGATCGGGCATCGCCACAGCGACAGACCGTCGCCGTCGCAGCCGACCGTTGGGGCCGTTATCCGGTGCGGGCAGTGGTGAGCGTCGTCGCACATGGCGGCTTGCTGGTGGGCACGGCTGTTGCAGATGCCGCTTACGCCAACGTTTTCCCGCTCACACCACCACAACCGACGCCCACACCGCAGACCGAGCTGCTCGATCGCCTCGGCACCCACCTCACCCGGCACATCGGCAGCGGAGTCGAATACGCCGATATTCGTGCCTATGTGCCGGGCGACCAGCTGCGGACTGTCAACTGGCCAGTGAGCGCGCGCCGCGGCCGCCTGCACGTCACCCAACGGCTGACCGACCGGGCCGCCGACGTGATCGTGCTCGTCGACACCTACCCGCAGCCGGCCGGTCCGGCAACCGAAGCCACCGAACGCACGGTCCGCGGCGCCGCGCAGGTAGTACAGACCGCGTTGCGCAACGGGGACCGTGCCGGAATCGTCGCGCTCGGCGGGCGCCAGCCGCGCTGGCTGGGTGCCGACATCGGGCAACGCCAGTTCTACCGAGTGCTCGACACCGTGCTCGCTGCCGGTGGTGACTTCGAAACCACCACTGGGACTCTCGCGCCCCGGGCGGCAGTGCCGCCGGGCGCGATCGTCGTCGCATTTTCCACCTTGCTCGACACCGAGTTCGCGTTGGCGTTGATCGACTTGCGCAAGCGCGGCCATGTGGTCCTCGCAGTCGATGTCCTGCAGGGCTCCCCGTTTTACGACCGGCAGGATTCGCTGATCGACCGGCTGTGGACGTTGCAGCGCTCCGCCATGTATCGCGACATGGCAACCATCGGAGTCGACGTGCTGCCCTGGCAGCCAAACCACACCCTGGAACAGTCGATGCGAGCAATGCCCGATTATCGCCGGGTCGCACCGGTGCGCCGCCGATGATGGCGTCGGTAGTGCTGACCCGCATTCTGTCAGCCACCTGCGGAACGCTGATGGCCGCAGCCGTCGGAATCGGTTCGCACGAAGCGGCTCTCGTGGCAGCGATGCTGTGTCTGCTCGTGGTGGCGGTGGGCGTGCTGTTTCGCCCCGCCGCAACCCTTGCCGTGCTGTTGACGATAGCGGTGATTGTGTTGACTAATCCCGCACCCGCACTGGCCGCAGTGTCGGGTCTGGCCGCCGCGGTCTATCTGATGCTGCGCCATGCCGCCAGTACCGGCACCGGTCTCGATACCGTCAGCGGTGCCACCATCGTCGGGGCGGTGGGATTTACCTTGGCCGGGCTGGTGGCCACCGCGTTTCCCTTGCAGTTGCCCTGGCTGCCGTTGGCCGCGCCGCTGGCCATCCTGGCTATCTACGTGCTGGTGACACGTCCCTTCACGAGCGATCAGCTGGCGGCGGGCCGGGGTCGCCGGATACCTTCGGCTACCCGAAATACTCGGGCAACGTGATGTCGTCGCGGAATTCGCGCCGGACGGCCCAGTCGGCCAGCCACGGAACGTTGAGCAATCTCGACATCCGATTGCGGGTCCACACGCCAAGCGACGTCTTTGGCGCGAACATCGCGGCGAATGCGCGCGCCGAGCGCTGCCTGGCCTCGACGACCGGTCGCAGCCGGCGTTCATAGCGATCGAACGCCTGCCGATAATCGCCGCCCGCACGATTCAGCTCGCCCGCCAGCATGTAGGCCTCCACCATCGCCAGGCCCGCGCCTTCGCCGGCCAACAACGAGACCGCCCCCGCGGCGTCGCCGACGAGTGCGACCCGCCCATCGGACCAGCGATCCATGACAATTTGGCTCACGCGATCGAAATACACATCGCAGGCACCGTCGAGTTTGCGCAGGATTTCCGGGCATTCCCAGCCCGCATCGCCGAAAACCTGACACAGGGTGGTCTTGATCTCCGGCAAGTTCTGCGGATCGGGCGTGGTCATGTGGCTGGTCGTGAAAATGAAAAGAAACATCGTCTTGTCGCCGCGCATCGTGAATCGCCCAACCATCCGGCCGGGGCTGCTGTAGGCGAGGTAAACGAGTTCGTCGCGGGGCTGATAGCCCTCGGCTTCGAATGCGGTGACGCGATAGCCGAGATCGACCTCAAATGCCGCGTTCGGACCGAAAGCCAAACTCCGCACAGGCGAGTGGATACCGCCGGCGCCGAAGAGGAGGTCGAATTCTCGTGTGCTGCCGCGTTCGAGGGTGACCTGTACCCCGGTGTCATGTTGGGTTATGGCCGAAACACTTTCGCCGAACAACGTTTCGACGCGAGACTCGATACAGCCATAGACGATGGCGGCCAAGTCACCCCGCGGCACAGTCACGAACCGGCCACCGACGTTTCGCCGGAACACGTCCGCCGAGAAGCCGCCGACCGTCCGCGAGTTGCGGTTGACCAGCCGCACTTCCTGAACCGCATAACCGGCAGCGTGCAATTGCTCGGTGAGGCCCATCCGCTCGGCGACGGTATATCCGCCGCCCCAAAAGTCGACGGCATACCCGCCGGTGCGCAGTTGTGGCGCCTTTTCGATCAGAGTCGGCTGGTGGCCGCACCGCCATAGCCAGTACGCGAGGGTGGGTCCGGCGATGCCGGCACCGACAATTCCGACTCGCAGCGACTCAGCCACGGATCTGTCGCCGGTTACGCTCGCTGACCTCGGCATAGCGAGCGGCGAGATCGGTGGTGTCAGACAACGCGGCGGAGATCTCCTGCTCGGCGGCCAGCGCCGGATCGGTGACGGCGGCGGATCCGGTGGCGTAAATCCGCTTCAGGCCTCCCATGATTGGCGCCGGCACCTCGGCAATCTGGGCGGCCAGCTCCACTGCGCGGGCCAGCAGTTGCTCATGGGGAACTACCTCGGTTACCAGACCGATTCGTTCGGCACATACCGCGTCGACGACCTCGCCCGTCATCGACAACCGACGCGCCATGGCCGAGCCGACGAGCTGCGGCAACCGCGCCGTCATGCCGCCGCCGGGCAGGATACCCACCCGCGCATGGGTATCGGCGAACACCGCCCGCTCGGATGCGATCAGAAAATCACACCCCAAGGCCATCTCCAGGCCGCCGGTGAACACCGGGCCGTTGATTGCCCCAATGATCGGTGTGGCCATCTCGGCTGTCTTGCGAATGCAACTGTGGTTCCGGAACTGCTCGAAGTAAACCGTCCCAAGCCGTTGCGCCTCCTTCAGATCGACACCGGCGCAAAACGCCGGATCGACGCCGGTGAGCACCACGGCGTGCACCGATGCGTCGGCGTCGGTCTCGCCCAAAGCCGCGTACAGCGCCTCGATCAGTTCACCGTTCAACGCGTTTCGCGCCTCGGGCCGGTTAAGGGTCAGTACCCGAACGGAGCCGAGGTCCTCGCGAAGGACGATCATTTCAGTAGTTGTGCTGCCTGCTCAGCCAGATCGAGCAGCGGCTGCGGGAAAACACCGAGACCGAGAGTGACTGCTGCGCACACCGCGATTGACGCCTTGCTCCAGAAGCTCGGCATCACCACGTCCAACTCTTCGACGGGCGGTTCGGTGAAGAACATCAGCACGATCACCCGCACGTAGAAGTAGGCCGCCACGCCGCTGGCAATCACACCGATGATCACCAGCGGCACCGCACCACCCTGGGCCGCCGCCTTGAACACCGCGAACTTGCTGACAAACCCGCTGGTCAGCGGGATACCCGCGAACGCCAGCAGGAACATCGAAAACAGCAGTCCGACAACAGGATAGCGCCGCCCCAACCCGCCCCAGCGGGACATGCCGGCATTCTCCTCGCCGCTGGCGTCACGGACCAGCCCGACAACGGCGAATGCGCCGACCGTGCTGAAGCTGTAGGCGACCAGATAAAACAGCGTCGACGAGACACCGCTGGGGATGTCGGCGATCACACCGGTCAGGATGAAACCGACGTGTGCAACCGACGAGTACGCCAACATCCGCTTGACGTCAGTCTGATTCACCGCGGTGACGGTGCCGACAACCATCGTCAGGATGGAGATCGCCCATAGCACAGGCCGCCAATGATCGTGCAGTGGCGGAAGCGCGACGTAGACGACGCGCAAGAGCGCGCCGAAAGCCGCGACCTTGGTGGCCGCAGCCATGAACCCGGTGATCGGCGTCGGCGCGCCCTGGTACACGTCGGGAATCCAGGAATGGAAGGGGACTGCGCCGACTTTGAACAACAGCCCGGACGCCAACAGGGCAACACCGGTCAGCGCCATCGTGCTGCCGGGATCCGCCGCCAGTGCGCCGCGGATCTCGGGCAGGCTCAGGGTTCCGGTAGCTCCATAGATCAGCGCTACACCGTAGAGGAAGAATGCCGACGAGAATGCGCCCAGCAGAAAGTATTTCATTCCCGCTTCCTGGGAGAGCAGTCGGCGGTGCCGGGCCAGGCCGCACAGCAGGTACAGCGGCAGCGACAAGACCTCCAGCGCCACGAACATCGTCAGCAGATCGTTGGAGGCCGGGAACACCAGCATGCCTCCGACTGCCAGCATGGTGAGCGGGAAGACCTCGGTCTGGGTGACCCCGGCTTGGATCGCCTGGCGCTCACCCGGGCTGTCGGGCACCGCGGCCGCCTGAGGCGTAAAGGAGTCCAGCACAACCGAACCCGGCGTCGCTGCGCCCGGACCGGCAGCAGAATTCTCACCACGGCGGCGTTCGGCGATGAAGATGATAGCCATCACCGCAACCAGCAGAATGGTGCCCTGCAGCAATAGCGTCGGCCGGTCAATGGCCAGCGCATGCAAGACTGCCGTGGCACCGGACGCTGGAATCTGCCTGGCCACCACGATGACTGCGACAAACGCGGCGAGCAGCCCGCCGATGGCCACTAGCACCTGGGCGCCGTAGCGGGCTCGTCGCGGCAGGAACGCCTCAAACAGCACGCCGACCACCGCAACACCGAAAACGATCAGCATCGGGGACAGCAGCGAGTATTCGACGTTGGGTGCGGGCATGCTCATCGGTGCGGTCCTTCCGCCGTCCGCTGCTCCTGCAGCTGCGCGGCCCGCTCCGGCGCGGCGGGCACCGGATCCTGCTGGTTGATGGTGGCCATCGTGTTGCCCACCGCGGGATTGATGATCTCCAGCAACGGTTTCGGGTAGAAGCCGAGCAGCAGCAGCAGCGCGATGAGTGGTGCGACGACGATGAGTTCGCGCGGCACCAGGTCTCGGATCCGTTCGTTGCCGTCGCGGACGGGCCCGGTCATCACCCGTTGGTACAGCCACAGCATGTAGATCGACGACAGCACCAGGGCGGTGGCACCGAAGGCGGCTGCCAGCCAGTAGCGGTTGAACGTGCCGATCAGCACCAAAAATTCGCTGATGAACGGCGCCAATCCAGGCAGCGACAGGGTGGCCAGCGCCGCGACGAGGAAGGTGCCGGCCAAGACCGGGGCTACCTTTTGCACGCCACCGAAGGCGCTGATCGAGCGGGTGCCGCGGCGGGCGATCAGGAATCCGGCGATCAGGAACACTGCTGCGGTGGACAGGCCGTGGTTGACCATGTAGAGCGTCGAACCGCTCTGGCCTTGGGTGGTCATCACGAAAATCCCGAGGATGATGAAGCCGAAGTGCGAGATCGACGTGTAAGCGATCAGCCGCATGATGTCGGTCTGGCCGATCGCCACCACCGCGCCGTAGACCACGCTGATGACTGCCAGCACCACGATCAACGGACGGAAATACGTTGAGGCATCGGGGAACAACTGCAGGCAGTAGCGCAGCATGCCGAAGGTGCCGACCTTGTCCATCACCGCCATCATCAACACCGCGGTCGCAGGAGTGGATTCGACGGCGGCGTCGGGCAGCCAGCGGTGGAACGGCCACAGCGGCGCCTTGACCGCGAACGCAAACATAAAGCCCAGGAACAGCGCCTTGAACACCGCCGGGTCGACGCCGAGCGAACCGCGCGAGAACAAGGCGACGACCTCACGGAAGTCGAATGTGCCCGAACCGTGTTGTGCGGTCACCACGTACACACCGATGACCGCCGCCAGCATGATCAGGCCGCCGAAGAGGTTGTACAGCAGGAACTTCACCGCCGCGCGGGAGCGGTGTGCCCCGTCGCCGAAACCGCCGATGAGGAAGTACATCGGGATCAGCATGGCTTCGAAGAACACGTAGAACAGCAGTACGTCCAACGAGACCAATGAGATCAACACCATCGACTCGACGGTGAGCGTCAGCGCGACGTAGCCGTGCGGGCCGCGGCTCCGTTCGCCGGCATTGTCGCCGTCATTCCAGCCCGCCAACATCAACAGGGGCACCAGCACTGCGGTGAGCAACACCAGGACTACCGCAATACCGTCGACACCCAGCGTGTAGCCCGCGCCGAAAGCCGGTATCCAGGAGTGAGATTCGGTGAACTGATAGGTAGCGCCATCGGTGTCGAAGCCCGCGGTGATCACGATCCCCACTGCCAGCACCGCCACGGCCATCATCAGCCCGAACCATTTGGCGAATCCCCGCCAGCCGGGCGGTAGGACGATCACCACGACGGCGCCGGCCATCGGCAGCAGCCAGAGCAGGGAAAGCCAGGGGAAGCTACTCACCACAGTTGCACCGCCAGAATCGCCGCCGCGACCAGCGCCGCGCCCACCAACATCGACAACGCGTACGAGCGAGCGAACCCGGTCTGCAAGCCGCGCAAGCGGTCGGAGGTTCGGCTCACCAGTGCCGCCAAGGCGTTGACCGAACCGTCCACGCCTCGGTTGTCGACGTCGACCAGGGCGCGGGTCAGTTGCCAACCGGGTCGCATGAACACCTCCTCGTTGAAGGCATCGCCGTACAGGTCGCGACGCGCGGCGACGGTCAGCACCGACCCGGCCGGCGCCGTCTCGGGCACCGGGCGCCGTCCGTACATCCGGTAGGCGACCCAAACTCCGACGGCGACGACAAGCACGGCCACCACGCTGATCATCCACGCCGGGGTTGCGTGAGTGGGTTCCTCGAACGTGACCACAGGTTCCAGCCAGTGCTGCAGGGCGCCGCCGATGGCCAGCAGCCCGCCGGAGAACACTGAGCCGACGGCGAGCAGAATCATCGGCCAGGTCATCACCTTCGGTGCCTCATGCGGATGCGCTTCGGCGGCCCAGCGCTTTTCGCCGTAGAACGTCATCAACATGACCCGGGTCATGTAGAACGCGGTGATCCCGGCGCCCAGCAGCGCCGCGCCGCCCAACAGGTAGCCGCGGAGCCCGCCCGCTCCCAACGCCGCCTCGATGATCGCGTCCTTGGAGAAGAAGCCGGCAAATGGCGGTACTCCGATGATCGCCAGATAGCCCAGCCCGAACGTGGCGAAGGTGATGGGCAAGGAGCTGCGCAGCGCGCCGTAACGGCGCATGTCCTGCTCGTCGTTCATCGCGTGGATCACCGCTCCGGAACCGAGGAACAGCCCGGCCTTGAAGAACCCGTGGGTGAGCAGGTGCATGATCGCGAAGACGTAGCCGGCCGGCCCTAATCCGGCCGCCAGCACCATGTAGCCGATCTGGCTGATCGTCGACGCCGCCAGCGCCCGTTTGATGTCGTCTTTGGCGCACCCGATGATCGCGCCGAACAACAACGTTGCCGCGCCGACGATCACCACCGCCAGTTGCGCGTCCGGCGCCAGATTGAATACCGGTCCCGACCGGACGATCAGGTACACACCGGCGGTCACCATGGTGGCGGCGTGGATGAGCGCCGACACCGGGGTGGGGCCCTCCATTGCGTCGCCCAACCAGGCTTGCAGCGGTACCTGAGCCGACTTGGCGCAGGCGCCCAACAGCATCAGCAGGCCTATCGCGGCCAATGCCGCGTCGCTGGCACCAGGCGCGGAGGCGAATACGCCGTCGAACCGCAACGTGCCGAAGTTCGCGAACATCAAAAACATTGCCAGCGACAGTCCGACGTCACCGACCCGGTTCATCACGAAGGCCTTCTTGGCGGCCGTGGCCGCGCTCGGCCGTTGGTACCAGAACCCGATCAGTAGGTAGGAAGCCAGGCCGACGCCTTCCCAGCCGACGTAGAGGCCAAGGTAGTTGTCCGCGACGACCAGCAGCAGCATCGCGGCGAGAAACAGGTTGAGATAGGCGAAGAATCTCCGACGGTCGGGGTCTTCAGCCATATAGCCGATCGAATAAATGTGGATCAGCGATCCGACGCCGGTGATCAGCAGGACGAAACAGATTGACAGCTGGTCGATTTGCAGCCCGAAGTCGATCTGCAAACCATTGACCGGCACCCAGCTGAACAGGTTTGGGTGAATGATGCGGTCGTCGCCGTCACGGCCGAGAAGCTCGGCCAGCAGCACCAGTCCGACCACAAATGACGCCACGGCCGCGGCGCAACCCAACAGATGCCCCCACCGGTCGGTCCGGCGTCCGCCCAGCAGCAGAATCAACGCGCCGGCCGCCGGCAGGGCCACAAGCAGCCAGGTGTAAGCCGTCATGGTTTCAGCCCTTGAGCAGGTTGGCTTCGTCGACCGAGGCCGACTTGCGGGCGCGGAAAATCGTCATGATGATGGCCAGCCCGACAACTACCTCACAGGCGGCGACCACCATGGTGAAAAATGCGACCATTTGCCCGTCGAGGCGTCCGTGCATCCGGGCGAAGGTCACGAAGGCCAAGTTGACCGCGTTGAGCATCAGTTCGACGCACATGAACATCACAATCGCATTGCGCCGCAACAGCACACCTGCCGCCCCGATGGTGAACAGCAGCGCCGAAAGATACAAGTAATTTTGAGGGTTCATGTATTTCCGTTCTCGGACCCGTTAGGGGTGCGCGGTTGCAGCACCGGCGGCACCGACAGTTTCGAGTACGAGCCGTCGGGCAGCCGCGCGGCCATGTCGACTGCGTTGTGGCGGGCGTAAACGCCCGGTTCAGGCAATGGCGTCGGGTATCCGCCGACGCGGAACCGCTCGATCGACAACTCGCGTTGGGACTTTCGCCGTGCGAACCGCTCGCGGTGGGCCAGCACCATGGCTCCGACCGCAGCCGTGATCAGCAGGGCGCTGGTCAATTCGAACGCCCACAGGTAGCGCGAGAAGATCAGCTTCGCCAAGCCTTCGACGTTGCCGTGGGAGTTGGCCTGGGTCAGCCCGGTGAAGCCGCCCGCGGCGAAACTGCCGATGCCCGCGATCAGCAAGACACCGAACCCGGCCCCGGCGATGACGGCGGCGACCCGCTGTCC
Source organism: Mycobacterium shimoidei (assembly GCA_002101905.1). Lineage (GTDB taxonomy): Bacteria > Actinomycetota > Actinomycetes > Mycobacteriales > Mycobacteriaceae > Mycobacterium > Mycobacterium shimoidei. The sequence continues at coordinate 9,623 of LQPU01000027.1, read as the reverse complement.
GCGAATCGTTTCCACCAGTGACTCTGCGGAATCCACGCCGATGAGCATCAACACGAACAAGAACAGCATCATCACCGCGCCGGTGTACACCACAACCTGCACCACACCGAGGAACAGCGCGTCTTGTGCCATGTAGAACACCGCCAAGATGATCATCGTCATCGCCAAGAACATCGCGGAATACACCGCGTTGGCGGCCATCACGACTCCCAGCGCGCCGATCAGGGCCAGCGCACCCAACACCCAGAACGCCACGGCCTCGCCGGTGGACGTCCGGGTCAGCATGTCCGCAGCAAGCAGGGTGGTCATTGGCCCGCCTTGGCGGTCGGTTTCACGTTGCCGCGGTAGTAATCCGCGTCGGTGCAACCCGGCGCGCGTGGATGCGGCGGGGGCTCCATGCCGGGCTCCAGCGGGGCCAGCAGCCGGTCTTTCTCGTAGATCAGGTCGGCGCGGTTGTCGTCGGCCAGCTCGTACACATTGGTCATCGTCAACGCCCGCGTGGGGCACGCTTCGACGCACAGGCCGCACCCGATGCAGCGCAGATAGTTGATCTGGTACACCCGCCCGTAGCGTTCACCGGGCGAATACCGTTCCTCTTCGGTGTTGTCCGCGCCCTCGACGTAGATGGCGTCTGCCGGGCAGGCCCAGGCGCACAGCTCGCAACCGATGCACTTCTCCAGACCGTCCGGGTACCGGTTCAGCTGATGGCGACCGTGGTACCGCGGCGCCACCGGGCCGGGCTTCTCGGGATACTCCTCGGTGATGGGCCGTTTGAACATCGTGCCGAAGGTCACTCCGAACCCGGCGATGGATTCCAGGAACTTAGGTGCCACGTGCGCCCTCCTTGATCGGTACCTCGCCCGGCAGCGGAGGCGTGGGGAATCGCGGTTCAGCGCTGATTATTTCCTCCAGCGGCTTACGCTGTTTGCGTTCGATCTCGCGAGTTTCCAGCCCGGACAACGGCCTTCGCATGTACAGCAGCAGGCCCAGGGCGACCAGGGCGCTGGCGATCGCCAGCACCGCGGTCCAGTGCTCCAGTCCGTTGTTGCGCAGCGTGCGGATGACCGCGGCGATCATCACCCACACCAGAGACACGGGTATCAGGGTCTTCCAGCCCAGGGCCATGAACTGGTCGTAACGCAGCCGCGGCAGCGTGGCGCGCAGCCAGAAGTAGATGAACAGGAAGGTCCACACCTTGGCGGTGAACCACAACAGCGGCCACCAGCCGCTGTTGGCGCCGCTCCACATGTTCAGCGGCCACGGCGCATGCCAACCGCCGAAGAACAGCGTCGCGGCCAACGCCGACACGGTCGTCATGTTGATGTACTCGGCGAGGTAGAACATCGCGAACTTCAGCGACGAGTACTCGGTGTGGAAACCGGCGACCAGTTCGCCCTCGGCCTCCGGCAAATCGAATGGGGCCCGGTTGGTTTCGCCCACCATCGAGACCAGGTAGACGATAAACGACGGCAGCAGCAAAAACGCGAACCAGACCCGGTCCTGGGCGTCCACGATCTTCGATGTCGACATCGTTCCGGCGTAGAGGAAGACCGTCGCGAACGACAGACCCATCGCCACCTCGTAGGAGATGACCTGGGCGGTGGAGCGTACTCCGCCGAGCAGCGGGTAGGTCGAGCCCGAGGACCAACCGGCCAGCACGATGCCGTAGACGCCGATTGACGACAACGCGAGGATGAAAAGTACGGCGACCGGCAGATCGGTCACTTGCAGCTGGGTTCGATGACCGAACACGCTCACCTGCGGGCCGAACGGGATGAACGCGAAAGCGGTGATCGCCGGAATGGTCGATATCGCCGGCGCCATCAGATACACCGGGCGGTCGATGCCCTTGGGCAGTATGCCCTCTTTGAGGGCCAGCTTGATCCCGTCGGCCAGGCTCTGCAGGTATCCCCGCGGACCCACCCGGTTGGGGCCCCAGCGCATTTGCATGCGACCCAACAACTTACGTTCGGCCAAGATCGCTACCAGAACCGTGAGCACCAGAAACACGAAGACCGCGATGCACTTGCCCACGATCAGCCACCAGGTGTCTTGCCCGAAGCCGGTCAGAGTCATTTGCTCACCCCGATGGAGACGACCGCTCCGACGTTGACGCCGAGCTGTTGGTGCACCGCCGAGCCAGCGGAGTTCAGCGGCAACCACACCACCCGGTCGGGCATGTCGGTCACAGCCAGCGGCAAGGTGATCGCACCGCGCGATGTGCTGACGGTGACGGCATCGCCGTCGGCGGCACCGATTTCCGAAGCCGTATCGGCGGACAAGCGCACCACCGGTTTCCGCGCGGTACCGGCCAGATGCGGTTCGCCGTCTTGCATGCGGCCCGCGTCGAGCAGCATCCGCCAGCCGGCCAAAACTGCCTCACCGGAGCCCGGTTGCGCAGGCTCGCCGGCCGCCACGTTCGGCCCGGGGCCCCGGTCACCGTTCCAAATCCCGAGCTGGCTCAGCTCGTCGCGGGCGGCCTCGACAGTGGGCAGGCCGAGGTCGATGCCCATCTCGTCGGCCAGCGTGTCGAGCACCCGCAGATCCGGTGTGGCGGCTGCCTGCAACGCGGCTTCGAAGGGGCGATAGCGGCCCTCCCAGTTGACGTAGCAACCCGACTTCTCCGCTGCCGGAGCGATCGGAAACACGACGTCCGCGCGCTGGGTGACCGCACTGTGTCGCAGTTCGAGGCTGACGACGAATTCGACGGCATCCAGCGCGGCCAGTGCCGCGTCCGGGTCGGCGAGATCGCCCGGCTCAACACCGCCGACCAGCAGCGCGCCAAGGGTCCCGTCAGCGGCCGCGGCCAGAATGCCGTCGGTGTCACGCCCAGTGCCGCTGGGCAATTCGGTGACATTCCATGCCGCGCACATCTCGGCGCGCGCACCCTCGTCGGACGCCGGACGGCCACCGGGAAGCAGCGCGCCCAGCGCACCGGCCTCCAGCGCACCGCGCTCCCCGGCGCGACGCGGCACCCAGGCCAGCGAGGCGCCCGTGGCGTCGGCCAGCCGGGTCGCCGCGGACAGCCCACCGGGGACGGTGGCCAGTCGCTCGCCGACCATGATCACCGCGCCGGGTTTGCGCAGCAGGTCACTAACCTCGGCACTCAACCCGTCCAGCGCCGCGGCCTCGCCGCCGGGCGCTGTCTTCAGCAGTCGGCCCGACATCCGCTGCAGCCCGCGGCTGGCGAACGGCGCGACCGCATAGACCGGCAGCCGGTGCTTACGGGCGGCCTTGCGCAGCCGCAGGAACACGATCGGCGACTCTTCTTCGGGCTCGAAGCCGACGAGCAGCACGACCGGCGCCGACTCCAGATCGGAGTAGCTGACGCTTACCGGTCGCCCGGCGACCCGGGCCGCCAAAAACTGCGTCTCCTCTTCGGAGTGCGGCCGGGCGCGGAAGTCGATGTCGTTGGTGTCCAACGCGATTCGCGCGAACTTGGCATAGGCGTAGGCGTCTTCCCAGGTCATCCGGCCACCGACCAGAACACCGGTGCGGCCGCGGGCGGCCGCCAACCCGTCGATCGCGGCGTTCAACGCCTGGGGCCAAGAGGCGGTCACCAGCTCGCCATCGGCATTGCGGATCAGCGGAGTGGTGATCCGGTCGGCCTCGGTGGCGTAGGTGAACGCCCACCGGCCCTTGTCGCAGTTCCACTCCTCGTTGACTTCCGGGTCATCGCCGGCCAGCCGGCGCAGCACCTTGCCGCGGCGGTGATCGGTGCGCTGCGCGCACCCGGAGGCACAGTGCTCACACACGCTGGGGCTGGACACCAGGTCATACGGACGGGCACGGAACCGGTAGGCGGTACCGGTCAACGCACCCACCGGGCAGATCTGCACGGTGTTGCCCGAGAAGTAGGACTGGAAGGGCTCGCCGCCGTAAATGCCGATCTGCTGCTGCGCGCCGCGCTCGAGCACGTCGATGAACTTGTCGCCGGCGATCTGCTCGGAGAACCGGGTGCAGCGCACGCACGAGATGCACCGCTCCCGATCCAGCAGCACCTGCGACGAGATGTTGATCGGCTTAGCGAAATGCCGTTTGCTTTCGTGAAAGCGGCTCTCCGGCCGGCCGTTCGACATGGCCTGGTTCTGCAGCGGGCATTCGCCGCCCTTGTCGCACATCGGGCAGTCCAGTGGATGGTTGATCAACAACAGTTCCATCACCAGGTGCTGCGCCTTGTCGGCGACCTCCGACGTCAACTGGGTGCGAACCACCATGCCGTCGGTGGCCGCCACCGTGCACGACGTCATCGGCTTGCGCTGACCCTCGATCTCGACAATGCATTGCCGGCACGCGCCCACCGGGTCAAGCAACGGGTGCTCGCAGAACCGCGGAATCTCGATGCCGATCAACTCGGCCGCGCGAATCACCAAGGTGCCCTTGGGAACAATGACCTCGTTGCCGTCGATGGTCAACGTCACCATCTCCTGGCCGGCGACGCTCTTGTCGGTCTCGGCTTGGGTCATGAGCGCTGCTCTCCGTTCGCCGTGAGCATGGACTTGCGGGGATCGAACGGACAGCCGCCGCCCTCCACGTGGGCGACGTACTCGTCGTGGAAGTACCGAAGCGACGACTGCACCGGCATGGCCGCACCGTCGCCCAACGCGCAGAACGACTTTCCGTACAGCACGTCCGCGATGTCGAGCAAGGTGTCCAGGTCCTCGTGGGTGCCCCGGCCGGTTTCCAGTCGCTCATAGATCGGGACCAGCCAGTAGGTGCCCTCCCGGCAGGGCGTGCATTTACCGCACGACTCGTGCCGGTAGAACTCCGACCAGCGCCGTACCGCGCGCACCACGCACGTCGTCTCGTCGAAGATCTCCAGCGCCTTGGTGCCCAGCATCGAGCCGGCCTCGGCCACACCCTCGTAGTCCAGCGGAATGTCGAGGTGCTCCTCGGTGAGGATCGGCGTCGACGACCCGCCCGGGGTCCAGAACTTCAGCCGATGCCCCTTTCGCACCCCGCCGGCGTAATCGAGCAACTCGCGCAATGTGATTCCCAGCGGTGCCTCGTACTGGCCGGGCCGGGTCACGTGCCCGGACAGCGAGTACAGCGTGAAACCGGGCGACTTCTCGCTGCCCATGGTCCGAAACCAATCGACGCCGTTGAGGATGATCGGCGGCACACTGGCGATGGTTTCGACGTTGTTGATCACGGTCGGGCAGGCATACAACCCGGACACCGCAGGGAACGGCGGACGCAGCCGGGGCTGACCGCGGCGGCCCTCCAGCGAATCCAGCAGCGCCGTCTCCTCACCACAGATGTAGGCGCCGGCGCCGGCGTGCACCACTAACTCCAGGTCGTAGCCGGAGCCGGCGATATCGCGGCCCAACAAGCCGGCCGCGTACGCCTCGGCGACGGCGTTGTGCAGTCGGCGGATCACCGGCAGCACCTCACCCCGCACGTAAATAAAGGCGTGGCTGGCCCGGATCGCATATGCGGCGATGATGATGCCTTCGATGAGGATGTGCGGGGTGGCCAACAGCAGCGGCATGTCCTTGCACGTGCCCGGCTCGGATTCGTCGGCGTTGACGACCAGGTAATGCGGCTTGGCGGCCGGACCCTCGTCACCCTGGGGGATAAACGACCATTTCGTTCCGGTCGAGAAACCCGCGCCGCCGCGCCCGCGCAGGCCGGAATCCTTGACGGTCTGCAACACCGCGTCGGGCCCCATCTCGAAAGCCTTCTGCAGCGCGCGATAACCGTCGTAGCGGCGGTAGGTGTCCAACGTCCACGACTCAGGCTCGTCCCAATAGCGGCTCAGCACCGGAGTCAGCGGTGTCAGCGGTGTAACAGACGCCATCACTCGCCGTCCCCGGAGTTGTCGTTCGGCGGGGCCTGCATGTCGCGTTCCCGCGCGACCCGCAAACCGGCCAGTGTTGCGGCGCCCGCACCCCCCTGACCGGTGTCGGGACGCTGATCGGGGAAGCCGGCCAGAATCCGTTCGGTCTGCCGGAATACGCACAATTCAGCGCCGCGGGTCGGCTTCGGCGGCTGGCCGGATCGCAAGCCGTCGACGAGTTTCTTTGCCGATTCGGGAGTTTGGTTGTCGAAGAACTCCCAGTTGACCATCACGACGGGCGCGTAATCGCAGGCGGCATTGCATTCGACGTGCTGCAGGGTGACCGTGCCGTCCTCGGTGGTCTGGTCGTTGTCGATGCCCAAATGTTCTTTCAGCGACTCGAAGATGGCGTCCCCGCCCATCACCGCGCACAGCGTGTTGGTGCACACGCCGACCAGGTAATCGCCGGTCGGTCCACGCCGATACATGCTGTAGAAGCTCGCCACCGCCGCTACCTCGGCGCCGGTCAATCCCAGCTGCTCGCCGCAGAATTCAAGACCGGCCGGGGTCAGATAACTGTCTTCGGACTGCACCAGGTGCAGCAACGGCAGCAGCGCCGAGCGCTTGTTGGGGTAGCGGCCGATGATCTCCTTGGCGTCGACTTCCAGCCGCGCCTTGACCTCTGGCGGATACGACTGCGGTGCTCCCTCGACGACGAACTGCCCGGGTTCTTCGGGCGGCGGGCCGAGACGCAGGAATATCGGTTCGCCCTGTGGTCCGGTCACCGGTCCACCCCACCCATGACGGGATCGATGCTGGCGACGGCGGCGATCACGTCGGCAACCATCCCGCCCTCGCACATCGCGGCGACGGCTTGCAGATTGGTGAACGACGGGTCGCGGTAATGCACGCGATACGGGCGGGTGCCCCCATCGCTGACCATATGCACGCCCAGCTCGCCGCGTGGGGATTCGATGGCGACGTACACCTGGCCGGCGGGAACGCGGATGCCTTCGGTGACCAGTTTGAAGTGGTGGATCAGCGCTTCCATCGAGGTGCCCATGATCTTGGCGATGTGTTCCGGGGAGTTCCCCAACCCGTCGGGGCCGACTTTCAAATCGGCTGGCCAGGCGATCTTGCGGTCCTCGACCATGATCGGGCCTGGCTTCAACTTGTCCAGACACTGCTCGACGATCTTCAGCGACTCCCTCATCTCCTTGACGCGAATCATGTAGCGGCCGTATGCATCACAGCCGTCATCAGTGATCACGTCGAATTCATAGTTCTCATAGCCGCAATAGGGTTCGGCGCGTCGCAGGTCGTACGGCAACCCGGTCGAGCGCAGACACGGTCCGGTGACGCCGAGCGCCATGCAGCCGGCAAGGTCGAGATAGCCGATGCCCTGGGTGCGGGCCTTCCAGATGTAGTTCTCGTTGAGCAGGTTCTCCAGGTCGTTGAGCCGAGTGCTCATCAGCTTGAGGAACTCGGCGATCTTGGTTTCTGTGTCGGGCGGCAGGTCTTGGGCGAGTCCGCCGGGCCGGATGTACGCGTGATTCATCCGCAAGCCGGTGATGTACTCGAACAGGTTGAGCACCAGTTCGCGTTCCCGGAAGCCCAAGAACATCGCTGTCATCGCGCCCAGTTCCATGCCGCCGGTGGCCAATGCAACCAGGTGCGACGAGATCCGGTTGAGCTCCATCATCATCACCCGGATGACATTGACCCGCTCCGGAATCTGATCGGTGATATCCAGCAGCTTCTCCACACCCAGGCAGAATGCGGTCTCGTTGAAAAACGGTGACAGGTAGTCCATTCGGGTCACGAAGGTGACACCCTGGGCCCAGTACCGGTATTCGAGGTTTTTCTCGATTCCGGTGTGCAGGTAGCCGATTCCGCACCGAGCATCTGTGACGGTCTCGCCCTCGATCTCCAGGATCAGCCGCAGCACGCCGTGCGTGGAGGGGTGTTGCGGGCCCATGTTGACGACGATCCGCTCACCGGGATCTCCGTTGCGGACTGCCTCGACGACCTCTTCCCAGTCTTGGCCGCCGGCCATCAATACCGTTTCGTCTGCTTGGCTCATCAGTTGTAGGCCCTCCGCTCGTCGGGCGGGGGAATCTGCGCGCCCTTGTACTCGACCGGGATGCCACCGAGCGGGTAATCCTTGCGTTGCGGATGACCGTGCCAGTCGTCGGGCATCTCGATCCGGGTCAGCGAGGGGTGGCCGTCGAAGATGATGCCGAAAAAGTCGTAGGTTTCCCGCTCGTGCCAGTCATTGGTGGGGTAGATGGAAAACAGCGACGGGATGTGCGGGTCACTATCTGGCGCAGCGACTTCCAAGCGAACGCGCCGGTTGTGGGTGATCGACTTGAGCGGATACACGGCATGCAGTTCGCGGCCGGTCTCGTTGGGGTAGTGCACCCCGTTGACCCCCAGGCACAGTTCGAAGCGAAGCTCCGGCTCGTCACGGAGCCGCTGGGCGACTTCGAGCAGCCGCTCGCGACGCACATGCAGCGTCAGCTCGTTGCGGTAGACCACAACTTTCTCGATTGCGTCGGCGAATTCGATGCCGTCCGCTTCCAGCTTCTCGGCCAGTAAATCGACGACCTCGTCGAAATAGCCGCCGTAGGGGCGGGGACTACTGCCGGGCAGCGTGATCTGACGCACCAGCCGCCCGTATCCCGACGTGTCGCCGGTGTCGGAAATCCCGAACATGCCCTTTCGGACGGCGATCACTTCTTCGGTCATGTGCTCATTCTGGTCGGCTGAGCTCATCGCAACAGCCCACGCATTTCAATTGTGGGCCTGGCCGCCAGCGCTGCCTGTTCGGCCTCGGCGATGGCGCGTTCCCGGTTGACACCCAATGGCATTTCTTGAATTTTCTCGTGCAGCTTGAGGATTGCGTACAGCAGCATCTCCGGGCGGGGCGGGCAGCCGGGTAGATAAATGTCCACCGGAACGACGTGGTCTACGCCCTGCACGATCGCGTAGTTATTGAACATGCCGCCCGACGAGGCGCATACGCCCATCGACAGAACCCACTTGGGCTCTGCCATTTGGTCGTAGATCTGGCGCAGCACGGGCGCCATCTTCTGGCTGACGCGGCCGGCCACGATCATCAGATCGGCTTGGCGCGGCGTCGCCGAGAACCTCTCCATCCCAAAGCGTGCGATGTCGAAGCGGGGGGACGCCGTCGACATCATCTCGATGGCACAGCAGGCTAATCCGAACGTCGCCGGCCACAACGAGTTCTTGCGGAAGTACCCCGCCAATGTTTCGACGGTGGTCAGCAGGAAACCGCTGGGCAGTTTCTCTTCCAGGCCCACGTCTTACCTCAATCCCACGTCAGGCCGCCGCGGCGCCACACGTACGCGTAGGCGACGAACACCGTGAGCATGAACACGAGCATCTCGACGAGCGCGAACACCCCCAGCGCGTCGTAAGTCACCGCCCACGGATACAGGAACACGATTTCGATGTCGAAGACGATGAACAGCATCGCGGTCAGGTAATACTTCACCGGGAACCGCTGTCCGCTGCCGGCGTGGGGGGCATTCGCGGGCTGGTCGGCGGGTTCGATCCCGCATTCGTACGCCTGCAGCTTTGCCCGGTTGTACCGCGCCGGACCGATGACAACCGCCACGAAGACCGAAAACACCGCGAAAGCGGTGGCGATCCCGCCGAGTACCAGGATCGGGGTGTAGAGATTCATCCCGCGGCGCTGCTCCCTCGGTGTTGTCTTCGTTGACTGGTTGTGAGGTCAAACAGGCTCTTCGCAGTTGAGGGTGTAGAGCTGGCCGGCGCGTCGTTACCGGGGTAGGGGTCGAGGTCTTCTGAAGATGAA
>LQPU01000026.1 GCA_002101905.1 Mycobacterium shimoidei | reverse complement strand
CAAACCTCAGAGATCACCACGTGTCCCAGTCGTACCCTCGGACCTGCCCGTGGACTCACACAGAGGCTAAATGTCGTACTCCTCCAGTAACTTCGCGACATGACCGAGGGGCCATCGGCCGAAACGTCGGTTGTGCGAACCAGGAGCTAGAGCGCGAGCGCGTTCTAACGGCGACTCGGTCGCGTTCTGCCCCGGCGCTGGAAGCTGACCTGGAGGAAAGAGATGACACGCATATCGATAGCCCTGCCCGCACTGCTGCTACCGCTGGCGGCGCTCACCGCGGCGCCGGCCGCGGCAGAACCGTCCGACTGCTTCAACCCGCAGATGTGCGCCGACCCAGGTCAGGTCATCTACTGCCCCGACACCGGCGGGTACGTGACGGCGTTCTCCGGATCGTGCCCCTCGCTGAGTGTGGGGCCCTACCTACCGGGAGGTTTGTCTCCCGACACCTTCCGCGACAGTGAGTCGTGAGCGGGTATAACCGGGGCCGTCGAGCGGGACATCGCTAGGTTTTGCGCGTGAGCATGCCCGGAAGCAGCGCTCGAACGCCGGCATCCGGTTAAGTTGTCGGCGTGCAAGTTGACGGGCGCGACGTCAGCGTTTCCGGCAACTTGCTGCAACCCCTGACCCGGCGCACCAACGACATCCTGCGGCTGGTGCTGGCCGCGCTGTTTTTGGCCGCCGTGATCAGCGGTTCGCTGATCACCCGCCGCCAGTGGGTCTCGCTGGAACGATCGATTTCGCAGATCGTCGGGGTGCTCACCCCCACCCAATCCGATCTGGTGTACCTGGCCTATGGCATCGCGATCCTGGCGTTGCCGTTCTTGATCCTGATCGGGCTGATCGTCACCCGGCAGTGGAAACTGCTCGGCGCCTACGCGGCCGCCGGGATCATCGCCATCCTGGTGCTGTCGATCAGCGGCAAGGGCATCGCGGCACCGCGCTGGCACTTCGATCTGTCCGACCGGCTGGCCACCACGCTCTCGCAGTTCCTCGACGACCCGCGCTGGATCGCCATGCTCGCCGCGGTGCTCACCGTGTCCGGACCGTGGCTGCCCGCGCGGTGGCGACGCTCCTGGTGGACGCTGCTCTTGGCCTTCGTCCCGATTCACCTCGTGGTCAGCGCGATCGTGCCGGCCCGTTCCCTGCTGGGCCTGGCGGTGGGCTGGCTGGTCGGCGCGGCGGTCGTGCTGTTCAGCGGCACTCCCGCATTGGAGGTACCGCTCGACGGGGCGGTGCGCGCCTTGGCCAAACGCGGATTCGTGGTGTCCGCGTTGACCGTGATCCGACCCGCCGGTCGCGGGCCGTTGGTGCTCTCCGCCGACGACGGCACGGCGATCATCGAGCTCTACGGCCCGCATCAACGCAGCGGCGGCGCGTTGCGCCAGCTGTGGCGCAAGCTGCGGCTGCGCGACACCGAAACCGCACCCCTGCAGACGTCGTTGCGCCGCGCGGTCGAACACCGCGCGCTGATGGGCATTGCATTTGGTTCCGCGGGACTCTCCAACACCGAAACCATCGCCGTCGCCTCGCTCGACCGGGGCTGGACGCTCTACGCGCACAAGCCCGTTCGCGGCGCCCCCCTCGACCCCGAAACGACACCGGTCACCCGAGTGTGGGAATCGCTGCGCCGCCTGCACGACGAGCAGATCGCGCACGGCGACCTGCGCAGCAGGGTCATCACGGTCGACGACGACACCGTGCTGTTCGGCGGATTCACCACCGCCGAGTACGGGGCCACCGACGCCCAGCTGCAATCCGACATCGCCCAACTGCTGGTCACCACCTCCGCCCTCTACGACCCGCAGTCGGCCGTGGCCGCGGCGATCGACACGTTCGGCGAGGACGCCGTGTTGACCGCGTCCCGGCGCCTCACCAAAACCGCTGTCCCCAAACGCATCCGCGATTCGGTGCCCGATCCGCGCGCCGTCATCGCCGCCGCCCGCGCAGAGGTGATGCACCAAACCGGCGCCGACCAGATCCAGGCCGCGACCATCACCCGGTTCACCCGCGGCCAACTCATCCAGCTGGTGTTGCTCGTCGTGCTGGTCTACGTCGCCTCGCCGTTCATCAGCACGGTGCCGACGTTCTTCGCTGCGCTGGGCAAAGCAACCTGGTGGTGGGCGCTGCTGGGGCTGGCCGTGTCCGCGCTGACCTACGTCGGCGCCGCGGCCGCGTTGTGGGCCTGCGCCGACGGCGCGGTCAGCTTCGCCAAGTTGTCAATCATGCAGGTGGCCAACACCTTTGCCGCCACCACCACCCCGGCCGGGGTCGGCGGTCTGGCCCTGAGCACCCGGTTTCTGCAAAAGGGCGGCCTGAGCACGCTGCGCGCCACCACCGCGGTCGCACTGCAGCAATCGGTGCAGGTGATCGTCCACGTCGTATTGCTGATAATCTTCAGCACCGCCGCCGGCGTCAGCACCGACCTGTCCCACCTCGTTCCCGGCGCCACCGTGCTGTATCTGATCGGCGGGGTGGCACTGGGCATCCTCGGCGCATTTTTGTTCGTGCCCAAGCTGCGGCGCTGGTTGGCCACCGAAGTGCGGCCCAAACTCAAGGAGCTCACCACCGACCTCGTCGAAGTGGCCCGCGAACCCCGGCGTCTGGGGTTGATCCTGTTGGGTTCTGCCGGAACGACTCTCGGTGCGGCACTGGCGCTGTGGGCCAGCGTCGAAGCCTTCGGCGGCGGCACCAACTTCATCACCGTCACTGTGGTGACCATGGTCGGCGGCACCCTCGCCTCGGCTGCCCCCACCCCCGGCGGCGTCGGCGCCGTCGAAGCCGCGCTGATCGGTGGACTGGCCGCATTCGGTGTACCCACCGCCATCGGGGTGCCGTCGGTGCTGCTCTATCGGGTGCTGACCTGCTGGCTGCCGGTGTTCGTCGGCTGGCCGGTGATGCGCTGGCTCACCAAGAACGAGCTGATCTAGTCACCGCTGCGCGAACACGAACAAGCTTGGCGGCGCCGAGTCCTCGACCTCGGCGGGCGGACGACCGTAGGCGGTCATCAGTTTGTCGGCTGCCACCACCCACACCTCCCAGCCATGGTCGCGCAGCCACTCGCCGACGTCGGTGCGTTCCTCGAAGTACCACAGGTCTTGCACGTCCGGGATGTCGTGCTGCTGGCCCATCGCGGCGGCGAGTTCACGCACCCGCTGCATCTGTTCACGCTGGCGGGCATATGTCTCCCTATCGCCGAACCCGGGGCCCGGCGCCTCCACCGCGATCCGGCTGCCCCCAGCGCTGAGCGCGTGCACCCGCTCGAACAACAGATCCTGCGCGGCCGCCGGCAGAAACGGTATCAACCCCTCCGCCGACCAGACGCTCGCCGCCGACGGGTCAAACCCAGCCTCCTGCAACGCCTTCGGCCAATCCTGGCGCAGATCGACCGCGACGTTGACCAGCTCGGCCGCGGGCTCGTCACCGTGTTCTTTGAGCGTCGACGACTTGAACTTCAACACCTTGGGCTGATCGAGTTCGTACACCGTCATGCCGTCCGGCCAGGGCAGCCGCCAGGCCCGCGAATCCAGACCCGCCGCCAGAATCACCGCCTGGCGCACCCCGGCGTTGGCCGCGTCGATGAAAACCCGGTCGAAAAAGGCCGTCCGCGAGGCCATGTAATTGAGCATCGACTGCATCCGCACCGGCAGATCCGGCTCGGCCTCCGCGATCTCCTCGGGCAGTTCGGGGGCCGCGAACCAGTTCCAGATGCCCTCCCCCGCGGCGTCGAGGAACACTCTCGCGAACGGGTCGCGAATCAGCGGCTCCTCACGCTCGGTTTCGGCCGCCCGGGCCGCCGCCACACCCAGCGCCGTCGCTCCCACGCTCTCGGTGATCCCCCAAGTGTCGTCGTCGCTGCGTGCCATATCCCGAACCTACGCACCGTTCCTGTGAACAGGCTGGACTCCCGTTTGTCGTTATGCCACAAGCATTCTCGTAGAAGCGGGAAGGTCCCGCCGGCGGGACGGAATCCGCGGACACCGGAGGAGGTGGCGCCGGGCGGCCGCCGGCGGGACGAGATCCGGGCGCGACTCTCCCAGCCCCGATACAGAAGATACCGAGATATTAATTTTACACAAGTGCTATTGCCCCGCATTTATCGAACCGTTGCCGGCGCGACGTTCTACTGTGGGGACATGACCGAGAACTCACCCGCGATCACCCAATCGCATCCACCCGCTGCGGTCCTTCGGGTGATGAACCCGATCATGCGTGCACTTCTGCGTACTCCGCTCATGGGCGGAGCCCGCAAGCAGCTGATGGTGGTGACCTTCACCGGACGAAAGACCGGACGTCAGTACTCAATTCCCTTGAGCGCCCACCTTATTGACGACACCCTCTTTGCCCTCACCGACGCACCGTGGAAACGGAACTTCCGCGGCGGCACCACCGCGCAGGTTCTGCACGACGGCAAGACCACGACCATGCGCGGCGAGCTCATCGAGGAGCCCGGAGTGGTTGCGGATCTTTACCATCGCTGCGCGCAGTCGTACAGCGCCAAGCAAGCACAGCGCGCGTTGGGAATGAAATTTCGTGACAATCAGGTGCCGTCACTCGACGATTTCGCCGAGGCGGTTAATCGGCTGAACCTGGTCGCCATCCGGTTCACCGCCTAGATCTGGTCACGGAGCCGTTGCACCAGACCGACCAGACCCGCGTGATGTGAGCCCGCCCAGTAAATCCGCGCACATTCCGTGCAGCGACGAAAGTCGTCGTAGTAGCGGCGGGTCAGCGGTTCCAGCTGCTCGATCACCTCGTCCTTGGTGACGACGGCGAGCGTGCCGTTGCACCGCAGGCATCGGGTCAACGGCGCGACTCGCTGCGCCAAGTCCAGGCGGCGGATCACCTCGAGGGCCTGCTCCTGGGCGTGCTGAGAGTGCACGAACAGACCGTGGGTGATCGCGCGGCGCTTCAACAGGCCGCGATCCCGGGTCAGCAGGATCCGCTGCTGGTCCAGGCTGATATCGGTCAGCGTTTGGTCGTCGGCGTCGTTTGACCACCACACGTCGAAGCCGAGCACGCGCAGCAGCCGCGCCAGCCGACCGAGGTTCACGTCGACGACGAAGCGCGGGTCACGCAGCGGGGTCGGCCGTAGCCGGCCCGTCGCGGCGATGTCGAGCGCTTCGAACATCGGGTAGGCGGCGATGCGGTCGCCCAGCGCGGGGCGGTGGGCGAAGTCGACGGGTTCGCCGTTGACCAGGATGAGATCGACCTCGGTATGCGGGATGCCCATGGCCTCCAGCACATCCTTGACGGTCTGATGGGACCGGAACGGGCGCCGCGCGGTCACCCCGCGCGATTCGGGCTCCAGAAAGTCGTTGAGCTCGGCATACGCTCGCACGTCGACATAGCCGACCATTCCCTATTTTCTCATGCGGGAGCTACCGCACCGGACCCGCGCCCGCCGCAGCATGGGTACAACTGATCACCGGCTCCTCATACCCCGCGTCGCGCAACGCCCGTCGCACCGCCTCGCTGACCCCCTCGACCTGATCGGCGCGCACCAGCGCGATCACACATCCACCGAACCCGCCGCCGGTCATCCGCGCGCCGAACGCGCCGGCGCCGACGGCGGCGTCGACGATCAAATCGATGTGCGGCGTGGTGATTTCGAAGTCGTCGCGCATCGATGCGTGTGACGCGGCGAAGATCCGGCCCGCTTCGGGATAGTCCGAATCACCCAACGCGGCAACGAAATCGAGCACCCGTTGGTTCTCGGTCAGCACGTGCCGGGCGCGACGGGCATCGACCGGGTTGGTGAGCCGGGCCAACGCCGACACGTCGCGCACCTCACGCAGCGACGCGGCGCCCAGCGCGGCCGCTGCGCGTTCGCACGACGCGCGCCGCGCCGCGTACTCGCCTCCGGCGTGGGTGTGCCGGGCCCGGGAGTCGATCAACAGCAGCGCGACGCCATGCGCAACCGGATCAAACGACACCGGCGTCACACTGAGCTCGCGAAAGTCGATCAGCAGCGCCGTCGACGGCGCCCCGAACAGCGCCGCGATCTGGTCGAGCAAACCCGTTGGGGCGCCGACATACTCGTTCTCGGCGCGCTGCGCAATCCGCGCCTGCTCCATCCGGTCGAGCTGTACGCCCGCGGCGCACAGCAGCGCGCCGAGCGTCGCGCATTCCAGCGCCGCCGACGACGACAGCCCCGACCCCATCTCGACCTCGCTGGTCACCGACATCGCACCGCCGGGAACCGGATACCCGGCGTCCGCTAATGCCCACACCACCCCCGCCACATAGCCGGCCCACCCGTGCACCCCGCCCGGCGCCGTGTCGAGCGGCACCAGCACCGAGCCGTCCATGCGGTCGCTGCTCACCGTGATCGCCGACGCATCCGAGGGCGTGAACGTCACCACCGTGCGTTGCGGCAACGCGATCGGCAGCGCCCAGCCGAGGTTGTAGTCGGTGTGCTCGCCGATCAGGTTGATCCGCCCCGGCGCCGCGTACCGCACAGTCATGCCAGCTCTCGCAGCCGCGCAGCTACGTTCTCCGGCATCACGTCGCTGATGAAGGCGTCCATCGCCGACTCGGAGGCCGCCAGGTACTTCAATGCGACCGCGCTGCGCCGAATCGACATCAGCTCGACATGAAAGTAGCCCTCGCGCTGAGTGTCGGTGTCGGCGTATTGGTGCAGCGCCGACATATACGGCAACGGAGCGTCATACATCCGGTCGAAGCGGCCCAACACGTCGCGGTACATCCGCCCGAAGTCATCCAGCTCGGCCTCGTCCAACTCAAGAAGGTTGTGCACGAACCGATTCGGGTAGATGTGCACCTCCACCGGCCAGCGGGCCGCGAACGGCACGAACGCCGTGAACAGCTCGCTGCGGGCGACAATGCGACTGCCGTCAGCGACCTCACGGGCCAGCAGGTCCTCGAATAAGTTGCCGCCACAGCGGTTTCGATGCTCGCGAGCCTGACCAAGCATCGCCGCGGTGCGCGGAGTCAAAAACGGATAACCGTAGATCTGCCCGTGCGGATGGGTCAGCGTCACCCCGATCTCCTCGCCGCGGTTCTCGAAGCAGAACACCTGCTCCACGCCGGGCGCCGCCATCAGGAAACTCGTGCGATGCCGCCACGCCTCGATCACCAGCCGTGCTTGCGCGGGATCCAAGTCGGCGAACGAACTGTCGTGGTTGCTGGAAAAGCAGATCACCTCGCAGCGCCCGGCGGCCGGTACCGTCACAAACCCGTCGGGCACCTTCCCCACCGCCGAAGTGCCCGACAGGCTGGGGAACCGGTTCTCGAACACGACGACGTCGTAGTCGGGCGCGGGTATCTCACTGGTCAGGCCCGTCGGTCCCGGACACAGCGGGCACTGATCGGGCGGCGGCTTGTAGGTGCGGTCCTGCCGCCGCGCGGCGACGATCACCCACTGCCCGATGGTGCGGTCGAACCGCAACTCCGACTGATGCGGGTCGAACTGCGGCAGTGGGCGTCGATCGGGAACCGGGGCGGGCTGGTGTCCGGGCAGCGCGAAGAACAGCAGCTCGCGGCCGTCGGCCAGTTTTGCCCGGGTCGGCGCCGTCACGATGTCGAACACTAGCTTGGTGACGTGGCAGACACGTCGATAGCCGGGCTCTACGCGCGAGCACTGACCTGGTTCATCGGCTCGGACCCCGGGTTGCTGCGGCTGCGCATGGCCACCCGGACCACGGCCGCGCTGGCGTCGGCGCTCGCAATCCTGTTCCTGCTGACCAAGGCCACCGGCCAACCGCTGACCGTCGCGCTGCTGGGCGTCCTGATCACCATGATTTCGGCGCGATCGGTCAACGAGCCCGATCCGCGACGGCAAAAGATCACCATGGCGCTGCTGCCGCTGCCGGCCGCGCTGTCCATCACCCTCGCCACCCTGCTGGCGCCGTACCGCGTGGTCGTCGACGCGGTGTTCGTGGTGGTGGTGTTTATTGCGGTCTATCTCCGCCGCTTCGGCCCGCGTGGCGTGGCGCTGGGGATGGTCTCGTTCATGTCGTACTTCTTCACGCTGTATCTGCACGCTCACCCGCATGAGCTGCCGTGGCTGATCGGGGCTGTGCTGGTGGGCACCTTGTGCAGCTTCCTGTGGAGCGTCTACCTGATGCCCGATCGCCCGGAAAGCGTGCTGCGACGCACCATTCGGGCTTTGCGGGCGCGGATGGTCATCGTCGTCGAGACCACCGCCGAGGCCGTGCGGGCCAGCCAACTCGACGAACGGCGCCGCCGCCGGCTGCGGATCCGGATGGGCCGGCTCAACCAGACCGCGCTGATGATGCAGAGCCAGATCGAAGCCAAAGTCAATCCCGGCGCGCTGTGGCCCGGGGTCAGCGGCGAGGACCTGGCCCAGTGGCTGTTCGACGCCGAACTGACCGTGGAGCGGGTGGCCACCGCCGGTGCGCGGGCCGCGGAAGCCGACATTCCCGCAGCCACCCGCGCGGAGCTCGCAGCGGCGCTGGCTCAGCTCGCGGCGGCCGTCCGTACACCGCTTCCCGACGGCCTTCGCCGCGCCGAGGACATGGCTCAGCGACTGCTCGATGAGACGTCTGACCCCGCGGTGCGCCGGCTGGCGCTGGCGATCAGCGACACCGCGCGAGCCGCCGCCGACGTGCGAGCGCGCATGGCGCGCGTCGTCACGGAGATCGCCGCGGAAAACGACTCGCCCGAACCGCAGGAGCGGCCCGCGTTGCGGACCACCACCCGGCAGGCCATCCAGGTCACTGTCGCCGCGTCATTGGCCATTCTGATCGGCGAGGCGGTATCGCCGGACCGCTGGTATTGGGCGGTGATCGCGGCGTTCGTGGTCTTCGCCGGCACCAACTCGTGGGGCGACAGCCTCAACAAGGGCTGGCAGCGGCTGGTGGGCACCGTGCTGGGTGTGCCGGCCGGCGTGCTGATCGCCACGCTGATCTCCGGGGACAAAACCGCGTCGCTCGTGACGATCTTCGTGTGCTTGTTCTGCGCCTTCTACTTCATGAAGGTCACCTACGGTTTGATGACTTTCTGGATCACCACCATGCTGGCGTTGCTCTACGGTCTGCTCGGCCAGTTCACTTTCGACGTGCTGCTGTTGCGAATTGAGGAAACCGCGATCGGTGCGGCCGTCGGCGTGGCCACCGCGATGCTGGTGTTGCCGGTCCACACCCGAACCATCATCCGCAACGACGCCCGCGCGTTTTTCAGCACGCTGTCGGCGGTGATCGACGCGTCGGTTGCGACGCTGTTGGGTGACGCCGCGACCGCGAATCCCACCGAGACAGCGCGCCAACTCGACAAGGACTTGCAGCAGTTCGCCACCACCGCAAAGCCTTTGACCGCCGGGCTCGGCGGCCTCGCGGGCCGGCGCAGCATGCGGCACGGCCTGCGGATGCTCACCGCGTGCGACCGCTACGCGCGGGTGCTGGCCCGCAGCAGCGCTCAACGCCCCGAGGTCACACCGGAATTGGCGGAGGCGCTCAGATCGGCCGCCGAGCGGATTCGCAACAACACCGACGTGCTGATCACCGCGTTAGACAACGACCATGCGGCGACGGTGTTGCCTGCCGCCGACTACCTCGATGCGGCGGACAGCATCGCCCGGCAGAACGGGAGCCGACCACTGCTGGGCGCGCTGCATTCGCTGCGCCAGATCGACCGTGCGGTGATCAACGCGGCGGTCGACCTCGGCGCCGACTCACGTTGATTGTCCGTGCCGGGCAAGGAAATCCAACACCGCGTCGGCGAAGATGTCGTTGCGGTCGCCGGCGACCATGTGTCCCGCGCCGTGCACGTCGACGAACTCCACCGCCGGGAAGCGGGCCAGGAACTCGTCGGCGCGTTCCTGGCTGACCAGGTCGCTCATCTGGCCGCGCACCAACAGCATGGGGATGTCGGCGGCGAGGATCCTCTCGACGGCGGCGTTCATGCGGTCGACGTCAGCCACCTCGCCGGGCGGATTTGCGGCGGTGTTGCTGATGAACTTCGGATCCCAGTGCCAGTACCAGCGATCGCCGCGGCGACGCAGGTTGGTGCGCAGCCCGTCCAGATCGGTGGGCCGGGGCCGATGCGGGTTGTACTCGGCGATCGCGTCGGCGACCTCGTCGAGTGACTCGAATCCCGATTGCATCCGGTCGGCCATGAAGTTGTGAACCCGCGACGCCCCAGACGGATCCATGTTGGGCACAATGTCGACCAGAACGACCGCACTGGCGATGCCGGGTGAAATCTCGCCCACCAGAAGCATTGTCGTGAAACCACCCAGCGATGCGCCCACCACGACCGGGCGCGGCGGCAGATGACGCAGCACTTCTTGGACGTCGCCGGCGAAGCTGCTCAGCCGATAGTCGCCGTCTTTGGACCAATCCGACTCGCCGTGGCCGCGCAAATCGACGGTGACTGCTTGCCAGCCTCGGTCGGCCACCGCCGCGGCCGCCTTGCCCCAGCTGCGGCGGGTCTGCCCGCCGCCATGCAGGAACACCACGGCCGGCCGGTCCGGATCACCCAGCCGGTCGGCCACGATCCGTGTCCCGCCGACCCCGTCGACAATGAGCGGCTCCGCTGCAATCGTCACAACAGTAAGGCTTACCAGACGCGGATCCAGTCGACGAGCATCTCGGCCGGATAGCTTCCCGGGCCGGGGTCGCCGCCGCCGGACCCGGCGACCGCCAGGTTGAGCACCGGAAACACCTGATAACCAGGGTCGTTGAACGGCCAGTCGGCGATGGAATTGGCCGGAACGGTGAAGTAGGGCGCGGCGCCGTCGGCGTAGTCCTTCCAGAACCGCATCCCGGCGTCATCCCATTGGCAGCGCCAGGTGTGCCAGCCGCTGTCCACCGAGATGTTCTGCGTGGCCCATTCGGCGCCGTTGGCTTTGGTGTGCACGGTGGTGGCCGACGGCCAGCTGCCGTTGCCGTACCACTCCACGATGTCGACTTCGCCGTTGTTGTCGTTGCCGAGCCAGAAGGCCGGCCAGCAGCCGGCGGTCAGGCAGTTGAATTTGATCCGGGCTTCCCAGGTGTGGCCGATGCCGCCGCGCCACAAGCTTTGTACTTTGCCGCTGTAGTAGGTGTTGCCGTCTTTGGCGGCGCGCAGAACGAGATTGGAGTTGCCGTCGAGGAACACGTTCTTGCGGTCGTCGCGGTACTGGCCGACGTTCTCCGGCCGCTCCCAATACGTCGGGTCCTTCATGGTCTCGCGGGCTTTGGCCACCGACCACTTCGACCGATCGGGGGCCGAGCCGGCCGGGCCGTCGAACTCGTCGTGAAAGATGTAGTTCGTTTGAGCCGTGGGCGCGGCGCCGGCCTTAGGCAAGGGGATCGCTGCTGTCAGCATGCCGAACCCCGTCATCAGCAGCATGTCGCGACGATTCATCTCATATCCCACCTGTAACTCCCCCAACCGGTGACATGAAACCACGTCACGGCCGGTTGGCGCCAACCGGCGGTGACCGGAATTCGCTGGTGGCGTAGCGTGAGCATTTCTAGATCGATGCCGATCGAAGGAATCCGATGAGCACACTGGTCGCCACCCGGCGCCGAGCCAATCCGCTACGGCTCTCGGTGGCCCGAGAACTCGGTCGCGACATCGACGGCGCGTGGTGGCCACGGGTAGATCGCCTGACCAACGAGTTACCGGGGCTGGTGACCGCGTTGAGCCCGGTGCTCGGTGAAATCACTTCCATCAACGTCAATTGGCCGTCGCTGGAGCGGCCCCCCGACTTCAACTGGCCGGGATGGGAACACAAACGCCAGCACGTGATCACGTTGAACGGCCCAATGGCGTGCGCCAACCTGCTGATCATCCCGTACGCCACCTACAGCGGCCTCGCGCTGATGGTGCTGCGCTGCGCCGCCAACCTGCCCATTAAGCCCGCCGACCGCGACAAGCCCGCATTCCTGACCGCCAATGCGATCCTGCGCGCCGCTGAGCGGCAGCGCGCGGCGGCGAACGAGGGCAAGCCCCTCTTCAAATAGACGGTCAGCCCGGCCCCGACGTGCGCTTTTTGTGAGATTCTGTGCGCATGTCCGCCGTCCCGGCAGCGTGCCGGTCATGTGGCACTGAGCTTCTCGAGAACGCGCGGTTTTGTCACGGCTGTGGTTCCCCGGTCGATGACGGCGGTACCCGCGCTGAGTACAAACAAGTGACGGTGCTGTTCGCCGACGTGGTGCACTCGATGGACATTGCCGCGGCAGTCGGGGCGGAGCGACTGCGGGAGATCATGACCGAGCTGGCTAACCGATGTGCGGCAGTGGTGCAGCGCTACGGGGGCACGGTGGACAAGTTCACCGGCGACGGCGTGATGGCCGTCTTCGGTGCACCGGTGGCGTTGGAGGACCATGCTATTCGTGCCTGTCGGGCTGCCTTGGGTGTGCAGGACGAGGCGAAGCGACTTGCCGTCGACATCGCCGAGCGCGACGGGATTGACCTGCAGTTGCGTGTCGGACTTAATTCCGGTCAAGTGGTTGCCGGTGACATCGGTCCCGGGCCGTTCGGGTACACCACCGTCGGTGAGCAGGTTGGCATGGCCCAACGGATGGAGTCGGCGGCGCCGCCCGGCGGGGTGATGCTCAGCGCGTCGACGGCGCGGCTCGTCAATGACGCTGCACGGCTTGGCGAAGTTCAACTGGTTCGGATCAAGGGCGCCGTCGAGCCGGTGCCCGCCCGCCGGCTGCTGGGCATGACGGAAAGACGCTCGGCGGTCGGGCGCGACAGATCGACACTCGTCGGCCGGCGCGGGGAGATGGCCGTAATCGACGAACTGTTGCAGCGCGCAATACACGGCCGCGGCGCGGTGGTCGCCGTGGCGGGATCCGCGGGCATCGGGAAGAGCCGTCTGGTTCACGAGCTCGGGTCGATGGCGAATCGCCGCGGCGTGGAGGTTTTCACCACGTTTTGCGAGTCGCACACCACTCAGGTGCCCTTCTACGCCGTTGCGCGGCTGCTGAGGGCGGCCACCGGCATCGAGGGTGTCGACGTGCAGACCGCTCGCGAGCGAGTGCGCGCGCAAGTTCCCGACGCCGACGCCGAGGACCTGTTGCTGCTGCATGACCTTCTGGGCATCGCCGACCCGGGTGTTCCGTTGCCGGCCATTGATCCGGATGCGCGCCGCCGACGGTTGACCGCGCTGCTGAACGCCGCTTCCCTGACCCGACAAACACCGGCGGTGTACGTCGTCGAGGATGCCCATTGGGTCGACGAGGTCAGCGAGTCGCTGTTGGCCGATTTCCTCGAGGTGATCCCCCAGACGCCCTCACTGGTGCTGATCACTTACCGGCCGGAATATCAGGGGGTGCTGTATCGGGTCCCCGGCGCGCACACTATTTCGCTTGCGCCGCTTGATGAATCGGAAACCGCCGCGCTCGTCGGGCAGTTGCTTGGCTCGGATCCCTCGGTTGGCGGCCTGAGCCACTCGATCGTCGATCGCGCCGGAGGAAACCCGTTTTTCGCCGAGGAGATCGTGCACGACCTCACCGAACGCGGCGTCCTAACCGGGCGCCCAGGGGCATTCCAGACAACGACGGACGCCGCGGATGTCACAGTGCCCGCCACGTTGCAGACAACCATCGCTGCACGCATCGACCGGCTCGACCCGAAAGCGAAGCGGACCCTGAGCGCAGCTGCGGTTATCGGCTCGCGGTTCGCTGCCCACCTGCTGGCAGAGCTGGGCATCGAACCGTTCGTTGATGAGCTGATCGCGGCGGAGCTGATCGAGCGGGTGAAGGACACCCGAGAACCCGAGTACGTCTTTCATCATCCGCTGGTGCGCGCGGTGGCGTACGAAGCTCAGCTCAAAGCTGATCGTGCCCAACTGCATCGGCGCCTGGCCACCGCGATTGAGCAACGCGACGCGTCGGTGGACGAAAATGCTGCGCTGATCGGTGAGCACCTGGAAGCCGCCGGCGACTTGCCCGCCGCGTTCACCTGGCACATGCGCGCCGGAGGCTGGTCGGCCAACCGCGATGTCGTTGCGGCACGGACGAGTTGGCGGCGAGCCCGACAGGTCGCTGATCAGCTTCCTGAAGACAATCCCGCAAACCTCGCGATGCGCATAGCGCCGCGGACTCTGCTCTGCGCCACGGCATGGCGAGTGGGCGGCAGTGTCGCAGACACCGGATTTGACGAGCTACGCGAGCTGACAACCGTTTGCGGGGACAAGCGGTCGCTGGCCATGGGCATGGTCGGCTACGTGATGGCCCTGACGATTCACTCGTATCACCGCGAGTCTTCCCGGATGGCCACCGAATGCATGGCGCTGTTCGAGTCGATCGGTGACCCCGCGCTGATCATCGGACTGGCGTTTCCATTGGTACTTGCCAAGTACGAAGCCGGCGAGGTGGCCCAGGCACTTCAGATGGCAGACCGCGCCATTGACCTGGCCGATGGCGACCCCACCGCGGGGAATCTCATCTTCGGTTCACCGCTGGCGATCCTGACGGCCATCCGCAGCATCTTGCGGGGGAGCCTCGGCCAGGAGGGTGCCAGAGAGGACGCAGATCGCGCGGTTGTGATGGCGCGTGAGAATGACCCGGTATCACTGGTTTTCGTGATCATGTACAAGTACATGTCCATCACCGCCGGCGGTCTGCTACCCGACGATCAGGCACTGGAAGACACCGCCGAAGTGCTGCAGATCGCCGAACGATCCGGCGACGATTTCGCGCTCGCCGCGGCGTGGTTCATTCGGGGCATCGCGCTTTACTACCGTGATGGCCCCGAGCGGGGCGATGGGTTCGACTTCCTGATGAAGACCCGCGACGCGGCGATGCGCGAACGGTTCAGCATGACCACCCTGTCCTTCATTGACAGCCAAATCGCCAGGGAGAAGGCCCGCAACGGTGACCTCGACGGCGGGATCGAGCTGGCGCGGTCAATCGTCCAGCACCTGTCGCAGACAGGGGAAATGTTCAGTCGCGGCGCCGTCACTACGGTTTTCGTCGAATTGCTGTTGACCCGCGCTACCGCAACGGACCTTCGCGAAGCCGAGGAAACGCTTGACGCCTTGACCGCGCCAACTAATCCTGGATCGCTGGTCGTTGAGCTACCCGCATTGCGGCTACGGGCGCTGCTGGCACGGGCGCACGGCGACGAGGCACGCTATCGCGACTTCGCTGATCGCTATCACGCCATGGCGAGATCGCTTGAGGCGGACGGCCACATCGCCATGGCCGAAGCGATGTGATCTAGCCACCAAAGCGTCCGGCTAGTCCTCCATAAGAATGCTGATCGAAGTCGAGCAGCTTATACGGCAAAGCTCCCACGGTGTCCTGGATCAAAGCCATCTTCGCGTCGTTCTAATTCGCACCTTGCACTCTCCGGCACTACGATGAGCCACGAGATGCAGCCGAAGCAGCTTGACGGGTGATCAAATAGCCGCCTTCGAGATCGGTAAGGGCGAGATGCAAACACCAGACCTGGTTGACCGCGTAACTTCGCCCGGAATTGCACCGACCTGGCTGTTCGGCTGGAGGCAGTCTGTCAGCAGATGGAGGTGAATTGCCGTGTATGACGAGGACTCGGTCGAGTACCGTCGCTATGTCGCGCGGTGGCAGCACCTGAAGCTGAGGGGACGGAGGTCCAGGCCGCTGCTGCAGCCGAGTCCGCCACCGGTGCAAACCCCTCCGATTCCGCGCCGTACCGGTGCGATTCCACCGTTGCTTGTTGTAACCCGGTATGCGGCCGGCATAAAGCGCAAGTTCGCACGCTAGGACCGCGCCCCTCTCTCACCTAATAGGTGAGAGAGGTTGGTTGTGGCACCGCGCATTCCGACACATCGCGAGCAGGTCTAAATGGCCGCCTTTTGGCGTGCACCGCCACTACGCGGCGGACTTCACCGGTCCCCAAGACACCACCTTCAACGGATTCGACGCGCGCGGCTGGACCTAGCACCACTCGTTCGAGCCGTCCCAGCTGGCCGTGGAGGGGACGCGCCTAGGCCTCGATGGCGGGCTTCCCGCCCCCCACGCCGGGCAGAGCGTTCACTCTTCAGACCTATGAGCCCAAAAGGGGGCGCTTCGGCCGACCTGGCGCAGAGTTTCGCCGAAGTTGGTCTTGGTGGCAGGTCCAGGATTCGAACCTGGGTAGGCATACGCCGACGGATTTACAGTCCGCTCCCATTGGCCGCTCGGGCAACCTGCCGTGTCGCGTCTTGCAGACTACAACGAGGATGTATTCAGGATACAAACGACCTAGAACCATCGAGAGGGGATCCAATGGCGGATTCATCGTTCGACGTCGTGAGCAAGGTTGACCGCCAGGAAGTCGACAACGCGCTCAACCAGGCTGCCAAAGAGCTGGCCACCCGGTTCGACTTCCGCGGCACCGACACCAAGATCGCGTGGAAGGGTGAGGCGACCATCGAACTGACCAGCTCGACCGAGGAGCGGGTCAAGGCCGCCGTCGACGTCTTCAAGGAGAAGCTGATCCGTCGCGACATCTCGTTGAAGGCCTTCGACGCCGGCGAACCGCAGGCGTCGGGCAAGACCTACAAGGTGACCGGCACCCTCAAGCAGGGCATCTCCAGCGAGAACGCCAAGAAGATCACCAAGCTCATCCGCGACGAGGGTCCCAAGAACGTCAAGACCCAGATCCAGGGCGACGAAATCCGCGTCTCCGGCAAAAAGCGCGACGACTTGCAGGCCGTCATCGCGATGTTGAAGAACGCCGACCTCGACGTCGCGCTGCAGTTCGTCAACTACCGTTAGTATCGTGCGGTGCGTGCAGCCGATACAGCTGCACGAATCGCATGTACAATGGCAGCTATGACCACCGTCGAGGAGCTGACCGTCGCCACCCAGCGCGTTCGGGAGAGCGCGCAGGCCGTGGGCGCAGCCCTGTCCTCGGTGGCGGTGTACACCGAGCCCGCGATCGCGCGGGCCGTGCAAGCCGAGCAGAACCTCTACGCGCGCATCGAAGCCGAGTTCGGCTTGCTGACCAGCACCGAGGCCGGCAAGAAGATGGGCTCGCGGTCGCGCGCCCCGCGTAACCTGGCCGCCAGCGCCCATCGCAACAAACAGCTGGTCGCCATCCGACAGGGCAACTACCTCGCTTACCCGGGATTCCAGTTCGGATCGGACGGGCAGCCGCTGGCCGTGATCGCTCGGTTGCGCGAGATCGCGGAAGCCAACGGCTGGTCGGAGGCGGGCCTGGTGCAGTGGCTGTGCTCACCGACGACCTACTTCGACGGGGACCGGCCCGTCGACCATCTCATCGACGATCCGGACCGCGTGGCCGCCGTGGCAGCGGACGCCCTGGCGGTCGAGTGGTAAAGGCGCCGCCCACTCCGTTCAAGCCGGCCATCGAGAAGCTGCCCGCAGGTCACCTGCTGTACCGCGTCTTCACTGCGGCCCGCACGCCCGCCGAGTTCAACCCCGGCGTCGGCGCGCCCACCCGGTTTGGTTTCTTCGGCAAACCCGTGGTGCCCATCATGTACACGGCCGACACCGAAGAGGCGGCGATCGCCGAGACGCTGCTGCATGACATCCCGCCCGAGGGCGGGGTGCTGCCCTATGACAAGTACTCCCCCAAAGCGCTTGCCCTGCTCAAAGTGACCCGCGAGCTGCGTCTGGCCGCCCTGCACGGCATGGGATTGCGACGCCTGAAGGTGACCGCCGATGAGGTGACGTCGAGCCCCGCCTCCACATACCCGGACACGGTGCGCTGGGCCGAGGCCGCCCACGCGATCGGTGTGGACGGCATGGTGTGGATGTCGCGGCTGTGCAACGACGCCAAGGCCTACGTGTTCTTCGGCGACAAGTGCGCGGACGCGTTCGCCCAGGACCACTCCCATGCGCGCATCTTCGCCAGCCCCGCAGACCAGATGTGGCTGGTCGACCTGTGCGCGCCGCTGCACATCGACGTGCTGCTACAGCCGTCCTGACGGTCTGGCCCAATCAACCGGTCGGTGCCTAATCTGGTGGCATGGATTTCGATGTCGTCATCGTCGGCGCCGGTATCTCTGGAATCGGCGCGGCGTACCGCATTACCGAGACCAACCCAGGGGTCAACTACGTCATCCTGGAACGACGCGAGCAAATCGGCGGCACCTGGGACCTGTTCCGCTACCCCGGCGTCCGCTCGGACAGCAGCATTTTCACGCTGAGCTTCCCGTACGAGCCGTGGACCCGCAGAGAGGGCGTGGCCGACGGTGTGCACATCCGCGAATACCTGGTCAACACCGCGCACAAGTACGGCATCGACAAGCACATCCGGTTCAACAGCTATGTCCGCTCGGCGGATTGGGATTCGTCGACCGACACCTGGACCGTCACCGCCGAGCAAAACGGCGAAACCAAGACCTACCGCAGCCGATTCGTGTTCTTCGGCTCCGGTTACTACAACTACGACGAGGGCTACACGCCGGAATTCCCCGGCATCGAGGAGTTCGCCGGCACCGTCGTGCACCCGCAGCACTGGCCGGAGGACCTCGACTACGCCGACAAGAAGATCGTGGTGATCGGCAGCGGCGCAACCGCGGTCTCGTTGATCCCGTCGCTGGCCGAAAAGGCCTCGAAAGTGACCATGCTGCAGCGTTCACCGACGTACATGTTCTCCGCGTCGAGGTACAGCTGGTTTGCCGATGTGCTGCGGAAAGTGCTGCCGGGCAAGGTTTCACATCAAATCATCCGGATGCGCAATGCGCTGCTCGAAGGGGTGGTCTGGTTCCTGTCGCGCAAGTTCCCGAATTTCATGAAGTGGTTGATCCGTCGGATCGCGATCAGTAACCTGCCCGAGGGCTACGACGTCGACATCCATTTCAAACCGCGCTACAACCCATGGGACCAGCGGCTGTGCTTGATTCCCGACGCCGACCTGTACGTCGCGATCAGCGAAGGCCGCGCGGACGTCGTCACCGATCACATCGACCACTTCGACGAGACCGGCATCGTGCTGAAATCCGGGGCGCACCTGGACGCCGACATAATCGTCACCGCCACGGGTCTACAACTGCAGGCGCTCGGCGGAGCCACCATCTCCCTGGACGGCACCGAGATCAAACCGCAGGACCGCTTCGTCTACAAAGCCCACATGCTCGAGGATGTGCCCAACCTGTTCTGGTGCGTGGGCTACACCAACGCATCGTGGACGTTGCGCGCCGACATGACCGCCCGTGCCACGGCAAAGCTGATGGCCCACATGCGTTCTCACGGCTATACGCACGCCTATCCGCACCGGGATGGTGAACCAATGCCTGAGAAGCCTTCCTGGGACATTCGGGCCGGCTACGTGCTGCGGTCATTGCATGCACTGCCGAAGTCGGGCACCAAGCGGCCGTGGAATGTGCGACAGAACTACTTCGTCGACGCCCTCGACTATCGATTCGACCGCATCGAAGAAGCGATGGTGTTCGGCCGGGCCGAGGAAAACGCCGCCCTGGCCGGGTAGGTGCTTGGCAGCCGCCGCCTTTACTTCTTGTCGCGAGGTAAGCGGCAGCCGGTGTAGCCCGAGACGACGAGGTTGCCTCGGTATGCGACTTTGATGAATATTCCAGTGGGCCCATAGAAACCCACGTCATGGTTTCCAGGCTGGTTTTTCATCACCTGGATCTCGGTGGCCTCGAGTTTGGCAGCCGAATCTTTCGCAGCCTCTTGGATTTTCGCCCACTGATCCTCGGAGACCTGCACATTCTCGGCAACTTGGTCGGGGAGAAAATAACGTCTTCCGTCGGTCTGTTCGTAGGGCCGCTGGCAGTTATCGCCTGAACCCTCATGGGGGGTTTCCCATGTGATCGTAGGGATGAGTTTGCTGGCAGCGGAGGTGATTTCGTTCATCGCAGTGACCACTTGGGCCTTGGTGTCCTCAAATGATGGCAAGGATTTGAGCACTTCAAGGGCCTTGGCGGCGTCATTCGGCGGGGTGGGTTCGTACGGCTGGTTCACGTGGCATCCTGTTGCGGTGAGCGCGATGGCGACGATGGCGGTGAAGAAAATTCCGTGATGGCGTCCGCTTGGGGGGCGTGTCCTTCGGTCGTTATTCACTTTTGTGGAACCGCCTGATCGCCTAATCCTGCGAGGACGGCGGCGATGTTGTAGTTGGTCGTCCTGATGCCCCCATTGTCGGGGAAACGGGGGTAATCGCTATGTCCATGTGCGCCCTCGAGATTGATTGTGCCTCCATGGCCATCAGGCACCGTCGCGGGGCCGGTGGCCAGGTGGGTGAAGTTGGGGTTGGTGGCCGGGTTGGGTCCGAAGTGTCCTGCGCCGGATGCGTCGGCACCGCCCAAAAGGCTTTCGGCGATGATGTTGAAGGGGGAGGGCAAGAGCGGCGCGGTAGCGCGAGCGATGGGTGGACCGTCGAAAGTCCATTGGATCGGATCGTCGGGGGTTTCCATCGTGAACACTTGGCCGGGCTGCAGATGTAGCTGCTGAGGTGTGCTGGCTTCGATACCAGGGGATCCGTAGAACAATGCCCGTGACACCCCGTGGTCGCCGGGTTCCTGCAAGGCCAGCCCTGTGGTCAGCGAGCCATAGGAGTGTCCGATCGCCGTCAGATCGGCAGGGCCACCCTGGTGTGCGGCTTGTATCCCGTCATAAAAACGAGCCAGGTCGTGGGCCCCGGCTTTGGCGATGTCGTCGTGGCTGACTCCCCAACCACCGGCGAGCGACTTCCCAAGATCGTCAAGGCCGGGTATCTGCGGCGGGTCATACCCAATCCAAGCGATCGCCGACACGCTGTCATGCGCGTGGCCAGGGGTGACACTTAACTGTCGCAGGGCTTCGGTCCTAACGTTGGTTGCCTCCGATGCCATGTTTTCGATGGCGCCATGCACGGTCGTGTTGAGGCCAGGAGTCGTAACCGACACGTGGGTGGCGGTGTCAGGGTTACCAACCGCAATGGCGGCGCGCACTTGCTTACCGCTTTGCGTGTCGAGCAGCATCAATTTGCGGTCGGGGCTCGCCTGGAGGGCTTTGTCGACGGCCAGCAGGTCGGGGAGATACTTAGACCCGTTTAGGGCGGCGTCGTACTGGCGTTGCCAAGCCTCGTAGGCCAGGCGATCGTCGAAGATCGCGCCCGGTTCGTTGGGGTGCGGAATGTTCTTGCCCTGCGCCCAGTCCGGGTGCTGCGCGCGGAGCGCATCGGCTTGCGCAGCGAACGCCTGAGTCTGCGTGAGTTGATCTTTCAGGTTGAGCTTGTTGTAGTGGTCGTAGCCCAAATGGTCCGGCGGATCACACGGCATCCCCGGACGGTTGCCGATGTTGTGATCTTGCTGGTAAAGCCACTCCTTTTCTTCTGGGCTGAGTTTGTCCCACAGGTCGTGGAATTGCTTGGGGTCGTCAGGAAGCGGTCCAGACAGAGCTGCACGCACATCCGGTCGGTGCTCAGCTGGACCGGTCGCATCCTTGCTGCCCAAGGTGATCGCGCGAGCGAGATCCGCGTCGGCCTGGTTGGCTTCGGCGAGCAGCTTGGTAATCCGCGCTTGCAATTCGTCTTGTTGTTGCTGATAAGCCGATTGCCCGATTTTGCTGTTGTCTGCGGGCGTGACTTCTCCCGTGGCGGAGTTGATGTTGAACCCCCACGCTTTAGCGTCACGGTCAATCGCGCTAAGGGCATCCTTGACAGCTTCAATTTCGTCGGCCGCCTTGTTGGTCGCCGCGGCAACCGCCTGCATTTCATCGGCATGGGCGACCAGGTGGCTGCTCAGCTTGTCCAGTGATGCTCGCGCGGCATCCCCGGCGGTTCCCTGCCAGCTTGCGATCAAGGGCAACTTACTCAGACCGGCTTTAACCTCATCGGCGCTGGCGCCACGTTTGGCTAACGCGACAGAAACCTCGCGGATCGCGCTGGGCTGCCATTGGTCGATATCAGCGAGAGTGAGAACCATCAGAAAACGTCTTCAATGTTTTCCGCGCTTCGACCATCGACAGCTTGGTACTGATTGCCCGCCGTACGAAAAGCTCGCTCGTGGTCCGCAATGCTGCCGCACAGCTCCTCGGTGGTGGCTTGCCATTCGGCGAGCTTTGCTTTCAAGGCCGCCGCTGAAGTCCCCACCCAGCCAGCCTGCGCGGCTTCGATGTTGCTGTCGGCACCGGTATGGGCTGCGCGCAGATCCGCATGATGCACTCCCATGTGGTCTGCCGACATGTGCAGATCTATCGGGTCAACTTTCAACGGCTCGGGCATCGCCTACCTCCCTACGGTTTGCCCAGGCCACAGCATAACCACCCCTCAAGCGGCACCAACGCACCAAAATATCGGCGACACTAGTCACAGGTGGGTTGGCACGAGCACGATTACCGCGCATCATAAATCAATGCACTTCACACGGAATCTCGTCAGATCGTTGGTCGTAGCCGCAAGTGCCGCAACGGCTATCGCCGCCGGGCCGATGGCCGTGCTGATCACGACGGCCCCATCAGCTCCAGCAAATCAGGTTGTGCTCGCCGAGCCCGGCGGCACCGAAGGCAGCGGCGGCCCCGACGGACAAGGCGGCGGCGGAGGCTGTGGCAGCGGCCCCGGCTGGAGCGGCTGCGGTGGCTGGAATCCGGTGCAGGGCGCGATCGTCAACGCCTGCAGCAACGGCATTTGCGGAGGCTGGGACGGCCAGCGGGGCTGGGGCCACTTTTAGTCGGCGCTAGACGCGTTCACGCCCCTGATCGCGTTGCGAAGGTCGCGGGCGAGTTGGCGGTCCTGGCTGTCGAATTGAGCTAGCAGTGTCTTCAGAACAGTCGCATTTCTGGCCGCCAGTTGCTGCAGCTGCACATCGGTGACGGGACTGAGCCGTGCCAACCGATCCAGCCGGCTGCCCGGCATCACGGTCACAGTCCCGTCGGGTCCCAGCTGCCACCCCTGCTGCCGAAGCTGCTTGACGTTATGCAGGAGGCCGGCACGAGTAGTGCCCAGCTGTGCACCGCCGTCTTGCAAGACCGCCTGCAGCCGCTGCAGCGCGTCGCCTAGTTGTCGCTGCTGCGCCAGCGTGCGTTGGGCGCTGTTCGCTGCCGCGTCGGACGCCGCTCCGGCCCATCCGTCCCGCAGGGCGGCGACGGCCTTTCGCCCGGCGCTGTGCTGCCGTCGCACCGCTGTCGCCGATGCGCCGACCCGGCTGCCGGCCAGGGTCAGGCTCTCGGGATCGGACGCCTCGACTCCAGGAATGGTGGTTGACGTCATAATCAGCATCGTAAGGGCGCAGCGACCCCCTCCCGCACACCAAATTGCTGCCATAACCAGCCCCAAACCCGTCGGCGCGGCAATACGCTGATCGCTATGGCTGCTATGCGCGAACCGAATGTTGTCGTCTTGGGTGGCGGTTCCTGGGGAACCACCGTCGCATCCATTTGCGCGCGCCGCGGTCCGACGCTGCAGTGGGTGCGCTCCGAGGAAACCGCCAAGGACATCAACGAAAACCATCGCAACACCAAGTATTTGGGCGATGAAGTCGTCCTCACCGAAACGCTGCGTGCCACCACCGACTTCTCCGAGGCGGCCAACTGCGCTGACGTCGTCGTGATGGGTGTGCCGTCGCACGGATTCCGGAGTGTGCTGACCGAGCTCGCGGCGGAACTGCGACCCTGGGTGCCGGTGGTCTCACTGGTCAAGGGCCTCGAGCAGGGCACCAATATGCGGATGTCGCAGATCATCGAGGAAGTGCTGCCCGGGCACCCGGCGGGCATCCTGGCCGGCCCCAACATCGCCCGCGAGGTCGCCGAGGGTTACGCCGCCGCTGCGGTGCTGGCGATGCCTGACCACAACCTCGCAGCGCGGCTCGCACAGTTGTTCCGCACCAGGCGTTTTCGCGTGTACACCACCGACGATGTGATCGGCGTCGAGATGGCCGGCGCGTTGAAGAACGTGTTCGCGATCGCGGTCGGGATGGGCTACTCGCTGGGCATCGGTGAGAACACCCGCGCGATGGTGATGGCCCGCTCGGTCCGCGAGATGTCCAAGCTGGGTGAGGCCATGGGCGGGCAACGTGACACCTTCGCCGGCCTCGCCGGAATGGGCGATCTGATTGTCACTTGCACCAGCCAGCGCAGCCGCAACCGGCACGTCGGCGAGCAGTTGGGCGCGGGCAAACCGATCGACGAGATCATCTCGTCGATGAATCAGGTTGCCGAGGGCGTCAAGGCCGCGAGCGTGATCATGGAGTTCGCCGACAAGTATGGGTTGAACATGCCGATAGCCCGCGAGGTCGACGCCGTGATCAACCACGGTTCGACGGTGGAGCAGGCTTACCGCGGGCTGACGGCCGAGGTGCCAGGACACGAGGTTCACGGCGCGGGCTTCTGAAGGCTCGAATTACCGCAAAATTTGCGTTTTCTATGTATCAACTGGCTCCGGTTGCCGTGCACTGTGATCGATAAGTATTCTCGCACATAGTAATTGAGCGTTGATCACGTGGCGCGGTGCTCGTAAAGGTTTGTCGGCGAAGAGTTTACGTCGCTGCAACCTGCGATACAGGGGTGTTAACGCGTGATCGATACCCTCCACCTCAAATGACTGACCGCGATCCAACAAGGGAGCGACCAATTCAGCCGACCCAAGCGCTGGCCAGCCAGAACATTGAACAAGCGCCGCTGCGCACTGACCGATTGCGATCGATCCTGCGCTACGATCTGCCGGCCTCGATCGTGGTGTTTCTCGTCGCGTTACCGCTGTCACTGGGCATCGCAATCGCCTCCAACGCGCCGGTGCTCTCCGGTCTGATCGCCGCGATAGTCGGTGGCATCATCGTCGGGATCATCGGCGGGTCACCGCTGCAGGTCAGCGGCCCGGCGGCCGGGTTGACGGTGGTCGTCGCCGATCTGATTGATCAGTTCGGCTGGTCGGTAACGTGCCTGATCACGGTGGCCGCGGGTGTGCTGCAGGTGCTTCTCGGGCTGAGCCGGGTCGCGCGTGCCGCACTGGCGATCTCACCCGTCGTCGTGCACGCGATGCTGGCCGGCATCGGGATCACAATCGCGCTGCAACAAGCACACGTGCTGTTGGGCGGGGCATCCAAGAGCTCGGCCTGGCACAACGTGATCGGCTTGCCCGAGCAACTCGTCGGCGCCCATGGCGGTGGTCTCATCCTGGGTGTTCTTGTGATCGCCATCATGGTGGCCTGGCGCTGGGTCCCTGAACGCATCGCCTATGTTCCCGGCCCGCTGGTCGCCATCGTGGCCGCGACCGTCCTTTCGGTGGTCTTCCCGTTCCACGTGGCGCGCATCACGCTCGAGGGGTCGGTGCTCGATGCGCTACAGCTTCCGGGGATCCCCGAGGGCAACTGGGGTGCCGTGGCAATCGGGGTGATCACGGTCGCTTTGATCGCCAGTGTCGAGAGCCTGCTCTCGGCGGTAACGGTCGACCGCATGCACACCGGGCCGCGCACCGACTTCAACCGCGAGTTGATCGGACAGGGCACCGCCAACATCGCATCGGGAGCGATCGGCGGGCTGCCGATCACCGGGGTGATCGTCCGCAGCTCCGCCAACGTCCACGCGGGCGCCAAGTCCCGCGCTTCGGCGATACTGCACGGGTTCTGGATCCTGGTCTTCACGCTGCCGTTCGCGGCGTTGGTCCAACAGATCCCCACCGCCGCGCTGGCCGGCCTGCTGATCGTTGTCGGGGTCACTCTGCTCAAGCCGGCGCACATCGAAAATGCCCGCCGCAGTGGGGATATCGCCGTTTACGTGGTGACCGCGCTTGGTGTCGTGTTCTTCAACCTGCTCCACGGAGTCCTGGTTGGGCTGCTGCTGGCCATCGCCCTGACCGGGTGGCGGGTGATCCGGGCCAAGATCGCGACCGAGCAGGACGGCGACGGCTGGCGCGTGGTGGTGGAAGGCGCGTGCACCTTCCTGTCCCTACCTCGGCTGCACAGCGTGCTGGCCTCGATTCCGGCAGGCACCGTGGTCACCGTCCAGGTGTCGACCAGCTACCTCGACCACGCCGCGCATCAGGCGATCGAGGATTGGCAGCGGCAGCATCACGCGACCGGCGGGACGGTGTACATCACCGGGCGGCTGGCTCCGGCGCGCTAGCCCGTCCGGCGGTGGATCAGTCCGCGTCGATGCTGATGTGCAGGCGCTTGCCGCACACCTGAGCCACCCGGTTGAGTTCGTCGACGCGCGGCACCACGTCGCCGCGTTCCCACGCGGCGATCGTTTCCTTGTCCATGCCCAGTGCGTCGGCCAGGTCGCCTTGACTCATGTCAGCGCCCGCGCGCGTCTCGAATATCAAATCGGTGAGACTCAGCGCGAGCCCTGCCTCGTGAATATCCATTGACATCACGGCTCCCATCGGCGTCAGCCAGATACCCAGTATGGACGTATCTGACGCCGAGGACCAGAACCGCGACCCAGCCGGGTTTAGCCGCGGGCCATGCGCTCAAGCCGGCGGATCCGGTCTTCGATCGGCGGGTGCGTCGAAAACAGCGACCCGAGCCGCTCACCCGCGCGGAACGGGTTGGCGATCATCAGGTGGGCCTGGCTGGCCAACTGCGGCTCGGGCGGAAGCGGCGCCATCTGCACACCGCCGGAAATCTTGCGCAACGCCGACGCCAACGCCAACGGATCACCGGTCAGCACCGCGCCGGACTGGTCGGCCTGGTATTCGCGGGAACGAGACACCGCCAGCCTGATGACCGTCGCAGCGACCGGGCCCAGCAACGAAACCAGCAGCAGCGCAAAGGGATTGCCGCCGTCGCGGTTGCCGCCACCGAGCATGCCGGCCCACAGAGCCATGTTGGCCAACCCGGTGATCACCGACGCCAGCGCGCCGGCCACACACGAGATCAAGATGTCACGGTTGTACACGTGAGACAGTTCATGGCCCAGCACTGCGCGCAGCTCACGCTCGTCGAGAATGCGCAGAATCCCGGTGGTACAGCACACCGCGGCGTTGCGCGGATTGCGGCCGGTGGCAAACGCGTTGGGCGCGGCCGTGTCGCTGATGTAGAGCCGCGGCATCGGCTGATGCGCGGCAGTGGCCAACTCGCGCACGATCCGGTACATCGCGGGCGCTTGCACCTCGGAGACCGGCTGGGCGTGCATTGCGCGCAGCGCCAGTTTGTCGCTGTTGAAGTAGGTGTAGACGTTCATGCCGACGGCGAACAGCACCGCCATCCACATCCAAGTGGGGCCGAACAGCCTGCCGACCAGCACGATCAGCAGCGACATGCCGAACAACAGCGCAAACGTCTTGAACGTGTTGCGATGCGGATGCCAGGTCACAGCTTCCCTCCTACGAACACCTGGGACTCTTTTATTAAACGCTTAAGATGAGCCGCCAGGTTCCGCGCGCTCAGCCGTGTCGGGTGATGGTGTAGTCGACCAGGGAAGCCAGTGCGCCGCGACCGGGCAGGTCAGGCAGGGCAGCCAGCTCGTCGCGGGCCTGCGCCGCATACCGCGCCACGGTCTCTTTCGCCTTGGCGATGCCCGTCGATCCCCGCAGCAGCCGCAACGCCTCCGCCAGCACCGCGTCGTCGACGACCGGGCCCACCAGCAACTCGCGCAGCCGATCAGCCTCGGGCCCGGTTTCCCGCAGCGCATAGAGCACCGGCAGGGTGTGCACGCCTTCTCGCAGGTCGGTGCCGGGCAGTTTGCCGGACTCGTCGGGGTCGCTGTCGATGTCGATGATGTCGTCGGAGATCTGGAACGCGGTGCCGACGATGTTGCCGAGGCGGGCCAGCCGCTCAACCTGATCGTCGGCGGCGCCGGAGAACATCGCGCCGAACCGCCCCGCCGCGCCGATCAGGCAAGCCGTCTTCTCGTGCACCACCTTCAGGTAATGCTCGATGGGATCCACATCACCTGCGGCGCCGCGTGTTTCGCGCATCTGCCCGGTCACCAGTTGAGCGAACGTCTCGGCGATCACCCGCACCGCCTCCGGCCCGAGCCGCGACACCAGCCGCGAGGCCGTCGCAAAGAGGTAGTCGCCGGCCAGGATCGCGATGTTGTTGCTCCACCGCGCGTTGGCGCTTTGCGCGCCGCGGCGAACCTCGGCCTCGTCCATTACGTCGTCGTGATACAGCGTCGCCAGGTGCACCAGCTCGATGACCGCGCCGGCGATCGTCACCTCATCGGAGTCCGGATTGGGCCCCAATTGCGCGGACAGCACGGTGAACAGCGGGCGGAAGCGTTTGCCGCCGGCCTCGAACAGGTGCAGCACGGCCTCGGTCATCAGGCCGTCGGCGCCGCGCAGCTCGGTCTCCATCAGCTGCTCGATCCGGTCGACGCCGTCGCGCACCGCGGCCGCGAATCCGGCGTCGCCGAGGTCGACGCCCGCCACCACAGTCGCCGGAGTCCTCACGCGACCAACATACTGGTGAGCATGCGCAGCAACGCCGACCTGGTGGTGGTGGGCGCCGGACCGGCCGGATCAGCGGCGGCGGCCTGGGCCGCCCGGGCCGGCCACGACGTGCTCGTCATCGACTCCGCGAACTTCCCCCGCGACAAGTCCTGCGGCGACGGGTTGACCCCGCGCGCGGTCGCCGAACTGGAGCGGCTGGGGCTGGGCGAGTGGCTGGATGCCCGGATCCGGCATCGGGGCCTGCGGATGAGCGGGTTCGGCAGCTCGGTGGAGGTCGACTGGCCGGGGCCGTCGTTCCCGTCGACCGGCAGCGCGGTGGCGCGGGTGGAATTGGATGACCGGATCCGCAAAGTCGCCGAGGATGCCGGTGCACGCATGCGCCTCGGCGTAAAAGTTGTTGGTGTCCATCATGATTCGGCTGGCCGGGTAGGTTCGGTAGTGCTGGCCGACGGCGTTGAGGTGGGTTGCCGCTGGCTGGTGGTGGCCGACGGCGCGCGCTCACCGTTGGGACGGGTGTTGGGACGGCGCTGGCATCGGGAGACGGTGTATGGGATCGCCGCTCGCGGATATCTGGCCACCCCGCGCAGCGAGGAACCGTGGCTGACGTCGCATCTGGAACTGCGCTCCCCCGACGGCGCGGTGCTGCCAGGCTATGGCTGGATCTTCCCGCTGGGCAACGGCGAGGTGAACATCGGCGTGGGTGCGCTGTCGACCTCGAAGCGACCCGCCGAGCTGGCTTTGCGGCCGCTGATGTCCTATTACGCCGACCTGCGCCGCGACGAGTGGGGGTTCACCGGGGAGCCCCGCGCGGTGACCTCGGCGCTGCTGCCGATGGGCGGCGCGGTGTCGGGGGTGGCCGGGCCGAACTGGATGCTGATCGGCGACGCCGCAGCCTGCGTCAACCCGTTGAACGGCGAGGGCATCGACTACGGGCTGGAGAGCGGGCGGCTGGCCGTCGAGCTGTTGGGCCAGGGTGACCTGTCGCGGGTGTGGCCGTGGGTGCTGCAATCCCATTACGGGCGTGCGTTCTCGGTGGCGCGGCGGCTGGCCTTGCTGACGTTCCCACCGTTTTTGCCCGCCATTGGGCCTGTCGCGATGCGTTCGACCAAACTGATGAGTATTGCCGTGCGGGTGATGGGAAACCTGGTGACCGACGACGACGCCGACTGGGTGGCGCGGGTATGGCGCCGCGGCGGGCGGCTCTCACGTCTCGTGGATCGCCGAAAACCCTTCAGCTGAGGGAGGGGCCCCCTCTTTTAGGCGCGAGCGGGCGTGTTCGTACGCCGACACGCCGCAGCTGGCGTACAACTGCGCCCGCTCGCGGTGGTCGGGCGGGGCTTATCAGGAGGGTTGACATATATCAGGGGCCTTGATATTCGTAGTGCATGACTTCGACGTCGAACCCGAAGCCTCCGCGCTGGCTCAAGCTGACCAACAAGGCCATGATCACGATGCAACGGCTCGGCATCCCTACGGGTCCACCGCAGGTGTTGACGGTCCCGGGCCGCAAGACCGGGAAGCCGCGCAGCACACCGATGACACCGTTCACGCTGAACGGCCGCCTCTACACCGTCGCCGGCTACCCGGGCGCCGACTGGGTGCTCAACGCCCGCGCCGCCGGGTCGGGAACGTTGTCCAAGGGCCGAAAGTCGCGGTGGGTCAACATCGTCGAGTTAACTCCCGAAGACGCCCGGCCGGTGCTGCGAGCGTTTCCGGTCGAGGTGCCGGTCGGCGTCAGCTTCCTGAAACGCGCCGGCCTGGTTCAGCAGGGCACACCCGACGAAGTCGAGGCGCTGGCCGGCCGGATTGCGGTATTCCGACTCGACCCGGTGGCCAGCTGACGTAGCGCCGAGCGTGGGGCCTTTGGTCGAAAAGTCGCGAAATATTCGCCATAACCCCCACACTCGGCGCGGGGACGGCGCGGGGACGGCGCGGGGACGGCGCGGGATGGCGCGGGATGCAGTGGTCGTCGACCGGGGCTAGCGCTTGTAGGCGGCGTGCAGGGCGACGATCCCGCCGGTCAGGTTGCGCCAGCGCACCGCTGACCAACCGGCCGCCGATATCTGATGCGCCAGGGTGGCCTGGTCGGGCCAGGCCCGGATCGACTCGGCCAGATAGACATACGCCTCAGGATTGCTCGACACCGCACGGGCTACCCGAGGCAGCGCCCGCATCAGGTATTCCTTGTACACGGTGGCGAACACACCGTTTGTGGGAGTGGAGAATTCGCACACCACCAGTCGGCCGCCGGGGCGGGTGACCCGGGCCATCTCGCGTAGCGCCGTGTCACGGGCGGCGATATTGCGCAGCCCGAAGCTGATTGTCACGGCGTCAAAGATGTTGTCGCCGAAGGGCAATCGGGTAGCGTCCGCGGCGACCTTAGGAACATGCCTCCCCCGGCCCGCGGCGAGCATGCCCACCGAGAAGTCCGCCGCCACGCACCGCGCCCCGGACTTGGCCAGCTCCACCGTGGACACCGCGGTGCCGGCGGCCAGGTCCAGCACCTTCTCGCCGGCGTTGAGCTGCAGCGCCGAGCGGGTGGCGCGTCGCCAGTAGCGGTCCTGACCCAGCGACAGCACGGTGTTGGTCAAGTCGTAGCGGCGCGCGACGCCGTCGAACATCGACGCGACTTCGCGGGGATCCTTGTCCAGGCTCGCGCGGCTCACGACGCCGACGCTACCTGTGAAGTCGCCCATTGCGGGAATGCGGTGTCGCCGTCGGCGTTGGATGGCTGCGTGAGTGACAAAGTTTGGTTTATCACCGGTACCTCGCGCGGCTTCGGACGGGAATGGACGGTTGCCGCATTGCAGCGCGGCGACAAGGTGGCCGCCACCGCGCGCAATCTTGACACCCTGGCCGACCTGGCCGAGCAATACGGCGATGCGCTGTTGCCGATCCAGTTGGACGTCACCGACCGAGACGCGGATTTCGCGGCGGTTCAGCGGGCGCACGATCACTTCGGCCGGCTCGACGTCGTTGTCAACAATGCCGGCTACGGCCAATTCGGTTTCATCGAGGAACTGTCCGAACAGGATGCGCGCGACCAGTTCGAGACCAATGTGTTCGGCGCGCTGTGGATCACCCAGGCCGCGCTGCCCTATCTACGCGAGCAACGCAGCGGCCACATCATTCAGGTCTCGTCGATCGGGGGGATCACGGCGTTCGCCGACGTCGGGATCTACCACGCCTCGAAGTGGGCGCTGGAGGGCTTCTCGCAGTCGCTGGCTTTCGAGGTTGCGCCGTTTGGGATCCACGTCACCCTGATCGAGCCGGCCAGCTACGACACCGACTGGCCCGGGTCGTCGTCGCGCAGCGCCGAGCGGCTTCCCGCGTACGCCGACGTCCACGCTGCGGTGGACGCGGAACGCAGCCGGCGATGGTCGGCGCCGGGCGATCCGAAGGCCTCGGCGGTCGCGCTGATGAAGGTGGTCGACGCCGAGCAGCCGCCGCTGCGGGTGTTTTTCGGTGCGGCGCCGCTGCAGCTCGCCCGGACGGACTACGAGAACCGGTTGCGCACCTGGGAGGAGTGGCAGCCGGTCGCGGTGCTGGCCCAGGGATAACAGCGCACCGGTACGGTAGCGACGTGCGAACGATGACCATGCGGTTCTGGCTGGGCGTCCTGGCGGCGCTATGTTCGCTCCTGTTTGGTGCCGGCACGGCGCACGCCGATGTCACGCGCACCGGCGACGGCAATGGCGTACTGGTCGGGAGACCCGACGCCCCCGTGCAGTTGGAGATCTTCTGCGAGCCGCAATGCCCGCACTGCGCCGAGCTTGAGGCGAAGGATGGCGACCGGATTGCCGGCGCGCTGGACGACGGCCGGTTGGCGGTCACGTATCGCTGGCTGACCTTTCTCGACGCCAAACACAACAATGACGCGTCCGCCCGGATGACCAATGCGCTGTTCTTGGCCGCCGACCCCATGACCTCGCCGGCGGCGTATCAGGCGTTCGTGCAAGACCTTTACCGCCACCGCAGTCCCGACGGCCCGACCGATGACGACATCGCAGCGATGGCCCGCGAAAGCGGCGTTCCGGAGTGGGTGGCCGGCAGGATCACCGCCGGCGACAACGCCGTCGACACCAACGTGGTCAACGACGCCAACAGAGCTCGTCTCAACGCCGAGAACCCGGAGAAGCCAGGTACCCCAACGGTTTACGATATGAATACTGAAATTGTTGTCGATCTTCAGTATTCGGACTGGCTCGACAAGCTTTTGGGCTGACGGACCAGCCGCTTTTCCACCAGCACCAGGCCGACGAGCGCGCCCGCGGCAACCAGCCATCCGACCACCGCGATAGATCCCGCCGGGACGATCGCCAGCTTGGCGTTGCGGTGCTGGACCCGCACAAGGTTGGGGTTCTTCTTGTCGTATTCGACGTAAATCCGCATCCCCGTTGCCAATTCGGACGGGTAGAGCACACCGAGTTCTGGACGGTAGGTGACCCGGTCGGGCGTGACGAACTCGATCGTGGAGCGCCGCGGCCCCGCGCTGAGCACCTCGGCCTGCGCTACCCCCATGTTGTTTTCGATCGACAGGTCATTGCGCCACGCCCCGGCCACCAGCAATACCGACTGCAGCGTGACCAGGCAGGCGACGATCATGATGCCGATGCGTGCCCAGCGCACTATGCGCCGCGCCAGAGTGTCTGGGGCGCCGTCCCAGCCGTGAATCAGAAGGCGCCACAAGGCTTTCAATCGCTTCCTCATAAAGCGGCCTTGATGGCGGCGTGCAGTTGCCGCAGCGAGGATCGGTCGGCCTTGACCTCCAGCACCCGCATGCCCGCGGCGGGTTCGCCCAACGCCGCACCGAGCTGGTCGACCTCGATCTGCTGCGAATCCACGTGATACGCCCGGCACAGCGCCCCGACGTCGACGTCGTGCGGAGTACCGAAGACGCGGGACGATACGTCGGAGAACCGCGGGTCGCCCTGCTCGAGCAGTTCGAAGATGCCGCCGCCGTTGTCGTTGGACACCACGATCGTCAACTGCTGCGGGATCGGCTCGGTGGGCCCGATCAGCAACCCGGAGCTGTCGTGCACGAAAGTCAGATCGCCGATCAGCGCGATGGTGCGCCCGTCATGGGCCAGCGCCGCACCGATCGCGGTGGACACCGTGCCGTCGATGCCGGCCACGCCACGGTTGGAGCGCACTGTGATCTTTTCGCGATGCCTCGCGGAAGCGAGACCGACCAGCGCCGCGTCGCGCACCGGGTTGGAGGCGCCCAGCACGAGCTGATCGCCGGGCCGCAGCGCATCGGCGACGGCGGCGGCCACGTGCAGGCCGGTGGTCAGCGGGTGCGCCTTGAGCTGTCCGCGCACCGCGTCGATCGCCTGGCGGTTCACCTGGGCGCAGCGGTGCAGCCAGGCCGGGTTGGGCTCGCCGGTGGTGACCGCGCGGGTGCCGGTGGCCTGCGAATTGCCCGACACGTCCGGCCAGCGCGGCCCGGTGGTCAGCGCGTACACCGGCACCGACGGGTCGGCCAGCAGCGCCGACACCGGGCGGTGCAAGGTGGGCCGGCCCAGCATGATCACCTGCTGCGGGCGCAGCAGCCGCAGCGCCAGCGGGTGCAGCGGGTTGGCCGCCGGCGGCGCGGTGGGCTCGGCGACGGTGGGCAACGCGGCCAGGTTGGGGTGCTCGCCGGCGCCGTGGCCCGCGACGACGACGGTGTCGCGGCTCAGGTCGATGTCAAGAGGCTGGTCGAAGCTGACCGCCGGCGTGTAGGTCCACGGCTTGCCGCCGGGACGGCCGGGCGGGGTGGGATCGGGTTCGGGGTCGGGCACCAGCGGCTCACGCAGCGGGATGTCGAAGTGCACCGGCCCGGCGTTGGCGGTGCGAGCCCCGGTGGCGGCCGCCAGCACCCGGCAGGTGGCCGATCTCCACATCGCGTTGAAGACGTCCATCCGCTCAGGGGCGTCTTCGGCCAGGCCGAGGCTGATGGTGGCGCGGACCTGGGTGCCGAAGTAGCCAAATTGCTCCATGGTCTGGTTGGCGCCGGTGCCGAGCAACTCGTAGGGCCGGTTGGCCGACAACACGATCAGCGGCACCCGGGCGTAGTTGGCCTCCACCACGGCGGGGCCGAGGTTGGCCACCGCGGTGCCCGACGTCATCGCGACGCACACCGGGGCGCCGGCGGCGATGGCCAGCCCGATGGCCAGGTAGCCGGCGGTGCGCTCGTCGATGCGCACATG
The DNA here is from genome assembly GCA_002101905.1 of Mycobacterium shimoidei. Taxonomy (GTDB): domain Bacteria; phylum Actinomycetota; class Actinomycetes; order Mycobacteriales; family Mycobacteriaceae; genus Mycobacterium; species Mycobacterium shimoidei. The sequence continues at coordinate 53,386 of LQPU01000026.1, read as the reverse complement.
CAGCCGCAGCCGGCCGGCCCGGTCGGCGTCCTGCAGCGCAAAGGCCAGCGGCGCGTTGCGTGAACCCGGGCACAGCACGACATCGCGGACCCCGCCGCGGATGAGCTCGTCGACGACGACGCAGGCCTGAGTCGTCGAGGGATTCACCACTACAGGCTAGCTACACCCAGGTCTCGGCGAAGAAGTCCAGCGCCGCGGCGTTGACGGCCTGCGGTCGCTCGAGGAATCCCAGGTGGCCGGCGTCGGCGATTTCCAGGTAGCGCCCGCAGGGTAGGGCTTCGGCGACCTCGCGGCCCAAATGCGGCGGGGTGACCACGTCGTCGGCGAAGCCGATCACCAGCGCCGGCTGCTGGATGTTCCGGTAGGCGGGCAGCCGGTTGGTGCCCGGTCCGACGTCAAGCTGGCAACGCAGGCCGGGGGTCAGCTTGATCGGCCACATGGTGAACATCCCGATCCAGTCGGCGACGGCGGCGTCGTCGTTCAGGGTCTTGGGCGAGAAGCTCTCCAGCATGCGGACTTTTGCGTCGTACTCGGCTGGCAGCTGCACGCCCGACGCGGCCAGCGCGCTCTCGGCGGCGTAGAAGAACGAGCGGGTGCGGTCCAGACGGCCCCGGGTGGCCATCAGCACCGCGTTGCTCACCAGTTCCGGCCTGGCCAGCATGAGTTCCTGGGCAATGTAGGCACCCATCGACGTCGCGACGATCCGCGCCGGAGCCGCGTCCAGCTCTTCGATCAACGCTGCGGTGTCGGCGACCATGGTTTGCGTGTTGAAGCCGTCGGCATGTTCGGTCGCGCCGATCCCCCGGTTGTCGAAGGTGATGACGCGGTAGCCGGCGGCAAGGAACGCCGGCACCTGGTGCAAATGCCAGCCGCGTCCGGCGCCGCCGCGTCCGGCGATGAAAACGACCGCCTCGCCGGTCCCGCTGTCCTCGTATGCCAGATCGATCACCTAAGGGACGGTACAAGCCCCCGCTTACGCCGCGAACGGGCGGCATCAAGTGCGCGATCCCACAGCAGCAGCGTCGCCGCTTTGAGCTGACTCGGTTGCACCAGGTCTTTCGCCATCAGCGCGGTGGCGGCGGCCTTCGTCGTCGCCGACGCCTTGGACATGTGACCGGAGTCGAAGGGCGGCTGCGGGTCGTACTCCATGGACAGCTGGATGACCTTCGCGCGGCTTTCTCCGCCGATCTGACCGGCCAGCCACAAGCCCAGGTCGATACCCGCCGACACCCCCGCGCAGGTCACGATTTTCTCTTCTGGGTCGCCCGCCGGAACGATGCGTTCGTCGTCAATGGGGATGGCGCCCAGGGCTTTCAGCGCGCTCAGCGCCATCCAGTGCGACGTGGCACGTTTGCCCTTCAACAGGCCGGCGGCCGCCAGGATGATCGACCCGGAGCACACCGACGCCGTCCACGTCGCGCTCTGATGCGCCTGGCGCACCCAGTCCAGTAGCTTCTCGTCGCGGGCGTGCTCGATGGTTGTCATGCCGCCGGGGACCAAAATGATGTCGGAAGAAGGTGTTTCGTCGAATGAATGCGTGGCGCCGACGACCAGCACACCTGAGTCGGCGGTGATCGGTCCCGGCTCGTGCCAGACAAAGCGCACCTCGGCTTTGGGCAGCCAGCGCAACACCTCGTAGGGCCCGATGAAGTCCAGCGCGGTGAAGCCGGGGTACAGCACGATAGCGATTTGCATGATTGCTCCTGTCGCTCAGGCCGTTCAGGCCGGGGCCTTGCGGGCGATGTAGTAGATGTTGAGCGGATCGTCCTCGATCTCCGCCGTCCGCACGTCGTCAAATCCGGCGTCGGTGAGCATCGCGGTTGCCAGCTGTTGTCCCCACGCCGTGCCAAGCCCTGCCCCGTCGTACGCCAACGACACGCTCATGCAGTGCATCGTCGAGATGGTGTAGACGAACGGCGCCAACGGGACGCCGATGTTGTCTTCCAGTTGGCTCGACGCGTTGATGTCGGCCATCAGGAACACTCCCCCGGGCCGCAACGCGCGAAAAATGTTGGCCAGTACCCGTTCCGGTTGGGCCTGGTCGTGGATCGCGTCGAACACCGTGATCACGTCGTAGGCATCGACGATGTCGAGCTGGGCCAGGTCACGCCGCTCGAATGTGGCGTTCGGCAGGCCCAGCCGTGTCGCCTCCTCGGTGGCCGCGTCGACACCTTCCTGCGAGAAGTCCACGCCGGTAAAGCGGCTGTGTGGAAACGCTCGCGCCAGCACGTTGATGGCATGGCCGCTGCCGCAGGCGAAGTCGGCCACATCGGCACCTTGCCGCAACCGATCCGGCAGGCCGTCGACCAGCGGCACGATCGCGTCGACCAACGCCGCGTCGAACCTGGCCCCACTCTCCTCGGCCATCAGCGCGTGAAACCTGGGGTACTCGTCGTAGGGCAGCCCGCCGCCGTCGCGGAAACAGCCGACGATCTTCTGTTCGACCTCGCCCAGCATCGGAATCAGTTGGGCCATCCGGGCCAGGTTGTGTGGGCCGGCGGCCTTGGTCAGCACGGCGGCCCGATGGCGCGGCAAGAAGTACGTCTTGTCAGTGGCTTGGTAGTCGATGATTCCGCCGGCCGCAGCCCCGCCCAGCCATTCCCGCACATAGCGCTCGTTGAGCCCGGCGGCATCGGCGATCTGAGCGCTGGTGGCCGGCTGAAGGTCTGCCATCACATCGAACAAGTTGGTTTGGTGGCCGATGCTCAGCAGCATCGACAGACAGGCGCCGTCGATCACGCCAGCGATCCGGCCAATGAATTCCTCGGTGGTTTCCTCGGTGGAAGGCACAGGTTTGTCATGCGTCGTCGTCACGGTTGCTCCTCTGCGTCAGGCGAACGTCTTGCGGTAGTGATCGGGTGAGATACCGATTCGTCGAACGAAGTTGCGGCGCATGCTTTCCGCGGACCCGAAGCCGCAGCGCGCCGCGATGGTGGCCACGGTGTCGTCGGTTTCTTCGAGTTGCCGACGCGCGGCCTCGGTGCGGACGCGTTCGAGATAGGCGCCCGGTGACTCACCGACCTCCATCGTGAACACTCGAGTGAAATGCCTTGGGCTCATGTCGATTCGGCGCGCCAGTTCCGGGATGCTGTAGTGGCCGCCCGGGTCGGCTTCGATGGCCTCCTGAAGCTCACGAATGGGCTGACGCTTGGCGCGCGGCATCCACACCGGAGCCGCGAACTGCGTCTGTCCCCCGGGCCGACGCAGGTAGAGCACCAGCCAACGGGCCACCGCCTGCGCAACCTCGGTGCCGTGGTCGTCTTCCACCAGCGCCAGGGCCAGGTCGATGCCCGCGGTGACACCCGCCGCGGTCCACACCTTCGCCGAGCTGCGCACGAAAATCGGGTCGGGATCGACAACGATCGAAGGGAATTCGTCCGCCAACTGCTCGGCCGATGCCCAGTGGGTGGTGGCGACGCAGCCGTCCAGAAGTCCGGCTTGCGCGGCAAGGAAAGCACCGGTGCACACACTGGCCACCCGCCGGCTGCGGGTGGCGACGGCTTTGATCCAGTCGACGATCTCGAGGTTGGCCCGGGCCTCGTGCACGCCGGCGCCACCGGGCAGCACCACGGTGTCGACCGGCTCGCGCGGATCGGGCAGTTCGGTGGTCGCCAAGGGCAACCCGGAACTCGTCGTCACCGGCTGGCCGTCAACCGAGACGACGACGGTCTGATAGCCCTCTCGCCCTTTCGCGGCCAGCAGCAAGGACGCCGTCGAAAAGACCTCCAGCGGGCCGGTCAGGTCCAGCGACTGCATCCAGGGGAAGCTCAAGAACAGCACTGTGCGGGTCATGGCTGTCAGTGTCGAACACCAGACCGCATGGCGTCTAGGTCAGGTATCCCACACATTAGGACACGATCTACAGCTTCTTGATCCCCCGCACGACCTTGAAGAACGGCGCAACCGAGGCCAGGCCGGCGCGCAGGCTGCGTTGCATGAAGCTCACGTGCGCCAACACCATGTAGCGGACTCCGCAGTCCCGCCACTGCGCCGCCTTGTCGAGGATTTCGTCGGCGGTGCCCACGAGGAGCGTGGCGCGCAGCAGCGCGGGTGGGATGCCCTTGATGTAGGACAGCGCTGTCTGTTCATCCCAGTCGTGCGGCAGGATGTCTTGCCCGCCGGCGAAGCCGACACCCAGCGGGTGCTGCGCGCCGTATTGGGCGAAGAACTCGTCGGGCGCGTTCAAGGCCCACGCCTTGACTATTTCGGATTCGAGGGCCTCGTCCACCTCGGCGGCGCTTCGGCCGGTGATGACCGGCAGCCAAATTGCTGGAACGACCGACATCGGGTCGCGCCCGGCGTCGGACGCAGCAGTCCGAACGGCCTCCAAGCGGCCCGCGTACTCCTTGGGAGTTTGCAGCGAAGCCGGGAAATAGCCGTCGCCGAAGCGGCCGACGGCCCGCAACATGCGGGGCCCGTGTGCCGCGATCCAGATCTGCGGCCATGTTCCTCGATACGGCGGCAGATCGAAAAGGGCGTTGCGCAGCGGAAAATACGGCGAATCCCGGTTGACCAGTTCACCATTGGAGTCCCACAACGCCCGAATCGTCGCCATCGCCTCTTCGAAGCGGGCGACCGGCTTGGACCAATCCACGCCGTAAGGCTCGTTGCCCTCGCGCTCGCCGGTACCGATGCCCAGGATCGCCCGGCCGCGGGTGAGCAAATGCAGCGTGGCGGCGGCTTGAGCAGTGACCGCCGGATTACGCCGTCCGGCATCGGTCACGCCCACACCGAGGCGCATGCGCCCGATGCGGTTGCGAGCGGCGATATGGCCGAGCATGGTCCACGGCTCGAGGTAGGCATCCAGGGCGGGGATGATTTTGGTCCCGCCGCAATACTTCGGCTGGAACAGCGATCGCGGAAACAACGAATTGAGGTGGTCGGGCACCCAGAACGAATCCACGCGACTGGCAACCGCGCCCAGGTAGTTCGCCCGGGTCAGGCTGTCTACCGACGGCCGTGCCGCAATGATCCCGTCCATGATGCCCACGCGCATTCCGGTCATGGCGTTCAGCGTGGGGCCGCGGCCGGCGGCGCCGTAGCGTAGTCGGCTACTCCAAATGCTGGTAGCAGGCCTTGATCCGGTCGATCCACCATTGCCGCCGCTGCGGCGAGGCGGCCAGCGCCTGCAGCCGCGCCGGGTCGGGGGCAATGGGTCCAACCGGGAGGTAGCCGTCCTGCGGTGTCATCGGCTCGGCGACGTCTTCGACGAACAGCCCCCCGGTGCCCAGCCCGCAGGCATGCCGCAGCTGCGGCAGCGCGGCGGCGGCGCGCAGCCCCGCGGCGATCCCGACCGCCGAATCAAGCGCACTGGAAACCACGACCGGGATATCGATCTGGGCGGCGATCCTCAGCAAGGCCGAAACACCGCCAAGCGGAGCAACTTTGAGCACCGCGACATCGGCGGCTTTCGCGCGGACCACCTTCAGCGGGTCGCTGGCCTTGCGGATGCTTTCGTCGGCGGCGATCGGCACGTCGACTCGCCGCTTGAGCTCAGCGAGCTCGTCGAGCGTTGCGCAGGGCTGTTCGACGTACTCCAGCGGGGCCAGTGCTTCGATGGCCTCGACGGCCTGCGCGACGGTCCAGGCGCCGTTGGCGTCCACCCGAACGGTGGGCGTCAGCGCGCGCACGGCTTCGACGCGGGCGACGTCGTCGTCGAGGCTTTGTCCGGGTTCGGCGACCTTGACCTTGGCGGTGCGCGCGCCGGGGAAGCGCGCCAGGACGTCGGGCACCTGCGCGGCGGGCACGGCCGGAACGGTGGCGTTGATCGGGATGCGGTCTCGTTGCGGCATCGGCGGCCCGGTGTAGGCGGCTTCCAGCGCCGACGCCAGCCAGTGTGCGGCCTCGGGCGGCTCGTATTCGAGGAAGGCGCCGAACTCACCCCACCCGGCCGGGCCGTCGATCAGCGCCAGCTCGCGGGTGGTGATGCCGCGGAAGCGCACCCGCATCGGCAGCGCGACGACGTGCAGCCGCTCAAGGACGTCGTCCTGGGAGGCCCGCATGGGTCTCATCGTGCCCTGCGATGAGAAATCGGGCTGCGGCGAGTCAGTTGTGGTGAGGGTTGCTTACGAGAGGAGCTAGCGATGCGCTACATGATGATCATGCGGTCGACGCCCGAAGCGCTGGAAGCCGCCAACGACGTCCCGTTCGACGAGGTCCTGACCGCGATGGGCCGCTACAACGAGTCGCTGATGGAAGCGGGTGTGCTGCTGGCCGGCGAAGGGCTGGCCGGGCCCGAGGAGGGCTTTGTCGTCGACTTCAGCACCGATCCGCCGACAGTTTCCGACGAGCCGTATCCCGGAGAGCATTTCAACGGGTTCTGGATCCTCGGGGTGTCGTCTCGGGAAGAAGCGGAACAGTGGGCACGCCGTTGCCCGCTGGGGCCGGGGACGACGCTCGAGGTGCGCCGGGTGCACGAGATCGAGGACTTCCCGCAGGATCACGAGTACGTGCAGAAGGAAATCCAGTGGCGGGCCGAGCTGGCCAAATAGCCGGATTGCGGGACGGGCTCGGCTCATTTTGTAACACGTTCTAGTCTTAGGGTCATGAGTGACTCGCTGCTGCGCAACCCGACCCACAACGGCCACCTGCTGGTCGGCGCGCTCAAGCGACACCGTGACAAGCCGGTGCTGTTCCTCGGTGACACCACGCTGACCGGCGGGCAGATGGCCGATCGGATCAGCCAGTACATCCAGGCGTTCGAGGCGCTGGGGGCCGGCACCGGCGCCGCCGTCGGGCTGCTCTCGCTCAACCGGCCCGAGGTGCTGATCATCATCGGCGCCGGGCAGATCCGCGGTTATCGGCGCACCGCGCTGCATCCGCTGGGTTCGCTCGACGATCACGCCTACGTGCTGTCCGACGCCGGGATCAGCTCGCTGATCATCGACCCCAACCCGATGTTCGTCGAGCGCGCGCTCGGACTGCTCGAGCGGGTGGACTCGCTCAAACAGATCCTGACCATCGGCCCGGTGCCCGATGCCTTGAAGCATGTGGGCGTCGATTTGTCCGCCGAGGCGGCCAAGTACGAGCCGCAGCCGCTGGTGGCCGCCGACCTGCCGCCCGATCACATCATCGGGTTGACCTACACCGGCGGCACGACCGGCAAGCCGAAGGGCGTCATCGGTACGGCCCAGTCGATTTCGACCATGACGACCATCCAGCTGGCGGAATGGGAGTGGCCGGACGAGCCGCGGTTTTTGATGATCACTCCGCTGTCGCATGCCGGGGCGGCATATTTCCTCCCCACCCTGGTCAAGGGCGGCCAGATGTACGTGCTGCCAAGGTTCGACCCCGCCGAGGTTCTGAAAACCATTGAGGAAAAACGCATTACGGCCACGTTTGTAGTGCCGTCGATGCTGTATGCGTTGATGGATCACCCGGATTCGCACACCCGTGACCTGTCCTCGCTGGAAACGGTGTACTACGGGGCCTCGGCGATCAACCCGGTGCGGCTGGCCGAGGCGATCCGCCGGTTCGGCCAGATCTTCGCGCAGAACTACGGCCAGTCCGAGGCGCCGATGGCGATCACCTACCTGGGGAAAAAGGATCACGACGAAAAGCGGCTGACCTCGTGTGGACGCCCGACGCTGTTTGCGCGGGTCGCGCTTTTAGACCTCGACGGGAAGCCGGTTCCGCAGGGCGAAGTAGGCGAAATCTGTGTCGGCGGGCCACTTTTGGCCGGCGGCTATTGGAATCTTCCCGACGCCACCGCCGAGACGTTCAAGGACGGCTGGCTGCACACCGGCGACATGGCCCGCGAGGACGAAGACGGCTACTACCACATCGTCGACCGGGTCAAGGACATGATCGTCACCGGTGGGTTCAACGTGTTCCCCCGCGAGGTGGAAGACGTCGTCGCCGAGCATCCGGCCGTCGCGCAGGTGTGCGTGGTGGGCGCGCCGGACGAGAAGTGGGGCGAGGCGGTCACCGCGGTGGTGGTGCTGCGTCCCGACGCACCGCGCGACGAGGCGGCGATCGAGAAGATGACCGCCGAAATCCAGGCCGCGGTCAAGGATCGCAAGGGCTCGGTGCAATCGCCCAAGCGGGTGGTGGTCACCGACTCGCTGCCGCTGACCGGGCTGGGCAAGCCGGACAAGAAGACAGTGCGCGCCCAGTTCTGGGAGGGCGCGGGCCGCGCCGTGGGCTAGCGGCTCGCCTCCTCGCCGAGCGTGCGGCTGGCCGCACGCTCGCGGCCCAACGTGAACCTGGCCGCACACTCGCGCACTACTGTTGCAGGCATGCGCAGAAGCGTGTTGCGCGTCCTGCTTGCTGCGGCCCTGATCGCCGGCGTGTTGACCGCGGCACCGGCGCGTGCCGACGACGGCTGCGCGCCCGGCGGAACGCCTCCCCCACCGGGCACCGTGCAACGCCAAGTCGACGACCTCGACGGCGACGGCTTGCCGGATGCGTTGTGGATCGCCGCCGTTCGCGGCGCGGACGGCGCAACTAAGCGTTTTGTCGGCGTCAGCACCGCCAGTGGCGCCTACACCGACCTGCAGGTGGAATCCGCTAGCCCAATACCGTTGACCGCCTTGGCAATCGATGCGGAGAACAACGGCCAACATCAGATCATCGTCAGCGACGGGCGTGGTGCCTACCTGTACATGTTCGCCGGCTGCCAGATTCGAACCGTCGTCGATGACCGCGGTGCACGATTCGTGTTCGACCTGCAGAACCTCCGAGACCGCGGCACCGGTATCGGCTGCAGCGATCTCGGCGAGGGCCGACGCCTGGTGGAACTGCAAGCGCTGCAGGAGGATAACCAGTGGACGGTGCGCCGCACGGCCATCGAACTCAGCGACACTCGGGCCAGCATCGGGCCGTCAGACACCGTGACTGCAAGCTCCGCGCAGGACCCGGTGGTCACCTCAGCGCATACCATCACCTGCGGGAACCTCACCATCGACCAGGATGGAGTCAAAGAGCGTTGAGCGACAACCCTTTTGATGCCGACATTTGGCAGCCGGTCGACGGGTTCGTCGATCTGACCGACATCACCTACCACCGCCATGTCACCGACGCCACGGTGCGTGTGGCGTTCAACCGGCCTGAGGTGCGTAACGCCTTCCGGCCGCACACCGTCGACGAGCTTTACCGCGCGCTGGATCATGCCCGAATGTCCCCCGACGTCGGCGTGGTGCTGTTGACCGGCAACGGACCGTCGCCCAAAGACGGCGGCTGGGCGTTTTGCTCCGGCGGTGATCAGCGCATCCGCGGGCGCAGCGGCTACCAATACGCGTCGGGCGAGACCGCCGACACCGTCGACGCGGCCCGTGCGGGGCGGCTGCACATTCTGGAGGTGCAGCGGCTGATCCGGTTCATGCCCAAGGTGGTCATCTGCCTGGTGTCCGGGTGGGCGGCCGGCGGCGGGCACAGCCTGCACGTGGTGTGCGACCTCACCCTGGCCAGCCGCCAGCACGCCCGCTTCAAGCAGACCGACGCCGACGTCGGCAGCTTCGACGGCGGCTACGGCAGTGCCTATCTCGCACGCCAGGTGGGTCAGAAGTTCGCGCGCGAGATCTTCTTCCTTGGCCGCGAGTACACCGCCGAGCAGATGCACGCGATGGGCGCGGTCAACGCCGTCGTCGACCACGCCGAGCTGGAGTCGACGGGTGTGCAGTGGGCAGCCGAGATCAATGCGAAATCGCCTCAGGCGCAACGGATGTTGAAGTACGCCTTCAATCTGCTCGACGACGGTCTGGTGGGCCAGCAGCTGTTCGCCGGCGAAGCCACCCGGCTGGCCTACATGACCGATGAGGCCATCGAAGGCCGCGACGCGTTTCTGGAGAAGCGACCCCCCGACTGGAGCCGCTTCCCCCGGTACTTCTAGTGGCCTCCGGTGGGCCCGGCGGTGCGCCGAGATCGACGCAAGCGTGGAAAAGGTCGAGAGGAGCCCGCGCTCACGTCGATCTCGGCGAGCTAGAGGGCGCCCCCTAGACTCCGGGCGTGAGCAAAAGCCCGCTACGCCGTCTTACCGAAGCCGTCGCATTAGCCGGGATGCGGCCGCCGATTGCCCCGCAGCTGCGGCTTTACCGGCCGGCAGCCAACCCCGTCGAGCTGGACGGCAAACGCATCCTCTTGACCGGCGCGTCGTCGGGTATTGGTGAAAGCGCAGCGGAAAAGTTCGCCCGTAGAGGTGCCACTGTCGCTGTCGTCGCCCGCCGCAAAGACCTGCTCGAGGCCGTGGTCGACCGGATCACCAAGGCGGGAGGCAGCGCGTTGGCTTTTCCCTGCGACCTGTCCGACATGGACGCCGTCGACGCCCTGGTCAGCGAGGTTGACCAGCGTCTCGGCGCGGTCGACATCCTGATCAACAACGCCGGCCGCTCCATCCGCCGGCCGCTGGCCGAGTCGCTGGAACGCTGGCATGACGTCGAGCGGACCATGGTGCTCAACTACTACTCGCCGCTGCGGCTGATCCGTGGCATCGCCCCCGGAATGCTCGAGCGTGGCGAAGGCCACATCATCAACGTGGCCACTTGGGGTGTATTCAGCGAAGCCTCACCGCTGTTCTCGGTGTACAACGCGTCGAAGGCGGCCCTGTCCGCGGTCAGCCGGGTCATCGAAACCGAATGGGGCGCAAAGGGTGTGCATTCGACCACGCTGTACTACCCACTGGTGGCCACCCCAATGATCGCCCCGACGAAGGAATACCAGGGGCTGCCTGCGCTGACGCCCGCCGAGGCCGCCGATTGGATGATCACCGCCGCTCGCACCCGGCCGGTCCGGATCGCACCGCGGATGGCGGTGGCGGCGCAGGCGCTGGACACCGTGGGCCCCGGATGGGCGACGGCGCTAATGAAGCGACAGCGTGTTCAGCCCGGCTCGTGATAGACACGACCACATGGAGATCCTGGCCAGCCGAATGCTGTTTCGGCCGGCAGACTATCAACGGTCAGTGAGCTTTTACCGGGACCAGATCGGGCTGGCCATCGCCCGCGAATACGGTGCCGGCACAGTCTTTTATGCAGGTCAATCGCTGATCGAGCTGGCCGGGCACGGCGCGCCGGAGCACCCGGCCGGCCCGTTTCCCGGAGCGCTGTGGCTGCAGGTGCGCGACGTGCGGGCCACCCAGGCCGAGCTGGAAAACAGAGGCGTGCCGATCACCCGCGAGGCCCGTCGCGAACCCTGGGGATTGCACGAGATGCACGTCACCGATCCCGACGGCATCACGCTGATCTTCGTCCAGATACCCCCCGAACATCCGCTGCGCCGCGACACCAGAGGTGAACGTAAAGGGAACGACGGTTGAGCAGAAGGTGACATCGGGCGACGGTTCCAGATGAGCTGGCGGTTCGCAGGTAGATTCGTTAGACAACGAGATACTCCTACTTCAGAATTGGCGCCGTGAACCTCGAGCTGCTCCTGCTGATCATCGTGGTGATCACAGCGCTCGCGTTCGATTTCACCAACGGGTTCCACGACACGGGCAATGCGATGGCCACCTCGATCGCCAGCGGCGCCCTCAAGCCCAAGGTCGCGGTTAGCCTCTCCGCGGTGCTCAACCTGTTCGGAGCATTTCTGTCCACCGCCGTCGCCGCGACGATCGCCAAGGATCTGGTGGACGGCCATCTGGTGACCCTGGACCTCGTCTTCGCCGGCCTGGTGGGCGGCATCGTCTGGAACCTGCTGACCTGGCTGCTCGGTATCCCGTCCAGTTCCTCGCACGCGCTGATCGGCGGCATCGTGGGCGCGATGATCGCCGCGGTCGGCGGACATGGGGTGATCTGGAGCGGCGTGGTGTCGCGCGTGGCGGTGCCCGCCGTAGTGGCGGCGGTACTGGCCACCTTGGTGGGCGCGGTCGGCACCTGGCAGGTCTACCGGGTGACCCGCGGCGTCCCGCAGAAACGCACCGATCAAGCTTTCCGGCGCGGCCAGATTTTCTCCGCATCGCTGGTGTCATTGGCACACGGCACCAACGACGCGCAAAAGACGATGGGCGTGATTTTCCTGGCGCTGATGTCCTACGGCGCGGTCAGCCACACCGCCACGATGCCGCCGCTGTGGGTCATCGTGAGTTGTGCGGTGGCGATGGCCGCAGGTACCTACTTCGGCGGCTGGCGGATCATCCGCACGATGGGCAAGGGAATCGTCGAGATCAAGCCACCGCAAGGCATGGCCGCCGAATCATCGTCGGCCGCAATCATCCTGCTGTCCGCCCACTTTGGTTATGCGCTTTCCACCACGCAGGTGGTGACCGGATCGGTGCTGGGCAGCGGAGTGGGCAAGCCCGGAGCGGAAGTGCGCTGGGGAGTCGCCGGCCGGATGGCGACCGCGTGGCTGATCACGCTGCCGTCGGCCGGGTCCGTGGGGGCGCTCACCTACTGGCTGGTGCATGGGATCGGCGGCTACCTCGGCGCGATCGTCGGCTTCGCCCTGCTGGCGGGAACCTCCTTCGCGATCTGGCTGCAATCCCGCAAAGTGCGCGTCGACCACACCAACGTCAACCACGAGTGGGAGGGCAATCTCACTGCGGGGTTGGAATCCAGCAGCAAGCCGGCAGCCAAAGTCACCGCGGAAGCACCGCAGACCAACGGACATGTCCCTGCCGTCGCCGTCACCCCACCGGTCAGCCTCCGTGCAAGGGTCGCACCACCACAGAATGCACACCTATCGTGACGACCTGGTTCAATTACGCTGCGACACTGAAGATCCTGGTCTTTGGTCTATTGATCGGTGCAGCATTGCCGGCGCTGTTTGCCCTCGGAGTACGGGTGGGCACCGCGGGCGCCGGCATCGAAGGCGACGCGGTAACAAGCAGACGTCCGGCATTGATCGCGGTGAGCTGGTTGCTGTACGCGTGCGTGCTGGCGGCGGTCGTGGTGGGAGTACTCTTCATCGCCCGCGACTTCATCGGATTCCACACCGGCTGGTACATCCTCGGCGCCAAACCGAAGTAGGATTTGCGCAGGTGATCTAGCGAATCCTCAGGGAAGTCGAGGCAGCGTGAACAAGTTCCTGAGTTCGATAGTCGCCTGGCTGCGCGCCGGATATCCCGACGGCGTGCCGGAAACCGACTACATTCCGCTGCTTGCTCTGCTGTCGCGCCGGTTGACCAATGACGAGGTCAAAGAGGTTGCGCGGGAACTGATGCAACGCGGGGACTTTGACCATATCGACATCGGTGTGGTGATCACCCAATTCACCGATGAGCTACCCACCCCGGAGGACATTGAGCGGGTGCGGCAACGCTTGGCCGCAAAAGGCTGGCCGCTCGACGATGTCCGCGAGGGCGAGGAGCGCGAATAAGTACCCTGCGCGCGCTCGCTGTCGCACCGGGATCGGCAGTGCAAACGCTGCTTCCGGCGCTGGAAAGTGTTCTGTTCAAACATGACTCCGCACTGGTACCAATACCACCAGACGGGCATTCAGCGCTGTCTGCGTTGCGGATTGGTGCGGAGATTGACGACGACGTCGCGCTGGTGGTGACGACGTCGGGCACTACCGGGACACCCAAGGGTGCACTGCTGACCGCCGACGCGCTGACCGCCAGCGCCTCGGCCACCCATGACCGGCTGGGCGGTCCCGGCCGGTGGCTGTTGGCGTTGCCGCCGTACCACATCGCCGGTGTGCAGGTGTTGGTGCGCAGCCTGCTGGCCGGTACCACCCCCGTCGAAGTCGACGTCTCCGCCGGGTTTGACATAACCCAATTACCTGCTGCGGTAGGCAAACTCGGGCCCGGCCGACGCTACACGTCACTGGTGGCAGCCCAGCTGGCCAAAGCGCTGACCGATCGGTCCGCCAGCGCCGCGCTGGCGGAGCTGGACGCTGTGTTGATAGGCGGCGGTCCGGCGCCCCAACCTGTACTGAAAGCCGCTGCAGCCGCGGGCGTCACCGTGATCCGCACGTATGGCATGAGCGAAACGGCCGGAGGCTGTGTTTACGACGGCATCCCACTCGACGGGGTACGACTGCGGGTGGATGCCGACGGCCGCATCGTGATCGGCGGTGCGACGCTGGCCAAGGGATATCGCAACCCCCCAACACCCGACCCATTCGCCGAGCCTGGCTGGTTTCGCACCGATGATGTCGGGACACTGGATGATTCGGGTGTGTTGACCGTGCTTGGCCGTGCTGACGAGGCGATCAGCACCGGCGGGCTGACGGTGTTGCCGCAACTGGTGGAGGCGGCATTGAGCACCCATCCGGCGGTGGCGGCCTGCGCGGTGTTCGGGGTCGCCGATGAGCGGCTGGGACAGCGCGTCGTTGCCGCCGTAGTGGTCGCCGAAGGGTGCGCCGCACCGTCATTGGATGCGCTACGGGCACACGTCGCCGGTAGTTTGGACTCGACCGCCGCACCGCGCGAGCTCCACATGGTCGACGCGCTGCCGATGCGCGGCATCGGCAAGGTGGACCGGCAGGCCCTGATACGGCGGTTCGGTTAAGGGGATCGGGGATGCGCCTGACGAAAGCGGACGCCCGCAAGGTCGTCGACACGTACCTGCGCGCCTGAACTAACCCATAGGCTTGCCCGTGATGAAGATCGGTCGTCGAGAAGCAATCGCGGCTGCAATCGGACTCGTGCTGGTTGCGGCCGCATTCGTGTTGCCGCGACTGCACGTGGGCATCAAATCGCGCCATCACGCGGCCCCGGATCGGTTCGGTGCGCATGCCGGCGCCGCGCCGTTGTTCGGCTGGTTCGAAACCCATTTCGGCTGGGGCACCGTTCCGGCGATCGCTATCGGGCTGGCCGCGGTGATCTGGGGCCCCACATTGGCGCAGCGGCTGCGCTGGCGGGTGCTGCTCGGGATCGCCTGGGCCACCGCCTGCGCGTGGGCGTTCTCGCTGGCGATGATCGACGGCTGGCAGCGCGGTTTCGCCGGCAGGCTGACCACCAGACACGAGTATCTGCACGAGGTTCCGGGCATCACGGACATTCCGCACGCGGTGCGCACCTTCGCCGACCGCATCCTGGATTTTCAGCCGCACTCGTGGACCACCCACGTGTCGGGTCATCCGCCGGGCGCACTGCTGACGTTCGTGTGGCTGGACCGCATCGGGTTGAGCGGCGGCGCGTGGGCCGGGCTGCTGTGCCTTGTGGTCGGTTCCAGCGCGGCCGTGGCGATCATGATTGCGTTGCGGGCGATTGCCGACGAAGCAACGGCGCGGGGGGCCGCGCCGTTCGTGGCGGTGGCCCCGACGGCGATTTGGATTGCGGTGTCGGCCGACGGCTATTTCGCCGGGGTGGCCGCATGGGCCCTGGCGCTGCTGGCGGTGGCGGTGCACGGCAATGTGCGACGCCCCGCGCTGGTCGCTGCCGGATCGGGCTTGCTGTTCGGCTGGTCACTGTTTCTCAACTACGGGCTGACGTTGATGGCGCTGCCGGCGCTGGCGGTGTCGGTCTCTGCGACGGACTGGCGGCCCGCGCTACGCGCACTGCGACCGGCCGTGCTCGTGGCGGTGGCGGTGGTCTTGGTGTTCGCCGCTGCCGGCTTCTGGTGGTTCGATGGTTATACCCTTGTTCAGCAACGCTATTGGCAGGGACTAGCCAGCGACCGTCCGTTTCAATACTGGAGTTGGGCCAATCTCGCGGCGGCGGCCTGCGCAACCGGTCTGGGCAGCGTCGCGGGGCTGGGCAAGGTGTTCGACGTCGAGGCGATCCGTCGTCGGTCCGGGGTTCATCTGCTGATGCTGGCGTTCCTGGTGGCGATCGTCTGCGCAGATCTGAGCATGCTCAGCAAGGCCGAGACCGAACGGATCTGGCTGCCGTTCACGGTATGGCTGACCGCCGCCCCGACGCTGTTGGCGCCGCGATCACATCGATTCTGGCTGGCGCTCAACGTGATCGGCGCGCTGTTGGTCAACAGCTTGATCTACACCAATTGGTAGCTCAAAGTCCGGCCCCGTGCGTGGCTCGAGCGAACCGGCTTGTCGGGTGACAGCGTTCGCGTACTGCGGCCACGTCGTCGACGACGTCAAAATCGGCCAGTTCCGGAAGAGGCTTAACGTCGACACCGTTACGTTGCAGGGCCTTTCGGGTGAGCACGCCGGTGTCGGGCTGAGACATCGGCACGGTCCGCAGACACTGGGCGCTCTCGGGCTCCTGCACGCCGAGCGCCCACCATCCGCCGTCCCGGGCGAAGCCCAGCACGGCCGGCGCATCGGTCAGCTGCCGCCCGCAGTCGCCGAGCAGCTCGGCGGTCACTTGCGGGGTGTCCATGCCGATCTGTAACACCGGATACCCGGCGACGGCCGCGTCGGTGTGCGCGTTGGCCAGCCGATCCGCAAAGCTGTTGCCGCGCTGGGCTATCACGGTGAACGACGCGAGCTGTCGTTGGATCTCCGCGCCGTCGATCGCGGCGGCCAGGTCACCGCGGAAGGCCACCACCCGCGCGGACACCGGGGCAGCCGCGACCGCGTCGAGGGTGTCCAGCAGTGCGGCCGCGGCGATCTGGGCGGCGACGTCGTCGCCGAGCTTGGCAGCCAGCCGGGTCTTGGCGTGCCCGGGTATCGGAGCTTTGGCCACCACCAGCAGCGTCACCGGCACGAGGGTCACGAGATGACCTTCCAGAAATCCAGGATGGCGATGACGCTGCCTCGCAGTGAACCGCTGACCTTGGATTTGCCGCCGGTGCGCGGCCCGTATGCGACGTCGTGTTCGACCACCCGCCAGCCGGCTGCTGCCGCGCGGACCAACAGCTCAAGCGGATAACCCGACCGGCGGTCTTTGATGCCCAGGTCGAGCAGGGCGTCGCGGCGGAAAACCCGCATCGGGGCGATGTCGTGCACCGGCAGGTTGTGCCGGGTGCGCAGCCGCCAGCTCATCACCACCGTGCCCAGACGCGCGACCCAGGGCCAGCGCAGTCCCGGCACCGGTCGTCGGCGCCCGATCGCCAGGTCGGCGCCGTTGTCGAGTTCGCGGACCAGCCGCGGCAACTCAGCGGGGTCCAGCGAGCCGTCGGCATCGATGACCGCCACGATCGGCGTCGTCGCGGCGACCACCCCGGCATGCACCGCAGAGCCGTACCCGGGCCGCGGCTCGGTGACCACGCGGGCGCCGTGCCGGCGAGCCACCTCGGCGGTGTCATCGGTGCTGTTGTTGTCGACGACCAGTGCCTGGTATTCGGCCGGAATGGCGGCCAGTACGCCGGGTAGCGACTCCGCCTCATTCAGGCAGGGCAGCACTACGGTGACGTCGGGCATCGTCCGACTTTAACCAGAGCTTTTGGGTGCGATGGGCAAGCGTGGTCGAGCGCCTAGGGCGCAAGGCCTCCGCCACTCGAGCTGCTCGAACCACCGCCCGAGCCGAAGCCACCGCTGCTACCACCCGAGCCGAAGCCACCCGAGCCGAAGCCACCGGTGCCGCCGCCCGAGCCGAAGCCACCTCCGCCGGTGGTGTTCGAACCGCTGCCACCTGAGCCGCTTTCTCCTCCGGTGCTCCCGGTTCCGGTACCTCCGGTGGTCCCGGTGCCGCCACCGGTGCCGGTGCCGCCGGTGTCGGTGCCTCCCGTGCTCCCGGTGCCGCCACCGGTGCCGGTGCCGCCGGTGTCGGTGCCTCCCGTGCTCCCGGTGCCGCCGCCGGTGCCGGTGCCGCCGGTGTCGGTGCCTCCCGTGCTCCCGGTGCTGCCACCGGTGCCGCCGGTGCCGCCCGTCTCACCCCCGGGGTTGGTGCCCGGGTTCGTCCCAGAGCCCGTCCCCGGCTCAGTTCCAGTTCCAGTTCCCGGCCCGGTCCCGGTTCCCGGCCCAGTTCCAGTTCCCGGCTCAGTTCCAGTTCCAGTTCCCGGCCCGGTTCCAGTTCCCGGCTCAGTTCCAGTTCCCGGCCCGGTTCCAGTTCCCGGCCCGGTTCCAGTTCCCGGGCCAGTCCCAGTCCCCGGCCCGGTCCCAGTCCCCGGCCCAGTTCCAGCCCCAGGACCCGTCCCCGGCCCGACCCCGGGCACGTTGATCGGCAGTGGGATCGGGATCGGGATGGGCACCGGATTCAGTCCCGGCGCCGGTGGCGGAGCCGCCGGCGGCGGGGCGGGGTTGACGGGTGGAGGAGCAGCCGGAGGTGCCTGCGGTGCAGGCGCCGGTCGCGGCGCGGGACCCGAAACACCCTGCTGGTACCCAGCGTCATGGTTGCCGACGGGCGCTTGCACCGGCGGGCTCGGCGGGTTGGGGGCCGGCAGCACCGGCATGAAGTTCCCCGGCACCGGCTTGGGCTGCTGCTGTTGTTCGGGCGGCTGCGGTTGACTGGCAGCCGTCGGACGAACACCGATCGTGATAGCGACGGCCAGCGCCGCGCATCCGGCGACGACGATGCCGCCGACCGAGCTCCCGATCAGCAACGCCCGGCCGACCGGCGGAGCGGCTTCGGTTTCGTCGTAATCCTCGTCGTAAGCCTCGTCGTACTCGTCGTATTCGACCGGAAGCAATTCCGAGTCGTCCTCGGCCATTGAGTAGGCCAGCTGGCGGCCCGAGTCCGACATGCCAGCCGCCGGCTCGTGCACCGTGGGAGCATCGCCCGGCGTGACCGCCTCGGTCATCGCCGTGCCCGTCATCGCCGAAGGCGCGGCCATCGTCGCGTCTTGGGCGGGGACGGCCGCCTGGGTCATCGTCGCCGAGCCGGCCGCCAGCGCCGCGCCGCGCGCGATCGTGAAGTCCGGATCTGCCGGTTCCGCTGACGGCATGGCCGAAGTGGCTTCCGGCTGCTTACCGACGACGGTGGCGTCGGCAGCCCCGAGCATGGTGGTGAGCGCCTCGGACTCCGGCATCACCGCCACATTCTGGACACCCGAGTCCTCCAGCGCCCGCCTCAGCTCTGCGGCTTGATCCTGATCCGACCAGCACAGCCGGGTGGCGACCAGCTGGTGGTCTTCGGTCGTCAGTTGCCGATGCGTCCCGACCACCGTCTCGGTGAGCTTGCTGATGGGGTCTGCCCCCACATCGACCACCGACTCGTCGATCACCGTGTCACTGTCGGGTCCGGAGCCAACTAACGCCAGGCGGGCTACCGGGCCGCTCACCGCGACCCCCAAAGTCAGTTCCACCGCCGCACTCCTCTCCGAGGCTGCAGTATCAGGTATCCGCCCGACACAGGCTCGCTCTTAACACTATTAACTAGATGCAGCCTACGAGGTCACTCAAGTCGAGTTTGCCAGCGTAGCGCTCGAGCGAGGTGTTAACTACACAACCAACGACTGCCGAAGTCACCGTCTACCACAAGGGGAGTTCGTTGAGCGACAGCCGCGATGACGCGCCCACCACCCACCTTCGCAGCGGTCCGCACCGCAGCCACATCACCGAGGAAACCCTCAAACGATGGAACCTCGCCCGTGATGTGGCCGCGGCTGTCCTGCTGCTGATCGCTTTGGCACTTCCCTGGAACCTGTACTTCGGCGTCGGGATACCGGACAGCCGGCTCGAACTGTTTGTGGCATTGCTCGTGGTGACACTGCTTTCGCTGGCTTCGATCGCCAGCTCCTGGCGCTTCAAGCATGTTCAGCCGGGCCGGCTGCGTGCCACCCTCAACGTCCCCTACTTCCTGCTGGTGGTGGGATTCGTGCTGTTCGACGTGGTTCAAACCGTCCGCTACGGCGGCACCGGGAACGTGCCCGGGGGCGTCGGGCCGGGCGCCTGGGTCGGAGCCGCCGGCGCACTGCTGAGTGCTCAGCCGCCGATCACGAACACCCGCGTCGACAAAGACCGGTTCCGTGGCTGGCTGCTGACCGCCCGCATAATCGCCTATACGGCGATCGCCCTGGCCGCACTCGCTTTCGTCTTCAACTTGTTCTGGCGGATCAAGGCCGCCCTGCCCGCCGATTCGACGGGTTTCGGGAAACAAACTTTTGCGATCATCACGACGGCAATTGTGTACGGGTCCGTGGCATTGGCCGCTGTCGTCGTCGCATCCTGGTGGATCCTTCAGCGCAGCAGAGCATCTCGGCTCGCCTTAGTCGCGCTCGGAGTGTCCACGCTGCTCGCTGGGCTGATTGTGTGGCTGCTGCCGATCGGCCGCGTAATCGACGCGTTCCACGGCATCGCGCAGAACACCTCCACGGCGGCGGTGGGGTTCGAGGGTTTCCTGGCCTGGGCGGCGGCCGCTGCGGTCGTCGCACCACTCACGTTGCTGCGAACCGCGACGAGCGACCACGTCAGCGACAACATGTGGCGGCAGGCCGCGCGAAAAGCCCTGCTGCTCATCGCACTCTGGAGTGCCGCATCGGTGCTGATGCGCATCACCGACCTGGCCGTCACGGTGCTCTTGAACCTGCCCAACCCGCCCTACGACAACGCGGCCATGGCAGCCTTCGACCTCGTCACCGCGGTGCTTGCCGCCTGGCTGCACGTCAACCTCACCAACCGGTCCCTGCCAGTGCCGGTGATCTCGTCGCTGTGCGGTGTTCTGTTCGTGTTCAGTGTTTCTCGCATCGTGATCGGGGTTGCCTTGGCGCCCCGCGTCGCGGGCTCACCCGCCGGGTCGAGCAATCCGGTCTACGGCAATGACCTTGCGCAACAGATCACCAGCACCTTCGACGTCGCGCTGAGCGCACTGACGCTGTGCATACTCGTCGTCACCATCATCACCGGCAAAATCCAGCAGCGTCAGCCCCAGGTTGGCGCCCAACCATCACGGCCACCGTCACCGCCGGAGCCTGAGACGACGCGGCTGACGACCGGAGGCGCTCCCGCACCCCGCATTTTTCGGCCCGCGGAAAGGCCCCCGACCCCGCCTGCTGCGCCAAGGATTTATCGGGGACCCCACGAGCCCACCGGCGGCGCACGCCACCGAGACTGAGCTAGCCGCGAAGCGGCGCGGTGGCGAATTCGCGCAAACCCTGTTGCGGGTCAACGGCGGCGCGGAAACCCAATTTCTCAGCGGCCCGGGCCGGATCGGCGACGATGTGCCGCACGTCGCCGCTGCGGTACTGGCCGGTGACGACGGGTGACACGCCGTCCCCACGAGCCTCGCAAAGCACCGTCGCCACTTCCATGATCGAAATAGGTTGCCCGGAGCAGACATTCGCGGCAGTAAAGCCGCCACGGTCCGCGTCGATTGCCGCCAGGTTGGCGGCGGCCACGTCGTCAACGTGCACGAAATCGCGCATCTGGCCACCGTCTTCGAAAACCGCTGGAGCATCGCCTTTTTCGAGTGCCGAACGGAAAATCGCGGCCACCCCGGAATACGGGGTGTCGCGCGGCATCCCCGGTCCGTAGACGTTGTGGTAGCGCAGCGCCACCACCGAACCGCCGGTCGACTCCGCCCAGGCCAGTGCGTAATGCTCTTGCGCGGCCTTGCTGGCCGCATACAGACTGCGCGGTCGTAACGCCGCGTCCTCGTCGACCAGCTGCCAGGCCACGTCCAGCCCGCAGACCGGGCAGCGATGCTCGAACACACCGGCATCCAGGTCGGCTCGGCGCCGGGGCAGTGGGTCGACCTGCCCATGATCAGCGCATCGGTAACGGCCCTGCCCGTAGACCACCATCGACGATGCCAGCACCAGACGTCGTATCCCCGCCTCGAACATCTGAGCCAGCAGCACCGTCGTCCCAAAGTCGTTGTGACTGCCGTAGGCGGGCGCGTCGGCGGCGTTCACTCCGGCGCCCACCACCGCCGCCTGATGACACACCAGGTCCACCCCGGCCAGCAGCGGGCGCAGCGCGTCGGCGTCGCGAATATCGACTTGCCGGCAGCCCGGGGGCAACGCCGCGTCGTCGCCGTGCGCGGCGGGCAGCATCGCGTCGATGGCGATCACGTCGTGCCCGGCGCTGTTCAGCGCGGCGTGGACTCGTGACCCGATGAAGCCGGCCGCGCCGGTGAGCAGCACCCTCATGGCAAGTCGAACGGCAGCGCGACACCGGCGTGCGGCTGGCAGTCGGTGCAGCTCCGCTCGGCGGCGACCTGACCGATGGCCTCGTGCACCAGCTTCTTGAACGGCTCGATGTTCTTCTCGAATTCGCTGAACACGTCGACGGCCCGCACGCCGTCGCCCGACTCGATCCCCGCGTCCAGGTCGGTCACCAACCCGATTGCGGCATAACACATGTCAAGCTCACGGGCGAGGACGGCCTCCGGATAGCCGGTCATGTTGATCAGGGTGAATCCGGCGGCGGCGAACCATCGGCTTTCCGCGCGAGTGGAAAACCGTGGGCCTTGGACCACCACCATGGTTCCGCCGTCGACCACCCCGGGCAGCCCGGTCACCGCGGCCCGCAGTGTGGCGCAGTATGGGTCGGCGAAGGCGACGTGCGCCCCGCCCGAGTCGAAGTAGGTGTCGGCGCGGCCGTGGGTGCGGTCCACCAACTGGTCAGGCACCACGATCGCGCCCGGCCCGTGCTCGGGAGTCAGGCTGCCGACCGCGCAGGGCGCGAAAACCCGCCGCACCCCCAACGCCCGCAGCGCCCACATATTGGCCCGGTACGGAACGGTGTGCGCGGAATATTGGTGCGACGCGCCGTGCCGCGGTAAAAACGCGACCTCATGCTCGCCGACGGTGCCGACGGTGACGGGCGCGCTGGGCTCACCGAATGGGGTGTCGAGCTTGACGCTGCGCGCGTTGTCGCCGAAGAACGTGTAGAAGCCGCTGCCGCCGATCACTCCAAGCATGTACGCCGCTCCTCTTCATCGCTCCGCCCATTGTCCATCATGGCAGGATCGCACCATGGCCAGCGTCTCGGAGTGGATCGCCGGTGCGCGACCGCGGACGTTGCCCAACGCCGTCGCCCCGGTGATCGCCGGCACCGGCGCCGCGGCCTGGCTGCACGCGGCGGTGTGGTGGAAGGCGCTGCTGGCGTTATTGGTTTCCTGCGCCTTCATCATCGGGGTCAACTTTGCCAACGACTACTCCGATGGCATCCGCGGCACCGACGACGACCGGGCCGGCCCGGTGCGGCTTGTGGGCTCGAGGTTGGCCACGCCACGGTCGGTGCTGGCCGTGGCCATGCTGAGCCTGAGCGTTGGCGCCACGGCGGGGCTGGCGTTGGCCATGACCACCGCGCCGTGGCTGATCGCGGTCGGCGCCGCCTGCATCGCGGCGGCATGGTGGTATACCGGTGGCTCAAAACCCTACGGCTACGCGGGATTCGGCGAGCTGTCGGTGTTCGTGTTCTTTGGGTTGACCGCGGTGCTGGGCACCCAGTACACCCAGGCCTTGCGGGTGGACTGGGTGGGGCTGACGCTGGCAGCCGCGACGGGTGCGATGTCCTCGGCGGTTCTGGTGGCCAACAATTTGCGCGACATCCCGACCGACGCGCAGTCCGGCAAGGTCACGCTGGCGGTGCGGCTGGGCGACGGCAGGACACGGACGCTGTATCAGGCACTGCTGGCGATCGCCGCACTGTTGACCCTGGCGCTGATGGTCGCGACACCGTGGTGCGCAGCAGGATTCGTCGCTACGCCGCTGGCGCTGCGGGCCGCCGGACCAGTGCGCCGCAATGACACCGGGCCGCAGCTGATCCCGGTGCTGCGCGACACCGGGCTGGCGATGCTGGTGTGGTCGATCGCAGTTGCGGCGGCGCTAGCAGTGGCCGGCTACCGATAACTATGCGGCCTTGTCCAGCAACGCGTTCACCGCGGCGCGCAACTGTGCAATGGAGACGTGTTCGGTGATAAGACCGGCGGCGGCGTTGTCGCCGCCGCGCAGGATGCCAAGCAACACATGCTCGCACCGGATCTGCTTGTCCTTGTGGGCCAAGGCTTCTCGCAGCGACAACTCCAGCGCTTTCTTTGTCGCATGAGTGAACGGAGTATGTCCGCGCCGTCGCCGGCGTCGACCGGATTTGCGCAACGCCTGATCGTAGGCGTCGGGGCCGAAGGTGCGCGCCACACTGTCGCGGACCGCGTTGAGGTCGATACCGATGACGCGCAGGGCCTCGGCGTCCTCGTCGAAGGAATCGCCGGCGGTGGTAGCGCCTAGCCGGGCCCGCACCACGTCGGCGGTCAATCCGTAACCGCGCAAAACCGCCACCAGGTCGTCGTCGGCAGCCCGCATCAGCCCGAGAAGCACATGCTGCGAACCGATTTCGTCGTCTCCTAGTTTCTTGGCCTCTTCTTGGGCAAGCGTCACCGCTGCGCGTGCGCTGCGCGTGAACCGTTCGAAAACCATGCGCTATCGCCTCCGGTTGTACTTCTGGTGCACGGCCTGCCGGCTGACCCCGAGCGCGTCGGCGATGGCCTGCCAACTCCAGCCCTGTTCACGGGCATTGGCGACGTGGATCGCCTCCAACCGCTCCTGCATCCGCTGCAGTGCCCGCACCGCACGCAACCCCACAGCAGGGTCCGCGCTGGCGGCCGCTTCCGAGAGATCGGATCCGTCGCTCATGATTGTCAAGATAGCTTGACAGTCGCAAGGGCGTCAAGAAACATTGACAGCCCGCGGTGGGTTCAGTTGTCGTCGGACGGCGCCTCGCCGCGCAGTCGGGCACGCAGCTGCTCACGGTCGCGGCGGCGGCGCTCGGTGGCCGCCTCGAGGCCGGCGGTGGCGCGGCGGCGCAGTGGGCTGAATACCCACATGCCCAGCGGCATGGCAATGATCAGCGCGAATAGCACCGCAATGGCGACCGGGAATTCGTGCACGCCGAGCAGCAGCGCCACCCCGTAGATGGCGGCAGCCAACGCGGCCACCAGTAGCAGCCGCGCCGCGACGTAGAGCAGGATGTCGACGATCGCGCGGCCGGTAGAGCTTTGAGCAGCTGGCACGGTTCGAGGGTACGGCGCGGGTATATTCGGACCAAGGAGGTGTTGATGCTCTACCTGCTCCTCATCCTGGTCCTGGGAACGTTGGTCTACGTCGGCTGGCGGGCCGCGCGTTCGCAGGTGAACCGCCCGAAGACGCGCGTCATCGGGCCCGATGACGATCCGGAGTTTCTCTGGCGGCTAAGCCACGGCGATAACAACCCGCGCTAGATAAAGCCGGGGTTGCGCGCTACGTCGCTCGGAAAGCCGTCGGCGACAACAGCTGCCAGCTCGATCAACGCTTCCCGCGTCTCTCGCTTCAACCGGTCCAGGTTGATTTCGGCGCCCTCCTCCAGGTGCGGGTCGAACGGCATCAACCGCACCGCGCGGCAACGCCGCGAGAAGTGATCGACCACCTTCTGCATGTCGACCTTGCCCGAGCGGGGCCGCACCGCGTTGATGACCGCGATCGACTGGCGCACCAGATCCTCGTGGCCGTGGGCGTCCAGCCAGTCCAGCGTCGCCGAAGCGCTACGCGCCCCGTCGATCGAACCCGAACTGACCACGATCAGCAGATCGGCCTTGGACAGCACCGCCGACATCGCCGAGTGCAGCAGCCCGGTGCCGCAATCGGTGAGCACCAAGCCGTAGAAGCGCTCCAAAATGTCCAGCGTGCGGGAGTAGTCCTCGGCGCTGAACGCCTCCGACATCGCCGGATCGCTCTCGGAAGCCAGCACCTCCAGCCTGCTGGGCCCTTGCGAGGTGTAGCTGCGCACATCGCTGTAACGCTGGATGCCGTCGGCGTCGCGCAGCAGATGCCGCACGGTGGCCGCCGTCTCCATCGGCACCTTCTGGCTCAGCGTGCCGCGGTCCGGGTTGGCGTCGACGGCGATCACCCGGTCGCCGCGGACGGACGCGAAGGTGGCGCCCAGCGTGGCGGTGATCGTGGTTTTGCCGACCCCGCCCTTCAGCGACAGCATCGCGATGCGATAGCAACCCCGCAACGGCCGGTTGACCTGGACGGTCAGGTCGTTGTAGCGGATGACCCGGGGGCTTTCCCCGACGTTGATCAGCTGGCCGGAAAGGATGTACAGCCATTTGCGCCAGCCCTCCGAGGGCGCGGGTTTGACCTGGCGCAGCAGGGTGCTCGTGGACAGCTCCGGATACGGCGACGGCGGATGGTGGGTGGGCGCGGGGCGATACCCCGTGCCCGTCGCCGGGGTTGGCGCCTGTCCCGTGTAGTAGCCGGTACCCCCGCTGTACGGCGGCGTCTCGAGCTGGGACAGTCCCGTGGGCGGGGTGGCCGCCCAGGCGCGCGGTTCGGCGCGGGTCGGCGGCGCCAGGCCGCCTACGGTCTCGTTGTCGACGAAGCGGCGCTCGGTTCGGAAACCGGCGAAGGCTTTGGTCTCGGCGTTGCGGGTGCTGGGGTCCGGTTCACCGGGGCGCGGCGGCTGCGGCGGCAGTTCTGTCGTTGGATGATCCTCACGCCTCCGAGACGCCCCAGCGCCCTGGGCCGGATGCTCAGACACCTGTACTTTCCCCTCGTTGCGGTACTCGGGTTAATCAGCCCACACCGGCATACGAGTGCAGGCCCACAGTCACCAGGTTAACGAAGAACAAGTTGAAGACCATGGCCGCGAAGCCGACCACGTTGACCCAGGCCGCTTTCCTGTCCCGCCACCCGGCTGTCGACCTGGCATGCAGATAGGCGGCATAGATCATCCAGGCGATGAACGCCACAGTCTCTTTGGGGTCCCAGCCCCAGTACCGGCCCCAGGCCTGCTCGGCCCAGATCGCGCCGAAGATCACCCCGAAGCCGAAGACGGGGAAACCGAAGATCGTGGTCCGGTAGGCGATGCGGTCCAGGGTCTGCGCGTCGGGCAACCGCTGCACCATCCGCGCCAGCACGCCCGGGGTGTCCGGGTCGCCCAGCTTCGACATCCGCAGCAGAAACAACATGCTGGCCACGCCCGCGACCAGGAACACCCCGGAGCCCAGGCTGACCACCGACACGTGGATCGGTAGCCAGTAGGACTGCAGGGCCGGCATCACCGGCGCCGCGTTGGTGTAGAGCCAGTGCCCCGACACCGTCAGCAAGATCAGCACCGGCAACAGCAGGAACACCCACAGCGGGCGGTATTGCGGCCGGCGCAACACAATCGCGCCGGCGACCAAGCCGCAAAAGCAGGTCAGGTTGATGAACTCGTACATGTTGCCCCAGGGCACCCGCACGGTGGCCAGGCCGCGCAGCACGATGCAGGCCAGCAACAGCCCGATCCCCGCGTAGACCAGCACGAGACCGGCCCGGCCCACACGTTCGTCCAACGGCCGCCTCGGGGCGTCCAGCACGACACCGGGGGTGGTGCTGTCGGCGGCGACGCCAGCGCTGACCAGCTCACGGTCGATGGCGCGGCGGCTACGGGCGTAGGCAAGCTCGACGGCCAGCAGCAGCAACGCCACCACCAGGATCACCAGCGCCGAGGTGAACGCCCAGTCCGAGGCGTGCGCCAGCCCGACGTGGATGTGCGCGGTGTTCATCGCAGGCTCAACTCCCTTCGGTCAGGCGCTTCGGACCCGGCCAGCAGCCGGTCCGTCAGCCGTTCGAATTCGTCACCCCAGCCGGAGTTGTCGGTGCGGGCCAGGCCGCCCAGCTCGACGTTGACCGTATCGGTTGCCCCGCTCGGGGTGATGCGTACCCACACTCGCCGGCGGCGCACCAGCAGGGACACCAGCAGCCCGGCCATCATCATCGCCGCGAACACCAGCACCCAGGTCTGGCCGGGATCGTGGGACACCTGCAGGTTGATGAACGGCACGGCGCCGTCGAACCGCACGATAATGCCGTCCTGCTCGAGCCGGACCTGCTCGCCGGCGCGCAGGTTCACCCGCGTGGCCTTGACCAGCCGGTGCTGCTCGATGAGCCGGTGATCGAGGCTGTACAGCGACTGCGGCCGACCGCTGTCCAGCCCGGTGTCGCCGGAGTAGATGTCCACGGCCACCGCCGGAGCGTTCAGCGCCGGAAAGCTCGACGACAGCAGCGTCCCGTCCAGCTGCTCGGTCGGTGCGAGCAGACCCTCGATGGCGATCTGGTGCCGGCGACGCTGATCGGGGTCGGGGTAGCTTCCGGCCGGCGGGTCGATGCGCACCACGCCTGACGACAGCAGCGTCTGCGGGTTGTCGGGTCGCCATTGCACGGTGGCGCTGCGGGTCTGCCCGTCCGGGAAGGTCACGGTGAACGTCGGTGCGTAGCCGTGGCCCTGCAGGTACACCCGGTCGCCCTGCACCCGCAGCGGATGGTTGACCGCCAGCCGGTAGGGCCGCCAGTTACCGGTGTTCAGATCCCGGCCGGCTTGGTAGTCGATGTCGGCGGCGAACGACGTGGCCTGCCCTGATGGCAGATACTGCGCCTGAAAGTCGTTGACGCGGATGCAGATTGGATGCAGCGAGGTGCCGTCGACGACGTTGCCGGCACGGAACGAGTCAAACGCCGCCGGTGACGCCGAGCAGAAGCCGGGGCCGCCGTCGGCGATGACGATCACGTTGCCCTCGTAACCGAACATCTTGCCGACGGCGATCGCCACCAGCAGCCCCAGCAGCGCGAAATGGAATGCCAGGTTGCCGAATTCGCGCAGATAGCCCTTCTCGGCGGAGAGTTCGACGGTCTGGTCGTCGTCGTGATGGCGGATGACGGTGCGCCAGCCGCGCAGCCGCCCGGCCATCGTGTTGGCCAGCGCGTTGAGCTGCCCGGGTCCGGCGACAATCCGCGCGGCGTGGTGTTTGGGCAGGCGGGCCAGGTTACGCGGAGCGGGCACCAGTGTGGCGCGCAGGCTTTTCGCGTGCTCGATCATCCGCGGGGTGAGGCAGCCGACCAGTGAAATGAACAGCAGCACGTAGATCGCGGTGAACCAGAAGCTGCCGAACACGTTGAACGCCTGCACGCGATCCAGCCACGGCCCGATCACCGGATGGGCAGCCAGGTACTCGTCGACCTTGCCCGCGTTGAGGCTGCGCTGCGGCAGCAATGCGCCGGGGATCGCGCCCAACGCCAGCAGGAACAGCAGCACCAGCGCGGTGCCCATCGAGGTCAGGGTGCGCCAGGTGTTGCGGGTCCAGGCCGCCAGCCGTCTCAAATCGGCAACCTCACGTCGGAGACGAACGCGTCGCGCAGCCAGGAGATGAACTCGTTCCACACACCGGTGACCAGTGCCACGCCGACCGCGATGAGCAGCACGCCGCCGAAGATCTGCAGCGCGCGGGTGTGTCGGCGCAGCCAGCCCAGGCCGGCCACCGCGGCCGCCGACCCGAATGCCAACGCCACGAACGGAACACCCAAGCCCAGGCAGTAGGCGATCACCAGCGCGATACCGCGGGCGACGCTGGCGCCGTCGGTGGCCGAGGCGACGGTGATCACTCCGGTCAGTGTGGGCCCCAGACACGGCGTCCACCCCAGCGCGAACACCGCACCCAACAGCGGCGCCCCGGCCACCGTGGACAACTGCCGCGGGGTGAACCGGGCCTGACGTTGCAGGGCCGGGACGAAGCCGACGAAGACCAGGCCCATCAGGATGGTCAGCGCACCGCCGACCCGTTGCAGCACAAGCTGATTGGTGATCAGCGTGGTGGTCATGCCGAGCACCGCGACCGTGCCGAGGACGAACACTGCGGTGAACCCGGCCACGAACAACGCCGCCGAGCCGGCGACCCGCCAGCGCGCAGCCGGCGGGGCCTTGACGGCACCGGGCGCCTCGTCGACGCCGACGACCGCGGCCAGATACGACAGGTAGCCGGGCACCAGCGGCACCACGCACGGCGATGCGAACGACACCAGCCCGGCAAGCACGCACACCGCCAGCGCCACCAGCAGCGGTCCGGACGCGGCGATCGCCGAAAACCCTGTCAGGCCGTTCATTGTGGTCCCGGCGCAGCTTGCTCTTCTGCCGCGATGCGCCGCACGACCGGCTGTAGATCCTCGGCGAGCAGTTCACGCAGGAAGACCGCGGCAACCCGGTGTTGGCGATCGAGCACCAGGGTGGACGGGATGACCGTGGTGGGGTATCTGCCGCCGAACGCGATCATGGTGCGCATCGCGGGGTCGTAGATCGACGGATAAGTCACGTGCCGGTCGGTGACGAAGTCCTGGGCGGCCTGGCGGTTGTTGTCCCGCACGTCGATGCCCAGAAACGCCACGCCGTCGGCGCGGGTGGCGTCGTAAACCTGCTGCAGCTGGGCGACCTCGGCCCGGCACGGCCCGCACCACTGCCCCCAGACATTGATGACGACGGCTTTGCCGGGAAAGTCGTTGAGCGACACCGTTCCTGCTGGGTTCATCAGATCCGGTCCGCTCACTGGGCCGGGCCGGCCGCGGCGCTCCGGTGGGTCGTAGAAGATGTCGGTTTTGCCGCCCGGCGCGACAAACTCGAAGGTGCCGCCCTGCACGACGGCGTCGTCGCCGGTCGAGCAGCCGGCCGACAGCCCGGCCAGCAGCGCCGCCACCGCCCCGGCGAGGATTCTGCGGCGAGCCATCGTCAACAGCCACCCGGTTCGGTGTACTCGACGTCGACCAGGCGGTCGCCGTCGTAGACCAACGAGGTCACCGACGCCACCGCGCACTGCCGACGACGCGGGTCGTGCCAGAGCCGCCTGCCGGTCAGCGCCAGCCGCAGCGTCCACACCGGCAACTGGTGGCTGACGCACACCGCCTCGTGGCCCGCGGCGCGAGCGCGCGCCTTGTCGACCGCGGTCGTCATCCGCGCCGCGATCTGCTTGTAGGGCTCGCCCCAGGATGGGGTGATCGGATTGCGCAGGTGCCACCAGAAGCGCGGGTCGCGCCAGGCGCCGTCGCCGGGCCCGAGCCGGTGGCCTTCGAAGACGTTGGTCGATTCGATGAGGTCGGGATCGGTGTCCACCGGCAGGTCATGGGCCGCCGCGATCGGCTCGGCGGTCTGTTGGGCCCGCTGCAGCGGGGAGGCGATCACCGCGACGACGTCACGGTCGGCCAGCGCGTCGGCCACCGCCTGCGCCTGCCGTCTTCCCTTGTCCGACAAGCTGAATCCGGGCAGTCGGCCGTACAGCACGCCGTCCGGGTTGTACACCTCGCCGTGGCGCACCAGGTGAATGCGGGTCTGTTCGGCCATCAGGGTGTCGACTCCCGGGCAGCGGCCGCGGCGGCCGCCGGTAGTGCGTCGGCGATCCGGTCGAAGGCGTCGTCGTCGAGGGCCGCCGAGACGAACCACGCCTCGAAGGCGCTGGGCGGCGGGTAGACGCCGGCGTCGAGCAGGGCGTGGAAGAACGGCGGGTAGCGCCACGTCTGACTGGCGCGGGCGGTAGCGAAGTCAGTCACCGACTCCTCGGCGAAGAACACCGACAGCATATTGCCTGCCCGCGGAATCTGATGCGGCACACCAGCTTTGGTCAGGGCTTCAGAAAGCAGACCGGCGAGCCGGTCGGCGTTGGCGTCCAGCGCCGCATAGACCGCGTCGTCAGCGGCGCGCAGCGTCGCCAACCCGGCGGCCACCGCCACCGGGTTCCCGGACAGCGTCCCGGCCTGATACACCGGTCCCAGCGGCGCCAGCCGTTCCATCACGTCGGCACGCCCGCCGAACGCCGCGGCCGGCAACCCGCCGCTCATCACCTTGCCGAATGTGAACAGGTCCGCATCCACCGGATCGATTCCATACCAACCGCTTCGGCTGACCCGGAACCCGGTCATCACCTCGTCGACGATCAGCAGCGCACCGTGCTCGGCGGAGATTTCCCGCAGCGCGGCGTTGTAGCCCGGTACCGGCGGGACGACGCCCATGTTGCCGGGACTCGCTTCGGTGATCACTGCGGCGATCTGGTCGCCGAACCGGCCGAAAGTCTGCTGCAGCGCGTCGATATCGTTGTAGGGCAACACAATCGTGTCGGCCGCGGTGGCACCGGTGACACCCGGCGAGGACGGTAGCCCCAGGGTCGCGACGCCGGACCCGGCGTCGGCCAGCAAGGCGTCGACGTGGCCGTGGTAGCAACCGGAGAACTTGACGATCTTGGCGCGACCGGTGAAACCGCGGGCCAGTCGCACCGCGCTCATGGTCGCCTCGGTGCCGGAGTTCACCAACCGGATGCGCTCCACGGGCGCCATTCGAGCGATGATCTCGGCGCCCAGCTCGGTCTCGGCGGGCGTGGGCGCACCGAACGACAGGCCGGTGGCGGCGGCCCTGGCCACCGCGTCGACCACCGCGGGATGCGCGTGGCCGAGGATCATCGGCCCCCACGAGCAGACCAGGTCGACATAGCGGTTGCCGTCGGCGTCGGTGAGCCAATAGCCGCTGGCCTCGGTGATGAAGCGCGGGGTGCCGCCGACCGCCTGGAAGGCCCGAACCGGGGAGTTCACCCCGCCGGGGATGACCGCGCAGGCGTCGTCGAACAGCTTCGCCGAAGCGTCGGTAACCATGCCCACCAGTGTCCCAGCCGCGGTAAACGCATCGACTACAGGGTGTAGTCGTTACCTCATCACAGATACCTTCGGACCCGTCGGCAATACTCGGCATACTGCTGCCCGTAGTGTTGGCGCATAAATTCCTCCTCGCGCAACACTTGCCGGTGAACCAGCCAACAGCCAACGACAAGGTAGGCCAACGGAATCCAATTGGGAAAGACCAGAAATTCGCCTATCAAAACCAAAGCAAACCCGACATAGATCGGGTTGCGGCTGAACGCAAACACGCCCGCCGTAACAAGCTGATCGGGATTGTCGGCATCGATTCCCACGCGAAAACTCCTGCCGAACGACACCAGGCTGAGTATCAACATGAGCAGGCCGCCGGCGCAGAGTCCGACGCCGATCCACCCGACGAGCTCGGATTCAAACAGCTTGTGCCGGCTTAAGAGAGGCCAATCGAATGCGGCCGCGAAGACCGTATAGAAGTAGAACAACGCAAACGGCGGAATCAAGAAGTCCTTCTTATCCATGCTGGCGAAATGCATGGCTTGGGTGCCTTCACGCCTCAACTGGATGACCCGGGTCACCACGGACCCGAGCAGAACGACCAGCGTCAGGGCGGCCAAGTATCCGGTCATGGTGGTCCTATCGCTCGAAAATTCATCATTCGATGAAGTCATCGTTCGATGAATATTGCCCGGCGGACGATGGCCGCGTCAAGGGGCCTTCCGGTGCGATTGCGGGTTGAGTTGGACAGCCGACGACAGTTGGATGGACCCCATGCAACTACCGCAGCGACTCGCGCGTTTCAACCGGCACGTCACCAACCCCATCCAGCGGATGTGGGCGGGTTGGGCCCCCTCGTTCGGCATCCTCGAGCACGTCGGGCGACGTTCCGGCAAGCCGTACCGCACCCCACTGAGCGTTTTCCCCGCCGACGTCGACGGCAAGCCCGGCGTGGCGATCATGCTGACCTACGGCCCGGACCGCGACTGGCTGAAGAACCTCACCGCGGCCGGCAGCGCACGGCTGCGCCGTCACGGCAAAACGTTCGGCGTTGCGCAGCCGCGGATGGTCACCAAGGCCGAGGCGGCCGAGCATGTCACGGGTGCGTGGCGGCCGATCTTCGCCCGGTTGCCGTTCGAGCAAGCGGTGCTATTGACCAAAACCGATTAGCGTGCTGTTCTCTCGCGAGCATGCCCGGTTCAACCGCCGGGTTACCAATCGCATTGTGTTGCCACTTTCGGGCTGGCTGCCCATGTGGTCGGTGGTCGAGCATGTGGGACGGCGCTCCGGCAAGATCTACCGCACGCCGGTGTCAGCGTTTCGCACCCAGGATGGCGGTGTTGCGATCTTGCTGCCGTATCGGCCGGACCGGGATTGGGTGAAGAACCTGCACGCGGCCGGCGGTGGCCGGGTCAAACTGTACGGCAAGACATTTGACGTCACCGATCCTCGCGTGGTGCCGACGGGGGAAGCGCTCGGCTTGCTGAAGTCACCCTGGCGCCAGCTGCTGGGGTCGACCGGGGTCGAATCGACGCTGCTGCTCACCCGCGCCGGCTGAAGACTGTCAGGGCAGCAGATCCAGCGCACTGGTAAGGGTCTGCAATATCCCTTGATTGATCTGTTCCAGCGAAGCCCACAGCGGCACAGCGTCATCGAACGATGTCGAGTCGCTTGCATTCATCACCGCGACGGCCAGATCGTCGCGCGCGTTGAGGATGCCGGCGGTGATACTGGTGACCGGGTCAGTCAGCATATTTTCGAAAACGGTCGCAAACGACGGCGCGCCCAGGCCACCCTGGACGGCTTCCTGCAGACTCAGCACCGAGAAGATCACCGGCAATTCGATGTCTTTGATCGCCAGCGGCACGTTGTTGATGATGGCCGTCAGGGTGTTCTCCGGATCGGCCAGGATAGCGTTGACGATGGTCACGATGTTCGGAATCAACTCCGGTGACGTCAGCCGATCCACTACCGATGGCACGTCCTGGGGTACGCCGAATACCGTTGTCTGACCCCCGAATATCTCGTTGAACTGCTCGGCGCCCATCGCCGCTTTGATCTGGTTGTACTCGAGGTTGCCGGCCAGCCAGGCCAGGCCGTTGTTCTGATGGTGCGCGTAGTCCCATTCAAACAAGCGCTCTTGGAGGTCGGCGGTACGTTCGGCAGGAGTGATCAGCGGAGTGTCGGCCGGAAGTTCCTCGCGGACGTCGGCGATGTCGACCACCTCGGCTTGTACCGGCGTGGTGGGTATCTCACCGGACAGACCTTGCCACCGCAGCCAGACCTCTCCGTGCTCGACACCACCGGTGTCGAGCCAGTTCGCGACACCGGGGTCTTGACTGCTGATGACGTAGTAGGTGAAGCCGTCGGCAGCGTGGAACACCTGGGTGTCATTGAGGTTTCCGGTCGCGGTCACCGGTGCGGCGGTCTGTCCGAACGTGTTGGCAAGCATCGCGCTTGAATACGCAGCATCGACGTCGGGCACCTTGAGAATCAGCGCCTGACCGGGTTCGAGCGAGAAATTGCCCAGGCTGCTGATCTGATTGTTGCCGGGCAGCAACGGCCCGGGCATGAACGGGACAGTCGGCTGGATGGGGCTGAATGTGTTGTCCGGGAGCGACTGCGGGACGTCCATCTGGCCGAAGTAGGTCGGGGACAGATTCTCTCTGACTTCGTTGCCGGCGACGGTAGCCAGCAGCGACGAGATCTGGTCCTCCGATAGCAGCGGCAGCATGTTCGACTGGGTGACACCCTCTTCCTCGATGGTGAGGCTGTCGTGTATCTGGCCCCAGTCACCGACGGTGTCACGAATGATCACCCTGTCGCCACCGCCGATATCAACCCAATTGCCTTGCTGGGCAGTGGCACTGAGGATGACGGTGTAACTGCCGTCGGGATTGGGCGTGGCGTTCGCCAAATTGAAGCCCCGCAGCGGCGTGTAATCGACCGTCACGCCGTCACCCGCATTGACGGCGAACGTCAGGTCTTGGGTGCCGGGGCCTGGGTAGACGGTGATCGTGTAGGTGTGGTCCGGGTCGACGGGCAACACGCCGTATTGGTCGTCGGGATTGGCGAGCGTCAAGAATTGCTGCATGTTGGTGGCCGGGGCATTCCATGGGTACGGCGCCCATGGAATGCCCAGGGAGTCGAACTGCGAGAAGGTCAGCGGGGGCAGCTGCGAAGCAAGCAGAGTGGAGGCGAGATTCTGCGAATACTCGTGCAGCATGGGACCCACGTCGGTCGGCCGGACAAACGGAAAGCCACTGGTATCGGCCTCGACTTGCTGTTGGGCCTGAATGAGTTGATCGATCACCGGTTGCAGCGGGTTCGGCTCGGCGACCGCGTGCGGAGACAGCGTGAACAACGCCAGCGCGCCGGTCGCCATGCTGGCCGCCGTCCCGGCCAGCCGAACAACTCGCTGCGATCCGGTTGCCATCGTTCTCCGTGCAGCTTAGAACAGTGCCGCGAAGATGTCGCTGAACATCATCGCCGTATCCCCTGCCGCTTGTCCGCCGGTGTCGTTACCGATGTTCTGAATGGCGTCGACGATGTCGTTGAACATCGCTTCGGGCAACTGGGCGACCGCGGTGTTGAGGTTTTGCGTGCCAACTTGAATCGCATCTTCGATGGTCGTCAGATCCCCGCCCATCAATGCCTGCCAGATGTTCCAGGTCTCGGTTTGCTGCACGATGATCACGTGGCGGAGGTCCACGAGCAGCTCGGTCAACAATCCCGGATCCTGCGGGATCATCTGGCCGTTCCAGCTGACCAGCGTCCAGCCGTCGGTGGGATTGCCCTTGATTTCGACGACGCCGCCGTTGGGCAGCAGCGGATATCCGTCGTTGTCGGCCAGGATGGTTTCAATGGTCAGCGGCAAGAAGAACGAGATGTCGGGATTGTTGACGTTGAGCGTGACCCAGGCAGCAAGGTCCGCTTCGTTGTTGAACGCCACCGCGGTGATCTCACCGTTGTCGCTGACGACCGGATTGGCCATGGCGGCGTTGTACATCGTCTCGACAGCGTCGGTGAATTTCTCGTTGAGCACCACGCCGTTGGGGTCCTCCACCGAGCCGGGTATGGGCACTCCCACAAGTCCGAACAGGGTCCACAACATCGGGGTCAGTTCGTAGAGGTAGCCGTACAGGCTTGACAGTGGCGCACCGGCATAGATGCCGCTGTCAATCTCGTTGAGGCCGGACAGGATCTGGATATCATGATTTTCCAGATCGGCGAACGGCGCGGCGGTATTGATGTCCCTGATCGCCTCCCCGGAGAAGATCCCGGCGACATGGTCGCCGAGTTCGGCGTGAAGTTGGTTCGCGACATCCTGCGCCTGTTGTTCACCGAGCTCACTGAGCGGAGGCCCGGGGTGATCCGGCGAGGGGGTGACGACTTCGTTGGCCGGCGGCATCCGTTGTCCGTGCCGCACGAAGTCGATGACGATATCTTGCGCATCTTGCGCATCTTGCGCTTCGTCGCTGGTGAGTTGGATGTCGATCGGGTGCACGTCGGGGCCGGGTGTCGCCATCGGGGTAATGGCGATGACGCCGGCGCCGATCAGGGCCACGGCGGCGACGACGTACGGGCGATACCTGACCTGCATCCTGCTGCCTTTCTGGATCAGCTTTAAGCGCCGAGGTTCGTCAGCGCGTCGACGATGTCGGTGAACACCGCTTCGGGGAATTGGGCCATTGCGGTGCCGACGTTTTGGATGCCTTCGGCAAGCGTGTCCTGGATCAGCGTCGGATCGCCGTTGAGGATTGCCTCGAAGATGTTCCATTCCGCTACCTGCACCGGCAGCGCCACATCACGCAGGTCGACGAACAGGGCCGAGAGCAGATCAGGATTTTCCGGGATGGCTTCGCCGTCCCAGCTGACCAGCGTCCAGCCGTCGGTGGGGTTGCCCTGAATTTCGACGATGCCGGTGTTGGGCAACAAGATTGTGGAAAGCCCGTTCGGGACGGTGTGGGATTCGGCGATGCGCTCCAAAAAGAACGGAATATCGGGGTTTTTGACGTTCATCAGCGCCCAGACAAAGATCGACGCTTCGCTGTTGAACGCCACATCGGTGATCTGGCCGTTGTCGCTGACGACCGGGTTGGCAATGGCGGCGTTGTACATCGTGTCGATGGCGTCGGTGAACCTGTCGTTGAACACCACTCCGTTGACGTCGGACGAGCCCGGGGCGGGCAGCAACGCCAGGCCGAATGGCGCTCCCAGCGACCACGCGCCCGCGGTCAGGAAAGCGATTCGCCCGCCGAGGCTTTCGATCGGATCCAGCGCGTAGATACCGGCGTCGATTTCATTCAGCCCGGGCAGTATCTGCGAGGTCATGTGCTCAAGCTCCGCGAACGGCGCGGCGGTTCCCATCTCCCGCAGGCCCTGCCCTTCGAAGATGCCGGCAACCGGGCCGAGTTCGTCGAACAGTTGATTCCCGACGTCCTGCGCCTGCTGCAAGCCGTGCTCGCTGAGCGGAGCCCCTGGAAACGCCGGAGACGGAGTGAGCAGGTTCTCGAACGGCGAGATCATCTCCGCGTGCCGCACGACGTCGATGACGACATCTGGCTCGTCGCCGGCAGTGAGCGCAATGTCGGCCACATGGCGATCAGGGCCCGGCGCTGCTATCGGGGTGACGGCGATGACTCCGGCGCCGATGACCGCGATGCCGGCAGTGACGTACGGGCCAAACCCAAGCCGCATGCTGCGCCTCCCGACCTGACAAAAACCTGAGAGATTTGTTACACCACGCTTAATGGTCCCGGTTGACGGGGCCGTAGAACAGGGGCATTACGCACCGACAGCAATCAATAGTGGTGCATGGTGCACCTGTGCCGGTTACGCTCCGCGGATGAACTGGGATCAGCCGTCGAAGCGGGTGTGCGAGCTGATGCAACTGGGCGCCAGGATGATCATCGACAGCCCCGAGGACCGACTCGATCGGATAAACAAGGCGACCCTGACGCCGGAGTACATGCGCGCCATTGCCAGCGATCCGGTGCTCGCCGAGGCGGTCCGGCGCAGCAATCGATCGAATCGGCTGCACTGGGCGGCCGCCAACATCAGCCACCCCGGTGAGCCCGTACCGCCCAA
The DNA here is from genome assembly GCA_002101905.1 of Mycobacterium shimoidei. GTDB lineage: Bacteria > Actinomycetota > Actinomycetes > Mycobacteriales > Mycobacteriaceae > Mycobacterium > Mycobacterium shimoidei. The sequence goes on along the minus strand of LQPU01000026.1, from coordinate 15,281 downwards.
TCTCGGGCCGGAGTCGCTCACCATCGCGCGGCACCTGGTTCGGCGCGGCCTGGACGAGTCGACGGCGGTGGACGCATACCGGGTCGGGCAAAACGTGGCGTGGCGGGCCTGGATGCAGATTGCGTTCGCGCTGACTTCTGATCCCGACGAATTGCGTGAGCTGCTTGATGTCTCGGCGGCCTCGATCGGGTCGTTCATCGACGCCACGATCGCCGGCATCTACCACCAGATGCGGCTCGAACGCGATGAGCTCACCCGCGGAACGCACGCTGAACAACGGGAAACTGTCGCGCTCATCCTCGACGGTGCACCCATCACACCGCAGCACGCCGAGAACCGCCTCGGTTATCGCCTTGGCCAGAGCCACACCGCGGCGGTGATCTGGGGGGACGAATCGACCACGACTTCGTCCGACTTAGACCGTGCCGCGGATGCGTTGGCGCACAACGCCGATGGGCGCCGATCGCTTTCGGTGCTGGCCGGTGCCGCCACCCGATGGGTGTGGGTGCCCGGCGCCGACGGCCCGGATCTGACCGGTGTTGCCGCAGCGATCAGCCAACTGCCCGGCGTGCGAATCGCCGTCGGCCCCACGGCGGCGGGAATCGATGGCTTCCGGCGCAGCCATTTCGACGCGATCACCACTCAACGCACGGTGGTGCGGCTCGGCTCGACCCAGCGAGTTGTCGGCTTCACCGATGTTGAGCTGATCGCGCTGGTCACCGCCGATCCCGAACGGGCGGACCGCTTCATCAAACACACCCTCGGTGAGTTCGAGTCGGCGGACGCCGAACTGCAGCGAACGGTTCTCACCTTTATCCACGAGCAGTGCAACGCCTCGCGGGCGGCTGCGAGCCTGTTCACACATCGGAATACGTTGTTGCGCAGGCTTGCCCGCGCTGACGAGCTGCTGCCGAAGCCGCTCAAGGAGAGTAGCGTACATGTTGCCGTGGCGTTGGAAGCTTTGCGCTGGCGCGGCGCGGCGCGTTAGGGCTCTCAGACCGGCACAGTGCGCAGCGCGGCGGGAAGACTGGGCAAAAAGTGTTCGGTGGCGAACGCTCGCAGGTCGTCGGCGGTGCGCAGCGGGCGGCGGCTCGGCAGCAGCAATACCATTGCCGCGTAACGCAAGATGGTCTCGGCCAGCTCGTCGACGGCGGCTGACCCGATGCGCTCGGCGAACCCATCGGGGAAGATCACCCGCAGCGCGGCCGCCGTCCGCTCGACCGCGGCACCCCAATGCTCGTTCGCCAACTCGAGCGTCAAGCCGGGCTCTTCGGCGATCATCCGGGTAAGCACGCGATGCCGGCGAAACCGCATGATCGACAACACAAACGCCTCGACATAGTAATTCGACTGCGGCCGGCGGCTTTTCAGTTCGTCGGCGATGTCGGCGAACAGCGCCGCGTTCTCCCGGTCGATGACGGCGGCCACCAGCTCGTCGCGCCCGGCGAACCGTCGGTAGATGGTGGTGCGGCTGACCCGGGCGCGTCGGGCAACGTCGTCGAGCGCGACCCGGCGAAAGCCGTGCTGCTCGAACTCGACGACCGCGGCGTCGAGGATGGCGCGCGTGGCCGGATCGACGGAGCCCTCAGCGGGCGAAGCCGGCACGAGCAAACCTGTTGTAGCGCAACCGCATCGGTAGATGATCCCACAGCCAGTTGACCGGCGCCGAACGGCAGATGGCGGCGAAGCGCTGATAACGGCGCTCCTGGCGCGCACTCCACGGCAGGTTGAGCAGGCTGCGGGCCTGTGGCGGCAGCCCGCCGGTGGTCAAAAACGCCGCCACCGGGTTGAACAGCGGCGAAATCATCCGCCATACCAGCGGCGGCACGCCCTTGGGGCATGGAAAGCCCTTGGTGACATATCCGACGCCGTATTTGGCGGTCTTGTGCGCCACCACCACGTTGTCGAGCATCTCGGACCAATAGCGTTGGAACTCGGCGTAATCGGCCGGCATGAAGCGATCACTGACTCCGTAGCGGCGATACCAGGTCTTCGACTCGAGGTAAATCTGCTGCTTCTCCTCGTCGGTGAGTCGCTTGACGAAGGTGTCGGCGAAGTAGAGCACCTGGTCGACGAAGGTGGCGTGTGCCCAGTAATAGGTCTGCGGATCCAGCGCGTGGTAGCGCTCGCCGGTGGGCATCGTGCCCTTGATCTCGTGGTGGAAGTCGCGCACCTGTTGGCCCGGATTGTCGTCGTCAGAACCGTAGACAGTCATGAAGATGGGCGGCAGCGAACGCTTGACCCGCGCGGCGGTGTCGGAAAAGAACACCGAGTGATCCAAGACGCCCTGCCCGAGCTCGGCGAGCATGTTCTGCAGCACCGCGGGCCGTGGGCCGACCAAGAACATGCGGTTGTCGCCGAAGTAGCGCCACACCAGCGATCGCGGACCCAGCGGCAGGGCCTCGGCGGTCTCGGGGGCGGTCTCGGGCTGCCGAGCGAGCTCCGTCATGCGGAACAGTGTTACATATTCTGGTCTTTGTACCAAGCCCTCGGTCAGGGGCGCCCGCGCCCCACGGCGGCGATATCACGCAGACCCCCGATAACGAAACGGTTACGGCGAGTGTTAAAGTTGCTTAGTGACTTCGCAGATATACCGAATTCAATTTCCACCCGTCAATTCAGAACGACTTGCCCAAGACGAGGTCTTATTCAAGCTGATCGAGAATGGCGAGTCACGCGAGCTGCGGTTTCACGATTACGCGGAGATCTACAAGCGCCCGGGCCTGTACGAGGAGCTTTTCTACGGACGGCTGCGCTGCAATTCACCAGGCAAGGTCATGGAACTCCTGCAACGCGCGTTGCGCACCGAGCGCGAGCCGCTGACAGAGTTGCGGGTGCTCGATCTGGGCGCCGGCAACGGGATGATGGGTGATGAGTTAAAGCGTGAGGGAATAGCCCGATTGGTCGGTGTGGATATCGTGCCGGAGGCACGCGATGCCGCCTACCGGGACCGGCCCACCGTCTACGACGCCTACTACATCGCGGACCTGGCGGATCCGGACCCGCAACTGCACGATGAACTCGCCGAGTGGAGTTTCGACTGCCTGACCTGCGTCGCGGCGCTGGGATTCGGCGATATTCCACCGCGGGCGTTTTTCAACGCGATGAAGCTCATCAAAACTCATGGCTGGTTGGCGTTCAATATCAAGCATTCATTTTTGAACCCGGATGAGCAGACCGGATTCTCCCGGCTGATACGCGCCCTCATCTTTTCGAAGTATCTCGATATCTACCACCTCGAGTTGTATCGCCACCGGCTGTCGATGGAGGGCACGCAGCTGTTCTATTACGCGTTCGTCGGCCGGTTGACCGCATCGATTCCGGACGACTTTCTGGAGGCTCACGGCATCGGCGGCTAGCTGGCCCGGCTCCCCCGGGCCGGTTGGTCTCAACTTGTCATCGATTCGATTGCGTCGCCGGGGAGCGCCGGTCCACGCGGCATGATGTCGCTCATGCTCGAGCTGTCTCGTCGTGCCCTGCTGCGTCTGGGTGCCGGTGCGACGCTTGGCGCGACGGGTGTGTGGGCGCTGAGCGGCTTGCTGGATCCGTCCGAAAGCCCGGCAACCCCAACACCAATCGAGCCGGTGGCCGGCGGCAGCGCGTTTCCGACCCGGGTGTCCGGCTCGTTCATCTCGACGGCCCGCGGCGGCATCGAGACGAACTGGATCATCGCCCGGCCACCCGGCCAGACCGGGATGCTGCGGCCGGTGATCGCGCTGCACGGCAAGGACAGCGACGCGGCCGGTGTGATGGGCCTCGGCGTCGAGGAGGGCCTCGCCGAGGTGGTCAGGGCCGGCCGGGCGCCGTTCGCCGTGGTCAGCGTCGACGGCGGGAACAGCTACTGGCATCGGCGGGCCAACGGCGAGGACTCCGGCGCGATGGTGCTGGACGAGCTGCTGCCGCTGCTGTCCACCATGGGGCTGGACACCTCGCGGGTGGGTTTCATGGGCTGGTCGATGGGCGGGTACGGGGCGATGTTGCTGGGCGCCCGGCTGGGCCCGCAACGCACCGCCGGGATCTGCGCGGTGAGCCCGGCCCTGTATACGTCGTACGCGGGCAGTGCGGCCGGCGCCTTCGACAGCTTCGACGACTGGGTGCAGAACTCCGTGTTCGGCCTGTCGGCGCTGTCGTCGATTCCGCTGCGAGTGGACTGCGGCACCGGTGACCGTTTCTACCCGGCCACCCGCCAATTCGTCGCCCAGCTGCAGACACCGCCGGCGGGGGGCTTCCCGCCCGGCGAACACGACGTGGCGTTTTGGCGTGCGCAGCTGCCGGCCGAGCTGGCCTGGATGACGTCCTGACCGGGTTACCGGCTGTATCGGCTCCGCCGCGGATCGGCCAGCCCGACCACCACCAGCACGCCGGTAGCCGCCGCCAGCAGCAGGGTCAGCAGCAGCGTCGGCGGGTCGTACGCCACGGACGTGGTGACAGGCTGGCCGTCGAGCACCGGCTCGATGAATTCAACGGACCGTACCTGTGCGGCGGCCAGCACACCGGCCGCGGCGGCCGCGCAGGCCGATAGGAGTTCGATGATCGCCCGACGACCCGGCCTCACCAGCGCGACCCGGCGTCGTCATCGTCGTCGACTTCCGGTTCGGGGACAGTCTCGACGCGTTCCTCGACCAACGGGGTCAGCGCCGCCCGCAGCAGCCGGTGACGCCGGGCCCAGGCCTGCGCGTGACGGCCGCCGGTGAGCCGCAGTCCGATGCCCACCCGTCCTTTGGGCACCCCGGTCAGCTCACCGAGTGCGCGCGCCGACTGCCAGCGCTCCAGCTCCTTCTCGGTGGCCAGCGGATTATCGGCTTCGGGATAGACCCGCACGATGTCGGCCACTTTGATGGTCTCGGTGCCCTGGCGCAGCGTCTGGGGGGTCAATTCGACCGAGGTGTGGATGCGCGCGGCCTTCACCTGCAAGGCGACGAACGCGGAAACGATCACCAGGAAGAATCCCGGGACCAACGGCTGCCACCCGTAGCCGCCGGAATGCTCGATCAGCAGCATCGCCGCCGCCGACAGTGGACCGGTCAGCACCCAGTACCAGCTGGCGCCTACCTCGCGGAACAACGGAGCCTGTTTGGTGTCCGTGTCTGTGGTCACTGCACTTCCATCTCTGATCTCGCCCGGCGACACATGGCCGTGGATCAGCCTAATCGGCTACCTGGTGAAGTAGGCGTGGGCGTCGGGACGGTGCAGTAGATACATGCCGCCGGCGATCAGCACGCAGCCGACGATGCCGGTGACCGCACAGATCACCGCGGCCAGCGGCGGCCAGTCCGCGCGGAACAGCCGGGTACCGACGTAGACGATGGCGGCCACGCCGCCGCCGGTCAACACCGTGCGCGCCCAGCGATATCCGGCGCGCATCAGGATCAAAAACGTCACGACCATGGCGCACACCACCAGCGCGAACAGCCCGGAGGCGACGTAGACCAGCCCCGATGCGTGATGGCGCGGCGAGGCGACCAGGTCAACCGCGTAGCCGGTCACCATCAGCGGCACGGCCGCCAACCACAACCAGAAGCCGGTATCGACGTCCACCGGCCGGGTGGGCGGCGTTGGCGGTGCCGGTAAGCCCGGAGGCACCGGCGGTACCGGCGGTCCCGGCGGCCCGGGCGGGTAACCCGGCCAATTCGCCGGGCCGCTCATGACAGCCAGCCCGCCGCCTCGGCGGCCCAGTAGGTCAGCACGATGTCAGCACCGGCGCGGCGGATGCCGGTCAGCGACTCCAGCACCGCGGCGCGACGGTCGATCCAGCCGTTGGCCGCGGCTGCGGAGATCATCGCGTACTCCCCCGACACCTGGTAGGCGCCGACCGGTACGGGAGATACCGACGCCGCGGCCGAGACGATGTCCAGGTAGCCCATCGCGGGTTTGACCAGCACGATGTCGGCCCCCTCGTCGAGATCCAGCTGCACCTCACGCTGCGCCTCGCGGGCGTTGCCCGGCTCCTGCTGATAGGTGCGGCGGTCACCGGACAGGCTGGAGCTCACCGCCTCCCGGAACGGCCCGTAGAACGCCGACGCGAACTTGGCGGCATAGGCCATGATCACCACGTCGGTGTGCCCGGCGGTGTCCAGCCCGTCCCGGATCGCGGCGACCTGCCCATCCATCATCCCGCTCGGCCCCACCACGTGGGCGCCGGAATCTGCTTGCGCCACAGCCATTTCCACATATCTGGCCAGGGTAGCGTCGTTGTCGACCCGGCCGCGAGTGTCGAGGACGCCGCAATGCCCGTGGTCGGTGAACTCGTCGAGGCAGGTGTCGGCCATCAGCACGGTAGCCTCGCCGAGGTCTTTGGCCAGATCACGTAGCGCCAGGTTGAGGATGCCCTCGGGGTCGGTGCCGGCCGACCCGACGGCGTCTTTGTCTTGCTCGCGAGGCACCCCGAACAGCATCAGCCCGCCCACCCCGGCCGCCACCGCGTCGGCGGCCGCGCTGCGCAGCGAATCGCGGGTGTGCTGGACGACACCGGGCATCGAGGCGATCGGCCGTGGCTCGTCGATGCCGTCGGCGACGAACATCGGCAACACCAAATGCCGTGGCTCGACCGATGTTTGGGCGACCAGGCGGCGCATCGCCGGGCTTGAGCGGAGCCGACGCGGGCGCTGCCGGGGGTAGGGCATTACTGCCTCCCGTGACGACCCGCTGCGCCCGGCCGCGTCCTATGGTGGCGGCCCGCTGCGCCCGCCACGGCCGCGCTTACGATCGCCACGGCTAGCGCCTGCGGCTCTTCTTACGCGGCGGTGGCAGCGCGCCCTCGGCTCGTAGCCGGGCGGCGTGCTCGGCCAGCGCCTCGATCAGCGGGCCCATCGCGGCGGTCTCGGGTTGCACGTCGACGCGCAGGCCGAACTCGGCTGCCGTCTCGGCGGTCTTGGGCCCGATGCAGGCCACGATGGTGCGGGCGTGCGGCTTGCCGGCGATGCCGACCAGGTTGCGCACCGTCGACGACGACGTGAAGCACACCGCGTCGAACCCACCGGTCTTGATCATCTCCCGGGTTTCCGCGGGAGGCGGCGCGGCCCGCACCGTCCGGTATGCGGTGACGTCCTCGATCTCCCAGCCCCGCTCGCGCAGTCCCTCGGCCAGGGTCTCGGTGGCAATGTCCGCCCGCGGCAACAGCACCCGGTTGACCGGGTCGAAAACGCTGTCGTAGGGCGGGAATTCGTCGAGCAGACCCAGCGAGGACTGTTCGCCGGACGGCACCAGCTCCGGGCTGACGCCGAACGCGCGGACCCGGTCGGCCGTCGCCTCGCCGACGCAGGCGATCTTCACGCCGGAGAACGCGCGGGCGTCCAGACCGAACTCGCCGAACTTCTCCCACACTGCGCGCACCGCGTTGGTGGACGTGAACACCACCCACTGGAAGCGGCCGTCGACCAAACCCTTGACCGCGCGCTCCATTTGGGCGGGGCTGCGCGGCGGCTCGACGGCGATGGTCGGCACCTCGACCGGCAGCGCGCCGTGCGCGGTCAGCCGTTCGCTCATCTCGCCGGCCTGGTCCTTGGTCCGCGGCACCAGCACGGTCCAGCCGTACAGCGCCCGGCTCTCCCACCAATTCAGCTTGCCCCGGTTGGCCACTGTCTTTCCGATGGTCACCACCACCGGGCCGGTCAACGGGCCGGCGGGATCGCTCGCGCCCAGCGGGGCGCCTTCGGCCAGCGTGCTGAGCGCGGACTCGACCGAGCGCTGCGCGCAGGTGGTCCCGGAGCCGGTCACCACGCACGGCGTCGTCTCGGTCAGCCCGTATTCGATCAGCGTGCGCGCGGCGTCGGCCACGTGCGACGCGGTGGCCTGCAGGATCAACGGCCCGGGCGCGGCGGCCAGCGCCGCCCAGTCCACATCGGAGCGCACGTCGGCGACCGTGTGCGAGGAGCCCAGCGGCAGCCCGGCGTACGTCGGTACCGCCGAGGTGGGGGCCAGGCCGGGCACGACCTCGAATTGCAGGTGGCTGCGCGCCACCGCGTTCACCTCGGTGATGACGGCGTCCACCGACAGCGGATCACCGGCCACCAACCGCACAACGTCATGTCCTGAACGCGCCTCGGCCGTCAGCGTTTTGGCGACCTCGGCCGGCTCGCCCAGGGCGGGCCGGATGTCGGGACCCGCCGACACCACCGCGGCGGGGGCGTCGTCAGCCGCGCCCTCGGGCGCCTCGGTTGCGCTCTGGGGCGCTGCTTCGGCCGGACCGGACACCGGTGGCAGGCCGGTGCCGATCAAGGCCAGTACCGGCTCGGGCACATCGGGGTCAGTGAACACCAGGGGCGCGTTCGCCAGCACGGTCGCGGCGCGTGTCGTGAGCAGGCCCGGGTCTCCGGGGCCGGAGCCCACGAACATGATGCGGCCCGGCTTCGGCTTTCGCCCTCGTGTCGTCATCTGCTACTCCCACTCATTTCGCGCGCGAGTTCTACCGCGCGCCCGACATGAGTTCCCGTGCGCCCAACTCGAACAGCTCCGCGGCCACGGAGAGCCCCAGCTCTCGTGCCCGACCCGGACTGCCGATGCCGGACGCGCGGATCACGTCGGATCCGTCCAGCGCCGCCACGCAACCGCGCAGCGACAGCTCCTCGAAGACGCGGCCGTCCTCATCGATGGACTCGACCACCTCGGCGATCGCGCCCACCGGTGCGGAGCAACCCGCCTCCAGTTCGCCGAGCAGGGCACGCTCCGCGGTGACGGAAGCGCGAGTATCGGCGTCGTCGAGCGCTGCCAACAGTGCCGCCAACCTCCGGTCCTCAGCGCGGCACTCCACGGCGAGCGCACCCTGAGCCGGCGCCGGCAACATCTGCACCGGCTCGAGCGTCTCGGTGACGTCGTCGAGGCGGCCCAGCCGGGCCAAACCGGCCCTGGCCACCACGATCGCGTCGAGATCACCGCTGCTTACCCTGTTCAACCTGGTATCTAGGTTGCCTCGTAGGGGGCGGATTTCCAAACCGAGACCCAATGCTCTAAGCTGTGCGGCCCGCCGCGGGGACGAGGTGCCCACCACCGAGCCGGGCGGCAACTCCGCCAACACCAGCCCGTCGCGGGCCACCACGGCGTCGCGCGGGTCCTCACGGGGCGGTATCGCCGCCACGGTGAACCGCGGATCGTCGGCAGTCGGCAAATCTTTGTGCGAATGCACCGCGGCGTCGACGCGGCCGTCTTCGATTGCTTCCCGCAACGCCGCGGTGAATACCCCGACGCCGATGGTGGCGATGGGTTCGGTCGATCGGTCGCCCTCGGTGCTGATGGTGACCAGCTCGGCGGCGTGCCCGTTGGCGATCAGGCGGTCGCGGACGCCGCCGGCCTGGGTGGTGGCCAGTAGGCTACCGCGGGTCCCTATCCGGATCACGTCGACCAAGCGGCTACTCAGAACCGTCGGAAGTGCTTGTGACCGTAGGCAATTCGCCTGCAGTGGCGACGGCGTCCACCGCGGTTTGGTCGAGTTCGAACAGCTCACGCAGCGCCTCGGCGTAGCTGTCCCCACCGGGCGCGCTGGCCAACTGTTTGATCCGCACAGTGGGGGCGTGCAGCAGCTTGTCGACCACTCGGCGCACGGTGCGGGCCACCTCGTCGCGCTGAGCGGTGTCAAGGCCGGGCAATCGGTTGTCCAGCCGCAGCAGCTCGGCCTCTACCACCTCGGCGGCGCGCTGGCGCAGCGCGGTCACCGTCGGGGTGACTTCGGACATCCGCTGGCCGGCCAGGTAGCTGGCCACTTCGGCGGCGACGATGTGGCGCGCGGCGTCGGCGTCGGCGGCCGCCGCGCGCGCGGAGGGCTCGCGCTGCACACGTTCCATGTCGACGACCCAGACGCCGGGCAGTCCGGCCACCGTCGGGTCGACGTCACGCGGCATGCCCAGATCGCAGATCACCAGGGGCTGAGTGGTTTCGTCGCGGCGGGCGGCGGCCAGGGCGTGATGCACATCAGCCAGCGAAACCACCGGGCGCACCGCGCCCGTGCAGCTGACCAGGATGTCGACGCCGGTCAGCGCGCCGGCCAGCTGATCGAGCCCGTACGCCTCGGCGCGGGCGCCCTTTTCTCGGACCTTGCGGGCCAGCCGCTGCGCGCGCGGCAGCGACCGGTTGATGACGTGGACCTGCTCGACACCGGCCCTGGCCAGATGGGCCGCCGCCAGCGCGCCCATCGCGCCGGCTCCGACCACCGCGGCGGTCTTGTCGCTGAGGCCGTGCAGCCGGCTGTCAGCCATGCCGAGCGCCACCGACACCACCGACGCACCGGCCGCGTCGATCGAGGTCTCCGAATGAACCCGTTTGCCCACCGCCAGCGCGCGCTGCGCCAGCTCGTGCAGCACCCGGCCGACGGTGCGGTTGGCCTCGGCGGTGGCGTAGGCGCGGCGCACCTGGCCGAGCACCTGCTGTTCGCCGATCACCGCCGAATCCAGGCCGCTGGCCACCGCGAACAGATGCTCGACGGCGGCCTCGCTGTAGCGGACGTAGGCGTATTTGGTGAGGTCGCCCAGTGACATTCCGGAATGGTCAGACAGCGCCTGCCCGATCACCGACAGACCGCCGTGGAAGGCGTCGACCACGGCGTAGACCTCGACGCGATTGCAGGTGGACAGCATCATGGCCTCGGTCACCAGCGGTGACTGCAGCACCTGGTCGACGATCTTGATCTGGTCCGCATCGTCGCTGGACAGTTGCTCGAGAATGGAGACCGGTGCGCTGCGGTGCGAGACACCGAAGAGCAGGACGCTCACGGCTGAATCACCTGGCCTGCTCCCTTGCTTTCACCAGTGAACGAACTGACATTTACGGTAGTCGTTCGAGGGTAGCCCACCAAATTCCGGCTGCCGTCTCAACCGGCGCCGAGGTCGGCGCGCAGGCGGGGCTCGTCGACCTCCCAGTAGCTGTGCTCGCGGCCGTCGAGCAGCACCACCGGCAGCCGATCGCCGAACTCGGCCCGCAGCCGAGGCTCACCGGCCGCCGCAGCGGCGTCGACGTCGGTGGCCGACAGGTCGAAACCCAATTCGGCGGCCAGCCCGGCCAGTTGGGCGTAGGCGCGCTCGCAGATGCTGCACCCGGCGCGGGTCAGCAACTCCACTCGGCGGCGGCTTTCGCTCACACACCCAGTCTGCAGGGCGGGCGGATAGTGTTGAAGTGACGGTGGCTACTCGTGAAAAGCTCTACGAAAGGAGGTCGACGATGGCGTCGGAGAGCTCCGGCCGCGCCGACCTCGAGAAGCTGGCCTCCAACGCCAGCGCCGAACGCGCGCTCGACGACCGGCCCGCCCCGGACCAGGCTCCCGAACGGCCGCCCGTCGACTTGACCGCGGCCGCGTTCTTCGATGTGGACAACACCATGGTGCAGGGTTCGTCGCTGCTGCACTTCGGCCGTGGGTTGGCCGCCCGCAAATACTTCACCTACCGGGATGTGCTGGGATTCATCTATGCGCAGGCCAAGTTTCAGCTCATCGGCCGGGAGAACAGCAACGACGTCGCGGTAGGCCGGCGTAAAGCGCTGGCGTTCATCGAGGGCCGGCCCACAGCCGAGTTGATGGGCCTCGGTGAGGAGATTTATGACGAGATCATCGCCGACAAAATCTGGCCCGGCACCCGCGAATTGGCGCAGATGCACCTCGACGCCGGCCAGCAGGTGTGGCTGGTCACCGCGACGCCCTACGAGCTCGCGGTGACCATCGCGCGCCGGCTCGGCTTGACCGGTGCGCTGGGAACGGTGGCCGAATCGGTCGACGGGGTCTTCACCGGCCGGCTGGTCGGCGACCTGTTGCACGGCACCGCCAAAGCCCACGCGGTGCGCTCGCTGGCCATCCGGGAAGGCCTCAAGCTCAAACGCTGCACCGCCTATTCCGACAGCTACAACGACGTGCCGATGCTGTCGCTGGTCGGCACCGCGGTCGCGATCAACCCCGACGCCCGCCTGCGCGCCCTGGCCCGCGAACGGGGCTGGGAGATCCGCGACTTTCGCACCGCGCGTAAGGCCGCCCGGATCGGGGTGCCCTCAGCGCTGGCGCTGGGGGCGGCCGGCGGCGCGCTGGCCGCGACGGTGTCGCGTCGCCGCGAGCGCGGTTGACACGTAAGCGTGGCGCTCTTGACGGCAATCTCGCTGATAAGCTGCGCCGCTGAGCATCCATAGGAGCGGAGAACAGCGCATGGCAGTGCCCGAAGGCGCCCAAGACCTCATCGGAACGCATTACCGGTACCCCGACTACTTCGAAGTCGGGCGGGAGAAGATCCGTGAGTTCGCCCGCTCCGTCAAAGACGATCACCCCGCGCACTACGACGAGGCCGCCGCCGCCGAGGCCGGCTACACCGGCCTGGTGGCGTCGCTGACCTTTCTGGCGGTGGCGGGCCGGCGCGTCCAACTGGACGTCTTCACCAGATTCGACATCCCGATCAACCTCGCGCGGGTGTTGCACCGCGACCAGAAGTTCATCTACCACCGGCCGATCGTCGTCGGCGACCGGCTGTACTTCGACACCTATCTGGACTCGGTCATCGAGTCACACGGCACGGTGATCGCCGAGATCCGCAGCGAGGTCACCGACGCCGACGAAAAGCCGGTGATCACCAGCATCGTCACTATGCTGGGGGAATCGTCCAATCCGGATGCCGACGCCGCCGCGACGATCGCCGCCATTGCATCCATCCGTGGCGGGGCCGCAGTGGCAGCCGCTACCAACCAGGGGGCAACCGACCAGTGAGCGGCGATCTCACACCGCATTTCGGCGACGTCCAGTCCCACTACGACTTGTCTGACGACTTCTATCGGCTGTTCCTCGACCCGTCGCAGACCTACAGCTGCGCGTATTTCGAGCGTGACGACATGACGCTGGAGGAAGCGCAGCTGGCCAAGATCGATCTGTCGTTGGGCAAGCTGGGCCTGCAGCCCGGCATGACCCTGCTCGACGTCGGTTGCGGTTGGGGCGCCACGTTGTGCCGGGCGGTCGAGCGCTACGACGTCAACGTAATCGGGCTGACGTTGTCGAAAAACCAGGCCGCGCATGTGCAGAAGGCACTCGAGGCGTTGGACAGCCCACGCTCCAAACAAGTGCGGCTCGAAGGCTGGGAGCAATTCCACGAGCCGGTGGACCGGATCGTGTCGATCGGGGCGTTCGAGCATTTCGGCCGTGACCGCTACGACGGGTTCTTCAAGATGGCCTACGAGGCGCTGCCGGCCGGTGGAGTGATGATGCTGCACACCATCGTCAAGCCGGAGGACGACGAGTTTGCCGAGCGCGGGTTACCGCTAACCATGCGGCATTTGCGGTTCTTCAAGTTCATCATGGACGAGATCTTTCCCGGCGGGGATCTTCCCCAGGCGTCGGCGGTCGAAAGGCACGCGGCCAAGGCGGGCTTTACGCTCACCCACAAACAGCCGCTGAGGTTGCACTACGCCCGCACCCTGGACACCTGGGCGGTCGCCCTGGAGTCGCGCAAGGACGAGGCCATTGCGATCCAGTCCGAAGAGGTTTACCAGCGCTACATGAAGTACCTGACCGGCTGCGCCGAGCTTTTCCGGGACGGCTACACCGACGTGTGCCAGTTCACCTTGGTCAAGCCGTAACAGCGCGAGCTAGCCGAAGAACACGTTGCGACGGCCGGCGAGCAACCGATACAGCGTCTGCTGGATGGTTTCGCGCACCTGGTCGGTCAGCTCGAAGGTGATCATCGGGTCCTCGGCGTCGGAGACGTCGTAGCGGTCGGTGCGGATCGGCTCCCCGAACGCGATGTGCCATTTGGACGGCAGCGGGATGATCCCGGCCGGGCCGGCGAGCGGGAACAGCGGGGTGATCGGGAAGTAGGGCACGCCCAACAACCGAGCCAGCAGCTTGACGTCGGCCAGCATCGGGTAGATCTCCTCGGACCCCACGATCGAGCAGGGCACGATCGGCGCCTTGGTGCGCAGCGCCGCGGACACGAATCCGCCGCGGCCGAACCGCTGCAGCTTGTAGCGGTCTTTGAATCGCTTCCCCAGGCCCTTGTATCCCTCCGGGAACACCGCGGTGAGCTCGCCCGAGGCCAGCAGACGGTGCGCGTCGGCGGTGCAGGCCATGGTGTGGCCCGCCTTGCGGGCGGTTTCGCCGATCACCGGCAGGTCGAACACCATGTCGGCAGCCAGCAGCCGCAAGTCTCGATGAGCCGGATGCTCGTCGTGAACCGCCACCGAGGCCATGAGCCCGTCGAACGGCAACACCCCGGCGTGGTTGGCCACCACCAGTGCAGCGCCCGTGTCGGGCAGATGCTCGACTCCGCTGACCTCGACCCGGAACCACGACTTGAAGAAGAACCTCAGCAAAGGCCGCACGATGGCATCGTTGAAATGCGGGTCGAAGCCGAACTCGTCAACGTTGTAGTCGCCGGTGATCCGTTGACGAACGAATTCGGCGACCGCGCTGACCCACCGCACCAGGTCACTGGCGGATCCGTCGTCTTCCGGTTTGGCGCTCGCCGCGCGACGACGCTGATCGATCTCACGAACAACGGCGGCAATCTGCTCGGCCGATGCCCGGCCGGTGGGCTCCGATAGCAGTGACGGATGCCGACGCGACGCCTGAGCGCGTTGACCGGCACGTCGCTGCGCAGCGGGGCGATTCGGATTCGTATGTAGGGGAATGACTTTCGCTCTGTTGTCAGCCGCCACGATTTCTACCTACCCCCACCCCATGGAATTGGTTTCCGGCCACTTATACGCTGCGCTGCGGCTACGGCACGGTTCTCCAGCGAGACTACCAACTCTGGCCGGACAATGGGAGTCAAGCTTCGGCCGCGAACATAGTCATCGAATGCTTCGGCCGTCGTCCATTTCGGCTGATAACCGAGTTCTTCGCGCATGCGGGTGGTGTCCATTACTCGGCCATAGCTGAGGTACTCGAGTTGTTCGCGGTTGATTTCGGTATAGCGATTAGCCCGTCTCAGCGAATCGAGCACCCACAGCCCGAATCCCGGTACCGGCAGCGGGATCCGGCCCGCCCGCCGAATCGCCTGCGACAGCATGATGATCCCGCTCGCGCCGATATTGAACGTGCCCGCCTTACCGGCCATCGCGGCACGCTCCAGCGCGCCCAGCGCGTCCTGCTCGTGCAGCAGCTGCAGCCGGGCATCGCGACCCAAGATGGTGGGGACAAGCGGGCCGGCCAGGTATCGCGACAGCGTGGTGTCCATCGCCGGTCCGATCATGTTGGCCAACCGCAGGATGGTCACGGCAACATCGGGCCGGCGCCGGGCCAGGCCTCGGGCATAACCGGCTCTTCGCAGTTGAGGGTGTAGAGCTGGCCGGCGCGTCGTTACCGGGGTAGGGGTCGAGGTCTTCTGAAGATG
>LQPU01000025.1 GCA_002101905.1 Mycobacterium shimoidei | reverse complement strand
AACCAACCAAAGAATCACCGCACGGGGTGGGGACTTTTATCCGGCCACCAGCGGGGACAACAACTTGGCCATTGACAGAACCGAAACCCACCATGACTCCGCGCTGCGACTTATAGCTCATGGAAAGCTCCAATCTGCTTTATCGATGCCGAGAAACGCGACCACCCTCCGAGGACGCGACAGCGAAGAGCGCCGCATCCTGATACCAAAACTAGGGTTACCGGTACGTCGTGTACCGGCATATGTTAGCGGGACATGGCGTACCGTGTAAAGCATGAGTGGGAGCGAGTCGGCCGGCGCGGCCACGTCCAGGTCCGTTGACGGGCGAGCGGCCCGGTGGTCGGGTCAGCGGGAAAGGCGTCGCGCCGAGTTCGTGGAGGCGGCCCTACAAGCAATCGCCCGCTACGGCCCGCAGACGTCGACCGAGCAGGTCGCCGGCTACGTGGGGGTGACCCGCACCAAGCTGTATCGGTACTTCGACGGCGCCGCTGACCTGCACCACAGCATCGCGCGGCGAGCAAGCGAAATGCTGATCGCCGCGCAGAGACCCGTGTGGAATCCGACCGGACGCCCGATCGACATGATCACCCACGCCGTGTCGAGGCATCTACAGTGGCGCGTCGACCATCCAAACCTGTACGAGTACCTGACCCGCCACTCGCTCAGCGATGACGACAACGGCGTCGCCGCCATCCGAGAAGTCAACAACGCTGTCGCCACCAACGTAACGCGCACACTCGAGGCATATTTCAAGGCAGTCGGATTGGACGAATCCCCAGTCGAGACACTGAGCTTCGGGGTCATCGGCTTCGTCGAATCGGCCGCCACCCACTGGCTCAACAACCCCGCGCCCCTGCCCCTCGCCGAATTCGCCGCACAAATCGCCGAATGGATGTGGGCGCTGCTGGACAAAACACTGCAGTCCGGCGGGATCCACCTTGACCCTCACCAGCCCATAGCCGCTCCATCCCAAACGCCTTGATTTCGGCGAGATCCCGGCGAGATCCCGATGAGAGCGGTTTAAAAACGGCGTCGCATTCGTAGCAGCCCGGCGACTACCACAATCAGCCACGCCGCCAACGCGGTCCAGAAGAACACCAGCGAAACCGTCTGCATCGACTGCAGGTGCAGCTCGGCGGTCATGGCGTCGGTGGCCACCGAGTACATCCCCAACGGAAACACCAGCGTCCACCATGCCCCGGTGAGCGCCAACACCTCCGGTCGCCGGTTGATGCGGTGCAGACCGAAGTAGACCAGCGGCGGTATCCACGCCGTGGCCAACGCCCACGTGACGACGGTGAAGGTGCGCACCCCGTCGGCCAGCGGCCCGGTGGCCAGCTGGTGAATGTGGTCACCGGCCAAGGTCGCGATGGCCAGCCCTCCCATCAGAATCCAGGTGTCGGGCTCGAACCCGTCGCGGTCCTGCCTTTCGGCCACCGCGCGCCACAGGATCAGCCAGGTCATCAGGCCGTAGACGGCAAGCGCCGCTACCCAGATCGGCATGGCCACCCACAGCCACCAGCGGTCGTTGGTGTGCTCGGCAGCGTGCGCGGCCAGGATCGCCAGACCGGAGGTGCCGACGCTGGCCAGCTCCCAAGCGCCGTGGGCGCGGTCCCGCAGCGCCGCCCACCGCTGACCCGCCATGTTGCCAACGGTGAGCACCGTCAACGCCAGCCAGGACGCACACGCGATCCCGCCGAGTACCCGGACCACGATCGGGTGGGACATCAGCCGGGAGTCCAGCACTGCGCACCCGGCGACGAACGTGAACAACCGCAGCGTCACGTCGGAGTCCCGCATGTCCCACCGTGCGATTCGGCGATTGCCGACGACGACCACCGCCACCAGAACGAGCAGGGCAAGCGAGGCGAGGATGCCCAGCGCTCCGCTGAGCCACGGGTAGTGATGGTTGCGTGCGGCGATGGACAAGATCCCGGTTGCCATCACCGCCGAGAAGACGTCCGGCTGGACTTTCACTCCGCCCCGTACAGCTCCACCACCAGATGGCGAATACCGGTGTGCCGGTTGCTGCGAGTCCACTCGACGGGCTGAACGACTCGCACACCGCTGAACCGGGACAGCAGCTCCTCGTAGAGCACCCGCAGTTCGAGGCGGGCCAGATTGGCGCCCAGGCAGTAGTGAATGCCCTGCCCGAAGCCCAAGTGCGGATTGGGTTTACGAGTGATGTCGAATTCGTCGCCGTTCTCGAACACGTCGGCGTCGCGGTTTGCCGAACCCTCCCAGATCTGGACCTTCTGGCCCGCCCGGATCGTCTGTCCACCGAGGGTGACGTCGCAGGTTGCGGTGCGCCGCTTGGACGGCGATGGTGACGTCCACCGCACGATCTCCTCTACCGCGGTGGGCAGCAGCTCGAAATCGGAACGCAGCGCCTGCAATTGGTCCGGGTGTTCGGCGAGCGCCAGCAGCCCACCGCCGACCGCGTTACGCGTCGTCTCGGCGCCGGCGCTGAACAGCAGGCTGAAAAACAGGTACAGCTCGAGGTCGGAGAGAGCCGGTGCGTCGGCGTCGTCCAACGTCGCATTGGCGACGAGCGACAGCATGTCGTCGGTCGGCTCGGCGCGCTTCGACGCGATCAGCTCCTGCCCGTAGGCATACATACGCGACCCGGCCTCCTCGACCGAGAGCGAGGACAGGGACGCCTTGCGGGAGCCGCCGAAGTCGAACTGCGGCTCGATGGCCTCGAACAGCCAATGCCGTTCGGATTCAGGCACTCCCAGCAGGATGCAGATCATCTGCATCGGCAGCTCCGCGGCCACGTCGACCAAAAAGTCGAACGGCTCGCCGGGCACCACGGCGTCCAGCAGCCGGCGGGCCCGGGCCCGCAGATCGTCCTCGACGCGGCGGATCATCCGCGGCGTAAGCCCCGAGCTGACAAGTCGCCGGATTTGCGAATGCCGCGGGTCGTCCATCATGTTGAGCACCTGACCGGCAATGGCCAGATCCTGCAACACGGTGCCCCCGAAGGGGCGTTGTCCGCCGGTCACCGACGAGTAGGTCTTCGGATCACGCAGCACCGCAAGGGTTTCCTCGTACGTCGCCACCGACCAGAAGCCTTCGCCGTCGGGGGTGTGCTCGGTGGGTTTGTGCCAGAACACCGGAGCCTCGCGCCGATGGATGGCGAACAACTCATGTGGGAACCCGTGCGCGAAGTTGTCCAGGTCGGTGAAGTCGATCTCCGAGAGGGCGCGCGCGAGAGTCATAGGATCGCTCCCGGGGTGTATTTGGCCGCGTCGGGGTAGCGGGCGACCAACGCGTCCACGTCCGCGGCCACCGCGTCGACCTGGTCGCCGGCGGCGCCGACGAACGTCTGCTTGTCGTCCAGCGCCGCGTCCACCGCGGCCCGGTCCAGCGGCAGCCGGGGGTCGGCGGCCAGCCGCTCGCGCAGATCCGGCTCGGCGCCTTCCCGCATCGCCAGCGCAGCCGCCACGGCGTGCTCTTTGATCACCTCGTGGGCGGCTTCGCGGCCCATCCCGGCGCGCACCGCGGCCATCAACACCTTGGTTGTGGCCAAGAACGGCAGGTAGCGGTCCAGCTCACGCTGAATCACCGCCGGGTAGGCCCCGAATTCGTCGAGCACCGTCAAAAACGTCTCGATCTGCCCGTCGATGGCGAAGAACGCGTCCGGCAACGCCACCCGCCGCACCACCGAGCAGAACACGTCGCCCTCGTTCCACTGGGCGCCGGCCAGTTCGGCTGCCATCGACGCATAGCCGCGCAGCACCACCTGCAAGCCGTTGACCCGTTCGCAGCTGCGGGTGTTCATCTTGTGCGGCATCGCCGACGAGCCGACCTGCCCGGGCGCGAAGCCCTCGGTGACCAGATCGTGGCCGGCCATCAGCCGGATGGTGTGCGCCAGCGACGACGGCCCGGCGCCCAACTGCACCAGCGCGGAAACCACGTCGTGGTCCAGCGACCGCGGGTAGACCTGCCCGACACTGGTCAGCACCGTGTGAAAGCCGAGAAAGTCCGCGACGCGCTGTTCCAGCGCGGCCAACTTGGCCGGGTCGCCGCCGAGCAGGTCGAGGATGTCTTGCGCGGTTCCCATCGGGCCCTTGATCCCGCGCAGCGGGTAACGGTCGATCAGCTCCCGCAGCCGGTTCAGCGCCAGCAGCGTCTCCTGTGCGGCCGATGCGAACCGCTTCCCCAAGGTGGTGGCCTGTGCGGCGACGTTGTGGCTGCGCCCGGTCATGACCAGGTCGCGGTAGGTCACCGCCCGCTCACCCAACCGGGCCGCCACCGCCACCCCGTGGGAGAACACCAGCTCCAGCGACCGGCGGATCTGCAGTTGCTCGACGTTCTCGGTGAGGTCGCGACTGGTCATCCCCTTGTGCACGTGTTGGTGGCCGGCCAGCGCATTGAACTCCTCGATGCGGGCCTTGACGTCGTGGCGAAGCGCGCGCTCCCTGGCGGCGATCGAGGCGAGGTCGACGTCTTCGAGCACCCGCTCGTAATCGGCCAGCGCCGCCGGCGCTACCTCGACACCCAGCTCTGCCTGCGCCCGCAGCACCGCCAGCCACAATCGCCGCTCGGCGACAACCTTGGCCTCCGGAGACCAGATCGACACCATCTCGGCGCTGGCATAACGGCTCGCCAGCACGTTCGGGATGCTCACAATCTCACAGCTTAAGGGTGTAATGCGGCAGGCTGGGCGAATGCACTTCGTCGGTGTGGACCTTGCGTGGGGCGAAATCAATCAGAGCGGCGTCGCGGCCGTCGATGTCGAGGGCCGGCTGCTGCACGTCGGAACCGCTCGCGACGACGCAAGCATCGCCGACGCGGTGGCGCCGTATGCCGGCGACCACTGCTGGATGGCCATCGATGCACCGCTGATCGTGAACAACCCGACGGGTTACCGGCCGTGCGAGACTGCACTCAACCGCGATTTCCAGCGGTTCGAGGCGGGCACGCACCCGGCCAACCTCAAAAAAACCGAATTCGCGCACGGTCCGCGCGCCGCCCGGCTGGCCGAGGCGCTCGCTTTGGACATCGATCCGGCCTCCAGCGCGACACGCCGAGCGATCGAGGTGTATCCACATCCGGCGACCGTCGCATTGTTCCGGTTGTCGAAGAGCCTGAAGTACAAGAAGGGTCCTTTCGCAGACCGTCAACGCGCGCTGCTGCAGTTGATGACGCTGATCGAAGGGCTCGACAAGGCCACCCCGCGGCTGCGGGTGAACCACAACGTGTCCTGGGTGGAGCTGCGCAAGCGGGTAGCCGCCGCGACCCGGCCGGCCCAGCTCGACAGAGACGAGGATCCGGTCGACGCCGTGCTGTGTGCGTACGTCGCGCTGTACTGGTATCACCGGCCGGACGACGTGACGGTCTACGGCGACTTCGCGACCGGCTACATCGTCACTCCGGCGCTGCCACCGGGTGTGGCGCCTGATTCTCGGCGGCGGGTGGGGCCGCAACCCGACGTCGACGACCTACGTGAGCGGGTCTCCCACGTCGCTGGGCTGCTTGCGCAGGCACAGCTGGAACTGAGCGCGATCCGCCAACAACTCGACAGCTAACTGAGCTCCGGTTCAGCGCTGAGCCTCGCGGCGTCGACGATGACGGCCTCCCGGTTTCCGTGCCAGCGCTTGACCGCCAGGGTCAGCACCGACAGCATGACGCCGGCCACCACCAAGACCCCGGCCAGCAGATATTGCTGGCCGGGCCGACCGGACAGCGGTGTTACCAGATACATGCAGGCCACACATCCGATGACCGGTAGCGGGGTGGGGGTGCGGAAGTGCCGCTGATCCCGCACGTCGCGCCGAAGCACCAGGACGGCGACGTTGACCAGCGTGAACACGGCCAGTAGCAGCAGCGACGTGGTGCCACCCAGGATCTCGATGGCTTCGGTATTGGCGAAGCTCGTGACGTAAAGGATCAGCACGAACGCGATCGCCGTGGCGAACAACGTGGCCACCCACGGCGACCGGCGGATCGGACTCACCGCGCCCAATGCTTGTGGCAACACCCGCTCACGAGACATCCCGTAGAGCAGCCGACTGGCCATCAGCATGCTGATCAGCGCGGTGTTGGACACCGCGACCATCGAGATGAACGGCAGGATGTCCTTGATCGGCAAGCCCGGCGCCGCGATCCTGACCACGTCGATCAGCGGGGTGTCGCTGACCTTCAGCGGACCGACCGGTACCACCGCCACCGAGACGATCGCCACCAACATGTAGACGACACCCGCGATGCTCAGCGCCGCCAGTAGCACCTTGGGAAACACCCGAACCGGGTCTTTGGTCTCCTCGGCCATGTTCACCGAATCCTCGAAACCCGTCATGGCGAAAAAGGCCAGCGACGTCGCGGTGGTGACGGCGACGAAAACGTTCTTGTCGGCCGCGGTGTCGAACGCGACCGCCCGCGTGTAGTCGACATCGGCGCTGCGGAAAAAGGCCCACAACCCGGCCAGGATCACCAAAGCCAACCCGATGATCTCGATGACGGACAACACGACGTTGAGCTTGACGCTTCCTCCCACGCCGCGCAGGTTCACCGCGGCCAGCGCCGCCATGAACAGCAGCGCGATGACGGCGACACCGCCTGTACCCCAATTGAAGTGGAATGCAACAACGAAGTTCGCCGCAAAGAAACGCGACGCGGTTGCTGCGGACGTGATGCCGGCACACATCACCACAAACGCCACCAGGAACGTGACGAACGGTCTGCCGAACGCCTTTTGCGCGTACAGCGCCGCCCCGGCCGCCCGCGGATACTTGGTCACCAGTTCCAGGTAGCTCAACGCCGTCACACCCGCGACCAGGAAAGCCAACAGAAATGCGGCCCAGGCTGCGCCACCGACTTCGGCTGCGACATCGCCGATGAGGGCGTAGACGCCGGTGCCCAAGATGTCGCCGAGGATGAAGAACAACAGCAGGCCCGGGCCCATCACCCGGTGCAGCTGCGGCTGATGCGCGATCGCCTCGGTCCCGTTCATGCTGCCCTACTAACGCGACCGCCGGGCGGTCAGATCTCTACCGGCCGCTGGTCGAACGGCGCAAGCACGTCGATGATATCGATCACCGTCGCCCGGGCGGCCGCACGCGGGTTCTGCTGATCGTCGACCAGCGCCGAGACCACCGCGCCGTCGATCGCGCAAATCAACGCCGACACCATTTCCAGACGCACCGAGCGTCCGGACCGCTCGATGGCCTCGCAGACCGCGTCCGCACGCTGACGCAGGTTACGGCGCTGAATGTCGCGCAGTGCCGGCAAGCGGGCACAGGCGATGTAGCGCTCGTACCGCGAGATCAGCTGCTCGGTCAGATGAGTGCCGCCCTCGTCGCCGACCAGCAGGTCGATCAGCACGTCGGCAGTGGTTTCGGGGCCCCGACGGCGTCGGGACAACGTCGCGACCCGGGCCCGCAACTGCGCCACCTCCAGCATCCCGACGTGCGCGACCGCGCTGGCGATCAGGTCGTCGAGACAGGAGAAGTAATAGGTAGTCGACGCCAGCGGCAGACCCGCCCGACGCGCCACCGCCCGGTGACGCACCGCCTCGAAGCCGCCTTCGCACAGCAGCTCAGCGGCCGCGCTAACCAGCGCGTACCGGCGACGTTCTCCCTTGGGAGTGACAGCTGCGGTCACGCTTAGTCATGCTGCCAGCCAGGCCGGTGCCGTATTGCCTTTTCTGACAAACGACTACGCGATGACATCGCCGCGGCATGTCGGCTATGGCCGGCCCCTATGATGGCCGGCATGCCAGATCTGAGCCGCCGCACCGTATTGCGCCTCGGCGCCGGCGCGGCCGCCGGAGCGGTCGGCGGCTATGCGTTGGACATGCTGCTGGCCGTCCGGCCTTCGGCGGCGACGCCGGTGAACGTGCCGTTGGAGCCGGCCTCCGCGGCGGCGCCGACCATGGCGACCGGTTCGTTCGTTTCGGCTGCTCGTGGTGGTGTCCGCACCAATTGGGCGATCGCCCGCCCGCCTGGGCAGACCAAACCACTGCGGCCGGTGATCGCACTGCATGGCAAGGGATCCGATGCGGCCACGGTGATGGCCGGGGGCGTCGAGCAAGGTTTGGCCCAAGCGGTCGACGCCGGCCTGCCGCCGTTCGCGGTCGTGGCTGTCGATGGCGGCGGAAGTTATTGGCACAAAAGAGCTTCCGGTGAAGACTCGGGCGCGATGGTGCTGAACGAACTCATCCCGATGCTGGACAGCCAGAACCTGGACACCTCCCGGGTGGCTTTTTTGGGCTGGTCGATGGGCGGCTACGGCGCGCTACTGCTGGGCGGTCGGCTCGGGCCGGGACGCACCGCGGCGATCTGCGCCGTGAGCCCCGCGCTGTGGCTCTCCCCCGGGGCGACCGCACCGGGCGCATTCGACGGCGCCGACGACTGGTCGGCCAACTCGGTTTTCGGGATGCCCGCGCTGGCGTCCATCCCGATCCGGGTGGATTGCGGCACCGGTGATCCGTTCCTTGCCGCGACGAAGCAGTTCGTGGCCCAGCTGCCCAACCCCCCGGCCGGTGGATTTTCGCCCGGCGGACACGACGCGTCGTTCTGGAGCTCGCAGCTGCCGGCCGAACTGACCTGGATGGCGCCGCTGCTGACGGCCTGAGCGCACTGGGTACGCCGAGATTGGCGCTATCGAGGCTGCTCCTCGGTCTTTTGCGCGCTACCGTCGATCTCGGCGAAGGCCTCGCCGTGAAGGTCAGACCTCGATGACCACGGCACCGCCCTGGCCGCCGCCCGCACACATCGCCGCGACACCGAGGCCGCCGCCCCGGCGGCCCAACTCATGTACCAGCGTGGTGAGCATCCTGGCCCCGCTGGCCGCGATGGGGTGGCCCAGACTGCATCCGCTGCCGTAAATATTGACGCGTTCCTCGTCGAGCCCGTACTCACGGCAGGCGGCGATCGGGACCGAGGCAAACGCTTCGTTGATCTCCCACAACGTGACGTCGCCGGGCAACAGGCCCGCTCGCTCGAGCACCTTGCCAATCACCCGCACCGCGCCCAGGCCGGTGTCGCGGGGTTCTACACCCACCGATGCCCAGGTTTTGACGGTGCCCAGCGCGGCGAGGCCGGCCGATCGGGCGTACTCGTCGTCGACCAGCGTCAGTGCGGCGGCAGCGTCATTGGCGCCGCAGCTGTTGCCCGCGGTGATCGAGAACCCGTCGATCTCGGGGTGCAGTACCTTCAGCGACGCCAGCTTCTCCATGCTGGTGTCGCGGCGAGGGTGTTCGTCGACGCTGAATTCCTGCAGGGCGCCGTCGGGTCCCTGGATTTTCAGCGGGACGATCTCGTCGGCGAACACACCGCTGTCGATCGCTGCGATGGCCCGCTGATGCGAGCGCAGCGCCCAGGCGTCCATCTCTTCGCGGGTGATCCCCACCGCTTGGGCGGTGTTCCAGCCCACCGTGATGGACATGTCGCGGGTCGGCGCGTCGGGCGCTTCGACGTGGGTCGGCGGCATCCAGGGCTCTTCGAATTCCAGGCCTTGGCCCGGGACACGCCATTTCATCAGCGGGCCGGTGGACAACGACTGCACGCCGCCGCCGACCACCACCCGCTCGACGCCCGAGCCGATCTGGGCGGCGGCGTTGGCCACAGCGGTGAGACTGCCGGCGCAGTGCCTGTTGACAGCCTGTCCGGGAACCGACGCCATGTCCAAGGCTGCCGCGGCGTAACGCGCCAAATCACCGCCACCGTAATGAGATTCGGCGAAAATCACGTCATCGACAGCGGTCGGCTCAACTCCCGATCGCCGGACCGCTTCGGTCAGCACGGTAGTCGCCAGCACCTCGGCGGGCGTGTTGACCAGTGAACCTTTGAACGATGTCCCGATTGCGGTGCGGACAGCGCTGACGATGACGGGCTTGGGCATAGTGGGCAATAGTAACAACTACCGTAGTGCCAACGATAAGGCAGGGCAGACCACTTGGCTTACGATCCGACAGTGACTGTGCCGTTCGCCTGGAACCTGCCGTATGCCTGGCCGCGCAAGCCTGTTCTGGCGCGAAACGTGGTGTGCACGTCGCAACCGCTGGCCGCGCAGGCCGGTCTTCGAATGCTCGCCGACGGCGGCAACGCGGTGGACGCCGCAGTGGCCACCGCAATCACCCTCACCGTGGTCGAGCCGGTGTCCAACGGCATCGGAGCGGACGCCTTCGCGATCGTGTGGGATGGCCGAAAACTGCACGGGCTCAACGCTTCGGGCCGATCTCCGGCCGCTTGGACACCGGAGTACTTCGGCGATGACGGCATTCCGCTGCTCGGCTGGAATTCGGTCACCGTGCCCGGCGCGGTCTCGGGGTGGACGCAATTGCACCAAAAGTTCGGACGGCTCCCGTTCGAGCGGCTTTTCGAGCCGGCAATTTCGTATGCCCGCAATGGGTTTCTGGTCTCGCCGACGGTCGCTGAGCAATGGGCAGCGCAGGCGCCGGTCTTCGCGTCCCAGCCGGGATTCGCCGAGACGTTCCTGCCCGGCGGCCGGGCGCCCAAACCCGGCGAGCGCGTCACGCTGACCGACCACGCCACGTCGCTCGAGCAGATCGCCGCGACCGACGGTGATGCGTTCTACCGCGGTGAGCTGGCGGCAAAACTCGAGGCGCACGCCCTGGCGCACGGCGGCGCCATGCGCGCCGGCGACCTGGCCGCCCACCGGGCCGACTGGGTGGGCACGATCAGTCGCGACTATCGGGGCTACACCGTTCACGAGATCCCGCCCAACGGCCAGGGAATCGTCGCGTTGATGGCGCTGGGCATCCTCGAGCAGTTCGATATGGCGTCGTTGGCGGTGGATTCCGCGGACAGCGTGCATCTGCAGATCGAGGCGTTGAAGTTGGCGTTCGCCGACGCACAGGCCTATGTAGCCGATATCGACCAAATGGCGATGGCACCGCAGCGTCTGCTGGACAGCGACTATCTGCGGCAACGGGCGGCGCTGATCGACCCGGCGCGGGCGAAGCCGGCACGCGCGGGAACCTTCAAGGGCGGCACGGTGTATCTGGCTGCCGCCGACGCCTCCGGGCTGATGGTGTCGATGATCCAGTCGAACTACTTCGGATTCGGCTCCGGCGTGGTAGTACCCGGCACCGGGATCGCATTGCAGAATCGCGGAGCGAACTTCGTTGCAACGCCGGGGCATCCGAATCGCGTCGGTCCCAACAAGCGTCCCTACCACACCATCATCCCGGGATTGCTGACCAAGGACGGTGCCCCGGTGCTGAGTTTCGGCGTGATGGGCGGCCCGATGCAGCCGCAGGGCCATGTACAGGTGGCGGTGCGCATCGTCGACTACGCCCAGAATCCGCAGTCGGCGTGTGACGGTCCACGGTTCCGTTGGGTGCACGGCAACCAGGTCGCCTGCGAGCCTGGTTTTCCGCATGACACCCTGGACGAACTGCGCCGGCGCGGTCACGAACTGGTCACCTCCGACGACTACAACCAGTTCGGAAGCTGTCAGGCGATTTGGCGCCTCGACGACGGCTACCTCGCGGTGAGTGACCCACGCCGCGACGGCCAGGCCGCCGGCTTCTAAACGGTGATTTTCCCCTCTGCGGCCGCCAGGCCGATGTCGTGGCGAAAGTGACTGCCGGGCAGCCGAATCGAGCTCATGATTTGATACGCAGCCGTACGTGCCGCTTTCAGGTCGGCGCCGGTGCCTACCACCGAGAGGACACGACCGCCCGAGGAAACGATCGCCCCGTCCTCGCGGCGTGCCGTTCCGGCATGCAGCACCCCGTCTGCCTCGGCGCCGAGGACAACGTCGCCCATCCGCGGCTTGCCGGGATAGTTCTCCGCCGCCAGCACCACCGTCACCGCTGCGCCACTGCGCCAGCGCAGTTCCCCGAAGTCGGCCAGCTTTCCGGTGGCCGTCGCGTACAGCAGCTGGCCCAGTGGCGAGTCCAGCAGCGCCAGCACCGACTGCGTCTCCGGATCGCCGAAGCGGCAGTTGAATTCGATCACGGCCGGACCTTGCGAGGTGATCGCCAGACCGGCGTAGAGCAGGCCGGTGAACGGGCAGCCGCGTTTAACCAGTTCGGCCGCAACCGGTTCCACTATCTCGGCCGCGATGTCGCGGCAGGCCTCGGCGGAAAGCCAGGGCAGCGGAGCGTAGGCGCCCATACCG
The DNA here is from genome assembly GCA_002101905.1 of Mycobacterium shimoidei. GTDB lineage: Bacteria > Actinomycetota > Actinomycetes > Mycobacteriales > Mycobacteriaceae > Mycobacterium > Mycobacterium shimoidei. The sequence goes on along the minus strand of LQPU01000025.1, from coordinate 261,498 downwards.
CCGGTATTGGGGCCGGTGTCGTGATCGCCGACCCGCTTGAAATCCTGTGCCGGCAGCAGTGGAACCACGGTCTGCCCGTCGACGAGGCAGAACAGCGACAGTTCGGGACCGTCCAGATAGGACTCCAACAGCACGGGGTGCCCGGCTTCGAGCAGTGCGGCAGCATGGGCGCGGGCCACCGTGCGGTCCGGCGTCACCACCACGCCCTTGCCGGCCGCCAACCGGTCGTCTTTCACCACCCAGGCCGGTTCGCCGACGGACTTACCGAATCTGTCCAGCGCCGCGTCCAAATGCGCTGGATTGTCGATGATTTCGCTGGCCGCTGTCCGTACGCCGGCCGCCGCCATGACGTCCTTGGCGAATGCCTTGGAGCCCTCGATGCGAGCGGCGTCCTTGCCCGGGCCGAAACAGGCGATGCCGGCGTCGCGTACCGCGTCGGCCACCCCCAGCACCAGCGGGACCTCGGGGCCGATGACCACCAGGTCCGCTTCGACCTGGCGGGCCAGCGCGGCTACGTCATCACCGCAGCTGATGTCGACCTGGTACTGGTCGGCAATGGCGGCAGTCCCGGCGTTACCGGGCGCGATGGCCAGCGCGTCGACCTGTGGGTCCCTGCGCAGAGCCACCAGCAACGCATGTTCACGGGCACCGGAACCGATCACCAGGACGCGCACGAAACCTCACCCTAGCCCGGGTCTTTGCCCTTGTGCATTCGGATCGCGTCGTCGACATTGGCCTTCTTGTCCTCGGCGGCGCCCTTGGCGGCAGCCTTCCTGCGTTTCGCCACGACGGTGTCAACCGCGCCGTTGAGCATCGAACCCAGGGGGAACCCGAGATAGTGGGTCAAAAAGACCGCCATCTCCTTCAGTTCGGTTTCGGAGAGCTCCCCGTTGAGCAGGGCGGCATTGATCTGGATCTCGGCCAGGTCGCGGTTTCCGATGGCGGTCACCGCCGTCAACGTCATGATGCGCTTGTCGCGCATGGACAATCCCGGTCGGGTCCAGATGCTGCCGAACAGGTGATCGGCGGTCAGGTCGAAGTACGCGTCGCCCTCGACGTTGGGCATTTCCCAGCCGTAGACCTCGTTCATCTTCTCGAGGCCCTTGCGGCGCCGCTCGTCCATCACGTCTCTTCCTTCGTGTGCGGTACCCCAAGGCCGATGGCCAACTGCCGACGAGCCACCGCGGCCAGCGGCAGTTCCACCGCGACGGCCTCACCCAAGGCCAGTGCCAGGCTCAGATCCTTCTCGCCGAGCCCACGCGTGTGCAGAAATGGTTCGTATAGGAAATGGTCCGGCTCAAGGGGTTTCATGTCATCACGCCACATGATCGCTCCCGGCCCGCCGGTAAGCGCGTCGGTGTGCCGCACCACTCTGCCCAGCGCCTGCAGATCCAGACCGGCCGCCTCGGCCAGCTTCATCGCCTCGCATGCCGCGGCGTAGGAGGTGAACGTCAACATGTTGCGCGCCAACTTCATTCGGGTTCCGGCGCCGGGCTCGCCGGCATGAACGACCAGCGAAGCCCACTGCTTGAATGCCGGCTTGACCCGCTCGTACACCTCGCGCGCGGCGCCGACCATCGTGGCCAATTCCCCCGTCTCGGCGGCACCGGTACCGCCGCTGACCGGCGCGTCGACGATGTGAATGTCTCGTGGCTTGAGCTCGTCGGCCAGCTCGACGGCGGTGGTGTCGCTGATGGTCGAGTGAATCGCGATGACCGTCCCCGGCTTCACCCGCGGTGCGAGCTCGCCGACGACGTCGCGCACCTGCGCGTCATCGAGCACGGCGACACTGATGATGTCGGCGGCCGCGACGTCGGCGACGCTGTCGGCCAGCGTGGCGCCGACTTCGGCCAGCGGCGTCATGGCCTCGGTCCGCACGTCGTACACGGTAAGCCCGCCCGGCCAGCCGACCAGCCGCTTGGCCATCGGCGCACCTATATTGCCCAGCCCGATGTAGCCGAGGCGCAATTGCTCAGTCATGATCGGATTATCTGTCCGCCGTCGACGTTGAAGATCTGCCCGGTGATCCAGGACGCCTCGTCGGACAGCAGGAACAAGCACATCCCGACGAGATCCTCGGGAGTTCCCATCCGAGACAGCGGCAGACCCTTGACGATAGCGTCGATGATTTCCCTGGGGGTGGTGGTGCGGCTGGCCTCGGTATCGATGGGGCCGGGCGCGATCGCGTTGATCCGGATGTTCCGGCCACCCAATTCGCGCGAAAGCTGTTGGGTCAGGCCGTTGATGCCCACTTTCGCCAGGCCGTAGAAATTCGAGTACAGCCATGCCGCGGTGGACGACTGATTGACGATCGCACCGCCGCCGCGCTTGGCCATCTTCTTGTACACCGCGCGGGTACACCACAGTGCGCCGTCGAGGTTGACGCTCATGAACTTCTTGTAGTACTCGGGATCGACGGTGAGCAAAAAATCCAGCTTCATTCCGCCGAAGATCGCGGCGTTGTTCACCAGGTAGTCGATGCCGCCGAAGTCCGACAACGTGCGGTCTGCCATCGCCTTGGCCGACACCGGATCGGAGACATCGACGCCGATGCCCAGGGCGGTGCCGCCGTCGGCAGTGATTTGTTTGGCCACACCCTGTGCCGCCTCGGCGTTGATGTCGGCGACGACGACGGCCGCGCCTTCGCGAGCGAGTGCCTCGGCGTACGCCTGGCCGATGCCGCCACCGGACCCGGTGACGATGGCGACTTTGTTCTCGAAACGCATATCTTCCTCTCGGCGTTCTCAGTTCACCGCTGTGGCAATGACTTTGGCCTCCAGGTACTCCTCGAAGCCGAGCAATCCCATCTCCCGGCCGTTGCCGGATTGCTTGTAACCGCCGAACGGTGCGTCGGCGGAGTACCAGACTCCGCCGTTGACGTTGACGGTGCCCACCCGCATCCGGGCCGCCACCGCTGCGGCGCGCTGCGGGTCAGCGCTGAACACGGTTCCCGACAACCCGTAGGGCGAGTCGTTGGCAATACGCACGGCGTCGTCGTCGCCGTCGTGAGCGATGACGGTCAACACTGGCCCGAAGATTTCCTCGCGGGCGACCCGGGCGTCGTTGCCGAGGCCGGTGATCACGGTGGGCTCGATGAAGAATCCTCTTGCCTTGTTAACCGGCCGGCCGCCACCGCAGGCGAACGAACCACCCTCTGCCACAGCTGAATCCAGATAACCCTGGACCCGATCGCGCTGGCGCGCCGAGATCAGCGGTCCGCAGACGGTGCCGGAGTCGTTGGGATCGCCGGGTTTGATCGACGACATGGTGGCAGCCGCGGCGGCAACTGCCTCGTCGTAGCGGGCGCGTGGCACCACCAGCCGGGTGGTGATCGCACAGCCCTGACCGGCATGCATGGACGCGGTGAACGCCGAGATCGAGCACGCCCCGGCCAGGTCCGCGTCGTCGAGCACGAGAAACGCCGATTTGCCGCCCAGTTCGAGGAACACCTTCTTGATCGTCAGCGCGGCGTCGGCCATCACACTGCGGCCGGTCGCGGTGGATCCGGTGAACGAAATCATGTCGACCCGAGGGTCTTTGGCAAGCAGCGCTCCCACGCCGTGGTCGCTGGAGGTGACGATGTTGACCACCCCGGGCGGAAAGTCGGTGTGCTCGACGATGAGTTCGCCCAGCGCCGCCGCGCACCACGGCGTGTCCGGCGCGGGCTTGAGCACGACGGTGTTGCCCGCCGCCAGCGCGGGCCCCAGCTTGGCGAGGTTGATCTGGTGCGGGAAATTCCACGGCGTGATCGCGCCGACAACACCGACCGGTTCACGCGCGAGGGTGCGCCGGGTGGGGATGCCCATGGGGGACGCCTCACCGAGATCCTGATTCCAGGTGTAGGACTCGGCGGTGTCGGCCGCAAAGCTCAGGTCTGCCACCGGCCCTTCCAGCTGGGCAGCAGCGGTCAGCATCCGCGGCGCACCGGCTTCGGAGATGGTCAGCTCTCGCAATTCCTCGAGATGGGTGCTCATCGCGTCGCGCAGCTGTCGCACGCAGCGCACCCGCAGCTCGGTGTTGGTGGGCCAGTCCGATTCGTCGAAGGCCCGCCGCGCCGCGTCGATGGCGCGCGCCATGTCGTCGGCGTCGGCGTCGGCGGCGTCGCCGAGTACTTCCTCGGTGGCCGGGTTGACCGTCGGGAAGGTGCCGGCACTACCGGGCGACAACTTCCCGTCGATGAGCAGCGCACTCACACCGTCGGCCAGCAACGCCATTCTCAACTCCCGCCGCAGTATGGTGGACACTTGTCCGGAATAGTCCAGTCGCACCATAGCCGCCAGGTCGGCGGCCGGGCAAGTACGACGGCGACGATAGGCTTCTGTCCTGCGGGCTTGCCTGAAGACGTCGAAGTCCGATAACTTTGGACATGTGTCCAGCGATGCAGTGATGGCGATCACCCCCGATCGCAACATCGGCGAGGCGCCGCGCAACCGGCGCCAGGAAGAAACGTTCCGCAGGGTGCTGGCTGCCGGGATCGAGGTGCTGCGGGAGAAGTCCTACGCCGATCTGACCGTGCGTGCGGTGGCCGCCCGCGCCAAGGTGGCGCCCGCCACCGCGTACACCTACTTCTCGTCGAAGAACCACCTGATTGCCGAGGTCTATCTGGACCTGGTGCGTCAGGTGCCCTACTTCACCGACGTCAACGAGCCGATGCCGGTCCGGGTGGACAAGGCGCTGCGACACCTGGCATTGGTGGTGGCCGACGAACCCGAGGTCGCCGCGGCGTGCACGACGGCGTTGCTCGGTGGCGGCGCCGACGCGGCGGTGCGCAGTGTGCGGGACCGGATCGGCGCGGAAATCCATCGCCGCATCACGTCGGCCATCGGTCCGGACGCCGACCCGCGCACGGTGGCCGCGCTCGAGATGACGTTCTTCGGCGCATTGGTCAATGCCGGCAGCGGCGCGGTCACCTATCACCAGATCGCCGACCGGCTGGCGTATGTCGTGGGCTTGATTTTGGGGGAGGACCGATGACCGCTCCCGTTACAAGGAGCGGCGCCTGATGACGGTGACGCCCGAACTGCTGCTCGATCCTTACGATTACGACTTCCACGAGGACCCGTACCCGTACTACAAGCGGCTACGCGACGAGGCCCCGCTGTACCGCAACGAAGAACTGAAGTTCTGGGCGTTGTCGCGCCACCGCGACGTGCACGAGGGCTTTCGCAACAGCACGATGCTGTCCAACCGCGACGGCGTTTCGCTGGACCCGGTGTCGCGAGGGCCACACGCATCCAAGACGATGTCGTTTTTGGCGATGGACGACCCGGATCACCTAAGGCTTCGCACGCTGGTGTCGAAAGGGTTCACCCCCAGACGGATTCGCGAACTGGAGCCGCGCGTCACCGAAATCGCCTCGCAATACCTCGACACCATGCTGGACAAGGCGGCGTCGGTGCAAACAGTCGATTACGTGGACGAATTCGCCGGCAAGCTGCCGATGGACGTCATTTCCGAATTGATGGGAGTTCCCGAGCCGGATCGCGGCCAGGTGCGCGCCTGGGCTGACGGCGTGATGCACCGTGAAGACGGCGTCACTGACGTACCGGCGTCGGCGATCGAGGCATCGATCAACCTCATCGGCTACTACCAGGGCATGCTCGCCGAGCGCCGCAGACAACCCACCGGTGATCTGACCTCCGCGCTGCTGGCGGCCGAGATCGACGGTGACCGGCTCACCGAGGAGGAAATCCTCGGGTTCATGTTCCTGATGGTGATCGCCGGCAACGAGACCACCACTAAACTGCTTGCCAACGCCGCATTTTGGGGCTACAGAAATCCCGACCAGCTCACACCGGTCTACGCCGATCTGGCCCGCATTCCGCTGTGGGTCGAAGAGACCCTGCGCTACGACACATCCAGCCAGATCCTGGCGCGCACGGTCGCGCAAGAGCTCAGCCTCTACGGCACCACCATCCCCGAAGGGGACGTCTTGTTGCTGCTGCCAGGTTCGGCACATCGCGACGAGCGGGTGTTCGACAATCCCGACGCGTATGTGATCGGACGTGAAATCGGGTCGAAACTGCTGAGTTTCGGCAGCGGTGCACATTTTTGTCTCGGTGCGCACCTGGCCCGGATGGAGGCCCGGGTAGCGCTCACCGAACTGTTCAAGCGGATCCGCGGATTCGAGGTCGACGAGGCCAACGCCGTGCGCGTCCACTCCAGTAATGTCCGCGGGTTCGCCCACTTGCCCATTTGTGTGGAGGTGCGCTGAATGCCCCGTTTCGAACCGCATCCGGCCCGTCGACCCGCGATCGTTGCCGGCGCGTCGTCGGGTATCGGGGCGGCCACCGCGGTCGAGCTTGCCGCCCATGGCTTTCCGGTGGCGCTGGGCGCGCGGCGCGTCGACAAATGCCAGGAGATCGCGGACAAGATCCGCGCCGACGGCGGTGAGGCGATCGCGTTGCCGCTGGATGTCACCGACGCCGATTCGGTCAAAAGATTCGTCCACCAGGCCACCGACCAGCTCGGCGACATCGAGGTCATGGTGACCGGCGCCGGAGACACCTACTTCGGGCGCCTGCACGAAATCGACTCCGAGACTTTCGAATCCCAGATCCAGATTCATCTGATCGGAGCCAACCGGCTGGCCACCGCGGTGCTGCCCGGCATGATCGAGCGTCAACGCGGGGATCTGATTTTCGTCGGCTCCGACGTCGCGCTGCGCCAGCGCCCGCACATGGGCGCTTACGGAGCCGCCAAGGCGGGGCTGGTGGCGATGGTCACCAATTTGCAGATGGAACTCGAGGGCACCGGCGTGCGGGTCTCGATCGTGCATCCCGGCCCCACCAAAACGGGGATGGGCTGGAGTCTGCCCGCCGAGGCGATCGGCCCGGCGCTGGAGGATTGGGCCAAGTGGGGTCAGGCCCGCCACGACTACTTCTTGCGGGCTTCCGATCTCGCCCGGGCCATCACGTTCGTGGCGGAAACCCCCCGCGGCGGCTTCGTGGTGAACATGGAATTGCAGCCTGAAGCACCATTGGCCACGAACAAAGAACGCCAGCAACTCAAACTCGATGAGAAAGCGCTCGATTCATGACAACCCCTGTGGTCCCGCGCGTTTCCGGCGGCGATGAAGAACACGGTCACCTCGAGGAGTTCCGCACCGATCCGATCGGCCTGATGCAGCGCGTCCGCGACGAGTGCGGTGACGTCGGCTGGTTTCAATTGGCGGACAAGCACGTCATCTTGTTGTCCGGTGCCCAAGCCAACGAGTTCTTCTTTCGGTCCGCCGACGAAGATCTCGACCAAGCCGAGGCATATCCGTTCATGACGCCGATCTTCGGCAAGGGCGTGGTGTTCGACGCCAGCCCCGAGCGTCGCCGGGAAATGTTGCACAACTCCGCACTGCGCGGCGAGCACATGAAAGGGCACGCGGTCACCATCGAACGCGAAGTGCGCCGGATGATCGAGAATTGGGGCGAGGAAGGCGAAATCGACCTGTTGGACTTCTTCGCCGAGCTCACCATCTACACCTCGACCGCGTGCCTGATCGGTCCGAAATTCCGCAACCAGCTCGACTCCCGATTCGCGCACTTCTACCACGAACTCGAACGCGGCACCGACCCGCTCTGCTACGTCGACCCCCATCTGCCGATCGAGAGCTTCCGTCGCCGAGACGAGGCGCGAAAGGGGTTGGTGGCGTTGGTGCACGACATCATGAACCAACGGATCGCCAACCCACCGGCGGACAAGAGCGACCGCGACATGCTCGACGTACTGGTGTCGATCAAAGACGACGACGGCAATCCACGGTTCTCCGCCGACGAGATCACCGGCATGTTCATCTCGTTGATGTTCGCCGGGCACCACACCAGCTCGGGCACCGCGGCGTGGACGCTGATCGAGTTGATGCGCCATCCGCAGGTCTACACCGAGGTGATCAAAGAACTCGAAGAGCTTTATGCCGACGGGCAAGCGATCAGTTTCCATGCGCTACGGCAGATTCCCAAGCTGGAGAATGTCCTCAAGGAAACTCTCCGGCTACATCCGCCGCTGATCATCCTGATGCGGGTGTCCCAAGGCGAATTCGAGGTCCAGGGCTTCCCCATCCACAAGGGCGACTATGTCGCGGCCTCGCCGGCCATCTCCAACCGCATCCCCGAGGACTTCCCCGACCCGGACAACTTCGTGCCAGAACGCTACGACGAGCCTCGCCAGGAAGACCTGGTCAACCGCTGGACGTGGATCCCGTTCGGCGCGGGCCGGCATCGCTGCGTGGGTGCGGCGTTCGCCACCATGCAGATCAAGGCAATCTTCTCGGTACTGCTACGCGAGTACGAGTTCGAGATGGCGCAGCCGCCGGAAAGCTACCGCAACGACCACTCCAAGATGGTGGTGCAGCTGGCCCGGCCCGCCACGGCGCGCTACCGCCGCAAGTGAATCCGGAGGCGATCATGGGTTATCGAGTCCAAGCCGACTTCGACCTGTGCCAGGGGCACGCGATGTGCGAGCTGGAAGCGCCCGACTATTTCCGGGTGCCCAAGCGGGGCCAAGTCGAGTTACTCAACCCCGAGCCGCCCGAGGAAGCTCGCACGGAAATTGAACAGGCCGTAAGGGCCTGTCCCACCCAAGCGCTGTCCATCCAAGAAACAGGAGATTAACCGTGCCATTTCCGCGCGCAGAACTCGACGAGTGGGTGCAGTCCTGGCTCAAGGCCAACAAGGACTGCGAAAAGACCGGCGATTGGAAGCCATTGGCGGACTTCTACGCCGCCGACGCCACGTACGGCTGGAACATCGGTCCGAAAGAGGACGTGATGTGCGTCGGGATCGACGAGATCCGCGAGATCGCGCTCGGGCTGGAGATGGAAGGTCTGGAGAACTGGCAATACCCGTATCAGAAGGTGCTCATCGACGACCAGCAGGGCGAGATCGTCGGCTTCTGGAAACAGGTCGTCGTCGACGCCGACGGCGGCCGACAGGAGATCCACGGGATCGGGGGCAGCTGGTTTCGGCTCAATACCGACAAGCTCATCTCCTGGCAGCGCGACTTCTTCGACTTCGGCCACGTCCAGGCGCTGTACATGGATCTGATGAAAGCGGGCAAGCTGTCCAAAGGCATGCAGAGGCGAATCGAGCGCAGCCTCGCCGGGGAGAAGCTGCCCGGGTACTACCCGCTGGGTAAGACCCCGGTGCCGCTCTGGTGACCCGCGTCACTACGCTGTCGCTCAAGTGGTGTCGAACAAGTTGAAAGCAGGTTGCGGTGAAAACAAAAGGTGCGCTGATCTGGGAGTTCAACCAACCGTGGTCGGTCGAGGAAATCGAGATCGGCGACCCGCGCAAGCACGAGGTCAAGATCCAGATGGAAGCGGCGGGAATGTGCCACTCCGATCATCACCTGGTGACCGGCGGCATCCCGATGGGCGGCTTCCCGGTGCTCGGTGGCCACGAGGGCGCGGGAATCGTCACCGAGGTGGGTGAGGGAGTCGAAGACTTCGCCGAAGGCGACCACGTGGTGCTGTCGTTCATCCCGTCCTGCGGCAAGTGCCCCTCGTGTCAGGCGGGAATGCGCAATCTGTGCGACCTGGGTGCCGGCCTGCTCAACGGCGCGTCGGTTTCCGACGGCACCTTCCGCATCCAGGCCCGCGGCAAAGACGTCTTCCCGATGACACTGTTGGGCACGTTCTCGCCGTACATGGTGGTGCACGAAAGTTCGGTGGTGAAGATCGACCCGTCGATCCCGTTCGAGGTGGCCTGTCTGGTCGGCTGCGGTGTCACCACCGGCTACGGCTCGGCCACCCGGACCGCCGACATCCGCCCCGGCGACGACGTGGCGATTGTGGGTGTCGGCGGCGTCGGTATGTCGGCACTGCAGGGAGCGGTCAACGCCGGTGCCCGCTACATCTTCGTCATCGAGCCTGTCGAGTGGAAGCGCGACCAGGCGCTGAAGTTCGGCGCGACCCATGTCTACCCGGACGTCGACGCCGCGCTGATGGGTATCGCCGAAGTCACCTACGGATTGATGGCCAAGAAGGTGATCGTCACCGTCGGCGAACTTCACGGCAGCGACATCGACAACTACATGAACCTCACCGCCAAGGGCGGGACCTGCGTCGCAACCGCGATCGGCAGCCTGCTCGACACCCAGGTGACGTTGAACCTGGCGATGCTGACCCTGATGCAAAAGAACTTGCAGGGCACCATCTTCGGCGGCGGCAACCCGCAGTACGACATCCCGCAGCTGCTGTCGATGTACAAGGCGGGCAAGCTCAACCTCGACGACATGATCACCCGCCAGTACAAACTGGAGCAGATCAACGACGGCTACCAGGACATGCTGAGCGGCAAGAACATCCGTGGCGTCATCCGCTACACCGACGACGACCGGTAGCCGACCCGGAGCTTGGCGTTGACCGCCGGCTTCCCACATCTGTTTCAGCCGGGGCGCATCGGCGCGATGCCGGTGCGCAACCGGTTGGTGATGTCGCCGATGGAGACCCTGTACGGCACACCGGAAGGGCTGCCGTCTGGCCGCACCCGTGACTACTTCGCGGCGCGTGCTCAAGGTGGCGTCGGCCTGATCACGGTGGGCGCCACCGGAGTTGACCATCGACACCCGGAAACTCCCGGCGGACTGCACCTGGGGACCGATGCCGCCGTCGACGCGCATCGTGCGTTGGTCGACGCGGTGCACGAGCACGGCGCCAAGATCCAGCCGCAGCTCGTGCATGCCGGGCCCGACGCCCTGGGCCCGGAGATGCACGGCGTGACGTCGCTGGGCCCGTCGGTGATCCCGTCGTATTTGACCGGCCGCCCGTCGGCCGAGATCAGCACAGGACAGCTCATCGAGGTGCTCGACTTGTTCAAAGCGGCGGTGCGCCGGGCGCTCGAAGCCGGCTACGACGGCATCGAGTTGCACGCCGCGCACGGTTACATGTTGCTGGGCTCTTTCCTTGCTCCACAACGTAACCGGCGCACCGACGACTACCGCGGCGACTCGGTGCACGGCAGGATCCGGATTGTGCTGGAGACGCTTGCAGCGATCCGCTCCGAGATCGGCGATGCGCTACCGATCACGCTGCGGATCTCCGGATACGAGCGGGTGGCCGGCGGCCGGCCGATCCACGAAACCGCGCAGGTAGCCCCGGAACTGGTGGCCGCCGGGGTGGACGCGTTTCACGTCAGCGGCGGCGTGATCGACCGGCTGGTCACGCGGATGGTCAACGGCGCCGACGACGGCGACGCGCTCAACGTGGGCGCCGCGGCCGCGGTCAAAGAGGTGGTCGACGTCCCGGTGATCGCCGTCGGCCGCATCCACGACCCGGCGCGCGCCGAGCAGATCCTTGCCGACGGACGAGCCGATTTCATCGCCATGGGGCGTCCGCTGCTGGCCGACCCCGACCTGGCACGCAAACTGCGATCAGGGCGGGCACATCGGATTCGTCGGTGCATCTCGTGCGAAAACTGCATCGACGCCATGGAACAACGATTCTCGGTCGACTGCGCCGTCAATCCGCGCACGGGCAAGGAGCGTGACCTGGCGTCGACGCGCGCCGCGCGCGCCAAGGAGGTGGTCGTGATCGGGGGCGGCCCGGCCGGGATGGAGGCCGCCCGCGTCGCATCCGAACGTGGACATCGTGTCACCTTGTTCGAGCGCAACGGCCAGCTGGGCGGCGCGCTACTTTGGGCGGCGCTGACGCATCCGGAGAACGAACCGTTCCTGCGCTACCTGCGTGACGAGCTGCGCTACAGTCCGGCGAAAGTTGAGCTAAACCAGTCCATTTCGCCAGGAGATGTCATCGACCTGGCACCGGACGCTGTCGTGGTGGCAACCGGCGGCCGCATCGAACTGCCCACGATTCCCGGCGATCAACTCCCACATGTGCGGACCGGGCCGGCGCTGCGGGAGATGTTCGCCGGACGGCGACAGCGGCTGGTCCGTCCCAAACTCGTGCGGTTCGCCACGCGGGCCTGGATGCCGCTCGGGCGGCGCGTCGCCATCATCGGCGGCGATCTGGCGGCCATCGAGCTGGCCGAATTCCTCGCCGGCCGTGGCCGTTTCGTGTCGATCCTGGAGGCCGGCCAGACGATTGCCCCCGAGGTCGGCAACAAGCGCAGGACCGAGCACATGGACCGGCTGGACCGTCTGGGTGTCACGGTCCACGTCCGCGCGTCCGTTCAGCGGATCGCGGCGGACACCGTGGAATTCACACCCGCCGGCGGGACAACCCGCCACCTTCCAGCCGACACCGTCATCGTGGCCGGGACGCCCAAACCCGACACCGCCTTGTTCGACGACCTGGTGGCGGCTCTGCCGAACACCCAGGTGCAGGCGGCCGGGGATTGCACCGGTCTGGGTTTGATCCGCAAAGCAACCGAAGACGGCGCCCGTGCCGCCTGCCTGATTTAGATAGGAGCGCAAATGTCGCAAGAAACCGTTCAGCAATCACCGGCATTGGCTGCCTCGCAGGCATCCTGGCGATGCGTCCAAACGCACGACCGGGAGGGCTGGCTGGCGCTGATGGCCGACGACGTCGTCGTCGAAGACCCGATCGGCAAGGCCGTCACCAACCCGGACGGAACGGGTCTGCGCGGCAAAGACCGGGTTGCCGAGTTCTACGACACCAACATCGCCGCCAACCAGCTGACGATCACCTGCGAGGAGACATTCCCGTGCAGCTCGCCGAATGAAATCGCGCATATCCTGGTGCTGGACAGCAAGTTTGACAACGGTGTCACCAGTTCGGTGCGTGGTGTGTTCACCTATCGGGTCAACGACGCCGGCCTGATCACCAATCTGCGTGGCTATTGGAACCTTGACATGATGACATTCGGCACCGCCGAGTGACGCCGCTGCTGGACGGGCGCGGCGCGGTTGTGGTCGGCGGCTCCCGGGGTATTGGTGCCTCGGTGGCCGCGTTACTGGCGCAGCACGGCGCCGGCGTCGTGGTCAACGGCCGCGATAGCGGTGCGGCCCAGTCGACCGCGCGGGCGATTAACGCAGCGAGTGGGCGGGCAGTGGCTTACGCGGGTTCACCATCCGATCACCCGACCGCAGAAGCGTTGGTGGACAAGTGTGTTGGCGAATTCGGCGCCATCAACATTCTGGTGAATTGTGCCGGCATCCCTGAACCGCCGTTCTCGTCGATCCTCGACATCACCGCGGGTGACTTTCACGCGCTGCTCGACGCACACCTGGGCACGGTGTTCGCCACCTGCCGGGCGGCCGCGCCCAGAATGGTCGCGCAGGGCGGCGGCAGCATCGTCAACACCGGCTCGATGGCGTTCCTGGGCGACTACGGCGGCACCGGGTATCCGGCCGGCAAGGGCGCGGTCAACAGTCTGACGCTGGCGATCGCCGCCGAACTCAAACAGCACGGAGTGCGCGCAAATGTGGTGTGCCCCGGCGCCAAGACCCGGTTGTCCACCGGACCGGAGTACGAGGCGCACATCACCGACCTGAACCGCCGCGGCCTGCTGGATGACATCAGCATGCAAGGGGCGCTGGACGTGGCGCCACCCGACTACGTCGCCGCGACATACGTCTATCTGGCCAGCGATCTGGCCAACGAGGTGTCTGGACGAATCTTCGTCGCCGCAGGCGGATTCGTCGGCGAATTCGCCCGCCCCACTCCGACGGTGATCGCCTATCGCGACCACCACGACTCGCCGCCGTGGTCGGTGCTCGAGATTGCCGAGCTGATTCGCACCGGACGAACCTGAACGGGTCTACTTGATGCTCCTATTCGTGTCAAGCGGCTTTGAGCCAATTTCTGTAGGTCTGGGCGAAGGTGTCGTCGCGTTGTAGTCCGCGTTCGATGCGGGAGATCACGGTGGGCCAGACTCCGAAGTGGTTGGCTGCGGCTGTGACGGTGATGTTCTTGGCCTGCCGTGCCGGGCGCAGGTCGGTGTAGTCGGGCACGGCGATCTGGCGGGTCAAGAGTTTGAAGACCTCTCGGGCGATGGCGCGTTTGAGCTTGCGCAGGATCTCCATCTTGCTCTTGCTGTGGCCGTGAAGTAGTTGGCGCTGTACGTAGTCTCTGGTGGGCTGGTGACTCGACATACGCACCAAAGCGATGCGGTGCAGCGCGTTGTTGGCGGCGCGGTCACCGCCGCGCGAGAGTCGGTGTCGGTTGGTCTTGCCCGAAGACGCCGGGACCGGCGCCACGCCGCACAGCGCGGCGAACGCCGCCTCGCTGTGCAGTCGGTGCGGGTTGGCCCCGGCGGTGATCAACAATTGGGCTGCAGTGTCCGGGCCGACACCGTAGGCCGCCCGCAAAGCTGGATTCGCTTCGGTGGCCAAGGCGTCGATCTGGGCTTCGAGAGCCTCTGCCTGGGTTTCGAGGAACTGCACGCGTTGGGCGAGCATCTTGGCCGCGATGAGCACCGACTGCGCCCACGGTTCGGCCTGTGAGTCGGGTCGGCAGCGAGCGATCGCCTCGATCAACCTGAATGTCGTTAAGGCGCGGTACTTCTCACGCACACAGTCCGGTGCGGACACCAGCATGGCCTTGAGTTGATTAATTACCGCGGTGCGATGCTTGACCGCCGAACGGCGCGCATGGTGCAAAGCGCGCAATCCTGCGGTGGCGTCGTCTTTCGGAGTGGCCAGCCCGTCGCCGGCCAACGCGGTACGGGCAGCACTGTAGGCATCGAGCGGGTCGGACTTGCCCTTGAGCCGGCGGCTCGACTTGACCGCCCTCGTCACCTCGACGACCTCGATGCCCGCTGCGATGAGTGCCCGGGTAAGCCCAACGCCGTAGCTGGCGGTGCCCTCGACCCCGATCCGCTGCACCTGGCCCAGCGAGCGCAGGAACCTGATGGCCGCGGCATAACCGGCCCGCGTGGTCGGGAACTCGCGGTCGCCGGCCAAGGCACCGGTGATGGTGATGGCGGCGACATGGATGGTGTCGGCGTGGGTGTCCGCACCGGCGACGATGAGCACAGATTCTGCCAAGATGATGGTGTCCCTTCTGACCAGCGTTGGGTGGGCACACACCGGCCAGGGCGGGCAGACAAGACATTGATGAGGAACGGCCAGGCTCCTGATTAGGTCATGTCCGTCCTGTCCGGCGTGAACAAGACGCGCACCACGCAGACCGGACAGATCAAGTTAAAGACAACCCAGCAGGGCGTCAGTCATACCCAGAGTCACGACCTGCGCGGTGACGCTCTTCCATCATCAATGTCGTACCCGGGTGTGATGATGCGGTTATGTCTTCGATCGCATCGGCTGGAGGTGTTGTTCGAGGAGTTGGCGGAGTTGGCTGGTCAGCGCAATGCGATTGATGGGCGCATTGTGCAGATTGCCGCGGAGTTGGATCGCGACCAGTTGTGGGGTTTGACCGGTGCGCGTTCGCTGGCGGCGGTGGTGGCCTGGAAGTTGGGCTGGTCGTCGGCCAATGCGCACACGATGGCCACGCTGGCGCGTCGGGTGGAGCAGTTTCCGCGTTGTGCGGCGGGTATGGCTGAGGGTCGGTTGTCGCTGGATCAGGTCGGTGTGATCGCCGCGCGCGCCGGAGACGTTCCGATGAGCATTACGAGCGGTTGGCGAAGGTGGCCACGGTCAGCCAGTTGCGTACCGCGTTGAAGCTCGAGCCGCGGCCCGGACCGGATTCTCGGCGCGAACCGCGGCGCTCGATCACCAAGACCAGCGATGCCGAGGGCAGCTGCTGGCGGATCAAGTTGGGGCATCTGGAGGCGGCGACGTTCGACGCGGCCTTGGCCTCGCATCGTGATGCGCTGATCACGCAGTGGAAACACGACCGCGAGCGTGGATCAGAAAATGGGCCGCCGCTGCCGTCGACGGTGGATGCGTTTATGCGGTTGGTGGAGACCGGCTGGGACACCGAAACCGCGCGCCGCCCGCACGGGCAGCACACCACGGTGGTGATGCATCTGGACGTCGGGCAGCGTGTCGCGGCGCTGCATGTGGGTCCGGTGCTCTGCGATGCCGAGCGCCGGTATTTGAGCTGTGATGCCACCTGTGAGGTGTGGTTCGAACGGGCCGGGCAGCCCATCGGCGCCGGACGGAGCACGCGGGTGATCAATCGGCGGTTGCGCCGCGCGCTTGAGCACCGCCACCCGATGTGCGCGGTGCCCGGCTGTACGGCCACCCGCGGTCTGCATGCTCATCACATCCGGCATTGGGAAGACGGCGGGCCCACCGAGTTGGCCGACCTGGTGCTGGTGTGTCCGTATCACCACCGGTTGCACCATCGCGGGGTCATCTACCATCAGCGGAACCGCCCATGAGCTCACCGTCACCGACAGCGACGGGCAGGCACTGAGCACAGGATCACTGGCGCGCCCACCCAACAAACCCCCGCCGGCGGTGCCGCCGTGTCGCGGACCCCTCGGCGAACGCGCCGACTGGTGGTGGTACGAACCCTTCCAACCCCAACCCCCACCAACAACCAACTCAAGCGGCTACCGGAAACAAGCCCAAACGGGTTGCGGCATAAACAACCATTGGCCGGTCCATATGCTGAAGCCCATGGCAACTGTCTTCACCAAGATCATCAACGGCGAGCTTCCGGGACGGTTCGTCTACGAGGACGACGAAACCGTCGCGTTCCTGACGATCGAACCGATGACGCAGGGGCACACGCTGGTGGTTCCGCGCGCCGAGATCGACAACTGGCAAGACATCGACCACGCAGTGTTCAGCCGAGTGATGGGGGTGGCACAGCTGATCGGCAAGGCCGTGTGCAAGGCGTTCACCACCGAACGGGCCGGGCTGATCATCGCCGGGTTAGAAGTTCCTCACTTGCACGTGCACGTCTTCCCAACCCGCAGCCTGAGCGACTTCGGCTTCGCCAACGTCGACCGCAACCCGTCGCCTGAATCGCTTGACGAAGCGCAGGCCAAGATCAAGGCGGCCCTGGCCGAGCTGACCTAAGCCCCGCGGGGGTCTTGAATTGCTCGGGAAAAGCCTCGGGAAACGAGTTGTGGGCTGATATCGCCCACTCGTCCATTTTCGCGATGTTGATGTCGAAGGTCGACTTGTAGGAGGCGGCGAGCAGGAACACGATGACCGCGTACACCACCGCCATCGCCCACGCCAAACCCTGCCAATCCTGGTTGACGACGATCGGCACCACGAGGCTTGAAACCGTCAGGCCCAGCACGATGATCAGCAGTCCCCCGTACGCGATGAGGCTGGCGGCGGCAATCCCAAACCTTCGTTCTTTCAACAGAATCGGGATCTCATTCACCAATCGGCCGCTGGTGTGTCCGATCCAGAGCCGTGTGGGATATTCGATACTGGGGATCTGATCCAAGAGCCTCTGCTCGAGTATGAAGATCGCTTGGTTGTGCGCCCACACTCGGCTGTTGAGCTGCGAATGCCACGCGATCACCAGCAATGCGGGTATGGGAACGATGGGCACCAACGCGTGCGGTATCGTGTCCGGCCTCGTCGCCCAGGCCGCACCAATTACCGTGGTATAGGCCACCAGAATGCTGACCAGGGTGAGTGCGTGCCCCAGAATGTTTTGCACGTCGGTCCGTTCAGCTGCGTACAGAGCAGCGAGCGCGGTCGGGGTGTCACGGTCGGGCACCAACCTTTGTTTCTGCGTCGTCATCAAACCCTCGTCTGCTCGAATCGTGCACAGCCGAACTAACTTACCTTGGCGGGGACATCGGCGACACGCGGCAGCACGACGCAGAACCGGCAGCCCTGCCCGGGCGCCGTGGTCACCGAGACTTTGCCGCCATGTGCGCGTACCAGCGAATCGACGATCGACAAACCCAGCCCGGTGCCGCCACTGCTACGCGCCCGCGACGAGTCGGCGCGGTAGAAACGCTCGAAGATGTGCTGGGCGTCTTCCTGACTCATTCCCGGACCCTGGTCGACAACCTCCAAAATGGCGTTGTCGACATCGGTTCCGACTCGCACGGTGACATCGGCGCTGTCCGGCGTGTGCTGCAACGCGTTGGCCATCAAGTTGCTCAGCACCTGACGCAGCCGGGCTTCGTCGCCAAGCACCTCTGGAGTGCCAGGACCGTCGAGCACAACCATGGTGATCGTGCGCCCCGGGGCGATCGCCTGTGCGTCATGCACCGTGTCACTGGCCAGCGCCAGCAGGTCCACTCGGTGGCGTTCGACAGGCCGTTGTGCGTCCAGCTGGGCCAACAGCAGCAGATCGTCGACCAGCAGCCCGATCCGGCGTGATTCGCTTTCGATGCGCGACATCAATATCTCGACGTCGCGCGCGGCACCTTGCCGATACAGTTCGGCGAATCCACGGATGGTGGTGAGCGGCGTGCGTAGTTCGTGGCTCGCATCGGTGATGAATTGGCGCATCCGCTCCTCCGACGTGCGCGCCTTCTCCGCCGACGACTCCGAGGACGCCACCGCTTGCTGAAGCTGAGCCAGCATGCTGTTGAGCGCCAACGAAAGTCGGCCCACCTCGGTCCGCGAACTACGCTCCGGAATGCGGCGATCGAGCTGTCCACCGGCGATCGCGGCCGCGGTCTGCTCGACCTCGTTCAGCGGACGCAAGCTCATATGCACCACCGCCGAACCCGCGACACCGATCACCACCAACACCACCGCGCCGATGCCCAGCTGCAACCACACCAGTGAGCGGACCGTGTGCTGCACGTCGGAAAGGTCGTAGGCGACGGTGATCAGCCTGCCCATCGGCCCCCGCACCGACACCGCCCGCCATTGCACGCCGGAGTTGTTCACCGATCCGATCGTCGTCGGTTCGGGTCCCACATCGTTGTCGTCAGGCAGTGCAGGCTCGGCGCGGCGATCGTTGACCACCGTCCAGGTACGACCGTCACGGCCGATGCTGCGCACGTAGAAGTTGGACGGCGGGCGGTTGACGTTCGGGGCCTCGCTTTGAACCTGCGCGGACCGGTGCTGCGCCTGCGCCCAGCCGCGCGACGCGTCGATCAGGTTCTGGTCGACGCGGTTGATCAAGCTGTGCCGCAGAATCGAAGTAACCGCGATCCCGGAAGCCGCCAGACCGCACGCAACCAACACCAACGTGGCGGCAATGAGGCTGACCCGCAGCGGCAGTGCACCGCGATGGTGGTTGGCCATCGCCTACCAACTGCTAGTCATCGCGGTTCTCGCAGCACGTACCCCACTCCGCGAAGCGTGTGCAGCAACCGCTTTTCACCAGTGTCGATCTTGCGTCGCAGATACGACACATACGACTCGACGACGTTCACGTCGCCGCCGAAGTCATACCGCCACACGTGATCGAGGATCTTCGGTTTGCTCAACACGGTGCCGGCGTTGATCACGAAATAACGCAACAGCGTGAACTCGGTCGGAGACAACGAAACTGGTTTGCCGGCCTTCCACACCTCATGGGTGTCCTCGTCGAGTTCGATGTCGGCGAAGGTCAGCCGGGAGTTGCGGTGCTCGGTAACGCCCTTGCCGGCGCGACGCAAGATGACGCGCAACCGCGCGACCACTTCTTCCAGGCTGAACGGCTTGGTCACGTAATCGTCGCCGCCGAGGGTCAATCCGGCAATCTTGTCCTGCAGTGAGTCGCGGGCGGTCAAAAACAACGCAGGCGCGTCGATACCGTCGGCACGTAACCGTCGCAGCACACCGAAGCCGTCCATGCCCGGCATCATCACGTCGAGGATCACCGCGTCCGGCTTGACCTCGCGCGCAAGATCCAGCGCCACCGGCCCGTTGGTCGCGGTATGCACCTCGAAACCCTGAAATTTCAGGCTCACCGAGAGCAATTCGACGATGTTGGGTTCGTCGTCGACGACGAGAACACGCGCCTCGGGCGGGTTGCCGTTTCCGTTTGCCGGTGTCATGGGATCAATTCCCTCGTACTTGCATAAGCGTAACCTCCATGGAACCTGCAAAGTTGCTGTGAAATTTTGTGAGAAGTCCGTCTGGCTCGTACTGGGATAACCGCAGGCTGACGTGCCTACACTCAGGGGATGAACCTCGGCAAAAGCCTGGCTAGCATCGCCACCCTCCCCGTGCGCGTAGGGCTCGCTGCGGCCGAAACCGGGGTGAATGCTGCCGCGTCGGCGGTCGACTTGGCCAAGCGAGCCGTCGGCGACACAGGGGCACAGAGCAGGCCGAATGCGGTCACGCACATGCTGGGCATCGACGACGCGATCACGCGCGCGAACCGGCTTGCGCGACTTCTCGACGACGACGCACCGCTGGGTCGGGCGCTGGCGCCGGACGGTCCGCTGGATCGGCTGCTGCGCCCCGGCGGGGTCGTCGACATGCTGACCGCACCGGGCGGTCTGCTCGACCGGCTGACCGAGGAGGGCGGCGCATTGGAGCGGGCCCTGAAACCGGGCGGGTTGGCCGATCAGCTGCTGGCCGACGACGGGTTGATCGAGCGAGTGCTGGCCGAGGACGGGCTGGCCGACCGGCTGCTGGCCGAGGGCGGTCTGATCGACAAGCTGACCGCGCGGCACGGCCCGCTCGAGCAGCTTGCCGACGTCGCCGACACCCTCAGCCGACTGGCTCCCGGGATGGAGGCGCTGGAACCGGCCATCGCCACGCTTCAGGAAGCCGTCATTTCGCTGACCATGGTCGTCAACCCGCTGAGCAACATCGCCGACCGCATCCCGCTGCCCGGCCGGCGCCCGTCGCGGCGCACCTCGACCCGCCCGGTGCGCTCGCAGCGGGTCATCGACCACGACGAGTAAGCGGTCAGGCTCACCTTCGGCCTTATCAATACGACTGACCGTCGGCGTACCGCTGTCGCCGATAGTGGCGACCGCCACCGCGATTCCTCGCCTTGTACGTCGGTAGCTGGCTGTCACAGTTGGTCACGCCATTCCACTTGTCCTCGATGCCGCAAATCGCACAGCAACCGCCCTGCTGCTCATAGAGGTAGTCACGAACGTAGTGACCTTGGTATGACATGCGACCACAAGATCCGGTATTGAGCCAATTCTCCAAGAGCAAGCGTCGGCGTTATGACTGTTGGCATGCATTGGTGCAGAACACTTTTGGCCGACGCCCTTCAAAATCGACTCCGCAACCGAGACAGGTCATGGACACAAGATGACGCTATCGGTTAGCGCCGACAGAAATGGAGCCGCGTGAGAGACTCGAACTCTCGCCATTCGCCTTACAAGGGCGACGCTCTACCAACTGAGCTAACGCGGCCGGGACCGGCCCGATGGGCCAATGACGATTCTACGACCCAGTGACCCTGTCGGATCTGTGCGCCCGACTTGAGCGAGTCCCGGTGGAGCTCCACCGGGACTGGTTGCCTAGGTCGGCGTTACCGATATATCGCCAAATCTCCCGACTCCGCAAAATCACGACTCCCGCCTGGGCTCGTCAGGTGAAGATGGGTCTGCACGACGATGTCCCCCCTCCCAGGGGGCTCAAGCTTTCGGCGGGGCCTCGACTGTGGTCAGTTCGGTCAGGCCACTGACCGTGCAGACGCGGACCAGCAACGGGTGGACGATGAGACGGATCTGCTCGGCGTGCGGAAACAGGGCGTTGATGGCGGCGCTGTCCAGATACTCCACGGCGCTGAGGTCGACCGTGAGTTTCCTTTTGCTGCCGGCATTCTCGGTGATGGCCGTGTCGAGTGCCCGACTAAAGGCCTCGACGTTGCTCAGGTCGATTTCGCCCGCCGCGACCAGCGTGAGTGCGCCGTCGTCGCCGCGCGCGGTGTCGACGGTGAGCAGTGTGGTCATCAGGTGATCCTCGCGGAGAGGTGGACTGTCGTTCCGGTGGTGTCGGCGTGGATGGCGACGTCGCGCATGAGCGCCCGCATGAGGTTGATACCCCGGCCACGGTGCGGGTTGGCGGCCGGTTGCGGCGTTTTCCACGAGCCGGTGTCGGTGACGGTCAGATGCACCTCGTCGACGAGCATGGTCGCACGCAGCCTGATCATGCCCTCGGGACTGTGCCGGTGGCCGTGCTCGATGGCATTGGCGACGGCCTCGCCGGCGGCGACAACCATGTCGTGAGCCTGATCTGTGCCCACCCGGGCCCGGCTCAACCAGCCGCGCAAGGCGCTGCGGCTGTGGGCGAGCTGGCTGGCGTGGGCGGGGAAGTCCACCTGCAGCGGGGCCGGATGGCGATATAGCAGCATCGCCACATCATCCTGATACCCACCGCTTGGCGCGAGCCGCGACATGATCTGGTTCGCCAGATCATCGAGTGAACTGGTGCGCCCGTCCTGGACCATGCTCACCGCGCGCGCGATGCCGTCATCGAGCGCGACGCGGCGGCGCTCGACCAAACCGTCGGTGTACAGCAGCAGCGTCGCCCGCGCCGGGATAGTCACCCGGGCTTCCGGACGGGGCCGATCGGGTCGTACGCCTAACGGGATGGTGTGGCCGTCGTCGAGTATTCGCGTGGTGCCGTCGGCGTCGACCAGGATGGGCGGCGGGTGACCGGCACTGGAGTACACCAGCTCTCCGGTGTCGGGATTGAGTACCGCGCAGACGGCGGTGGTGCATTGGGCGCCGGGCAGCCGCGCGGCGAAACGGTCCAGCCCCGCGAGAGCCGCACTGGGGCTGGCGCGCTCGAGCAGCAGCGCGCGGCAGGCGCTGCGCAACTGCCCCATCACGGTCGCCGCCGTGAGGCCGTGGCCGACACAATCGCCGACAATCAGCGCGATGCGCCCGTCGTCGAGGTCGACGACGTCATACCAGTCACCGCCCACGTGCAGGGGCCGGCTGGCCGCCTCATAGCGCACCGCGAACCCGCTCGGAAGACGAGAGGGGCCGAGGATTGCATGCTGCAACGCCAGTGCGGTTTCACGTTGCTGGTCAACCTGATGCACCCGGTGCAGGCCCTGGCCGAGTCGGCCGGCCAGCACCGTGAGCAGCGTTTGGTCCTCCAAAGTGAACGGTCGTTGTTCGGCCAGCTCGATCCAGACGACGAGCACACCCTCGGGATGCTGCAGCGCGATGCCCGCCGTCCCGGGCTGTGTTGCGTTGGGGGTGAGCAGGTCGCCGTCGCGCAGCGAGCTGAGCATCTGACGTGTGTCGGATGGCAGGTCGGCCCACTGCGCGGGCTCACCAACTGAGACCAAAACCGGTGTATTCGAGGAGATTTCGGAAGGAGGGCGCTGAGCGGGAAAGGTGGCGGCCAGCACCCGGCGAGCCCGCCACAGCCGACGCAGTTCCTCAGCAGCGGTCCGCACCGCCTCGTCGACGGTGTCGGCTTGCGCGAGTTGCTGATTGAGCGCGTGTTCGCGACCTGCTGTCAGCGCCAACGCGATAGCAGCGTGCCGGGCGAAGTCGCTGACCAGGTCGAGGTAATCGTTACCGAACGGCGGCTGCTGCGGATTGCGCGCGACGGCGATGACACCGAGCACTGCGTCGTCGGCGATCAGCGGCATCACCACCGCCGAGCGTTCGCCGACATCGGTGAATCCCTCGATCGGGTATTGGAAGGAGTCGGTGATCAGCGGAATGCCGCGACGCGCAACTCCACCTGTGGTGGAGCCGTCGATCGGAACCTGCCGCCCGATCACTTCTGCGGAGTACCGGCCCGCCGTCGCGGCCACCACCAAGGTGTCGACCTCGTCGGCGGCGAGTTCGGTTTCGGCCGGAACCAGCAGTATCGCTTGTTCGGCTTGGGCCAACTCGAGGGCACGGTTGACAATGAGCTGCAATGGCCCCGTCTGCGGGTCGCCGGACAGTAGCGCGGTGGTGATCTGGCGACTGGCCTTCGTCCATTTCGCCGATTCGCGTTCTCGTTCGAACAGTCGCGCGTTGTCGATGGCGACTGCCGCCGCCGAGGCCAAGGCCCGAACGGCGCTCTCCTGGGCTTCGGAGAACACTCGGCCAGGGCGGTCGTCGGCCAGATAGAGGTTGCCCAAGTCAGCCGACCGCGCGATGATCGGCACGCCGAGCAGAGCGCGTATCTGCAGGTCGTGGCCCTGCAGCGCGGCGGCCTTCGAGTGAGTGCTCGCATCATCGACCCGAAGGCCCTCACCTACCGGCAGATCGCCGAGCCGCCGCGCCGTGTCGTCGTCGATACCTGTGCAGATGAAAGAATCCAGGCCACCGGCCGGTCCGCGTATGCCCAGCGCGGCCAGGCGCGCACCGGTCAGTTGCATCGCTGCATCGACGATTCGTCGCAACGTCACGTCCAGGTCCAGATCGGCACCGATCTCGACGATGACCTGCACCAACTGTTCCAGCTGGTCGCGGGCGGCCCGCAGCTCGTCAAGCTGCTCGTCCATGCGATTCACCAAATCGCACCGACCGGGCACGGTGAGCTCGGATCCCGCTGGTCGCTGTCCATATAGGCCAACTTAACCGTTTCAGCGGCCATGGGGTCGGGGCTGGGCCTACCGCGACTTGAACCTGCCGGCGAATCCACGCAGCGGCAGGTCAGCACTGGTGAGCAATCCTGGTGGTGCGGCTACCACCGACGCGATCGCATGCAGCGCCGGCATGCCGGTGACGGTCATGCCGATCGACGCGAAGTTTTTCGGGTCGGACAGATCCACACCGTCCTTGGGAAAAATCATGTGTTTGTTGTAGATGTTGGGGTCGCCTTTGATCTGGGTGATGTAGCAGCCCTTGATGTTCCAGCTCGGATCGGTGTGCGGCGTCATCTGCCATTCCAGATGCGTCTCGATCCGCGGAACCCCGTCGACAATGCCCTGATACTTGATGTAGTTGCCGCCCAGCGAGCCCTTGGGCAGTCTGTACCAGCCCAGATCGACGTCCTTGGTGCACGCGCCCAGCTCATAGCTGAACGTGACGTCGTCGAGCGGCAGGTCGAAGCAGTCGGCCATCATCAGCACGCTGTCGGCGAAGACGCGGGTGTAGCGCTCCAGCTTCGCCGGGATTTCCGGATCGTCGACGGGCTGGCCGTAGCCGACTTCGACCCAGGTTTCCTTCGAGTGGTGGCACGACACATCGACCGACTCGATCGTGGTGATGTTCTCGATTTCGGAGACGTCGGCCGAACAGACCACGCCGAGAATCTGATTCAGCCCTGGATTCATTCCAGTCCCGTAGAACGTCGCACCGCCCTTCTCGCAAGCTTCCGCCAGCAGTTGGCTCACCGGCTTGCCCGACGGGTGCGGGTGGTTCTTGTCGCGGTGCCAGCCGGTGATCCAGTCGGCGGTGGTGACGATGTTGATCCCTGCCTCGAGAACTTTGACGTAGAGGTCTTCGTCGGGAAACACGCCGTGAAACGTCAACACATCAGGCTTGGCTGCGATGATCTCCTCGACAGTGCCGGTCGCCTTCACCCCGTTGGGTGCCAAGCCGACCAGTTCGCCGACGTCCTTGCCGATCTTCTCCGGCGAATAGCAATGCACGCCAATCAGTTCCAGGTCCGGATGCGCGGCGATCCGCTTGATCATCTCCGAGCCGACGTTGCCGGTGGCGACCTGGAACACGCGGATCGGTCGAGCGGGTGCAATCATTGGAATTCAGCCTTTCTGCGATGCCGCGTACACTTCGGCTGCGCTGCCGCCGATACCGTCGGGATAGAACTGCTTCGCCCACTTGCGAATTGCGGTGAAGCCTTTGTACTCATCGGTGGTCAGGCCCGGCGGATCCGAGTAGCGCTGGTGTCGCCATATTTCGATGTCCTGTTCGAACTGCCGAATCACCTCGCGCCCAACCTCTTTTGCCCGGGACAACGCCCGGACCGGATCCTTGCCGTGGCGCCGGCCGATGTAGACCATGAACCGCACATCGGAGGTGGACTCGTCGACCGGGGTGATCGCGGAGATGGTGCGGTTGTCGACCATGCCCCAGCTTTTGGTCACCGCGACGCCGAGACCGCCGTTGATGGCCTCGACGCCGCTGTTGACGTCCTCGATCGACTGGGCGTCGTCACCTTCGAAGGTGATGGTGAAGTCGACGTAAGACACCGGCTCGTCGAAGTCGTGGCGGGTGAACACCGGCACGATCGGGGTGTTGTGCACATACTTGAAATGGGCGAAATCCACACCGTTCTCCAGCACGTACTGCGGGTGCAATTCCAGGCCGGGCTCGTAGAGGCGCTGCTGTGGGTAGTAATCGGCCGCGCTGGCACCGTCGGCGAAATCGGCGAATACATCGGGCACTTCGAAGAACGGCGCGCGCGCCTCGACGTCATGCCAGATGTAGACCGACTCGTTGCGCTCGACGACCGGGTAGGTGCGGATGCGCCGGCCGCGGTTGGGCCGGTCCTGGTACGGGATGCACACGTTGCGTCCCTGCTGGTTCCACTGCCAGCCGTGAAATGGGCACTGCAGCACCTCGCCGACGACTTTGCCGCCGTAGCCCAAATGAGCGCCGAGGTGCTCGCAGTAGGCATTCATGACGGTCAACTGTCCTGACTCGGCCCGCCAGGCCACCATCTCCTGGCCGAAGTACTTCATCTTGTGGACGGCGCCGACCCCGATCTCGTCGGACCATGCGATTTGGAACCAGCCTGTCGGTTTCATCGACAGCGGCGGCTTGGCCATGTGAGCTGGTCCTTCCTGCGGTTGTTAACAGGCGACGCCAGGAATAGTAGTTCGTTCAGCAGCAAGTTCATAGAGGGTACTATGAATTTGTGACACCGGCGGAGGCGCGGCAGCGTCGGAGCAACAAGCGCGGACTGGCCACCCGGCAGAACATGCTCGATGCGGCGGTGCGTTCGCTTGCCTCGGGCGACCCTGCTGCGGTGTCGGCCAGCCGGATCGCCAAGGAAAGCGGGGCGACCTGGGGGGCGGTCCAGTACCAGTTCGGCGACGTCGACGGCTTCTGGGCCGCGGTGCTGCACCGCACCGCCGAGCGGCGCGACGCGACGATCTCGGCGTTGGCGAACGTCGAATCCGACGCGCCGCTGCGCGAGCGTGTCGGCGCGATCATCGACACGCTCTATCGTGGGCTGGCCTCAGAGGATTCCCGCGCGATTGAAAATCTGCGGGCCGCGCTGCCGCGGGACTACAAAGAGCTGGAGCGTCTCTACCCGCGCACCGCTGCCGAACTGTTCTCCTGGGGTAAGAGTTGGCAGGAAACCTGCCAGAACGCTTTCGCGGACTTAGGTGTCGACCCCCAACGTGTCCGCGAGGTTGCCACCCTCATCCCCGGCGCGATGCGCGGGCTGGTCTCCGAACGCCAACTCGGTTCTTATGCCGACCTCGACGAGGCCCGCCAAGGATTGATCAACGCTCTGGCAACCTATCTGGAGGAGTCTCGCCCGGGCTGACCGTTCAGATCCGGCGGCGTGGTGCTCAGCAGCCGCGGGTCAGGTGCGCCGGACATGGTCGCGACAGCGCGCAACGCCCGCACCAGCTTGGGCCACGAGCGGGGATCCTTGAGGCTCAGGCCGCCGAGCAGTTGCTTGAGCATGGTCAAGGTGTCGAAGTAGATGCGCTCGCACACCAGATTCTCATCAGCGTCGAAGACGAAATAGGCGCTCATCCGCACCCGGAACTGCTGCCCGGTCGGCGGCAGCGCACCGAGCGGTCCCAGATGGGTGCCGAGCAACCAGAACTCGACGACGACAGCGTCGGCGCTGTGGCGCAGCGCGATGATCTCGTGGTGCTGGTCGGGGAAGGCCACCCGGGTGTCGTGGTAATAGCGCCGCACCTCTGCCTGTCCGTCGTGCACCGTGAGGGTCGGAATCAATTCATAGTGCGGGACAGGGAAGGTGGCCAGCACGTCGTCCCACCGCTGGGCGACCTCGTCATGGAAGTGATCGAGGACGAGCTTCTCTCGAGCGCGCAGAGTGTCGATGTCCGGAATGTCGAACCGGCCCATGGCTTTCAGCCGCTGGTGTGCACGATCAGCACATCGACCTTGGACCGGCTGGCGACACTTCCGGGAATCGAGAACATCCGGGCCACGATGGCAGAGCGCGCGTCGAGCCCGACGTTTCCGACGACCAGCAAATCCGCGCCGACTTCCTCGGCGAGGTCGACCAGCGCGTCTACCGGGGCGCCCTGGATCGCCCGCTCCTCGATCTTGGTTGCGCCGGCCGCCTTGGCCCGCTCACGAGCGTCGCGCAACAGGTCGTAAACCGGGGCGGCGCCCTGCACCTTGTACGCCTCGTCGCCGAGGATGTCGGCGGCGCGCGTATCCGTCTTCTGGGGCACGTATCCGGTGGCAAGAACGAGCCTCGCGTCCGACTCGGCGGCAATCGCGCCCGCACGGGCGACCGCACGTAGCGAGGATTCCGAGCCGTCCGTGCCGACTACTACGGTCTGATAGGCGGTCATGTCTGCCCTCCGGCCTCATTGCCAACGCCTGTCCAAGACCCTAACGCCCCGATGCGCGCGAGCCCGAATATTCCGTGAAACGCAGGCTAGCGGGGCGCCAGCATCTCCTTCCAGCCGTCGTCTCCTGTTCCACGTGAATTCTCGACCGAATACCTGACGCCGTCGGGCCCTACCAGTTCACCGCTCTGCGGACTGTAGACGGCCCTGGGCAGCTCGCCGGGGATATAGACGCACGGATTTGGCTGCTGCCCATTGCACTGCACGGTGCCCGAACCGGGGCGTTGCAGCGGGTCGTTGACGGGCGGCGGTGTCGGCGTTACTTGGTCGGCGGGCGCGGGGTTCAGGCCGGTGTTGACCGACGGCGCGGGTATCACCTGACCGGGATTCACCGGCTGGTCGCAGCGCGCACCGGGCGCGGGACAGTTGCGGATTTGGTTCGGGTCGCCGTACCAGGGGTTGGTTCCCAGTGGAACGTACGGGTTGGGGTCGCGGCACTCCCGCGGTGTCGCAGCACGTTTGCCGGGGACGTCGACGCATGGGATGTTGCGCGCCCCGCGCACAACATTGGCCGGAGTGTCCTGCGGGATCTTGCAATATGTTCCGGACGGCAGCGGTCGCAGGCTGGTGTCGGCCGGAGATCGCCACTCGGACGCCGGCACAAAGCCGGTCAGACACGGTGGCGGCTGGTTGATGGTCAGCGCGTTGTCCAGCGACGCGTAGCCGGGAAAAGCCACCGTCACGGTCTGGGCGGCCGCCGCGCCCTGCGGATAGGCGACCAGCAGCTGCTCGACGTTTTTGTGGTAGCGCTTGAGCATGTCGAGCACGATCGCCAGATTCGCCAGTGTCTGCGGCAGCGATTCGCGAATGTCGCCGAACACCGAATTGATCTGGTCGGCGGTGGGCGCACCTTGGCTGAGGATGCTTTGCACGTGCTGGTCTTGTTCTGCGGCCTGCGCGGCCAGGATGTCCAGGTTGTGCGACCAGCGCTTGATCGCCTCGCCCGAGTCGACCTGACTGTCCAGGATCGGTCCCGCGTTTTCGATGATGTCGTCGATGTCGCCGATGTTGCTCTTGAAGTCGCTGGCAATGGCCTGGGTTGCGTCGACAAGCCGTTGCAGCGCGGGCCCGAGCCCGCCGACCGCCTGAGCCGTCTCGTCGAGCAGCACCGAGATCTTGTCCCGGGGCAGCACAGCCAACCCGCGGTTGGCAGCGTCCAGCGCGGGCCCGATGTCGGTGGGCACGGTGCTCTTGGTGATGGTCTGTCCGGACGAGAAGTATTTGCCCGGATTGCCCTCCGACACCAGGTCCACATACTGTTCGCCGAGCGCCGACACCGAATGCACGTTGGCCGACGCGTCGATCGGGATCTTGTACCGGCTGGCAATTCTCATCGTGGCCTGCACGCCCGTCTCGGTCGGCACGACGGCGGTGACCTTGCCGATGGTTTCGCCGCGGTAGGTCACGTTGGCCGTTTTGTAAAGGCCGCCCGATACCGGCAGATTGACCTTCAGCGTGTACTGCCCGATCCCCATCGCGCTCGGCAGCCGCAGATAATACCCGCCCAGCACCACCGCCGTGATCGCGGTGAGTACGCCGAACAGGACCAGCTGGCGTTTGATGAATCGGGTCAGCATTGTGCCCGCTCCACCAGTGGCCCCCCGGGTGCGTCGTTGGGGTTGGATGTGTAACGGACGTCGGGAATCATCGTTTCGGGATCGCGGCCATAGGCCTGCTCGAGCGCGCGCAGCGCTCCGGAGAATCCGGTCCCGGTGAGCACTGCGTTGTCGACTGAGCTGAGGGTCAGGTCTGCGGTCAGCGACAGGTTGAAGTAGTCACCGCGGAACGACTTCGGCACGGAGTCGACATCGAACGGCTGGGCGAGAATCAGTTTGAGTGCGCGAATCAGATACGGTGCGGCACGGCCGAGCTCGCGTGACGGACACTGCAGCGACAGCAGATCGGAGTGAATGTCACTTCGCGACGCGGACAGGTACTGGTCGGCAACCTGGCTGAGCCGGCCCACCGCGTCGACCGCATCGATCAGAAGACGTTGCTTCTCGTCGAAATGCTTTATCAGCGGCGGGAATTCGGTGAGTACCCGATCCAGGACCTGCGAGCGGGAAGCTACATATTCCAACAGTCGGTTGGTGGAATCGATGGCTCGGGTGATGTCGTCGCGTTGCTCGTTGAGCCGGGCGGTAAAGGTGTCCAGCTTGGAAAGGAAGGCGCGGATCTGCTCGGCCCGACCGTTGACGACGTTGTAGACCTCGTTTTGCACGACTTCGAGGTTCGGGATGCCGCCGCCACGCAGGACCAGCGCGAAACTGGCCAGCGTCTGTTCGGTCGTGGGGTACGTGGATGAATTGGCCAGTGGGATGGTGTCGCCGTCGTGCAGCAGCTGCGGGGACGGGTTGGCCGGCGCGGCCAGTTCGACATGCTGCGAACCCAGCAGGCTGGTCTGCCCGATCCTGGCGGTGGCGTTCTTGGGAAGCTTGACGTTCTTGTTCAGACCCAGGGTCAGCGTGGCCACCCAGTTCTTCAATCTGATCGACCGCACCGTGCCCACGAACACGTCGGCCACCCGCACCCGGCTGTTCTCGTTGAGAGCCAGCGTGTCCGGCATCTGCACATACACGGTGTAGGAGCCGGGGCCGGTGCCCGGGCCGCCGGGCATCGGAACATTCGCAATCCCACGCCAATTCGCGCACGACGACAGCGTCACAGCGGCCAGCAGTAGCGCCAGGCCCTGCCGGGGCCGGATTCGACGGCGTTGTCCGCTCATGATCCGGCCTCCGCGGGTAGCGCAGGCGCGGGCGTCGGCGCGACCGGGCCCGGGATCACCTCGGGTCCCGGCGGCGGTGGCGGGACCGGCACCTGCGGGGCCGACACACCGATCGGCGGCACGACGGGGTACTCGTCGTAGGCGTTGGGCGGTCCCGGCGGGGTTTGCAACCCTGATTGTGGCGGCTCGATGTCAGGGCCGCCCATCAGCTCGGCCAGAGATTCGGCGGTCAACAGCCCCGCCGTGATCGGCCCCACCTGGGTGCCCTGCATACCCGGTGCGACAACCCAGCCGGGCTGAGTGTTGCGGTGCGACAACGGGGTATCGGGCACCCAGATCCCGGGCACGGTGGTGTCCTTGTAGCCGGGCGGCGGCTGTAGCCGTGGCTCGGAATAGGCGACGTGCTTCGGCAGCGTCTCGGCGGTGCTGAACAGATTCAACCCGAACGGCAGATAGTTGAACTTGATCGCATCCAGAATCGGCGCCAGGTATTGCGCACACAATTCCGCCGATTCTTGATAGCCGAGTCGGCTACCGGCCTGAATCATGCTGCAGAAGAACTGCATTGGGTTGGAGAAGTTCGGGATCGCCGGAATGGACATGACCGCGCCGTGCGACGGGTGATAGATCCCGTTGAGATTCGCCTGCAGCGTCGGCAGCACGTGCAGGGCGGTCTCCAAACCATTGAGTGGCTCGGGTTGGACCAGCGTGGTGGTCAGGTCGGCGAGGTTGTCGACATCGTGCGCCAACACCTCGCGGTTCTTGTCCAAGAACGGGCGCAGTGTGCCGATCAGACTGTCGAATTGCTGTATCGCGTCGGCGAGGTCCCGGTCGGATTTGGCCAACCTAGAAGTGAACTGCGCGAGGTTGTCGTTCAATGCGACGAACTGGCGGCTGTCTTTGTGCAGGGCGTTGACGAACAGCGCCAGGCTGCGTGCCACCGCGAAGAAGTCGCCGCGTCCCTCGTTGAGCGCGGTCAAGGCCTGCGACAGGCTGTCCAGCGTGGTGCTGATCTGTTTGCCCTTGCCGGCCAGCCCGTCGGCGTAGGACTCGATGAATTCACCGAACGGGCCCTTAGGCTGTTCGGGCGTCGGACCGAGTTTGTCGATGATATTGGCTACGCTGCTACGTAATTCGTCGAACTCGGTGGGCACGCCGGTGCGCTCGATCGGGATGACTGCGTTGTCGGCGAGCACCGGGCCGCCTCGGTAGGGTGGCTCCAACGCAATGTTGCGTGAGGCCACCACGGTCGGATTGATGATCACCGCGGAGGCGTTGGCGGGCACCTTGTATTTGTTGGCGTAGTGAAACGTCACCTTCATCTTGTCGCCGGCCGGCTCGACCTTGTCGACCGAACCCACGCGGATGCCAAGGATCACGACCTTGTCCCCGGAATAGAGTGCGTTGGCTGCCGGGAAATAGGCGACCACAGTGTTGTTGGTCAACTTGTGGTAGAGCCGCAAACCGCCGTAGCCGACGAGCAGAACGATCACGGCAATGAGCACTCCGCCGATCACCGATGCCCGGCGCAGCCTGCGGGTAGGGAAGATGCTGCTCAACTCGGGCTACCTCCCGTTCCACCGGGTGTGATGAATGGGGCGGGCAGCTGCGGGCCCGGTCCCGGCGGCGCCGGCGGGCCAGGTGGCAGCCCCGGGGCGAACGTCGACGGCGGCGGCGGCGGACCGGCCGGACCCAGCGGTTCGCTGCGCGCACCGGGCGGCCCCGGCGCAATCGGCACCGGTGTGCCCGGCACGTTCGGTGGTGCCTCACCGGGCCGCCCGGCAATCGGGATCCCCGGCGTCGGCGGCAGACCCTCCGGATTCGGGTCCGACGTTTGCACATCGAGCGGCGCCGGGAAGCTACCGCCGAACGGGCCGGCGTCTACGTTCGCGCACGGCAACGGGTTCCAAGGCCGCGGCAGCGCGTCGGGTGCCGGTGTGTACGAGCACGCCGATCCGGGCGGGACGGCCGGGCCGGGGTGATCCGGGGTCCCCTCGAGCACCGGCGGTGCGGGCGGCGGCGCGCCGTTGGGGAACCGGGTGCCGTTGGGGTCGGGCCAGCGGAACGCGGGCAGCCCGGCGCTGCGCCAGAAGTCTTCCGGGTCGATGCCGCGCTTCTTGAACGCGGCGTCCACCCATGGCTGCATGATCCAGTACGGCAGCAGGTTGGACAGAACAATCTTGAAGTACGGCCCCGATGCCACGGATTCGCCCAGGGACGCGGCGAATTGGCCGATATTCTGCAGACCTTGAGCGAGGTCGTTTTTGCGCTCGACCAGCAAGTCGCTGAGCGTCCGCAACTGCTCGAGCGCAGAGTTCAGGTTCGGGTTGTCGTTGATGAGCCCCTGCACCTGCGCCGAGAACGCGGAAACATTGTGCAGCAACGCGTCGATGGCCCGGCCCCGTTCGTTGAACGCGGCCAGCAGGGTTTTCGCGTTGATCAACAGCCGGTTGATCTGTTCGCTGCGGTCACCGAGCACGCTGGCCACCTTGTTGGCCTGCGCAAGCAGATGCTTGATCTCCTCGTCCCGTTTGCCGATGGTGTCGGACAGTTTTGCCAACCCGTCCAAGGCTGGGCTCAGGTGCGTGTAGGTCTGATTGACCGTCTGCGACAACACGTTCAGTGATTGCTTGACGGTGTCGGTGTCCCAGCCGGTGGCGGCCTTGGTGACGTCGAAGACGGCGTCGAACAGCTGATAGGGCGTGGTTGTTTGGCCCAGCGGCAATGTGCCCCCCGGCCGCAACGGTTGGGTTCCCCGTGGCTCGATCTCGAGTATCTTCTTACCCAAAATGGTGTCGGTCTTGATCGCCAGCCGGCTATCGGTGCCGATGGTGTTGGCGCCGATCGAGAATTTGATCAGCACATGATCGCCGTCGAGCTCGAGTCCTTGCACCGTGCCGACATCCACCCCGGTGATGCGGACCTTGTCGTTTTTGCTCAGTTGACCTGTATTGGCGAACTGCCCGTAGTAGCTGGGGCTGGCGAACAGCATCGGCACGCTGGTGAAGCTTTGGCCCACAACGACGACGAGCGCCAGCACAACCACGCCGACGAGCCCGACGCGAAAACGGTTGAATTCGGTGAGTGTTCTCATTGCGGCGTGCACCTGCCGGAGGGTTGCTGCCAGAGCTTGACCGTGCGCACCGGGCCGCCGGCCTGCAATCCGTTCCACTTGATCGTGACGTCGCAGACGTAGAAGTTGACCCAGTCGCCGTAGAGGCCGATGCTGCGGCCGATCAGGTTGAGCGCGGTCGGCCAATTGTGGATCAAATCGCTGAGTTGATCGCTCTGGTCGATCAGCGGTTGCTGAATAGCCTGCAGGTACTCGATCTGCTTGTGCAGCAGATCGCGGTTGTCGGCCAGCAGGTCGGCCACCGTTCCGGCGGCGTCGCTGATGTTCGCGGTGCCGGCGGCCAGCGGGTCGGCGTGGTTACGCAGGCCGGTGATCAGCTTCTCGAAGTTGTCGACCGTCTGATCGAATTCCTTGCGGTGCTTGACCGTCGTGTCCAGCACGATGTTCAGGTTCTTGATCACCTCACCGATCGCCTGATCCCGCTCGGCGATATGCGAAGTGGCTTGGGCGGTCTGGTCCAGAATGTCGTTGATGGTGCCGCCCTGTCCCTGAAACACCGTGACGATCGCCGACGCGATGGTGTTGACCTTGTCCGGGTCGAGCGCTCTGAACAGCGGCTTGAACCCACCGATCAGGGCGTCGAGATCGAGCGCCGGTGAGGTTCGAGACAGCGGAATGAACCCGCCCGGCGGCAGCACCCGGTCAGCGCCCTCACCCTGTCCGCGAGTGAGTTCCAAGTAGCGGTCACCGATCAGGTTCAGGTAGCGAATCTGCGCGGTTGTCGACTGATACAGCGGTATCGACCGGTCGACATCGAAGTCCACCCGCACCCGCTTGCCCCCGTCGAATAGCTGTACCGCTTTGACCTTGCCGACCTCCACTCCGGAGGCGCGGACGAACTGACCGGCACGCAGTCCGCTGCCATTGCTGAATTCCGCTGAGTAGTGGTTGACTTCGTTGAAGCGCATCTGGCCGAACACGATGACGATCGAGACAGTGATCAGTAGCAGCACCAACGAAACGATGCTGAATTTGACTGCGGTGCCGGCGATTTTCATGGGTTGATCGTGTTATCCCCTACTTGGCGGCCCCAGACGTACTCGATGGCGTACGGGGAGCCGGTGTCGATGTGGTTGTACGGCGCGAGACTGGCGCCGGTGTCCATCACCAGCCACGGTGCCGGCCATAGATCCCGGGTGATCGGCTGCCAGCAACCGGGCGCGCCGCCCGGTCCGCCACGTGCGTTTACTCGTGGCAGATTCTCCGGATAGACGTAGGGATTCGGTGCGCCGCCTACCAGACCGGCCACGCCCAGGAGGCCTCCGGTGAGCAACGTGCCCGCTATCCCCGCGGGAGTCAGTATTCCGCCCAATCCGGACATCAACTCGGTCATCGTTCTCAGCGCGTAGCCGTTGCCGCCGCCCGTCGTCTCATAGGTTTTAGGTTCGGCGTCGTGGTAATTGCGGATGGTGCAGAAGATCTCGGGACTGTAGGTGTCCAGCAGCTGCGCCGTGGTGACGAGGTCGGCAGCACCCCGCTGCAGGTAGGGTCCGCCCCGGCGGAAGATGTCTTCACCGGTGTTGCCCAATCCGGTTGCGGCCAACAACGCAGCGTCCAAGTCGGCTTCCTGCCGGTGCAGGGTCCGCGCCGTGATCACCGCGTTGTCAAGGGAGTCCAACAGATCCGGTGCGGCGTCGGCGTAGGTGTCACCGAGGGCCGCCAACTGCGCAATGTCATGCCGGACCTGTGGCATTCGCGGGTTGATGTCGTCGAGGATGGCGTTGCCGTTGACGATGGACTGCCCAAACTTGTCACCCAGCCCGTTCAATGCCTCCGCGGCCGCTGCCAACGTCAGGTTCACCTTGACCGGGTCCACCTTTTTCACGATCGCGGTGATCGTCTCGAACAGTGTGTTGAACTCGGTCGTCACCGACGTTGCATCGATAACGTGCTCTGATGTGATTCGCTGTGGCACAGGATGCTTCGGCGATCTGAATGACACGTACTTGTTGCCGAAGATTGTGGTGCCCTTGATACTGGCATCCACATTCGCCGGTATGAGGTTGATGTATTTCGGGTGCACGTCCAAGACAAACTCGGCCGCCGGCAGGCCATCTCGCTCGATCTCCGAAATACGGGCCACCCGGCCGATTTCCACGCCGTTATAGGTGACCTTCGATCCAGGATCCATCACCAGACCGGACCGGGGGGCGAGCATCGTCAGTGTGACCTTCGGCGTGAGCGAGCCCCGAAACTGGAACCACACGAACGCCAACACCGCTGCAGCAACCACCAGGAACACAACAGCCGTTGTCTTGTATCGCGGGATACGAGGCGGGTTGATCTTGCCCCCGGGCGTAGTCATGACAGCTACACCGTGAGGTTGAAGTTCGGGTTCTTGCCGTAGACCGCCATCGCGGTCAGTACCACCACGACCACGATCGTGATCAACGACAGTCGCATCGACCGGCCAACCGCTTCGCCGACACCGACCGGTCCACCGGTGGCGTTGTAGCCGTAATAGCAGTGGGTGGTCATCACGACGATTGCGACCAGGATCACCTCCGCGAACGACCAGGCGACGTCATCGAGGCGCAGGAATGTGTGGAAGTAGTGGTTGTAGGTGCCGATGGATTGCCCGTAGAAGAAGACGGTCGTGATCTGGGCGGACAGGAACGCCAGCGTGATCGCCAACCCGTAGAGCGGGATGATGACGACCAAGCCCGCCACCACGCGAGTGGAC
This sequence comes from Mycobacterium shimoidei, assembly GCA_002101905.1. GTDB lineage: Bacteria > Actinomycetota > Actinomycetes > Mycobacteriales > Mycobacteriaceae > Mycobacterium > Mycobacterium shimoidei. The sequence goes on along the minus strand of LQPU01000025.1, from coordinate 224,822 downwards.
ACCAGGTAGGCGATCGACCTGACGCTCATCACCTCCAGCGCGTCGATCTCCTCGCTGATGCGCATGGCCCCGAGTTCGGCGGTGGCGCCGGCGCCGACCGTGGCGGCCAGCGCCTGACCGGCGGCCACCGGCGCCACAAACCGGACATTGACCATCGCGGCCAAAAAACCGGTGAATGCCTCGACACCGATGTTGCCCAGCGACGCGAAGCCTTGGATGGCGACCAGCGAGCCCGCGGACAAGGTGATGAACCCGACGATCGCGGCCGTGCCACCGACCACGGCCATCGCGCCGGTGCCCATCCCCATCTGCGCGATCATCCGCAACAGCTCGTTGCGGTAACGGTGCACTGCGAACGGGATCTGCGCGACGGCGCTCAGCGCGAACCGGACGATCTGGCCGATCTCGGTCAGTTGCTGCGCCGGGATGCCGCTGTAGCGACGGAAAATGTCGTGAGCCGAGGGGGCCCCGGGACGCGGTGCGGCGACCGTCGCCATGTCAGCGCCCCGTTCCGAAGCGGACGCCGATCGTCGTCAGCGCCGCGTTGACCGCGAACAGCGCGATGAAACACAGCACCACGGTCTCGTTGACGGCGGTGCCCAGACCTTTGGACCCGCCGCGGGCGATCAACCCCCGGTAACAGCCGACCAAACCGGCGATCAGTCCGAACGTCGCGGCCTTGATGATCGCGATCACCACCTCGGGCAGACCGGTGAGGGCAGTCAGGGTGGCCAGGTAGGCACCGCTCGAGACGTTCTGCAGGTACACGCTGAACAGATAGCCGCCCCCCAGCCCGACGGCGACCACCAGACCGTTCAGCAGCACCGCGACGACTGTCGAGGCGACGACGCGGGGCAGCACCAGCCGGTGGATCGGCTCGATGCCGAGCACCTCCATGGCGTCGATCTCTTCTCGGATGGTCCGGGCGCCCAGGTCGGCGCAGATGGCGGTGGCGCCCGCACCGGCGACCACCAAGACCGTCACGATCGGGCCGAGCTGGGTGACCGCACCGATCGCGGCGCCGGCACCGGAGACGTCGGCGGCGCCGAACTCCGCCAGCAGAACGTTGAGCGTGAAGATGAGCAACACCGTTTCCGGGATGGACACCGCGATGGTGGGCAGCAGCGACACCCGCATGAGAAACCAGCCAGTCCAAATGAACTCGCGCCATTCGAATGGCCGCGCCACGGCTTTGCCGGTCAGCACACACATCCGGAAAAAGCCACCGGCGACTTCCGCTCCCGGTCGGATTTGGTTGCGCAGTCTGCCGACAAACATGGTCGATGCCGTCATCGGTGCCACTCCTCGACGTGACCGCGCTGGACGGCCCGCAGCGAAAAGCACTCAGCTAGGGGCCATTTGGAGCTTTGCGCGAGCGAGGAACGTCGCTGGCTCGGGTGCAGCGCGTCAGGGCGCGACGGTTGTCGACGCGGCCCGCGGCCCAGCGCAAGATCCTCCCCGTCGTCAGGGCCGACCCTTGCCTGTTGGCGCGATGTCGCCGTCGTGTGAGCCACGCTGCAACTATGGCATCAGACCGTACGTGCAGTCAATAATTCGCCGCGCAGCGACTCAAGCTGGATTTTCACAGTTTGCATCGCGATATCGCAGCTAGATGCCGTATTACCTGGTCATTTAGTCATTTGCCGGGCCGTCGGCAGGGGTACGGACTTACTGCGTGGTGTACTTCGCGGGTCCGATTAACCGACTATACGTACAGTCATAACCGTCTGGGATGGTCAATCGGTCGCGCTCAATACCGCGGCAAGGCATTCGCGCACCACCGATACCACTTCCCCGGAGGGGTCAGCCCACTTGCTGAGCCCCAGGCGGTCGAGTAGCAATCCGCCGAGGAACACGTCGACGAACGCGGCCCCGACTTGTTCCGGACTTCGGGAATCGGCGGGGTCGAACCACACCCACATCCACTGCAGCGATCCCCAAAGCTGCAATGCCGCCAAGTCGACGTCCACGCTGCGGAAAGCCCCGCTTTCGACTCCCTTGCGGATCTCCTCGATCGTGAGTGTTTGCAACTGATTACGCAATTTGCGTACTTGCCGCATCGCCGGGTCGTCGTACAAGTGAATCACCTCGCGCTGGCTTGCGACCGTCGCGTCGCGCGCAACCACCTGCAACAGCACGGATGTGTAGATGACGGCGGCGATCCGTTCATGCGGCAACGCCAAGCGGTCCCAGACCTTGCCGAGCACCTCGAGCTGGCGGGTCAGATGGGTTTCTTCGAGCTCTCGCAACATCTGCGCTTTGGTTCCGAAGTGATGAACGATGGTGCCCTTGGACATGCCAAGCTCATCGGCGATGTCACCGATGTTCGTTCGTTCATAGCCACGTTCGGCGACATAGCGGACGAACGCGTCGAGAATCTCGCCACGCCTGCCAGGCGACCTGGGCATTCGCACCCTTCAGAACTAAACTAACCGTACGAGCGGTCTATCATACGCTCGCCGCGCAAGCCCCCACCGGGTGTGGCGGCTGGGCCGCCCGACCCGAACGACACCGATCAGCCTGCGGACAGCCTGCACGCAACAGATCGCGCCTGCGGTCCACCGGGCGCTTGGCTCAACTCAAGACTGTCAACAGGGCCGCAACATCCTACGACCGCTGGAGTGGTCCGGCGCCGTCACGACATACATGTTCGCTCCGGGCGCCGACCTGATTTCACCCGCGGTGTACATGGTCATGAGTTCTCTGCCGTCGCTGTCGGCAACACACACATAGGTGTCGGTCTCAGCGTCGTAAACGAAGTTGTCCCAAGCCAATAAGAACGCCAAGCAGTTGCCTTCGCGGTCAGCGATGACGAGCTTGTGCACACCTGACTCTTTCAACAACTCGGCATCCTGCGCTTGCTGTGCAGAGCCCCGATTGTCGTGGACCGGTACGGTGCTTAGCATCTGCGTACTCCCTTCATGGGGATGTCCCCTCGTTGCGGAAATTTGAAAAAGCGGTCCCCCGCGCGCCCGAACCGGGGACCGCTGACCAGGTGGGCAACCGCATTCGGCCGGTACGGATGCGGAGGCGATGATTGCTGAACCGCCCGCCACCGCCGCCGGACTCGCTGTGGTTGCAACGGCGTACATCGTGCTGGTCTCACTTCGTCGGCCGATTATCGAAGTCTGGCACCCGCGGACCCCTCGTCGTGGCGAACTTGCAGATTCAACCGCTGGTCACACCCGGTGTCGGAAGCCTCGGCGATCAGTTACGGCATACTTGGATGTCAAGACCTAGACGTTGTCGCCGCAACATGCCGTCGGGGGGCGGGCGCGGCGCTCCTGGCAGATTCGAGATTGTGGTGTCCAATCGGACCGGCGGTGGCAAGCACCGCCGTAAGAAACCAGCGCCATGGCAGATCCGCCGACGGTTGGCCCGCGGCGTGGTTGCCCTGGTGTCGGTATTGGCCGTGCTCGCGACCGGGGCCGGCTGGTGGGTGGCCCACGGTGTCCTGGGCGGGGTCACCGTTTCGCAGGCACTGGGCTCTGACGACCCGCACTCGGCCGGCGGCGCGATGAATATCCTGCTGATCGGCCTGGATTCCCGCAAAGATCAGGACGGCAACGAACTGCCGTGGGCCGTGCTCAAGCATCTGCATGCCGGCGACTCCGACGACGGCGGGTACAACACCAACACCTTGATCCTCGTGCATGTGGGCACCGACGACAAAGTGAGCGCGTTTTCGATTCCCCGTGACGACTATGTGCGGTTCACCGGCGTGCCCGGATACGACCACATCAAGATCAAGGAAGCCTACGGGCTCACGAAGGCTTACACCGAAGAAAAGCTCATGGACAAAGGCGTGAGCGACCAAAAAGAACTCGAGACCAAGGGCCGCGAGGCGGGTCGGTCGGCCACCCTGCGGGCGGTGCGCAATTTGACCGGCGTGCCGATCGACTACTTCGCCGAGATCAACCTGGCCGGTTTCTACGACCTGACCCAAAGCCTCGGCGGGGTACAGGTATGCCTCAAGCACGCCGTTTACGACCCGTATTCGGGTGCTGATTTCCCGGCCGGCCGCCAGACGTTGAACGCCGAACAGGCGTTGTCGTTCGTGCGCCAGCGCCACGGCCTGGAAAACGGCGACCTCGATCGCACTCACCGCCAGCAGGCGTTCCTTTCATCGGTCGTGCGCCAGCTCCAGGACTCGGGCACCTTCACGGACTTGAGCAAGTTGAAAAGCCTGATGGCAGTGGCGCGCAAAGACGTTGTGTTGTCGGCGGGTTGGGACGAGAGCCAGTTCCGTCGCATGGGCGCCCTCGCCGGCGCCGACGTCGAATACCGCACGCTTCCGGTGTTGCGATACGAAAACGTCAACGGCCAAGACGTCAATATCGTTGACCCCAGGGCGATCAAGGCCGAAGTAGCGGCGGCGTTCGGCATGAGCGCGCCCGCCGCGCCGAACCCGTCGACCGTCGTCGACGTGGTCAACGCCAGCGACACTGGTGGGCTCGCGAGCAAGGTGTCTCGGATTCTGAGCCAGCACGGCTACGCGGCCGGCACAGTGCGTGACAGCGAGTACGGCGAATCGAAGGAAACAACAGTCGATTACGGACCCGGCGCCAAAACCGATGCGCAGTCCATCGCCGCGTTGCTGGGCATCGATGCCGCCGATCACAGCGACTCGGCGTTGAGCACCGACCGCATTCAAGTCGTCGTCGGCGACGACTACTCGGTGTCCTCCACCGGCTCCTTGGACCGAACCACCGGGGCGGCCAGCTCCTACTACGGCTCACATAGCACGACGAGCACTGAGCCGACGCCCGACCAGGGTGCACCGATCGACGGCGGCGGGGTGCCGTGTGTTAACTAGCCGCGAGAGTGCAACTGCTGACGCATTTCTCGAGTAGACCCGTCGCCAGTTGCACTCTCGCGGCGAAGAAGAAACGCCGACACCACATTCTCGAAGGCTTCTTTGGCCTCGATCATGGTCCAGTGACCGCAGTTCGGGAACACATGCAGCTCCGCGTTGGGGATGGTGCGCATCGGGATCAGCGCCATGTCCAGGGGACTCACCCGATCGTCGCGACCCCAGGTGATCAAGGTCGGCGCCTTGATCCGGTGCATCATGGCCCACGGCTGCGGGCCGTTGGACGACTCCATCGCCTTGATCATCTGCTCGAACGCTTCTTTGCTGTACATCCGCCGTGCGCTGGCCAGGGTGGCCGGATCGGTGGCGTGAGCCCACCGTTCTTCGATCAGCTCGTCGGTGATGACCGCGGGGTCGTACACCATCGAGTGCAGCCAACGGATCAACCGCTCGCGGCTGGGCTCCTCGGTGAACTCCTGCAGCAGCCGAATACCCTCCGGCGGGCCGGGACTGAAGACATTGCGGCCGATACCGCCGATGGTCACCAGCCGGCGCACCCGGTCGGGCTGGGACATCGCGACGTTGAGCGCGACTCCGCCGCCCATCGAATTGCCGATGATGTCGACGGTGTCGAGGTCAAGAGCGTCCAAAAACCGCGTGACCGCGTCGAACGCGGTGATCATCGGATGCCCGCCGAAGTCGTCGCTGACACCGAAGCCGGGGAATTCCAGAACCAGGCAGCGGAAGAACTCGGAAAACGTGCCCAGCACCCCGCGGAAGTTGCGCCAGCCCGTCACCCCCGGCCCCGAGCCGTGCAATAACACCAGCGGCGGCCCGTCGCCGGCCTCGTGATAGCGCAGAACACCTGGCTCCGTGGCGATTTCGCGGATTGTTTCCTCGTAAGTCACCTGGGCTGCTGTCATTGGCGCCGCTCCTCCCCATCGCTGCGCTCTGCATCGTCGCCGGCGCGTGTCACGCGTGCGTCCCGCCGTCGATGCGGATTTCGGTGCCGGTGATGAACGCGCCGTCGTCGGAGACCAGCATGGCGATCACACCGGCGACGGCGTCGGGCCCGCCCATCGGTGCGCCGCTGGACTCCAACGTGGTGGGCATGATCGGCGAGAGCCGGCCGAACAACGCCCAGTCCGCATCGGGCGGGATGTATCCGGCTGTGGCATCGGTGATTCCGGACTTGATGCTGCCGGGTGCCACACAGACCGCACGCAGCCCCTGCTTGGCGTACTCGAGCGCCAGTGCGTGCGTGAAGGATTGGACGCCGCCCTTGCTCGCCGCGTACGCCGCCATGTAGGGATGCGCGAAGGACGCCGACGTCGAGCTGAAATTCACGATCGCGCTGCGCGGGTTGCCCAGCAGCGCCGGCAACGCCTCCCGGACTACCAGGAAGGTCCCGGTCAGGTTGACGCCGATGATCCGGTTCCAGTCATCGAGGCTCAACTGGTGGGTGTGAGCGGCGCGCAGTATCCCTGCCGCATTGACCAGCGAATCGAGACCGCCCAGCGTGTCGACGGCCGAGCGCACACCGTTGATCACCGAACTCTCGTCGCCGATGTCCATCTGCACCGTGGTCAGATGCTCGCTGCCGCCCGCCTCGGCCCGGGTCTTGGCCAGCCCGTCCGCAGAGATGTCGGCGGCGACGACGGCCGCGCCCTCGTCGAGTAGGCGCAGCGTGGTGGCCTGCCCGATACCCGAGGCGGCGCCGGTCACCAGGATCCGGTTGTTTTCAAGACGCTTCATCTGAACTCCCGTCGTATCAGCTCAAGACGCCTTGATCAGGTTAAAGCCCTTGTAACCGGCCTGGGCCACCTCGGCGCAGATGTCGTTGTAGACGGCGAATCCGCCGGTGAACAACATGAACACCCTCGGCTTGCCCGGAACGTTGGCGCCCATGTACCACGAGTTTGCCTTGGGGAAAAGCGTGGCCTCCGCGCGCTGGGCGCATTCGGCGATCCAGTTGTCTACCGCGTCCGGGTTGGCCTCGATGGCGGTGTAGCCATGCTTGTCGAGATAGGCGATGCACTCGGCGATCCAGTTCACGTGCGCCTCGGCATGCAGCACCATGTTGGCCAGCACACCTGGTGCGCCCGGGCCCGAGACAATGAACAGGTTGGGAAACCCGTCCACGCCCAAGCCCAGATACGTGCGCGGGCCGTCTTTCCAGTCTTCGCGCAGCATTTCGCCTCCGCGGCCGATGATGTCGATCTTGGCTAAAGCCCCCGTCATCGCGTCAAATCCGGTAGCCAAGACGATCGCGTCGACGTCGTAATGTGCGTCGGTGGTGTTGATGCCCGTCGCGTCGACTGACGTGATCGGTGTCCTGCGCACGCTAACCAGCTTCACATGCGGCTTGTTGAAGGTCTGAAAGTAGTTGGTGTCAGTGCAGATACGCTTGGCCCCAATTGGATGGTCGCTCGGGATCAGCAGATCGGCGACTTCTGGGTCGTCGATGACGGCACGAACCTTTTCTTGGTAGAAGCTGATGGCCTCCTCATTGGCAACCGGGTCACTCATCTGATCGGGGAAGGTCTTGGAGAAGAGTACGCCTCCTAGCTGCCAACGCTTTTCAAAGGCGGCTCGGCGCTCTTCGGGAGAGACCTCCATCGTATTGTTCGGGTGAGCGATATGCGGTGAGCCGCCGCCACTGCGCCACGAAAGACGGCGCCGCTCAGGGTAATTGGCTTTGATCTCGGCCATGTCTTCGGTGGTGAGCGGCTTGTTGCCCGCTGGGACGCTGAAATTGGGCGTGCGCTGAAAGACGTAGAGTTGCGCCGCCTTCTCGGCGATGACCGGAATCGACTGGATGCCCGACGAGCCGGTGCCGATCACAGCGACACGCTTGCCGGTGAAATCGACGGGGTCGTGCGGCCAATGGGCGGTGTGGTACACCTCGCCGGCAAAGGTCTCCAGGCCCGAGAAATCCGGCGTCAGCGCGGCCGACAGCGAGCCGGTGGCCATCACACAGAACTGGGCGGTCACGACCTCGCCGCTGTCGGTGGCAACCGTCCAGTACAGGGTTTGCTCGTCGAGGATGGCCGAACACACCCGGGTGTTCACCGTGATGTCTCTGCGCAGATCGAGCTTGTCGGCGACCCAATTGATATAGCGCAGGATCTCCGGCTGCGACGCGTACTTCTCGGTCCAGTTCCATTCCTGCTGCAATTCGTCAGAAAACGAGTAGCAGTAGTCGACGCTTTCCACATCGCAGCGACAACCTGGATACCGGTTGAAGTACCAGGTACCGCCGACGTCGGGAGCAGCCTCGAACACGCGCACCGACAAGCCCTGCGAGCGCAGTTTGTGTAAGGCATACAGTCCGGCGAATCCAGCACCGACAACCACGACATCAATGGTCACGACGTGACGGTAGGCCGTTTTGGTCACGAGCAACAGTTGCTTCCCGTTCACCGGGATCGCGAAAGGTGCCATCATCTCCGTTAAGAGACGATCGATCGCGGCCCCACGAACTAAGGACGACACCATGACCGAACGAGTCATCGACCAGGTGATGGCGATAGCGGAGCAGTTGCGCGGCCAGGCCGCCGAAGCCGAGCGAATTGGCCGGCTCACCGACGACACCGTCAAGCTGATGAAGGGCGCCGGACTGATCCGGCTGCTGCAGACCAAGCAATACCAGGGCTTCGAGGTTCATCCCCGCGAGTTCGCCGAGACGACGATGGCCACCGCGGCGCTGGATCCGGCGGCCGGCTGGATCGTCGGCGTGGTGGGCGTTCACCCCTACCAGCTGGCCTATGCGGACCCCAGGGTCGCCGCCGAGATCTGGGCCGACGACGTCGACACTTGGATGGCCTCGCCGTACGCGCCCCAGGGCGTGGCCAAACCCGTGGACGGCGGCTACCTCTTCAACGGTCGCTGGCAGTTCAGTTCGGGCACCGACCACTGCGACTGGATCATCCTGGGGGCCATGCTCGGCGACGACAAAGGCGTTCCGTTGATGCCGCCGCAGATGCTACACATGATCCTGCCGCGCAAGGACTACGAGATCGTCGAAGACTCGTGGAATGTGGTGGGGCTGAGGGGAACCGGATCCAAGGATGTCATTGTCAAAGACGCGTTCGTGCCGAGCTATCGGACCATGGACGCGGCCAAGGTGATGGACGGTACCGCCCAGCGCGAGGCCGGCATGACCGAGCCGCTGTACCTGATGCCGTGGTCGACGATGTTCCCGCTGGGTATTTCGGCGGCCACCATCGGCATCGCCGAGGGCGCGCTGGCCGCGCACCTCGACTACCAGCGGGAGCGCGTCAACGCCACCGGAACCGCGATCAAAGACGACCCCTACGTCATGTACGCGATCGGCGAGGCCGCGGCCGACATCAACGCCGCCCGTCAGGAGCTGCTCGCCAATGTCGACCGCATCTACGACATGGTTGCTGCCGGCAAGGAGGTGTCGTTCGCGGACCGCGCGGCCGGCCGTCGTACCCAGATTCGCGCCGTGTGGCGCGCGGTGTCGGCGGTCGACGAGATCTTCGCCCGCTCGGGCGGCAACGCGGCGCGGATGGACAAACCGCTGCAACGGTACTGGCGCGACGTGCACGTCGGCCATCTGCATGCCATCCACATGCCCGGCACCACCTACCACGCGTCGGCGCTGAGTTCGCTGGGTATCGACCCGCCGGAGGGTCCGCTGCGGGCCCTGATCTAGGAGAACGTGCAAGTGAGCGACCTGAAAAGCCTGGGCTACATCACCGTTTCGACCACCGACATCGACCGCTGGCGCCATTTCGCCTTCGACGTCCTGGGTTTCGCGGAAGGCTCCCCTACTTTTAGAGGCCCGGACCCTTCGGCACTGTACTTGCGGATGGATGAGCGGGCGGCCCGGCTCATCGTGGTGCCCGGTGACACCGACCGAGTGCTCACGGTGGGCTGGGAAGTGCGCGACCACCCGGCACTGCAGCGCGTCCAGGCCACACTCGACGGTGCCGGGGCGGCGTTCAAACAGCTGTCCACCGACGAGGCCGAGGCCCGCCGCGTTGAAGAGGTCATCACCTTCGAGGATCCCGCCGGCACCACGCTCGAGGTGTTTCACGGTGCGGCGCTCGACCACAGCCCGGTCATCACCCCGTTCGGCGCGAAATTCGTCACCGGTGATCAGGGCATGGGCCACGTCGTCGTGCCGGCGATGGACCCCAATGGCTTGTACGAGTTCTACACCGAAGTGCTGGGTTTCCGTTCCCGGGGCGCATTCCGCGTACCGTTACCGAAAGAGTTTGGGCCAGTGCGAGTTCGGTTCCTCGGGATCAACGAACGACATCACAGTCTGGCGATCGTCCCGGCCGCGCATCAGCGCGACCCACGGCTGGTTCACATCATGGTCGAGGTCGACAGTCTCGACGCCGTGGGTCAGGCGCTGGACCGCGTCAATGCCTCGGACTTCCAGCTGTCGTCGACCCTGGGGCGCCACACCAACGACAAGATGGTGTCGTTCTATGTCCGCGCACCCGGTGACTGGGACATCGAATTCGGCACCGATGGTATGCGTGTCGACGAAACATATTACACCGCAGAGGAAATCACCGCCGATAGCTATTGGGGCCACCAGTGGGTCGGCGAGATGCCCGCGGCAATGCGGATGTGACGGTGGACACCGACGTCCGTCCGGTCCCGGCTTCGTCCATCGGCTCGTGGGATCACGAAGCCGACGTCGTCATTGCCGGATACGGGGTGGCCGGGGCGGCCGCGGCGGTCGAAGCCGCCAGATCCGGTGCCGACGTCCTGGTGCTCGAACGCACGGGCTCGTGGGGCGGAGCGGCGGCCATGGCGGGCGGCTTCATCTATCTAGGTGGGGGTACGCCGCTGCAAAAGGCTTGTGGCTTCGATGATTCCGTCGAGAACATGACGGCGTTTCTCAACGTCGCGATGGGGCCTGGCGCGGACGAGAACCGCATCGCCGACTATTGCGCCGGGAGCGTCGAGCACTTCAACTGGCTCGTCGAGTGCGGCGTGCCGTTCAAGGCGGAGTTCTTCTCCGAGCCCGGCTGGGAGCCGATGGGCGACCAGGGGCTGATGTACAGCGGAGGAGAGAACTCGTATCCCTTCAACACCATCGCCGCCCCCGCGCCGCGCGGCCACGTCCCGCAGATGTCGAACAAGAAGCAGGGCGAGGCCAGCGCCGGCTACATGCTGATGAAACCGCTCGTGCAGGCCGCTACCGTGGCGGGCGCACGGGCGATCTACGACGTGCGGGTGCGGCAACTAGTCGTCGAATCCGACGGTCGGGTCGTGGGACTGTGCGCCCGACAGTACGGAAACGATGTGACGATCCGCGCCCGCCGTGCCGTGATACTCGCGACGGGCAGCTTCGCCTACAACGACGCCATGGTGGCGCAATACGCTCCGCGGATCGCGGGACGGCCGGCCGCCTCGATCGAGCAGCATGACGGGCAGGCCATCCGGATGGCACAGGCGCTGGGCGCCGATCTGGCACACATGGATGCCACCGAGGTGGCGATCTTCATCGACCCGCAGCAACTGGTGCGCGGCATCCTGGTCAATGGCCGCGGTCAACGCTACGTCGCCGAGGACACCTATCCGGGCCGCGTCGGCCAGCTCACGCTCTACCACCAGGACAACACCGCATACCTCGTCATCGACGAGGCCGCGCAGAACGAGGCCATGGCGTCGTGGTCACCTCAGATGATGCTGCGTCCGCCGACTTGGGTGTGCGAGACAGTCGCCGAACTCGAGCAGGAGATTGGTCTCGCGCCGGGTTCGTTGCAGGCGACGGTGGCGGCCTTCAACGACGGCGCCGCACGCGGTGAGGATCCACTGCTGCACAAGAAGCCCGAGTGGCTCCGGCCCATCGGATCGCCCGTGGGCGCGGTCGATCTGCGCGAGAGCACCGGCGGATTCACCCTGGGCGGACTGAAAACGACCCTAAATTCCGAAGTGCTGCATGTCGGCGGGGAGCCGATCCCCGGTCTGTACGCCGCGGGCCGCTCCACCGCCGGTCTCGCGGCGTGGGGCTACGCCAGCGGGATCTCGCTCGGCGACGGCAGCTTCTACGGGCGCCGCGCCGGCCGGGCTGCCGCAAAGGCCTGAAAACCGTCTGCATTCACCGAGGTCAGCGGCGCTCTGTGTGGTTTTGGACTGTCGGTGTGACAGCGACCACACCGGTGTGGTACAAACAGACATATTTCTATTAGTCATATGCTGCCGCGCAGGAGGCGTCGTGAGCGTGACCGCGGAACCCACCACTCCCAGTGCCGTCATAGATCGGGTGTCGTTGGTGCTGGACGCCTTTGACGGCCCTGGCCGGTTGACCCTGGCCCAGATCGTGCGCCGCACGGGCCTGCCCCGGTCCTCTGCACACCGCATGCTGGAACGGCTGGTGCAACTGCGCTGGCTGCGCCGAAGCGGTCGCGACTACGAATTGGGCATGCGCCTCGTCGAACTGGGATCACTGGCGGTCCACCAAGACCGACTGCACCGCGCAGCGGTCCCATTGCTGCACGATCTGCATCGTGCCACCGGGCTGGTTGTGCACTTGGCTGTACTCGACGGCGCCGACGTGGTGTATCTGGAGAAGATCGGCGACCGGATGGCCGCGGCGATTCCCAGCCGTGTCGGCGGACGTCAGCCTGCGCACTGCACAGCGTTGGGCAAAGCACTGCTGGCGTACCGCGACAATGTCGACGCCATCGATCTCGCCAGCCGCAAAACGCGGTATTCGATCAGTAGTCCAGCGCATCTGGCGGCCGAACTGGCCAAGGTTCGCGCCCACGGCGTGGCGTTCGACCGCGAGGAGTCCCTACCCGGATTCGGTTGTGTCGCAGCGTCGATCGGCGATCCCACCAAGGCCGTCGCAGCGGTGTCTGTCTGCGGGCCGATGAGCAAGATGGTATTCGACCAGCGCATGGCCGCGCCGGTGCGAATGACGGCGACGGGCATCTGGCACAACATCGAAGATGGGCCGCAGCGGGTAGCGCCGACACTGCAGCAGGTACGTCCGTTGCGGGTGGCCACGCGTTCTGTGCCGCATGAACGTGCAGTGCAGTACGCGTGAGTCGCGCCGGCGACGATGCAGAGCGTAGCGATGAGGTGGAGCGGCGCCATTAACCTCGATCCGCAGATTGCCGGCATGCTCGAGGCGCTCGACGCCGGCTTTCCTCCAGTGCACACGATGACCGGAGCACAGGCGAGGGCGGCCATCCGGGAACGCTTCGTCGCCCCGGACCAGCCTGAACCGGTCGGCACCGTGAGCGACGAAACCATCCCCGGCAGCATCGCCGTCCGCATCTATCGGCCCGCGGTAGATTCGCCGCAGCCAATTCTGGTGTACGCCCACGGCGGCGGGTTCGTGTTCTGCGACCTCGACAGCCATGACGGCCTTTGTCGTAACTTGACGAATCTCATTCCTGCCGTGGTTGTTTCGGTGGCGTACCGGCTGGCCCCAGAGCACCGGTGGCCGGCCGCAGCCGAGGATATGTACGCGGCGACGAAGTGGGCGGCTCGTAACGCGGCCAGTCTTGGCGGAGATGCCAGCCGGATAGTCGTCGGCGGCGACAGTGCCGGGGGCAACCTGGCGGCCGTGACGGCCCTGATGGCGCGCGACCGCGACGGACCATCGCTGGCCGCGCAATTGTTGGTCTACCCAATGATCGCCGCTGACTTCGGCACCGAATCGTATCGACTGTTCGGGCAAGGCTTTTACAATCCACGTCCTGCGCTGCAATGGTATTGGGATCAATACGCGCCCTCCGTCACCGACCGCGAGCATCACTACGCATCGCCGCTGAAGGCGGATTTACACGGGCTGCCCCCCGCCGTCGTCGTCACGGCGGGCCACGACCCACTGCGCGATGAGGGTATTGCATTCGGTGACGCACTGAGGGCGGCGGATGTCAATGCCGTGCATTGTCACTACGAAGGCGGCATCCACGGCTTCATGACGATGCCGATTCTTCACTTGGCTCAGCGGGCACGCGCGGAGGTCTGCGGCGAACTGTCGCGACTACTGGCGGCGACCCAGCGATCGACCGGAATTCCATAGGCGTACGCATGACTGACGATCAGGTGTACGTCATCGATCGGGTGATCACGCGGCCGGGATGCGCCAAAACATTTGTTGACGCATACCTTTCGGGCTATGCACCCGGGGCGCGCGGACGCGGTATGACGTTGCAGCGGGTGCTGGTCAGCCCACCGATTTGGTGTGCCGATCAGACCAACACAGTCACCATCATCTGGTCGCTGCAGAGTCCGCAGGCATGGTGGGAAATGAGATGGCAAGGCCGTTCCGATCCCTCAATCGGCCAATGGTGGGCCGGTATCGCCGATTTGGTCGTGGAGCGCACCCGCAGTGTGGCCGCCGACGCCGAGAACGTGGATGGGATGTGCGATGTTTAACGTCGTCAACCTTATCGACGTGGCCGCCGGTGACTCTGACCGTCTGGTGGCCGCGCTTCGTGACGCGGCGTCGAAGGTCGCCGCCCACCACGCGCTGGTGGAACCGACGCTGCCCGGCTCCCGCAACGGCGGCGACATCCTGATGCATCTACGGTTTGCCAGCCGAAGCGAATGGAACTCTGTTGCAGTGGATTTCGCCGATGTATTGCGGGATCCTGCAGTTGGCCGTGTCAATGGCGCCACCTACTCGGGCTGCCCCGTCGACACTGGGTGGTCCAGTGGCCGAGGCACCGTCTATCGCACGTTGTTGGTGAGCGTGGCGCCCGGTACCGACGACGGCACCATCGCCCGTTTCGAGGCCGATCTGCGGCTGATGCCGCGCTACATACACAGCATCACCGCGTGGCAGTTGAGCCGAGTTGAGCAAGCCAGCGGCGACTCAGCGTGGACGCACGTGTTCGAGCAGGAGTTCACCGATGTTGAAGGGCTGATGGGCCCGTATCTCATGCACCCGATTCACTGGGCCTATGTGGATCGCTGGTTTGATCCCGAATGCCCTGAAGTCATTGTGCAGGATCGCCTCTGCCACAGCTTCTGTCGCGCGGGCGGTCGCTGAAGCCGCGCTACAAGCCAGCGGGCAAGATGTTCGGGTTGGCCGCCGCCGGCGGTTCCAGCGAACCCAGCAGCGTTCTGCCGTCGAGGCTGTGCACCGGCAACCCTTGAGACGATGGATAGTGCAGGCTGAACGCCACCAGCCCGGTACGCTCGGCCGCAGGCAGATGGCACATTGCGAGTACCGTTTCAGCCAGGTACTCGACCGGTTCGGTGGGAAAGGTGTCCGGAATCAACGGCGCTGCACCGGGAGTGCGTATCGCGGTGGACGGCCCTACACAGTTGACGGCGATGTTTGCATCAAGCAGCTCGGCAGCGACTCCCTGTGTGAAGCGATGCAACGCCGCCTTCATCGACGCGTACACCACGTCGCCCGCAGTCTTGTTGTAATCGCGATACGGGCGGACCGGCGTAATCCCGGTCACCGATCCGATGTTGACGATCCAGCCCCCTCCCTGTTGACGCATGTGTGGCACCGCGGCCTTCGTCAACACGAACGGCGTCTTCAGATAATGCTCCACCGTGCGGTCGAAGGTCTCCAGGCTCATCTTCTCGACGAGCGAATAGTCGGCGTATCCGGCGTTGTTGACCAAAATGTCGAGCCTTCCGGTGCGGGCGACCACCTCGTCAATGAGCCGCTCACGCTGCTCGGCGTCCTCGAGATCGGCGGCGATGCCCAGCGCAGTTCCGCCGTCCTGCTCGATCAGTCCGATGGTTTCACCGATCGTCCCGGGCAGCGTGGTGGTTTCACCGGCCCGCTCCGAGGGCAATGGCTCATAGGACCGCGCCGTCACCACGACGGTTGCCCCTTCGGCCGAAAGCCGTTGTGCGATAGCTCGTCCGATGCCGCGGCTGCTGCCAGTGACCAGAGCCGTTCTGCCGGACAGTAGTTTGCTCATCGCAGTTCGAAGTGCTCCTCGATGGGCGCCCGGTGCTCTTCCCACCAGTCGATCATGCGGAGCGGACTGGCTACCACGACGCGACCGGATGCCACGCGGTAGTAGGTGTGTGCGGTCGGTGTATGGCGCCAGACAAGATGTTCCATCAGGTTGTCCAGACGCGCGACGTAATCGTCGTACGCCTCCCGGGTGGGTTCCATCGACCGCGCACCGCGTAGCGCCATCAGTTGCAGGCACTCCCTGATGTAGTGCACGGCCACCTCGACGCCGAAGTTGTGTCCGCCACCGTGGCCTGGGCTACCGTTGGGGTGCGATGTCATGAACAGGTTCGGGAATCCGGGCACGGTGCCGCCGCGGTAACTGCGGGGAGTGCCTGCCCATTCCGCCTTCAGGGTATGGCCGTCGCGCCCGCGAATATCGATTGTTGACAGGAAGTCGAGGTAATAGCCTGTCGCATAAACGATCACGTCCAGGTCGACCTCACGTCCGTCCTCGGTAACGATCCCGTTCGGCGTGACGCGTACTGGCTCGCTGGCCTCGACGTCGACGTGGGGGCGGGTCAGCGCGGCGTAGTAGCCACCGGGGTCGCGGATGATGCGCTTGCCGTACGGGGCGAAGTCTGGGGTGACCTTCTGCGCCAGTGCACTACCGGCACCGAAAGTGCGGTCGATGTAGTCGAGGCAGTGCTTGAGGAGCACGTCGTTAGCCGGCGAAATCGATAGATGCGAGTCCGCCCAGTCCGGGTCCACCTGGATAACGGGGTAGTTGTTGTCCGCTGTGGACCAATACGACTTCAGCCGAATCCAATTCGCGTAGTACGGCACGCGCCTGGCCAGCCATCGATGGTAGTCGGGCACGTCGTCGGACGGCCGTCGGCGTGGGGCCACCCAGTGCGGCTGGCGCTGGAACACGGTGAGGTGCTCGACGTCGTCGACGACCGCGTCGACGATCTGCACCGCGGTGCAGCCGGCCCCGATCACGGCGACCCGCTTGCCGGTCAAGTCGAGTTCGGGATCCCACCGTGCCGAATGAATGCTGGTGCCGGCGAAGGTCTCCCGGCCTTCCAGATCGGGGTATCGCGGCCGGTTGAGAAAGCCGGCCGCGGTGATGACTACGGTCGCATTGCTGACGGTGCGGGTGCCGTCGGCCGAGTGGGCGTGGATCTGCCAGCACTGGTGTTCGTCGTCCCACCACAGCGCCTCGACCTCGGTGTTGAAGCGGGTGTGGTCACGGATCTTGTACTTGTCGGCGACGGCCTGCAGGTACGACTGGTACTCCCATCCCATCGGGTAGTAGCTGGACCAGTCCGGATTGAGTTCACGCGAGAACGAGTAATACGTGGACGGCGTGTCCACGCCGATGCCCGGATAGGTAGTGGTCAGCCAGGTGCCGCCTACTTCAGGGTTGCGCTCGTAAATCTCGTAGTCAACGCCGGCGTCGGCCGCCATGATCGCGGCGGCAATTCCGGCCATCCCCCCGCCGACAATGGCGATCTTCACCGTCGCCGGGATGGCGACGGTGCGCGGTAGCACTGGGCGTGGCTTGTGAAACCCGCCTTGCTCCAACAACATGGGCACCTCGCGCTCGTCGACGGCTACCCCGAGCCCGAGAGGTGCGATACGGGCGAACAGCGCAGGATCATCCGCAGCGACCGTCCCGTCGCGTCCTGATGCCCCGGTCAGGATGTCCACCAGTGCCCCGACGATGGCGGCCGCGGTCTGCGGATCGGTGACCCCCGCTCGTTCGGGTGGGTCGGGTACGTGTGAAATTGCCGGGCCGAACTTGTCGGCGACGGCGGGGTCTCCGCTCAGTTGTGCCAGCACGGCGACCAACACACCGGGATCGGCTTGCTCGAGGTTGGCACGCAGCTCTGCGGCCGTCGATTCGGTAGGCATGGCGATGGCAGTATCGACCGACGGGGGCTCCCCGTGGTCGCCATGTTCCACTGACCGGTCATCCGGGGTGCTGACATAGCGTGCAGCGGCTTGACTGAACGATCGTGAGCAACGACATCGCATTGACCGAGCTGCAGGAGTTCATCGCCGAGTTCTGGTACCACTACGACGAGGCGCACTATGACGAGCTGGCGGCCCGCTACAGCCAGGACGTCCGCTACCTAACTCGAAGTGACTCAGGCGCCAGTCCTTTCGAAGAACTCATGTCGCCCGAACTCCAGGGGCGCGACGCGGTCATGGAGTGGTTGTCCGAGCATCGGCAACAAAGCCCCTATCCGTTGCGGCATCACGCCACCAACGTGCACCGCACCGGCACCGACGGCGACGTCACTCGCGCGCGTTTCTACATATTCGTCAACCAGATCGCCAACTTTGTGCCGTTCGCAGTGTCCAGCGGCGTAGCCAACGTTGCTGTGCGCCGCGGAGCCAAAGGTTTAGAGTTCACCGAGATGGACATCATCCTCGACACCACCAACTCGGTCCTGCTGTCCGAGGTCACCGCCGACAGCGCCCGGTGAGCGCCCGGGAGCTATTTTCTGGCGGGGTGGCCGTCGTCACCGGTGCCGGCGCGGGCATCGGAGCGGGCCTGGCCCGCCACGCCGCAACGCTCGGCATGACAGTCGTGCTTGCCGATGTCGACGCGCAAGCCATCGCGTCACTGCGCCAGCAACTGCGCGCCCAGGGCGTCACAGCCGTCGACGCAGTGTGCGACGTGCGTGATTGGGAGGCGGTGGAACAACTGGCCGAAAAGACCTACCGGAACGTCGGGCCGGTGCGGCTGTTGGTCAACAACGCGGGTGTCGAGCAGTTCGGGTACCTGTGGGACACCCCGGTGGAGAACTGGAACCGCGTCGTCGACATCAACATCACCGGTGTGTTTCACGGAGTGCGCGCATTTCTGCCGAAAATACTTGCCTCGCGAGATCCCGCCTGGGTGTGGAACCTGTCGTCTATCGGAGGAGTGCTGGCGGCGCCGCTGCAGGCGTCGTACATCATCAGCAAGCACGCAGTGCTGGCGCTCACCGAATGCCTGCAGTTGGAGGTTCAGTTGGCCGGGCACGACGACCACGTTCACGTGCAGGCCGTGCTGCCAGGAGCGGTGGTGTCCAACATCTTTGAATCCGCCGGCGGGGTTGATGACGGCGATGTCGTGGCCGCCGAGTCGCAGCGCTCGGCCATGCTCGACATCAAGGCCGAGGCCATGGATGCCCTCGCCGCCGCCGAAGCGGTGTTCGACCAGGCCGCCGAAGGGCGCTTCTACTTGCTCACGCAGCCAGAGTATGTCGGCTCGGCGATGGCTGAGCGTGCGGAAGTCCTTGTCTCTCAACGTGCTCCCGCATTGCGCGGGCGCCGATTCGATCCAGCGCACAATGAATCTGGATCCTGACGCCGCCGCGCGGGTCGCCTCGTTCGGGGTCATTCCGCCGATGCGTCAGCACGGCCTGGCAGCCGTGCGGGAAGCGATCGAGACCGCGCCCGCGCCGGACACCATGCCAGAGATGGCTATCGAGGAGTGTGCGGCGCCCGGTCCCGGGGGATCGATCCCGTTGCGGATCTACCGCCCAACGCGTGCCACCAACACACCGGTGCTGGTGTATTTCCACGGCGGCGGAATGGTTCTCGGCTCCAATCACTCGTTCGAACCGCTGGCGCGGGCGCTGGCGTTCGAGAGCGACGCGACGGTGGTGGCCGTCGATTACCGGCTTGCCCCGGAGAACCCGCCGCCCGCGCAATTCGACGACGCCTACGTCGCGACGCGATGGGTCGCCGAGAACGCCGACCGACTCAGCGTTGACAAGACTCGGCTTTCGGTGGTCGGCGACAGCGCGGGCGGATCGTTGGCGGCCGGGGTGGCGCTGGCCGCACGCGACCACGGCGGCCCGGCGATCTGCTGTCAGGTGCTGCTGTATCCGGGGCTCGACCGGGACATGCATGCGCCGTCGATCGCTGCGCTGGCAGACGCGGCGATGCTCTCGCTCGATGACATCCACTACATGCACGAGCTCGCCGATGGCGGCGCGGGTGCACCGCATGATCCCTACCAAGTGCCCGCCTATGCCGACGACCTCTCCGGGCTGCCGGCGGCGATCGTCGTCACCGCCGAATGTGACCCGATCCGCGACTGGGGCGAGCGCTACGCGATCCGCCTGCGCGATGCCGGGGTCCAGGTGAACCTGACTCGCTACCCCGGCATGTACCACGGGTTTTTGATGCGCTCCGATGCGACCGCGCGGGGGCGACTGGCGATCGCCGAAGTCGGTGCGTTGTTGCGTGCGAAATTCGCACACCCGTTGCCGTTTTGACCGCCGTTTAGTGTCCCGATCACCGGACATGTGCCTGTCGCCAGAGCGGCGACGGCCGCAGAATCGAGGGACCACAGGTAACCAGAGGAGATTCGATGCTCACTGATGAGCGACGCGTGGAGCTGTCCGAAGTGTTGCGGCCCGCGTCGCCTCCCCGGGAGATCCACTACATCTACACCGACGACCAACGGGAACGGCTGTTGGACGTGGTGCGCACCCAGGGGCCATGGAGACTGATCATCGCGCACCACTTCTCCTCCGCCGAAGAGCTGATCGCCACCATGAGCGGCGCGTTTCCGGAGGGCTTCGAGCCGTCACTGGACCTGTTCTTGACACCGACGTTCCGCGGCTACCTGGCGAACTACGGCACCGTTCTGTACCCGGAACTGCACGACTGCTTCTACAACGCTCGGTTTGTGGAACTTGCCAAGGCGTACTGGAAGGCGGAGTACGCCAAACCGCAGATGATGCTATTCAACATCAACGGCCCATGCGCGAATCGCGATCCGGGACACCTGGATTCACCCAGCTTCCGGGGGGTGCGCCACGAGAACGCGCCGACATGGCTGACGAGCGTCATGGGCAAATCCGGGCTTTTTCAGGATTATCTGATCAAGATGGCCCAGGTGATCGCGTGGTTCTCGCTCGATCCGCACAGTGGCTTCACCTACTGGCCTGACGGCCCACTCAAGCCCCCGCAGCGCGTCCTGCCGCCGGTGTACAACCGCGGCGTGGTGGTGCAGAACGAGATGATGGTGCACCGCGGCGAAGCCAATGGCCCGCTGGATCAGCAGATCCCGGACGGGCTGACGTTCGACACCATCTTCACCGGTGACCCGGCCGACCGGGACCGTTGGCTGCTGAAGAACGGCGACGACGTCATTGCCCGCCACCACACCGAGGAGCTGCGTTTCCTGGTCCACTGGTCCGCCGAAGTCTTCTCCGACCACGACGAACTGAAGAAGAACATGGAAGGCTCCGACGACCTGACCATCGAGCAGGCCATCGACGTGCTTGTCAAAGACGTCAACGCCCAAGGCATCAAACTGGCGATGCCCGATGACCCGCTGCACGACCAGGAATTCATCCGCACCCTGAACGCAGCGTATGACATCGGAGGTCCGTCGAATTATCCCGACGAGGCGCCGATCAGCGCCTTCCAGCTGGCATGACACACTTAGCTGCGGGTGACCACCTCACGCGTTGACCTCGTCCACGATGGGGACGGCACCGCTGCGCGCGGCCTCTTCGATCGACTGACGGAGTTTCGAGCAGACCAAAAACGGCTTGCGCGCCTCCCGTCGCTCCACGCACCTGGCCATGGCGTCCGCGCTCCACTGGACGCTGGTCTGCTGCCAGCTACTCTTGCGGGCCAGCACCGTTGCGCCGCAATGCTTGCAACTCACCTGAACCGGAGGCGAGTCGAGCAACCGCTCGTCGGTGCGAATCATCCGGCCATGGTTGCGGCGATGTTTTCGTCAACTTGCATTTGCCATGCTTCGCGCGGCCGCGTCACATCGATCTCGTACTCGAAGCGATCCACCATGTCCGGCGTCACGTCGGCCACGTCGACGTAAAACTGCTCATACCAACGGCGCAGTTGATACACCGGGCCGTCCTCCTCGCACAACAGCGGATTGTCGATGCGCGCCTTCGTCTTCCAGATCGCTACATCCTGCTCGAATCCGACCTTGACCCAATCGCCGAGAGCGATCGCAGCCTGCACTGCCGCCTCTTCGGGCAGATGGGCTGACTTCTTGACGATGATGCCGTATTGCAGCACAAACGAATTCGCATCGATGGGATAGTGGCAGTTGATCAGCACCGTGTGCTGGTCTGCATCCTCGAAGTGGTAGGTCAGGTCGTCGATCATGAATGAGGGCCCGAAATACGATGCGGCCGAAGTGGTGCCGAGCATCCGGGGCTGCCCTTCGGGGCTCGGTATGTCTGGGCGTGCCCCGCTGTTCATGTATTGGGTGGCGATGTGGCCTTCGAAGATGTTCTTGAAGTACGTCGGCATCGACCCGTGCACGTAGAAGAAATGCGCCATATCGACGACGTTGTCGATGATTTCGCGGCAGTTTGTGTTGACGACCGTGGTGTACCAGTGCCAGTCGGTCCATTCATCACTGGTGGCGCCCTCGATGCGAGGGATGGTCACCTCCGGCGGCGGTGCCGTGCCCTCGGGGTCGTTCCAGACGAACAACATCCCGTCTTGTTCCAGGGTCAGCCAGGTGGCGGTGCGGGCCAGCCTGGGTGTCCGGCGGCTGTAGGGCACCTTTTTGCACCGACCGTCGCCGCCCCACCGCCAGTCGTGAAAGGGGCAGGCGATTTCGTCGCCCTTCACCTCGCCTTGCGACAGATCGCCGCCCATATGGCGGCAGTAGCTGTCCAACACGTTCAGCCTGCCGTCCCCGCTGCGAAACACCAGCAACTTCTGACCGAAAGCGTGGACGGCATGCGGCTGCCCGTCGCCGAACTCTTTGGACAGGCCCAGGCAATGCCAGCCGCGGGCGAATCGCGAGGGGGCAGCCTCGGCTTCGATCTGCCGGATCTCGTCAGGAGTCGAATGCAACGTCATGACCTTGTTCTACGACGGTCCACCCGCTTCCGGCAGGGATCGTCCCGCTGGCAGGGAAAACATGTCGCGCCGCCGATTTCGCCACCTAATGTCATCCCTGTGACGATTGCTCCACCAGCCACGATCCCCGCCGGCGTTCCGATCCGCGATACCGCTGTCGACCTGCTTGTCGTCGGTTCGGGCACGGGGATGGCAGCCGCACTGGCCGCCCGCGAATGCGGATTGAACGTCTTGGTGGTGGAGAAGTCGTCTTATGTCGGCGGTTCGACAGCCCGCTCGGGTGGGGCGTTGTGGTTTCCGGCCAGCCCCATCCTTGCGGAGAACGGTGGCGACGACACGGTCGACCGTGCCGAGGCGTATCTGCGGTCGGTGGTGGCAGGCACTGCCCCGGCCGAACGCTCCACAGCGTATTTGGCCAACGTCACAGCGACCGTCCAGATGCTGCGACGTACCACACCGATGCGGTTCATCTGGGCCAAGGACTATTCGGATTACCACCCCGAAACGCCCGGTGGAACCGCAGCGGGGCGGACGTGCGAATGCCGCCCGTTGAACTCCGGCATCCTCGGCGAGTACCGGGCGCGGCTGCGACCCGGGCTCATGGAACCGAAGATCCCGATGCCCACTACGGGCGCCGATTATCGGTGGATGAACCTGATGGCCAGAGTGCCGCGCAAGGGTATACCGATCATCGCCAAGCGCTTCGGCCAAGGAGCAGGTGGGCTGCTGCTCGGCCGGCGCTACGTCGCGGGCGGGCAAGCGCTGGCCGCCGGGCTATTCGCCGGTGCACTTCGTGCGGGCATCCCGATTTGGACCGACGCGCAGTTGCTACGGCTGGCGGCCGACGGAGGGCGGGTCAGCGGAGCGGTGATCGGCCACGACGGGCGCGAGGTGGTCGTCACCGCCCGGCGTGGCGTGGTGTTGGCCGCGGGCGGTTTCGACCACAGCATGGCTATGCGGCGGAAGTTTCAGTCGGAGTCGCTCGGCGAGCACCTGAGCCTGGGCGCGGAGACCAACACCGGCGACGCCATCCGCACCGCCCAAGACGTCGGCGCCGCAATAGAGCTCATGGACCAAGCGTGGTGGTTCCCTGCCGTCGCACCACTACCCGGCAAGGCGCCGTTGGTGATGCTGGCCGAACGAGCGCTGCCCGGCTCGCTGATCGTCGACCAAAACGGCTCCCGGTTTGCCAATGAGGCAACGGATTACATGTCGTTCGGGCAGCGCCTGCTGGGGCGGGAACGCTCGGGCAATCCGGTGGAATCCATGTGGATCGTTTTCGATCAGCAATATCGAAACAGCTATGTCTTTGCCGCCGAACTGTTTCCGCGTATGCAGATTCCGCAGACTTGGTACCGAGCGGGTATTGCCCACCGATCGAATGACCTCGCCGACCTCGCCAACAAGATCGGTGTTCCTGAATCGCAGTTCGTGGCTACCGTGGCGCGGTTCAACGAGATGTCGACGGCCGGATTTGACTCGGATTTCCACCGTGGCGCCAGCGCCTATGACCGTTACTACGGCGATCCGACCATCACCCCTAACCCCAATCTCCGCGCTCTCGACAAGGGGCCCTTCTATGCGGTCAAGATGGTGCTGAGCGACCTCGGCACCTGCGGGGGTGTGCGAGCAGATGATCGCGCTCGCGTACTGCGTGAGGACGGCAGTGTCATCGAGGGCCTGTACGCGATCGGCAATACTGCGGCCAACGCGTTCGGAACCACATATCCCGGCGCGGGCGCCACGATCGGTCAGGGCTTGGTGTACGGCTACATCGCAGCGCGGCACGCCGCCGGAACGTGATCAGTCCGGTTCTTCGGCGTCAGCCTTCTTCTCGACTTCGTACCAGAATTCCGGTGTAGGCCAAGGGATCTTCGCTCGACCTTCCTTCGGCTGCGGGAAGGCGGCTTCGGCCTCGTCAAGTTCTTTGATCATCTTCAGGGCGAGCTCCCGCTCATTGGCGTAATACCGCTCAGCCCATCGCAACGCGACGCGCGCGTACGACCAGGACGGGTCCACGCCGGCCCACCGTGCATCCTTCGCCGCCCTACGGTGCATCTCGTCGGCAAATGCCACGTGTTCTTGCAGCACTTCCTTCAGCCGTTCCGGGCTGGTGAGATGACCCAATGTCACGCGTAACAACGGGCCATGCTTGAGCGTGGGCGGGTCGACCGGCGCCTCGTTTGCCCAGCGGGTTACCGCCTCCAGGCCGGCTTCGGTGATCTTGTACAGCCTGCGATGGCGGGCGCCGCGGGTGTTCTCGACACGCGAGGTCACCAGGCCCAGCTGCTCCATCTTCTTGAGCTCGGAGTAGATCTGGCTGTAGGCCGGGCTGCCGAAGTAAAAGCGCATGCTCCAGTCGATCCACTTTCGGATGTCATAGCCAGAGAGCTCATACTCGTATGACAGCATGCCCAGCAGGGCCCAGCTGGTTGCCGCGAGATTCGGCTTGCTGCCTTTCATTTGCCCAGGTTAACAAGCCGCCAGTCTGCGTGTCGGCTGCTCACCACTGACCGGGAGATGGCCTTGCTGACGAGGCACGCCGTCGCGCACCATGTGTGCCGTGACATCCAACGCGGAAATCGCACAGCTGGAGTCGGTATACGGGCCGTTGGCCGATTCGGTGCGCCGCCTCATCGACGCCACCATCAGAACAACAGCCGAGCCCACAGCCGTCGCCGCCGCGAAAGAGAAGGTCGATTGCGCGACTGTGGAATTGAGTGCAGCACTGATACCCGACTCTTTCGGTGTGCAGCAGGCCGATGACGGACAAACGATGGCATGGGGCAACGTCATGATCGGTTTGCGCAACCCGGTCGCCCCGCCCCTGACGATCCACCACGAGGCCGATGGCCTGGTGTGGACCGATTTCGTCCTCGGTGCGGCTTATGAAGGTCCGCCCGGCCACGTGCATGGCGGCATGTGTGCAATGGTTCTCGACCACGTCCTGGGCGCGACCGCGCACAAGCCGGGACGGCCTGCCTTTACCGGCACTCTCACGCTGCGTTATCTGCGAGGCACACCGCTCGGCCCGCTACACGCGGAGGCACGGATCGACCGGGTGGACGGCGTCAAGACATTCGCCGTCGGCCACATTGCCGACGCCCAGGGCATCACCGTCGAGGCGGACGGCGTGTTCATCCACCCGCGGCAGAATCGACCGGCCTAGCTGCGTGCGGGAGCCAACCGCTTGAGCGCCAGTCCACCTTCGAACGGTCGGTACCCGAACGCCGCCGGCGCTTGATAACCGGTGTCCCCCAGCGGCGTGTGCACCTCCTCGACGGTAGGCCCGATCTTGGCGGCGACCGGCGCCAGCGCGTCGAGGTCGAAACGGTACAAGCGACCCGCGTTGCCGCCCAGCATCTTTCGGCAGTTTTCTTCGGATTGTTTGTGCAAAGCCCAGCGGATCGCCAGTTTGGAGTGCGGAGTGAACCCTTCCTCGTGCGGGTAGTCGCTGCCCCACATGATGTGGTCAGCCCCCATGAAATCGATCATCGCGGAGTCGTAGGGTGCCAGCTCGCTGGCCAGATAGCAGTTGCGCTGGGCGTACTCGCTCGGGGTCATGGTCAGCGCGTCGACGGACGACCCGCCGAACATCCCATAGGTGCGGTTGTGGGCCTCAGACTTCATGGTGGGCACCATGGCGTCCAGCACCGCCAGTTGCTGCGGCACCCACATCGTGCCCTGCTCGGTCGGCACGAACCGCAGCTCCGGATGGCGCTCGAACACTCCCGCCAAGATCAAATGACCGAGGGTGCGATTGGCCCACATCGCCATCTCGGTGATCAACACAGCGTTGGACGCCGGCTGGTCCATCGGCATCTCGGGGCTGCCGGCGCCCGCGTGCTGCACCACGGTCAGGTCCAGCTCCTCGCACAGCGCCCAGATCGGTTCGTAGCGCGTGTGAAACAGCGGGGCGACCTGCGGATCACCCGGCGACACCGGCGGGATGAGCACGCCGCCGAAACACTCCTGCTCTGCACCCCAGCGGATCTCGTCCAGCGCCAGCTCGACGTCGTTGGGAAAGATCTGGATCAGCCCGCGGCGTCGGGTCGGCGCCAGCGAGCAGAAATCGACCTGCCAGCGATTGTGCGCCTGCACCCCGGCCCACCGCTTCTCGAACTCGTCGCGCGTGCGGGGCAGGCTGATCGTGATGTTGGGTGTAGTCGGAAAGAACGGCGGAACCGTGTTGGGCAACAGCACCTCGGCCGCCACCCCGTCGGCGTCCATCTCGGAGATCCGAAGCTCGTGGTCCCAGTTGCGGGCGGCGGTGGCGATGATCAGGTCATCGAACGGACTGACATAGGTCTTGGCCCAGGCGTCGAAGTCGTCGTGCAGGCGCGCCGGCAGGTACGGCTTGTAGTCGTGCAGATCGGCCCCGGCGTGGGTGTCCGTCGAGATGACGACGTAGCGATCGATCGTGTCCCAGGTTTGCGCCATCGCGTCCTCCGGTGTCGTTGCTATATGAGGCTAGTCTTCCGGCCAGCCCGCCGACTACAAGTTCCCCATCTCATTTGAGCCGAACCGCGCCGCAACACGGGGCAAGCTGACAGTCATGAAGATCGGATTCATCGGCTTGGGCAAAATGGGCAGCGGCATGGCCGCCAACCTCGTCCACGCGGGGCACAGGGTCACGGTCTACAACCGCTCCCCCGCCAAGGTCGAGGCACTCGTTGAGCAGGGCGCGACCCGCGCGAGCACCGTCGCCGAAGCCTGCCGCGGCGATGTGGTGTTTACCATGCTGGCCGACGACACGGCCGTCGAAGGTGTGGTGTTCGGCGCGGACGGCATCCTGGCGGCGCTGAGCAGCGGCGCCACCCACATCTCGTCGAGCACCATCAGCGTCGCACTGTCCCAGCGCCTGACCGCTGCGCACCGCGACGCCGGCCAACGGTACGTCGCCGCGCCGGTCTTCGGCCGACCCGAGGCAGCCGCTGCCGCAAAGCTTTTCGTCGTGGCAGCAGGTGCACCGCAGGCGCTCGAGCCGTTGACTTCGTTGTTCGACGCGATCGGGCAGCGCACGTTCGTCGTTTCGGGGCGGCCGGCTGCGGCGAACCTGGTGAAGCTGTCCGGCAACTTCATGCTCGCGTCGGTGATCGAGTCGATCGGCGAGGCCGTCGCCCTGGTCGGCAAGGCCGGCGTCGACCCACTGCAATATGTCGACATCCTCACCTCGACGCTGTTCAGCGCGCCGGCCTACCAAACGTACGGCGGGCTCATCGCCCGCCGGGAATTCGAGCCGGCCGGATTCACTGCGACGCTGGGGCTCAAGGACATTCAGCTGGTGCTGGCCGCCGCCGAGGAGCTGGCGGTGCCATTGCCCGTCGCCAGCCTGCTGCGCGACCGGTTCTTGGCCCTACAGGCCGGCGGTGCTGGGCATCTGGATTGGTCGGCGATCGCCACCCTCGCCGGCCGGGATGCGGGCTTAAACCACCCCGCGTAACCCGTCGGCGCCGAACACCGGCTCCAACATCGCGGTGAAGTCCGGGCCCCGGCGCAACATGTGCCCGCCGTCGACATTGATGACCTGCCCGGTGATCCAGGCGGCGGCATCGCTGAGTAAGAACATCGCGGCGGCGGCGACGTCGGTGACCTCACCGACCCGCGGCAGCGGGGTGCAGATCCGGTAGTCCTCGGACAGTTCCGGCGACTCGGTGATCGCCGCGACCAGCTCCGTGCGGATCAGCCCGGGGCGGATGCCGTTGACGCGCACCCACGATGGGCCCAGTTCGTCGGCGGCCAATTTCAGCATGTGATCGACGGCGGATTTGGTCACGCCGTAGGCGCCGAACCACCGGTGGGTGTTGCTCGCCGCGATCGACGAGATGCCCACGAAAGATCCCCCGCCGCCGCGCACCAACTGGCGGGCGGCGTGCTTGAGCACATACATCGTTCCGTTGACGTTCAGGTCGACGGTGCGGCGCCACGCCTCGGAGTCGACCTGGGTGATCGGGCCGATCGTCTCCGACCCACCCGCGCAATGCACGACGCCGTGGAGTCGGCCGTGCCAGCCGGCCGCGGCGTCCACGACCGTAGCGATCTGGTCTTCGTCGGTGACGTCGGCGGCCTCGCAGCGGACCTGACCGCCGATCTCCGTGGCGGCCGCCGCCAGCCGCTCGGAATTGCGGCCGACGATGACCACCGCCGCTCCGGCCGCCGCCAGGCCGGCGGCCACCGCCTTGCCGATGCCGCTGCCACCGCCGGTGACCAGGTAGGTACGGTCTTCGAAGGAAAGCTGCACGGTGGCTCCGGCTACGGCTCGTCGCGGCGGGCGATCTTCGACGGCTTGGGGTTACGCCAGTCCTCGACCTCCGGCGGCAGCCCCACCGGCCAGCGATTTTCGTTATGCGCCGCCCAGTGCGCATGCCCGAGCTCGTGGACGTGGAACGCGTGCCGCAGCGCCTCGGTGAACCCCATCGCGTCGGAGGCTGCGTTCACGGAGTCCTTGATCAGCAGCGCCGCCATTGTGGGCCGCTCGGCGATGCGCCGGGCGAACTCCAACGTCTTGGCCTCCAGCTCGTCGAGCGGAAAGACCTTGGACACCATGCCAAGTCGGTACGCTTCATCGGCGTCCAGCGAGTCACCGGTCAGCAGCAGCTCTTTTGCCTTACGCGGACCGAATTCCCAAGGGTGCGCGTAATATTCGACGCCCGGCATACCCATCCGGACACCGACCACATCGCTGAACTTTGCGTTGTCGGCGGCAACAATCAGGTCGCAGGCCCAGATCAGCATCAAACCCGCCGAGATGGCATTGCCTTGAACCTGGGCGATGGTTATTTTGCGCAAATCACGCCAGCGGCACGTGTTCTGGTAGTAGAAGTGCCACTCCTGCAGCAGAGTCTTCTCGGCGACCGGGTCGCGGGTGGCGCCGTATCCTCGAAACGTCGGATGCTGGCCCGGGCCGGGCTTGCGCTCGGCCAGCGCAGCCTCCGACCCCAGGTCGTGACCGGCCGAGAAGTTCCGGCCTCGCGCCGCCAGGATGACCACCCGCACCTGATCGTCGGCCTCGGCACGCGCGAACGCCTCATCGAGCTGAACCAGCAGCGTGCGGTTCTGGGCGTTGTGCGCCTCGGGCCGGTTCAGCCAGACCCGGGCGATCCGACCCTCGTCGAGTGTTTCGTAGGCCACCAGGTCAGCAGAGTCGCCGTTGACAGAGCTGGTGCCCACATCGTCGTGGACTGCCATTCGCCACCTCATTCGCATCAGCTTGATTGCCTGGCTTCGCCTCGGGCCTACCGGCCCGCATCATTGCCAGGCGGTTTCGACCTGCACATTACGTCCAGCGCCCAGCGGACCTCCCGGAGGGTCTTCGATACAGTTTTCGATACAGTTGAAGCATGCCCGCAAAAACTGACCCTGCCGAAATCGGCGATGTGGAACCGTTAGCTGACAGCACCGCACGCCAGGCCAGGCGCGTTGTCGCAGCGTATGCAGCCGACGCCGACGAGTGCCGGATCTTTCTTTCGATGCTTGGTATCGGGCCAGCGAAAAACGAGGCATAAATGGCTCCCCGGGGAGGCCGGTCGGCCAAGGGCTCGGGGGATTCTGACTTCGTAGTGGTCGCCAATCGGCTGCCCATAGACATGGAGCGGCAGCCCGACGGCACCACCACCTGGCAGCGCAGCCCCGGCGGGCTGGTCACGGCCTTAGAGCCGCTGCTGCGCCGTCAGCGGGGCGCCTGGGTCGGCTGGCCCGGGATCGCCGACGGCGACTTCGATGAGCAGCCCATCGAGGCCGAAGATCTGCGGCTGCATCCGGTGCCGCTGTCCGGCGCCGACGTCGCCGAATACTACGAGGGATTTTCCAACGCCACGCTGTGGCCGCTGTACCACGACGTCATCGTCAAACCGCTCTATCACCGGCACTGGTGGGAGCGTTACGTCGACGTCAACCGACGCTTTGCCGAAGCCACCTCACGCGCCGCCGCGCACGGTGCCACGGTCTGGGTGCAGGATTATCAGCTGCAGCTGGTGCCCAAGATGCTGCGCGAGCTTCGCCCCGACCTGACCATCGGCTTTTTCCTGCACATCCCGTTCCCCCCGGTCGAACTGTTCATGCAGATGCCGTGGCGCACCGAGATCATCGAAGGGTTGCTCGGCGCCGATCTGGTCGGCTTTCACCTGACCGGGGGCGCCCAGAATTTTCTGATCCTCTCGCGACGGTTGATCGGTGCCAACACATCGCGCGGATCGGTCGGCGTGCGCTCGCGCTTCGGCGAAGTCGAGCTCGATTCCCGGGTGGTTCGCGTTGGCGCCTTCCCGATCTCCATCGACGCAGGTGAGCTCGACCGCAAGGCCCGCGAGCGCAGCATCCGCCGTCGGGCCCGCGAAATCCGCGCCGAGATCGGCAATCCGCGCAAGATTCTGCTGGGCGTGGACCGGCTCGACTACACCAAGGGCATCGATATTCGGCTGAAGGCGTACTCCGAGCTGCTGGCCGAAGGCCGGGTCAAACGCGACGACACCGTGCTGGTGCAGCTGGCCACGCCCAGCCGTGAACGGGTCGAGAGCTATCAGATCCTGCGCAGCGACATTGAACGCCAGGTCGGCCACATCAACGGCGAATACGGCGAAGTGGGTCACCCGGTGGTGCATTACCTGCACCGCCCGGTGCCGCGCGACGAGCTCATTGCGTTTTTCGTCGCCAGCGACGTCATGCTGGTCACCCCGCTGCGTGATGGGATGAACCTGGTGGCCAAGGAGTACGTCGCCTGCCGCGGCGATCTGGGCGGCGCCCTGGTTTTGAGCGAATTCACCGGCGCGGCAAGTGAACTCCGGCAGGCCTATCTGGTCAACCCGCACGACACCGAAGGCGTCAAGGACGCGATCGAGGCTGCGCTCAACCAGTCTGAAGAAGACGGGCGCCGCCGGATGCGGGCCATGCGGCGCCAGGTGCTGGCCCATGACGTGGACCGTTGGGCGCGGTCGTTTTTGGACGCGCTCGCCGATGCGCATCCCCAGAATCGCTGAACCGTTGCTTGTCGGATAGCGACGCTGCGATACTCGTTACCGTGATCATTTCCCGTGGTCTGGCCCGTAGTCTGGCCATCGCCGCCATCCTGCCGCTGGTCGGCATGGTACCGGCAGGTCCCGCCAAGGCGTTGGGTCCGCCGACTGACGGCCTCTACACCTTCACCGAAGCCGGTGTGCCGCCGACGACCTGGAAAATCGCGGCGCTCTGCGATCCGATATCGCGCCAACGCGCCATTCCCGACTTCACCGACCCGGTCATTGCGGCCGACCTGTGCGCGCTCAATATCGTCAGCACGACCGCCCGCAGCATCTCCCGGGCGGAGAAGCTGGCGAACTTCTCCGGCCGCGCCCGGTTGACCAGTGATCTGTGGACTTTCCAGGTACCCAAGGCAACTGGCGTCACCTGCCCGGACGGGAGCACCGCGCCGTCGACGGACACCTACGCGTTCGACGACGTGACACTCGCCGGCACCCACACCAGCATTAACGGGGCCGTCTGCGGCCTGGAACCGGCGATGACCAAGACACCGTTTTCGCTGGCGTTCCAGTCGCCGCTACCGGTCCCGGTGGAGCGCTACCCGCTCGATTGCGACCCGATCGGCAGCTGCCGCTAGATCTAATGGCGCCGACCCGCTGCTAGATCGGCGTGATGTAGTTGATCAGCCAATTGCCGTTTATTCGCTTGTAGTCGACCCGCAACCGGCTGCCGTCGTACACCGGCTGACGCGATTTGTCAGTCACCGTACGGTTCATGTAGACCATGACCGACGCCGAATCCCGTTGCGCGGTCATGACTCCCACGCCGACGACATGGGCCTGGACGACGACTTCGCGTTTGCGTGCCTCCGGGATGATCTGTTGGTTGGCACTTTTTTCGAACTCCTGCCGATAGCTCGGCGTGAGCATCGGGTACGCGGCGCCCAGGCTGCGTTCGACGGTCTGGTAGTCGTAGCCGAACACCGCCGGGATCTGCTTGGCGGCCAACGGCGGCAGCACCGCCCGCGCCGACTGCTCGCCGCGGGTTTGCACCCGGTCCCAGTACAACCAGCCTCCGGCTGCGGCCAGCCCGACGAACACGATGGTTAGCAGGCTGACGACGGCGGCGGTCCACCACCGCATCAATTGCCTCCGTCCGGATATTTCAGGTCATAGCCAGTCATTTTTCCGGCGTCGTCCTCGTGGACGATGACCCGCATCCGGTAGGGCATGGATGGCTTGTTGACACCGTCGATGTCGGTCACTGTCACTCGTGCGGACACCAGGACCGACGCGTTGTTGGTGACGCTGTCGATGTCCTCCAGCGCGGCACCGTTGATGACCGCCTCCGAATTGGCGTTGGTGTGGCGGAACAACGTCTTGATGTTCTCGACGTTGTTGTCGGCGCTGAGCATGCCCCGCAGCGGCCCGCTGGTCCCCTCGACGAACCGGTTGACGCTCTCGTCGATGTTGTCCTGGGTGTAGCTGAACATGTTGACCACCGTCTGAGTAGCGGTGTCGACGAAACGCTGCTGGCGGTCGCGCGCAGCGTCGGCTTGCAGCTGGCCTCGGGCGAGAACGATCACGCCCGCGGCCAGCGCGCCGATCCCGACCAACCCGGCCGACAGCGCGATCAGGCCGACCAGCCGACGGTGCGCAGGGCGCCGCGCCGGCCGGGCGACCGGCGCGGTAGGCCGCTTGACGGTCACCGCCGGTGCCTCAAGCCGAACAGTGCCGGCGGCTGCCTGCCCGCCCGCCGGGCCCGCCGCACGCGAAGCCCGCCGACGTGCGCGCGGCTTCGTCGGTTCGGTGCGAGCGGTCACAACGACCTCGGATCACGCATCAGGTCCACCCAGTTCTCCGCACTCCTGCCGGGCGCGAAGATACCAGTGCCTCCTGCGGGGTCCTGGAACGTTCCCGTCTGCTGGTCATAGGTGGTGTACACCGCGGCTGGTTCTGCGGCGCTGCCTGGCTGCGCGGCGGCCGCGGCTCCGGCCGGTGCGGCCGGTATCGCCGCCGAACCGCCGCTGGCCTGCGGCACCGGTCCCGGCGGCGGGCCCCACGGCTTCTCAGGCCCCGGGCCTGGCGGCGGGGGCGAGATGCCGAGCGGCGGCGGGGGCGGCGGAAGCCATTTCGGGTACGGCAACTGCGGCGGCTGCGGCGGGTACGGCGCGGGCGGTATCCACGCCTGCCGCCCGTCGGTGCCGCCGGTGTTGGGCGGCGGGGGCACCGGGAACGGCTGGTGGGGGGCCGGGCCGGGCCCTGGCACCACCCCGGGTGGCGGCGGCCCGACAATCGGCGTGCCCGGATCCGGGTCAGCCTCCGGCGGGACGTACGGATACTTGTTGGGCGGCAAGATGTTCAGCCCATTGGTCACCGGCGTGCCGTACGGGATCGGCGGGCCGCGCCACGGGTTGCTGCCGATCGGGACGTAGCCGCGAGGGTCGCGGCACAATGCCACCGTAGGCGCCCGCTTGCCCGGGAACTCCTGGCAAGGGTAATTACGCGCGCCGCGCACCGTGGACGGGTCGTTCTGGGCTGTCTTGCAGTACATGTCGTTGGGGATGTCCCGAACCGTTTCGTCGGCGGGCGTGCGGATCAAAGTCGGCGGAATGAAACCGACGTTGCACGGCGGCGGGTCGATGTTGATCTTGAAGTCCAGCTTGGCGCCCTCGTCCTGGGGGTAGGCGTTGGCGGCGGTGATGATCGCGGCGAACAGCGCCGGCAATACGACCAACAGGTGCTCGATCGACTTGTGGTAGATCACGCCGACCCGGCCGAGGTTGGCCAGACTGGCCGCCAGCATCGGAAACGACGGCCGGATGCCGGAGAAGGCGGTATTGGCCTCGTCGGCGGCGGGCGGAACCACACTGAGCAGCTCGCGCAGCTGCGGATCCGCTTGCCGTACTTCGGAAGTGAAACGCGCCAGCCCGTCGGCCAATGACCTGATGTCGTCGCCGGAGCGGATCTGTGCCTGCAGGAAGGGCTCGAGCTGGTCGATCAGCTGCGAGGTCTGCGGATAGTAGGAGTTGGCCTCGTCCACCAGCAGCCGCGACGACTCGATCAACCGGGCCAGCTCCGGGCCGGTTCCGTTGAACGCCTTGAACGTTTCGTGCAGCAACTCACGCAGCCGGGTGTCGGCGACACTGTTGACCAGCGTCTCGGATTCGTGCAGCAGGGTCGCGATGTCCTGACCGATCCTGGTGTTCGCCTGCTCGATGCGCGAACCGTTGTGCAGCTTGGTCGTCGCCGGGGTCTTGTCCGGCACCAGGTCGACGTACTGCTCGCCGACCGCCGACACGCTCTTCACGGTGGCGGTGACGTTGGAGGGGACCGATGTGCCGCTGTTCAGCCGCATGACCGCGTCCACACCATGAGAATTGAGCGTCACCGATTCCACCCGGCCGACGGCCACGCCCCGGTAGGTCACGTTCGCGTTCTTGTACAGCCCACCGCCCGCAACGAAGTCGGCCGTCACCCGGTAGGTGCCGACGCCCATCGCGGCCGGCAACCGCAGGTAGAAAATCGCCATCAAGGTCACGGTGATCACCGTGACCACCCCGAAGATGGCCAGCTGGGCTCGAGTCAAGCGGCTCATCAGCGCCCCTGCTCGCTCGATGCGCCCGGCGGAATCTTGAACGGGTCCGCGGCCTGTCCGGACAGGTTCGCCAGCTCCCCGATCAAAAAGTCCGGCGGATTGAGGATTTCGTCCATATGCCGCATGTTCGGGTCCAACACCGATGTCGTGAAGAACGTTTCACCGAGTCGGCGCAGCGTGAGGTCGAAAGTGGTGAACACGTTGAGGTAGTCACCGCGCACCGCCTGCTTGATACCGAAGTTCGGGAACGGGAACGTCAGGAAGATCTGCAACGACGTGACGAATTTGTCACTGCTGTCGGCCAGCGCCTTGGTCACCTGATACAGGTACTTGGCGTCCTCGGCGAAATCAACCTTGGTTTGCGACAACACGTGGGAGGCAACGGTTGACACCTTCTTGAGTGCGGCGAACGCGTCGATGATGTGATCGCGGTTCTTGTTCAGCACTTGCAGCGCTTCCGGCAGGGTGTTCAGCGCGCGCCCCAGGTTGTCTTTGTTGCCCGCCAGGATCTTCGAGAACCGGTCCAGCCCGTCGATGGCCGCGATGATGTCGTTGACCTGGTTGTTCAACCCGGCGGTGAATTCGGCGAGCCGCGGTACCAAATCGACGAAGTCATTCTGCCGGCCTGCTACCGCCGTGTAGGTTTCATCGGTGATCTCTTGCAGCGCACCGAGGTTGCCCTTGTTGACCACCACTCCGAGTGCCGAGAGCACCTCTTCGGTGGTGGGATAGCGGCTGGTGTGCGCCTCGCGGATCGTCGCGCCGTTGACCAGCTTCCCCACCGCAGGTTGACCCTTCGGAGCCGCCAACTCGACGTGCTGGGAACCCAACAGCGACGTTTGCGCCACCTTCGCGGTCGCGTTCGCCGGCAGCACAACATGGGGATCCAGCGCCAATTCGACAGCGGCATAGAAGCTTCCGTCCGGACGCTGCTTCGCGTCGATTCCCGACACGCTACCGACGGTGACGTCATCGACCATCACCGGGGAGTTCTGCGGCAGCGTCGCGACATCGGCCAACTCGACCGTGATCGAGTACGCGCCTTTGCCGTGACCGGCCGTACCCGGCAGCGCGATCGAGTTCAACCCGCCGAACTGGCACCCGGCCAGCAGCATGCTGCCCATCGCTAGTGCACTGCCGGCCAGCAAGTTTCGGTTCATCGCCCGGCTCCCTGCTCTGCCGGCAGCGCAGCACCGGCCGGCGCGGGTGGACCCGGAGCCGGGCCCGGCGCCGGACCGGGGGCGGGGGCGGGCGGTACGAGCATGGCCTGCAGATCGTCCGGGCTGGGCGGATGCACTCCCGGTGCGGGTACCCAGGTCAGTTCCGGAATCGGCGTCTGGGCTTTGGCCTGGGTGGCCGGGGTGTCGTAGATGATCTGGCCCTTGTACGCAGTGATCGAGTTGATCGGGTGGAACATGATCGGCGGGTAGTTGGCCGTCAGCCGGCGCAGCGGCGGGGCGAGGCGCTCACGGCAGATTTCGGCCCGCTTGTAATAGTCCGGTGCGACCAGCCCCGCGGCGGTGTCGAAGGACCCGCCGCAGATGAACTGGACCGGGTTGGAGAACTCCGGAATGGAGATCAAGCCGTTCAGAGTGCCCTGCGCCGGGTCGTAGATGTTGTAGAAGTTGCTGATCCCGGGTCCGGCGACGTGCAGCACCTGCTCGATGTTCTCGCTTTGGTCGCTCAAGGTCTTGCTCAGGTCGCCGAGCTTGTTCACCGTTCCGATCAAGGTCGAGTTGTTCTGGTGCAGAAACTCTTTCACGTCGGACAACGCCTGGTTGAGCGTGCCGAGCGTGTGGTCGAGCTGGCTGGAACTGTCGGCGAGCACCGCAGACACCGCCGCCACGTGCCCGGCGAACTGGACGATCTGCTCGTTGCTCGACGACAGCGCGTCGACCAACACCTGAAGGTTCTTGACCGTGCCGAAGAGGTCTGTCCGAGAATCGCCCAACCGCCCGGCGGCTTGGGACAGCTCACGCAGCGCGGCATGAAACGTGTCCCCCGTGCCGTCGAATGTGTCGGCGGCCTGATTGATCGCCTTCCCCAGCGGACCCTGCATTTCTCCCGCCGCGGGGCTCAGCTGTCTGGCGAGATCGGTCAGGGCCGCTTTCACCTCGTCCCACTCCACCGGGACAGCGGTGCGGTCCAGGCCGATGGTCGCGCCGTCCGGCAGCACCGGCCCCTCCCGGTAGGCGGGTGCGAGCTGGATGAACCGTGCCGCAACCAGATTCGGTGACATGATGACCGCCCGCGCGTCCTGCGGCACCTTCACGCCACTGTCGACCGACATGGTGATCTTCACATCAGAGGGGCGCGGCTCGATCGAGACGATCTTGCCCACCGGCACACCGACAATGCGGACCTGGTCACCGGGATAAAGTCCGACCGCTGAGGTGAAGTAGCCGACGATTTTGTGGCCGGTGCGTCCCGGCCACACCAGGTAGACGCCGGCCACGATGAGCACGGCCAAACCGACAGCCGCAATCCGCCGCAGGGTGCGGCTACGCTCGTCGACGACTCTGGTCATGGTGTCTGCGGCCTTATGATCCACCGCTCCTGGATCATTCCGCGCAGATAGTCCGCGAAACTGTCCGGGAGCTTGCCGGGCTGGAAGACGGCGTCGAACATGATCCCGACGATCGGCGCCGGTACCACGCCGTAGACGTTCACATTGAACCCGGGTCCGGAGCCGACCACCTCACCGAGCGTGGTCGCGTAGGCGGGCAATCGCTTCAGCGCCTCGCTGATGTACTCGTGGCGCTGGTTGAGCTCGTCGAGCACCAGGTTCAGCTTGGAGAGCGCAGGACCGAACTCCTTGCGGTTGTCGGCTACGAATCCGGAAAGTTGCTGAGAGACATCGTCAATGCCGGAGATGAGCTGAGCCAGGGCGGCGCGGCGGGCGTCCAGCGCGGCGAACAACTGGTTGCCGTCGAGGATCAGCTTGTTGACCTGGTTGGCACGGTCGGCCAGTACCGCGGTCACCGATTTCGCGTGGGCCAGTAAGGATTCCAATGCCTCATCGCGCCGGTTCAGCGTGCGGGACAGCGAGGTGATGCCGTCCAGTGCCCCGCGCAGCTGCGGGGTGGCGTCGTGCAA
Organism: Mycobacterium shimoidei; assembly: GCA_002101905.1. Classification (GTDB taxonomy): domain Bacteria; phylum Actinomycetota; class Actinomycetes; order Mycobacteriales; family Mycobacteriaceae; genus Mycobacterium; species Mycobacterium shimoidei. Next base: position 186,630 of record LQPU01000025.1, on the reverse strand, counting down.
CGCATCCGTGATGACCTGCAGCGACTTCTCGAACTGAGCCTTGTCCAAATCCCCGGCGTTGCGGCCCAGATCCCCCAGAGCCGAGCCCAGTGCATACGGTGTCGTCGTGCGGTTCAGCGGGATGGTGGTGGCCGTGCCGCCACCGGCCGGCGTCACCGCCAGCGCTCGCTGGCCGAGGATGGTGTCTGTACGAATCGCCGCCAGCGCCTGGCTGCCGACCCTGATGCGCCGGTCCACGGTGAAGCTCACCTTGGCCGTTTCCCCCGCCAGTGCGACCGACTTCACCTGTCCGACTTTGATGCCCGAGACGTACACGTCGTTTCCGGGTGTGATTCCGCCGGCATCGGCGAAATAGGCTTCGTAGATCCTGCCCTGCGGCCAAAACGGCAACTGGGTGTAACCGAACGCGACCAGCACCAGGCACACCACCAAGACCAGGCCAAAAATGCCTGTTCGCAGTGGATCTCGGTCTTCTCGCCTATTTGGCAAAAGCGCACCTCCCCTGGCTGGGATCGGGCTGTCCGCCCATGCCGATCAAGATGTCACTGCCGGCCGGCCCGTTGATCTTCAGCGCCACCGAGCAGAAGTAGATGTTGAAGTATGCGCCGTAGGCACCGAGTGCGGCCAGCCGCAGGTAGTCCTCTGGCAGCTGCTCGATGTCGTTGTTCACCTCGTCTTTTCGGTCGTTGAGCTCCTTGGCGATCGGCCGGGTGTTCTCGATGACGCCCTGGAGCGGCCGGCGCGAGCCCTTCAGCAGCTCGGTCAGATCCGACGTGGTCGACGCCAACGGCGGGATCGCACCGGCGATCGCGTCGCGGCCGTGCGCCAGCCCGGTGATCAGTTGTTGGAGTTGGTCGACGCTGGCGGAGAACTGGGCGCCTTTCTCGTCGACGGTCTTGAGCACGGCGTTGAGATTGTCGATGACGTCCCCGATCACCTGCTCACGTGTGCCCAGCGTCGAACCGAAAGCATTGGTATCGGCCAACAAGTTCGACAGCGCTCCGCCCTGGCCCTGCAACAGCTCGATGACATAGCTGGCGATGGTGTTGACCTTGCCGGCGTCCAAACCCTTGAGCACTGGCCGCAATCCGCCGAGCAGCGCGTCGAGGTCCAGCGCAGGCTGGGTGTGGCTCTGGTCGATCGTCCCGCCCGGCGGCAACTTGCGCAGTTGTCCCGGCCCGGCGGTGATCTCCAGGAACCGGTCGCCGACAAGGTTTTCGTAACGGATCACCGCCCGCGTCGACGAATACAGCGTGTAGCGCTTGTCCACGCTGAACGCCACGTCGACGGTGTTGTCGTTGTTGAGCTTGACACTTTTCACCGAACCGACTGGCACTCCGGAGATCCGGACCTTCTGGCCGGACTTGAGTCGCGTCGCGTCGGTGAAGGTGGCGTGGTAGGTGTTGGAGGGACCGAACCGGAACTCGCCGAAGATCACCACCAGGCCGACCGCGACGAGCAGCATGCTCACGGTGAAGATGCCGACCTTGATCAGCATCGAGCGGTGTGACTCGTGCGGGGCGGCCATCAGAAATCGTCCCGTTCGGCGAACGCGCCGTGGAACAAGAACTGCAGCGTCGACGGCGCGTCGACCTGCATCTCGGTGAACGGCTCGTAGGGCACGTAGGCGTTGTCGGTGACCAGGAACGGCGCCCGATACCAGGACCCGCCGGTCTGCTTGGTGGGAATGTCGGGCAGCCCGCGGCAGTTCGGGCCGCCTGAGGCGTTGACGATCGGCAGGCTCTCCGGGTAGGTGTACGACGGCGCGCCCAGCACGAAGCTCGACGAGGTGAACAGACCGGCCTTCTTGACCCCGAGGATCGGCGCGAATTCCTTGATACCCCGGTCGATACCCGCGAACAGACAGCCGAATTCCGGCGAGTAGTCACCGCCCACTTTGAGCGGGGCCCGCAGCCGCTTGATGGCGTCGATGAGATCCTGCTCGGCCGGGGCCAGCGTCTCGTAGGCGTTGTTGGACAAGCCGATTGTCGCCAGCAGTGCGTCGTTGAGGTTGTCCTGTTGGTCCACGATGGTTCGAGAGATCGTCGGCACGTTGTTGATCACCGTGTTCAGATCGGGCGCGGCGTCAGCGTAGATGTTGGAGACCGTCGCCGTCTTCTGAAGGTCCTGCCGCAGGGTGGGCAGCTTCGGATTCGTCTGCCGTGTCAGGGTATTCAGGCCGGCCAGCAGCGCCCCGAAGTCGTTGCCGTGACCGCGCAGGCCTTCGGCGAGGGCGCTGAGTGTCCCGTTCAGCTCGACCGGGTCGATCTTGTGCAGCAAATCGATCAGCGACTGGAACAGTGTGTTGACTTCCAGCGACACCGCCGATGCGTTGATGTGCGCGTCCGGGCGCAGGGCGCGCCCCGAGGGGGATTGCGGCGGAATGAATTCCACCGACTTAGCGCCGAAGATCGTGGTGCCGGCGATGTGCACGGTTGCGTTGTCGGGAACATAGTGCAGCTCGTTGCTGTCGATGGACAGCGTCAGCACAGCCCGCTCACCGCTGTAGCTGATGTCTTTGACCTTGCCGATCTGAATCCCGCGGTATTTGACCTTGTTGTCTCGCTCCATCATCAGGCCGGCCCTGGGCGCGGTCACGGTGACGGTGTCGGTCGAGGAAAACGCGGCGCTGTAGGACAGGTAGGTAAGCAGTGCGAAGCCCACCAACAGAGAGGCCAGCAGCGCCGCTGCCAGCCTGACATGAGTGCGTTTCGCCCCTGTGCTCGCCATCCGCTTCCCTTACCCCGAGAGGTTGAAATTACCGGACGCGCCGTATACGGCCAGCGAGATGAACAAACTGATGACAACGACGACGATCAGCGACGTGCGCACCGCCTGACCTACCGCCAAGCCGACCCCCACCGGACCACCAGATGCGTTGTAGCCGTAGTAAGTATGGATCAGCATCACGGCGATCGCCATCACGATCGCCTGCAAAAAAGACCACAGCAGATCTGTGGGATTCAGGAACGTATTGAAGTAGTGGTCGTAGAGGCCCGCCGATTGCCCGTTGATGAACACCGTGGTGAACCGGGCGGCGAAAAACGACGCCAGCACCGCCAGCGAGTACAGCGGCACGATCGCGATCAGCCCGGCGATCAACCGGGTGGACACCAGATAGGACACCGAATGCACGGCCATCGACTCGATCGCGTCGATCTCTTCGGCCACCCGCATGGCGCCGAGCTGCGCGGTGGTGCCGGCACCGATCGTCGCGGCCAGCGCGATGCCGGCGACCACTGGCGCGACGATGCGGACGTTGAGAAACGCCGAAAGGAACCCGGTCAGCGCCTCGATTCCGATGTTGCCCAGCGACTCGTAACCTTGCACCGCGATGACGCCACCGGAGGCCAGCGTCAAAAACGTTGCCACCCCGACTGTCCCGCCGATCAGCACCAACGCGCCAGTGCCCATCGTCATCTCGGCGATCAGCCGGATCGTCTCTTTGCGGTATCGGCCGAAGGCGTTCGGGATGTAGCGCATCGATTCGCCGTAGAACAGCGCCTGCTCGCCGAAGTTGTCGACCGGCTCGCCGAAGCGGGAGATGAGCCGGCGGATGCGCAGGGTGGCGTCGTAGCTCATGTGCGCCACCCCGCGACGCAGGCCACGCCGGCGTCGTCGTCGGTGTCTGTGGCGTGGCTCATGAGATCACCGCGCCAGCACCCGAACGCCGATCGCCGTCATGATCACGTTGATCACGAACAGACAGATGAACGCATACACCACGGTTTCGTTGACGGCCACGCCGACGCCTTTGGGGCCGCCCTTGACCGTGAGTCCTCGATAGCAGCCGACCAGTCCGGCGACGACACCGAACAACAACGCCTTGACTTCAGAGAGCACCAACTCGCCGAGGTGGGTCAGCACCGTCAACCCGTTGACGAACGCACCCGGATTGACGCCCTGCAACAGCACCGAGAACACGTAGCCGCCGGCGATGCCGATCGCCGAGACCAACCCGTTCAGCAGCAGCGCGACGAACGTCGACGCCAGCACCCGCGGCACGACCAGGCGCTGGATCGGGTCGATGCCCAGCACCCGCATCGCGTCGATTTCCTCGCGGATGGTGCGTGCTCCCAAGTCCGCGCAGATCGCGGTGGCACCCGCGCCGGCAACCACCAGCACGGTGACGACGGGCCCGAGCTGGGTGATGGTTCCGAACGCGGTGCCCGCCCCGGACAGGTCGGCCGCACCGATCTCACGCAACAGGATGTTGAGCGTGAATGCGACCAGCACCGTGAACGGGATCGAGACCAGCAGGGTCGGGACCAGTGAGACGCGGGCGATCATCCAGGTCTGGTCGAGGAACTCGCCGAGCTGAAACGGCCGGCGGAACATCTCGCGGAAGGTTTGCAGCGACATCTCCATGAAGCCGCCGACAGCCCGGGCCGGAACCGTCAGCTGTTCGATCAACTTCGGTCCCTTCTCGCGCGGGTCCCTGCAACTTCAGAGCGAAGCGTTTGCCTCTCCGGTCGGCGCCGTCTTTGCTGCCCCCTCTGCCAACGGCGCTCCGCGTGAGCCGGATCATAGTAACTAGAACAAGTTCGCAGTGTCAAAGAACTGCAGAATTAGACAAAAGTTAATAGTTTGTCCTGGTCAGAGGCTGTGTGATTCATTTCATTTTGAAACATGTTCTAGCCGCCGGGGGGCGATACAAAGTGTCTCGCGATCCGATCAGGACTGCATCAGCGCGGTAGCTGCGAAGTTGCGTTCCGGATCGCGCTCAGCAAAGTATTCCTGCAGTGTCGCGCTGAGGTCTTGCGGCTCCCATGCCGGCGCGTCCGCGGTGAACCGGCGCTCCACTGTCGGCGCCGCCACCAGCGTCACCTGCGGTCCGTAGACGATGAAAACCTGGCCGTTGACCGCCTGGGCCGCCGGGGAGGCCAAAAAGCGCACCAGTGTGACGACGTGCTCCGGGGACAACGGGTCGATCTGGCCGTCACCGATCTCGGGCGCATCACCGAAGACGTCGGCCGTCATCGCCGTGCGGGCGCGCGGACAGATCGCGTTGGCGCACACCCCGTAGCGGCCCAGCGCGCGGGCCGCGGACAAGGTCAGCGCGATGATCCCCGCCTTGGCGGCGCCGTAGTTGGCCTGGCCCACCGGGCCGACTAGGCCCGCCTCCGAGGAGGTGTTGACGATCCGGCCGTAAATGCCGGCATCCCCGGCTTCTTTGGCTTTTTGGCGCCAGTAGGTGGCGGCGTTGCGGGTGAGCAGGAAGTGGCCGCGCAAGTGCACGGCGATCACGGCGTCCCACTCCTCGTCGGACATGTTGAACAGCATCCGGTCCCGGGTGATGCCGGCGTTGTTGATCACGATGCTCAGCCCGCCCAGCCGGTCGGCACTGCTGAGAAGTTCGTCGGCGGTTGTGCGCTGGCTGATGTCGCCGGCCACCGCGACGGCTTTGGAGCCGGCGGCGCTGATCTCGTCCATGACGTCGGAAGCGTCCAGTGCCGCGGCGATGTCGTTGACGACGACGGTGGCGCCGGCCCGGGCCAGACCGATCGCCTCGGCCCGGCCCAACCCTGCGGCCGCACCGGTCACCACCGCGACCTTTCCGGACAGATCGGTCGCGTTCGTGCTGCTAGTCATGCTGGGTACGCCGCTCCTGTTCCTCGCTGGCGCTCCGTCGTCGCCCGCGGTTATGAATACCTCTAGTTAGTACTGTCGCCGGTCGTGCGACGACCCCGCAGCCGCCGGGGCCGCCGCGGTTGCGATCGCCGTTAGTCTTCGCGCTTCAGGGCGGCGCGTGGACACTCGGCGATCGCCTGCTCGGCCAGCGGCTCCCGGTCGGCGGGGATCGGATCGGTCTTGACGACCGCGTAGTCCTCGTCGTCGAGCTCGAAGATATCCGGGGCGATTCCTACGCACACCGCGTTGCCTTCGCACCGATCACGGTCCACTATGACCCGCACGGCATCCTCCTTGGACGTGGCCTTCTTCTACGTTGCACCACCATACGACCACTGGTCGGTTCCCCGGTCGCTGGACCCTCAGACTAGAACGTGTTACAACCAGGAGTGGCGAATGACCGGCCGCGATCAGACGAAGGGCGACGGGAATGCGGATCAGTTACACCCCGGAGCAGGAGGAGCTGCGTCGCGAACTGCGGTCGTACTTCGCCAAGCTGATGACCCCGGAGCGCCGGGAGGCACTGAGTTCCACGTCGGGCGAGGTCGGCGAGGGCAACGTCTACCGGGAAACGGTCGCACAGATGGGCAAGGACGGGTGGCTCACCCTGAACTGGCCCAAGGAGTACGGCGGCCAGGACCGCTCCCCGATGGACTCGCTGATATTCACTGACGAGGCCGCGATCGCCGGTGCGCCAGTTCCGTTCCTGACCATCAACAGCGTCGCCCCGACCATCATGGCGTTCGGTACCGAGGAGCAGAAGAAGTTCTTCCTGCCCAAGATCGCGGCGGGCGAACTGCACTTTTCCATCGGCTATTCCGAGCCGGGGGCCGGCACCGACCTGGCGAACCTGCGGACCACCGCGGTGCGCGACGGCGATGACTACATCGTCAACGGTCAGAAGATGTGGACGAGCCTGATCCAATACGCCGACTACGTGTGGCTGGCGGTGCGTACCAACACCGAAGCCAAGAAACACCGCGGGATTTCGGTGCTGATCGTGCCGACCACGGCCGAGGGTTTTTCGTGGACGCCGGTACACACCATGGCCGGCCCGGACACCAGCGCCACCTACTACTCCGACGTGCGGGTCCCGGTGACCAATCGGGTCGGCGAGGAGAACGGCGGCTGGAAGCTGGTCACCAACCAGCTCAACCACGAGCGTGTCGCACTGGTTTCGGCGATGCCGATCATCGTGGCGCTCAACGAGGTTCGCGAGTGGGCTCAGAACACCAAGGACACCAGCGGTGCCCGGCTCATCGACTCCGAGTGGGTGCAACTCAACCTGGCCCGGGTACACGCCAAGGTCGAGGTGCTCAAGCTGATCAACTGGGAGCTGGCATCCTCGGCGGATGCCGCCCCGTCACCGGCCGACGCGTCGGCGGCCAAGGTGTTCGGCACCGAGCTGGCCACCGAGGCTTACCGGTTGCTGATGGAGGTGCTGGGCACCGCGGCCACCCTCCGCCCGGATTCGGCGGGCGCCTTGCTGCGCGGCCGAATCGAGCGGATGCACCGGGCCTGTCTGATTCTGACCTTCGGCGGCGGCACCAACGAAGTGCAGCGCGACATCATCGGCATGGTGGCGCTCGGACTGCCCCGAGCCAACCGGTAAGGATCCCGTCATGGATTTCTCGACAACCGAAGCCGCGCAGGACCTCGGCGGTCTGGTGGACACCATCGTCGACGCGGTGTGCACGCCCGAGCATCAACGTCGGCTCGACGGCCTCGAGCAACGCTTCGACCGTGACTTGTGGAGCAAGCTCGTCGACGCCGACGTCCTGAGCACTGCCGCATCCGAGGCGCTGGGCGGCGGCGGTTACGGGGTGCTGGAGCAAGCCGCAGTGCTGGTGGCATTGGGCCGCGGCCTGGCCGCGGTGCCGTATTTGGAGTCAGTGGTGCTGGCGGCCGGCGCGTTGGCCCGGTTCGGCTCGAGCGAACTGCAACAACAGTGGGGCGCGCCCGCGGTGAACGGAGAGAAGATTCTCACCGTCGCCCTCGAAGGGGAGATGGGCGACGGACCCGTACAGGCCGCGCGGGCCGGCGACGGGTACCGCCTGACCGGAACCCGCACCCAGGTCGGATATGGGCCGGTGGCCGACGCGTTTTTGGTGCCTGCCGAAACAGATTCCGGCACGGCGGTTTTCGTGGTCACAGCGGGCGAGCCGGGTCTGGCCGTCACACCCCTGGCGACAACCGGCCGCGGTAGCGTGGCGAACATTCGGCTGGACAGCGTCGAACTCGGCTCCGAGCGACACGTCGGCGGCGCCGACGTGGTGAACTGGATTTCCACGCATGCAATGCTGGGCCGCAGCGCTTTCCAGCTCGGCGTGTTGGAGCGCGGACTACAGCTCACCGCCGAATACGCACGCACCCGTGAGCAATTCGACCGTCCGATCGGCAGCTTCCAGGCCGTCGCGCAACGACTGGCGGACGGCTACATCGACGTCAAAGGGCTGCGGCTGACCGTCACCCAGGCGGCGTGGCGGCTGTCCGAGGACCTGCCCGCCGACATCGAGGTCGCCACCGCCGCGTTCTGGGCCGCCGACGCCGGACATCGGGTGGCGCACACGATCGTGCACGTGCACGGCGGAGTCGGTATCGACATCGATCACCCGGTGCACCGCTATTTCCTGGCGGCCAAGCAGACCGAGTTCGCGGTGGGCAGCGCCACCGGTGCGCTGCTGCGAATCGGCCGCGAACTGGCGGACACGCCCGCATAGCCCGGCGACAATTGCGGGGGCGCGTAACGGACCGAGGAGGAGGCGGGCATTGACCGCGGATCTGCCCACCGTCACCGACTTGCTGAAGCCGCTCGTCGACGTCGATGACCGGGGCGTCTACTTCGAGGACTCCTTCACCAGTTGGCGCGATCACCTTCGACACGGCTCGGCGGTGGCGGCGACGCTGCGGGCGCGCCTCGATCCGGCGCGTCCGCCGCATGTCGGGGTGCTGCTGGAGAACACCCCGTTCTTCTCGGCAATGCTCGTCGCCGCCGGGCTGTCCGGCATCGTCCCCGTCGGTCTCAACCCGGTGCGCCGCGGCGCCGCCCTGGTGCGCGACATCGACCACGCGGACTGCCAGCTTGTGCTCGCGGATTCGAATTCCGCGGCCACACTGGGCGATATCGCCCACATCAATGTTGATTCGCCCGATTGGGCCGACGAAGTCGCCGCGCACGCCGACACTGAAGTCACCTTTCGGTCCGCACAGCCCGACGACCTGTACATGCTGATCTTCACCTCCGGCACCAGTGGCGACCCGAAAGCGGTGATGTGCAGCCACGGCAAGGTCGGGATTGCCGGTGTGACGATGACCGAACGGTTCGGGCTGGGCCCCGCCGACCGCTGCTATGTGTCGATGCCGTTGTTCCACTCCAACGCGGTACTGGCCGGATGGGCGGTGGCCTTGGCTTGCCATGGCTCGATTGTGTTGCGGCGCAAGTTTTCTGCTTCCGGTTTCATCACCGATGTCCGCCACTACGGCGCCACCTATGCCAACTACGTGGGCAAACCGCTGTCGTATGTGCTCGCCACACCGGAACAACCCGACGACGCGGACAATCCGTTGAAGGTGGCCTATGGCAACGAGGGCGCACCTGTCGACGTGCAGCGCTTTGCCCGCCGGTTCAACTGTCTGGCCGTCGACGGCTTCGGCTCGACCGAAGGCGGGATCGCGATCACCCGCACACCGGACACTCCGTCCGGCGCGTTGGGCCCGTTGCCGGAGGGAATCGACATCATCGACGTCGACACCGGCCAATCCTGCCCGCCGGGGGTCACCGGCGAGCTGGTCAACCGCGCCGGGCGGGGCCGATTCGAGGGTTACTACAAAGATCCCGAGGCCAATGCGCAGCGAATGGCCGACGGCGTCTACCACAGCGGCGACCTGGCCTACCGCGACGAGCAGGGCTACGTGTATTTCGCTGGCCGACTTGGTGATTGGTTGCGAGTCGATGGCGAAAACCTCGGCACCGCGCCCATCGAGCGGGTGTTGTCACGCTACCCCGGGGTGAGCGAGGCCGCCGTGTACGCGGTACCGGACCCGGCGGTCGGCGACCGGGTCATGGCCGCATTGGTGATGACACCGGGCGCGGAGTTCAACGCCGACAAGTTCCGTGCGTTTTTGGCCGAACAGTCAGACCTCGGGCCCAAGCAGTGGCCTTCGTACGTGCGGATCAGCACGGCATTGCCGCGGACCGCGACGTTCAAGGTGCTCAAGCGCGAGCTCTCCGCCGAGGGCCTCGACTGTCGCGATCCGGTGTGGCAGATTCGGCGGTAGACGCGTTCGCCGGCGACGATGCAGACCGGAGGCAGCCAGGTGACACGGCAACCGAGTGTTGTGATCGTCGGTGCGGGCATGTCGGGTCTGTGTGCTGCGATCACCCTGCAGCGGGCCGGCGTCGATGACATCACGGTTTATGAAAAGGCGCACGAGGTCGGCGGGACCTGGCGAGAAAACACCTATCCTGGCCTGACGTGCGACGTGCCGTCGCGGCTGTACCAGTTCACGTTTGCCATCAAACCGGACTGGAGCCGGTACTTCTCGCCCGGCCACGAGATACAGGCGTACTTCACCGACGTGGTGAAGCGGTACGGGGTATCAGAACGCATCCGCTTCGGTACCGAAGTCGTCGACGCACAGTTCGACGGCCGACGCTGGTTGGTGCAGACCAGCCGAGGCGAAAAGCGCCGGGTCGACTTCTTGATATCGGCGGCGGGGGTGTTGCATCACCCGAAATATCCGAACATTCCCGGATTGGACGACTTCTCCGGTTCGGCGTTTCACTCGGCGCGTTGGGACCATGGTGTCGAGGTGCGCGATCGGCGGGTCGCCGTGGTCGGGACGGGGTCGACGGGAGTGCAGCTGGTCTGCGGGCTCGCCGGCAAGGCAGCCAAAGTCGTTCTGTTTCAGCGCACGGCGCAGTGGGTGCTGCCGCTGCCCAACCCGCGCTATCCGCGGCTGACACACGCCTCGCACCGAGTGTTTCGTGCGCTGGACAAGATCGCCTACCGCGGCTACCAGGCCGCATTCGACTTCTTCGCGGGCGGATTGGTGCAAGACGACTGGCGCCGACGATGGGTCGCCGCGGCATGCCGGGCGAATCTGCGCACGGTGCGCGATCCTGCGCTGCGCAAGGCGCTGACTCCGAGTTATACGCCGATGTGCAAACGACTGGTCATATCGGGCGGGTTCTATCGAGCGATCCAGCGCGATGACGTCGAGCTCGTCACCGCGCCCATCGACCACGTCGAGCACCGCGGCATCGTCACCGACGACGGCGTCCGCCATGACGTCGACGTCATCGTGCTGGCAACGGGATTCGACGCGCACGCGTACATGCGGCCCATGCAAGTCATCGGCCGCGACGGCCTTCGCCTCGATGACGCCTGGCGTGACGGGCCGCACGCTTTCGAAACCGTGGCGATACCGGGGTTTCCGAATTTCTTCATGCTGCTCGGCCCGCACAGCCCGGTCGGCAACGTCCCACTGACGTCGGTCGCCGAATCGCAAGCCGAGCACATCGTGGGGTGGATACGTCGCTGGCAGCGCGGCGAATTCGACACGATCGAACCCAAGGCCGAGGCAACGGACTCTTACAACGCCTCGGTGGCGGCCGCGATGCCCAACACCGTGTGGACCGCCGGCTGTGACAGCTGGTATCTGGACAAGAACGGCTTACCGGGCGTGTGGCCGTTCACCCCCGCCCGGCACCGGGCCATGCTCGCCAAGCCGAACATCGACAACTACGAGTTCGGCACCGCGACCGATATCGACTTGGTGTCCAGGTAGCTCTCGATCCCCTCGCGACCTAATTCCCGGCCATAGCCACTGGATTTGACGCCGCCAAAGGGGGCATACGGGTCCATCGTGTATCCCTGGTTGACCCCGAAGGTGCCGGTGCGGATCTGCTCGGCGAGCTTTATCCCCCGTTCGGCGTCAGCGGTCCAAACCGACCCGGCCAGACCATAATCGGAGTCGTTGGCCATCCGTACGGCGTCGTCCTCGTCGCGGTAGTCGATGACGGTGAGCACCGGGCCGAAGATCTCTTCCCGGGCGATCCGCATGCCGTTGTCGACGTCGGCGAACAGTGTCGGCGCCACGTACCAGCCGCGTTCGACGCCGGCCGGCATACCGGTGCCGCCGGTGACCAGACGGGCACCTTCTTGCTGTCCGGTCTCGATGTAGCCGATCACCCGCTGTTGTTGGCGCCGCGCCACCAGCGGACCGACCTGGGTCGCGGGCTCGGTCGGATCTCCCACCACAAGTGCTTCCATCTCGGCGGCCAGGGCGTCGACGAACTCGTGACTTCGCTTGAGGGGCACCAGGACTCGGGTCAGCGCGTTACAGATCTGCCCACTGTTGGACAAGCTGGCGGAGCGAATTCCCCCCGCGACCGTGCCCGGATCGGCATCGGACAGGACGATCGCTGCGGATTTGCCGCCCAGCTCCAGGCTCACCCGCTTCAGGCCCGCGGCGCAGGCCTGCGCCACCCGTTGGCCCGCGGCGGTGGATCCGGTGAACGACACCTTGTCCACATCCGGATGACCGACCAGGTACGCGCCGACATCAGCGCCGCCCGGAAGCACGCTGACCACGCCGGGTGGCAGGTCGAGTTGTTCGATCATTTCGGCGAGCAGCAGCGCGTCCAGGGGTGATTCCGGTGCCGGCTTGACCACCACGCAACAACCGGCCAGCAGCGCCGGCACCAGCTTGGTGACGATCAAGAACTGCGGCATGTTCCACGGCACGATCGCCGCGACCACCCCGACGGGTTCGCGGCGCACGTGAATATCGGCGCCGTAGCGGCCGGGCCGAATCTCTTGCCACGGCAGGCTTTCGGCCAGATCACAGAAGGCGGTCATCATCATCCACGGCAGGCCGACCTGGGCGCGCTGGGCGAAGCTGATCGGCGCGCCGATCTCGGCGGTGATGAGCTCGGCCATCTCGGAGCGCCGCGGGCCGTAGCTCTCGACGAGTCGTCGCAGCGCCGCAATGCGCTCAGCCGGATCGAGCCGGGGCCACGGCCCCTCGTCGAACGCCGTTCGGGCCGCTGCGACTGCCGCGTCGACATCGGCCGGGCCCGCGGCGGCCACCTGCGCGATGGGTGCCTCGGTGGCCGGCGAGATCACTTCGATGACCTCGCTGCCCGTAGGCGCCGACCATGTCCCGCCGATGAATAACGCGTCGTGTCGCCGCACACCAGCCTCCTCGAGAGGAATATCAACTACTTGCGATTGCGGGGTTGAGCATATACGGTCGGCGCTGCGGGTGGTGAGCAACAGGAGTAGGCATGCCTCGTTTCCCCAAGCCGCCGGAAGGCAGCTGGACACAGCATTACCCCGAACTGGGCATCGGGCCGGTGTCCTACGAAGACTCCATCTCACCGGAGTTCTACGAGCTGGAGCGGGCAGCGATCTTCAACCGGGTGTGGCTGAATGTCGGTCGCACCGAACAACTTCCGCGCAACGGCAGCTACTTCACCAAGGAGCTGAAAGTTGTCAACACCTCGATTGTGGTGGTGCGCACCACCGACGGCGAGGTCAAGGCGTTCCACAACATCTGCCGGCACCGCGGCAACAAGCTGGTCTGGAACGACATGCCGCTGGCCGAAACCAGCGGCTTTTGCCGGCAATTCCGGTGCAAGTACCACGCCTGGCGCTACGACCTGGACGGCAACCTGATCCACGTTCCGCAGGAAAACGAGTTCTTCAACCTCGACAAGAACCGCTACGGACTGGCCGGCGTGCATTGCGAGGTGTGGGAAGGGTTCATCTTCGTCAACTTCGCCGCCGAGCCCGAGCAGTCACTGCGCGACTTTCTGGGTCCGATGATCTTGGCACTGGAGGGCTATCCGTTCGCATCGATGACCTCACGCTGGAGCTACCGCTCAGAGGTCAAGGCGAACTGGAAGCTGTATTTGGATGCGTTCCAGGAGTTTTATCACGCTCCGGTGTTGCACGCGAACCAGTCGCCGTCCAAGTACTCCAAGGCGGCGGCGGAGGTGGGTTTCGAGGCGCCGCACTACCGGATCGACGGTCCGCACCGGCTGGTCAGCACCTCGGGTGTGCGGGCCTGGGAGCTGGACGCCGACCTGCGCAAGCCGATTGACGAGATCTGTCGCAGTGGGCTTTTCGGCCCGTGGGACAGCCCGGATCTGGGACCGCTGCCGGCCGGTGTCAACCCGGCCAACTGTGACCCGTGGGGGCTGGATTCGTTTCAGCTGTTCCCCAATTTCGTGATCCTGATCTGGGGGCAGGGCTGGTGTCTGACCTACCACTACTGGCCGACGTCACACAACAGCCACGTCTTCGAGGGCACCTTGTATTTCCCACCGCCGCGCACCCCGCGTGAGCGGGTCGCCCAGGAGCTTGCGGCGGTCACCTTCAAAGAGTTCGGTCTGCAGGACTCCAACACCCTGGAGGCGACGCAGTCGATGATCGAGTCCCGCGCCGTCGGCGACTTTCTGCTCAACGATCAAGAGGTGCTGATCCGGCATCTGCACCGCGAGACCGCGGCGTGGGTCGACGAGTACCGACGCAACGCGGTGGGGGTGTCATGACGACTAAATTGCCTCCCGAATTCGCCGATCTGGAGCGGCTTTCCGAGTGGTGTCTGCCGAGTGAACCGCAGCGCTACCACAAGCGGCTCAACAGCACGATGGCACAGATGCAGGAGTTCTACGACGCCGTCACGCCCCGCGCGGAGGATGCCCTGGCCTACTGCGACAAGTTCAGCCTCGACGATCTGCCCGACGACGTGATGAACCTGATGCACCTGCTGTACTCGATGATCATGGTGTCGTTTCCGGTCGAATGCTGGAAGCAGCCTCGCGTCCCGGACTCGGGTGCGTCGACACTGGATTGCGTCAGCGAACCCGTGCCGTGATCGTGCTGCGGGCCGCCCGCTGGGCGGATGTCGACGCGGGGCAGGTGCGTTCCCCGGCGGTGGTCGTCGTTGACGGCGACCGCATCACCGCGGTCAATCCTCGTCAATTGCCGCCGGACTCAGCGACAGAGATCGACCTCGGCGATGTGACGCTGCTGCCCGGGCTGATGGACATGGAACTCAACCTGCTCATCGGCGGACCCGGCGGCCCGGAGGGGCTGCCGTCGCCGATGCACGGTGTGCAGGACGATCCGGCCTACCGCACCCTGCGCGGCGCGGTCAACGCCCGCACCACACTGGACGCCGGGTTCACCACGGTGCGCAACCTCGGGTTGATGGTCAAGACCGGCGGCTATCTGCTGGATGTGGCGCTGCAGCGCGCGATCGAGGCGGGCTGGCACCCCGGTCCCCGGGTGGTGCCGGCCGGGCATGCCGTCACGCCCTACGGCGGACATCTGGATCCGACCGTGTTTCAACGGCTGGCGCCGGGCATCATGCCGCTGTCGGTGGCCGAAGGCATCGCCAACGGCGTACCCGATGTGCGAGCCTGCGTGCGCTACCAGATCCGCCACGGCGCCAAGGTGATCAAGGTGTCGGCCTCCGGCGGTGTGATGTCGCACAGCACCTCGCCGGGCTCGCAGCAGTACTCCGACGAAGAGTTCGCCGCGATCGCCGACGAAGCCCACCGCGCCGGGATCCGGGTCGCCGCTCACGCGATCGGCGACACTGCCATCCGGGCCTGCATCAAGGCCGGAATCGACTGCATCGAACACGGATTTTTGGCCACCGACGAAACCATCCAGATGATGGTCGACCACGGGACCTTCCTGGTGTCGACCACATATCTCACCGAGGCGCTGGCGGTAGACCGCGTCGCACCCGAGCTGCGCAAGAAGGCCGCCGAGGTGTTCCCGCAGGCGAAAGCCATGCTGCCCAAGGCAATCGCCGCCGGCGTGCGGATCGCGTGCGGCACCGATGCGCCGGCGATCCCGCACGGCCAGAACGCCAGGGAACTGTGTGCGCTGGTCGATCGCGGCATGACGCCGATGCAGGCGATTCGGGCGGCCACCGTGACCAGTGCCGAACTCATCGAAGCCGACCATGAGCTCGGCCGGCTGGCGGCCGGCTATCTCGCCGACATCATCGCGGTGCCCGGTGACCCGTCCCGCGACGTCGCCGCCACCTTGAACGTACCGTTCGTGATGAAAGGCGGTCACGTTTACAAACGCGCGTAGGACACTGCATGGAACTCACTGACAACATTCTGTGGCTGCTCAAGCAGGCCTTCCACTTCTCGCTGAAGACCGTCAACGACGCGATCAGCAGCCACAACGTGACCACCGCACAGATCGGTCTGATGCGGCAATTGTCCAATGAGCCAGGCCTTTCCGGCGCCGAGTTGGCCCGTCGGCTGCTGATCAGCCCACAGGGAGTGCAGCTGGCGATCACTGCACTCGAGCGCCGGGGCCTCGTCGAGCGTAAGCAGGATCCGCAACATGGCCGGATCCTGCAGACCTATCTCACCGAACAGGGCCGGGCCGTGGTCTCCGCCGTCCTCGCCGACGCGCTGGCCGCCCATGAGCGGGTGTTCGGCGTCTTGGACCCCGACGAGCAGCAGCTGTTGCATGACCTGTTGGCCCGGGTGGTCGAACAGGGCACCGGCAACAAGCTTTTCACCGATCACCCGGGAGGCATCCAATGACGGCAAGGGTGGCGGTGGTGACCGGCGGGGCGTCTGGCATGGGTGAGGCGACCTGTCATGAGCTCGGCCGCCGGGGCCACAAGGTCGCCGTGCTCGACATCAACGGCACAGCGGCCCAACGGGTTTGCGATGAGCTTCGCGCTGACGGCGTGGCGGCACTCGCGGCTGAGGTGGATGTCACCGACCGGCCGGTGGTCGAAGAGGCGTTCGCCAAGGTCCGCAGCGAACTCGGCCCGGTCGGCATTTTGGTGACCAGCGCCGGTCAGGTGGACTTTTCGCCATTCGGCGAAATAACCGTCGACTCATGGCGGCGGATCATCGACGTCAACCTCACCGGCACATTTCACTGCTGCCAGGTGGCCCTGCCGGACATGGTGGCCGCACGCTGGGGACGCATCGTGATGATCTCGTCGTCCAGCGCGCAACGCGGCTCTCCCGGCATGGCCCACTACGCCGCATCGAAAGGCGCAGTGATCACACTGACGAAATCGCTGGCGCACGAATATGCATCGGCCGGTATCACAGTCAACAACATCCCACCGTCGGGCATCGAAACCCCGATGCAACACCAGTCGCAGGCCGCGGGGCATCTGCCGTCCAGCGAGGCGATGGCACGACGTATCCCTTTGGGTCACCTCGGCACCGGTGCCGATATCGCCGCTGCCGTCGGCTTCTTGTGCTCCGAGGAGGCCGGCTTCATCACCGGGCAGGTGCTCGGCGTCAACGGCGGAGCAGTGATGTGAGAGGAGGTTCGCATGGCGCGATGGCCTAAACCGGAAGAGGGCAGCTGGACCGACCACTATCCCGAGCTTGGCACGGGACCAGTGTCATTCCGCGACTCCACATCACCGGAGTTCTACGCGGCCGAACGTGAGGCAATCTTCAAACGCGCCTGGCTCAACGTCGGCCGCATCGAAGACGTTCCGCGTGTTGGCAGCTACTTCACCAAGGACATCGCGGCGGCCGGCACTTCGATCATCGTGGTCAAAGGTAAAGACGACACGGTCCGCGCCTTTCACAATATCTGCCGGCACCGCGGAAACAAGCTGGTGTGGAACGACTTTCCGGATCGGGAGACCAAAGGGGTGTGCCGACAGTTCACCTGCAAATATCACGGCTGGCGCTACGACTTGGACGGTGCATTGACGTTCGTGCAGCAGCCCGGCGAGTTCTTCGATCTCGATACCGACTCCTACAGCCTGCGTCCGGTGCACTGCGACATCTGGAACGGCTTCATCTTCGTCAACTTCGACACCGAACCGCGCCAAACCCTCCGGGAGTTTCTCGGGCCGATGATCACCGGGTTGGACGGCTATCCGTTCGACAAGCTCACCGAGCGCTACGAGTGGGTCGCCGACAACAACAGCAACTGGAAGATTTTCGCCGACGCGTTCCAGGAGTATTACCACGTGCCCTCGCTGCATCCCCAGCAGGTTCCGCCCGAGGTGCGCGATCCGGACGCCGGGTTCGAGTGCGCGCACTTCCAGATCGACGGGCCGCATCGCCTGGTGTGCACGGCCGGGACGCGCCGGTGGTTGCTGGCACCTCAGTACATGTATCCGATCGAACGGGCGACGCGCAGCGGGCTTGTCGGGCCGTGGCGGACTCCCGATCTGGGTGAGTTGCCGGCCGGGCTCAACCCGGGTGGCATCGAGCCCTGGGGGATCAGCAACTTCCAGGTCTTCCCCAACCTCGAGATCCTCATCTACGGCGGTTGGTACCTGCTGTACCGGTACTGGCCGACCTCACACAACACCCACCGGTTCGAGGCGTATACCTACTTCTCCCCGGCGCGCAGCGTCCGCGAACGCATCGAACACGAGGTCGCCGCGGTGGTGTTGAAGGAATTCGCGCTGCAAGACGCGGGCATGTTGGGCGGCACCCAGGCCGCGCTGGAAACCGGCGTCGTCGACGAGTTCCCGCTGGGCGACCAGGAGATCCTGGTCCGCCATCTGCACAAGGCGGTTGGCGACTGGGTCGCCGAATACCAGCGCGAACACGCACCGCTAGGAGCCGGACATGTCTGAGCCGCTGTTGCCCAGCGCCTTCGCCGAACTCGAGCCCTTCGCGCAAACATGGTGCCTGCCAACCGAAGCCGAGCGCTGGGATCGGCGGATGGCCAGCAGCATGAGCCAGCTGCGCGAGTTTTACGACGCCTTCTTTCCCCGACTGGAAGAGGCCATCGAGTACTGCGACAAGTTCCCGCTGGACGACCTGCCCGACGACGCCCTGCATCTGCTGCACCTCATCTACTCACTGATCATGGTCGCCATGTCGGTGGAGGTCATGCACCAGATAAGACCCACCGACGCGGCCGACGCCGTCATGACGCGAATCAGCGAGCCGGTGCCGTGAGTCTGCTCGCCATCAACAAGCTCACCGCCTCGGTGGGCGCCGAGGTCGACGGTGTCGATCCCGATCTGCTGGCCGCCGACGACACGCTCGGCCAGGCGGTGCTCGATGCGCTGGAAGAACACGGCGTACTCGTCTTTCCCGGGCTACACCTGGATCCCGAAGCGCAGGTGGCCTTTTGCCGTCGACTCGGTGAAGTGGACCACTCTTCCGACGGTCATCATCCGGTGGCGGGTATCTACCCGATCACCCTGGACGTGACCAAGAATGCCTCGGCCGCGTACCTGCGGGCGACCTTCGACTGGCACATCGACGGCTGCACCCCGGTCGGCGACGAGTGCCCGCAGAAGGCCACCGTGCTCTCGGCGGTGCGCGTCGCCGAACGCGGCGGCGAGACCGAATTCGCCAACTCCTATGCCGCCTATGACGCGTTGAGCGACGAGGAAAAGCGGCGCTATGCGACGCTGAAAGTCGTTCACTCGCTGGAAGCTTCGCAGCGGCGCGTCACACCCGATCCCTCTCCCGAACAGGTGGCGAGGTGGCGGGCACGGCGCACCCATGAGCATCCGTTGGTGTGGACCCACACCAACGGCCGCAAGTCGCTGGTGCTCGGTGCGTCGGCCGAGCACGTCGTGGGCATGGACCTCGACGAGGGCCGCGCGCTGCTCGCCGAGCTGCTCGACCGCGCCACCACCCCCGACAAGGTCTACCGCCACCACTGGTCCGTCGGCGACACCGTGATCTGGGACAACCGCGGCGTGCTGCATCGCGCTGCGCCCTACGACCTCGACTCGCCGCGAGAAATGCTGCGCACCACTGTACTTGGTGACGAGCCGATCAAGTAGACCGTCAGCCCAGCAGGGACGGCACCATCGCTTCAACGAGATGTGGTCCGGGCTCGGCGAAAGCCGCCTGCAGCGCGTCGGCGAACTCTTCGGCGGTACTCACTCGCCGGGCGGGCACTCCCATTCCCTCGGCGATTTTGACGAAATCCAGTCTCGGAGCGGTCAAGTCAAGCAGCTGCCGGGCTTTGGGCCCTGGCGCGCCCTGGGCGCCGACCCGCTGCAGCTCGATGCGCAGGATGTCATAGGCGCCGTTGTTGTAGATGACGGTGGTGACATCGAGGCTTTCCCGCGCCTGGGTCCACAGCCCCGAGATGGTGTACATCGCCGATCCGTCCGACTCCAGGCAGAGCACCGGTCGATCCGGAGCGGCGACCGCCGCACCCACCGCAGCGGGAATTCCGTAGCCGATCGCCCCGCCGGTCAACGTCAACCAATCGTGTGCCGGCGCGCCGGCGGTGGCGGCCGCCAGCGGCAGACTCGAGGTGTTGGACTCGTCGACGACGATCGCCCGTTGCGGCAGCAGCGCACCGATCACATCGGCCGCGGAGACTGCGGTCAGCGCACCGGTCGGCAGTTGCGGGCGTGACGGCGCGGTAAGTGGCGCAGCGGTATCGGGCGCCGCCAGGTCGGCCAGCGCTGACAGGGCGTCGGCCGCACCGGCGTGACCGGCGAGCACGTGTACCTGGCAGCCGTCGGGAACCAGGTCGCTGGGCTTGCCGGGGTAGGCGAAAAACGAGACCGGCGACGCCGCCCCGGCCAGGATCAGATGTCTGGCGCCTTCCAGCTGCGCGGCGACCGCCTCGGCGAAGTATGCAAGCCGCTCGACGGCGGGCAGGCCGGCGCCGCGCTCCAGCCGGGCCGGGAATGTCTCGCAGAACGTGCGGGCACCGCAGCCGGTTGCGACCCGGGCGGCCGCTGCCAGCCCCTTGGCCCGGGTGGCGTCGCCGCCGACCAGGATCACCGTGGGTTCGCCGGAGCGCAGCAGCTTGGCCGTCAGCTCGACCGCATCCGGGTCGACGGTCGAGGTCGTCGGCTCGGCCGGGGCCGATTGGCCGGGCGGTGCACCGTCGGTCCACGAAATGTCCGCCGGCAGAATCAGTGTGGCGACCTGCCCCCCGCTTCGGCTTGCGGCGATGGCCTCGGCGGCGTCCGCCGCGATATCGCCGTCGGATCGCCGCAACCAGCCCGACACGCTGCCGGCCACCGCCTCGATGTCGGATTCCAGCGGCGCGTCGTACTTCTTGTGATAGGTGGCGTGATCGCCGACGACCACCACCATCGGCACCCGGGCATGCCGCGCGTTGTGCAGGTTGGCCAGTCCGTTGCCCAGCCCCGGGCCGAGGTGCAGCAGCACCGCCGCGGGTCGGTCGGCGATGCGCGCGTAGCCGTCCGCCGCACCGGTGGCGACTCCCTCGAACAGCGCGAGCACGCCACGCATCCCGGGGACGGCGTCCAGTGCCGCCACGAAATGCATCTCGGATGTTCCGGGATTGGCGAAGCACACGTCGACGCCGCCGTCGACCAGGGAGTCGATCAGGGCATGAGCACCATTCATAGGTGCAGTCTTTCAGATGCGTTCCGCGCGAATGGGGGCTGATTGTTGGTCAGCGTCTCAATTTCCGCGCTGGAAGGGCACGACGGGCGGAACGTCAACGCCCTCGGGCATCACCAGCTGGCCGTCGACATTGACGTATCCGGAGCGTTTAGTCGGTAATGGCAGGGCGGGATCCGGGCACGGCTTGTCGGTCCCGTCACCGCAGATGCCGCCGTTGAAATACGAGCGCTTCTGATGGTCTTGCGGCCACGGGTCGGCATGCATGCCGATCCATTGCGCGGGGACCATGTAGAGGAAAAAGAAGCACGCGCTGACCCCGGCGAAGATCGCCAAAAAGCGGATGAACTGCTGCCTCGCGAACCCGCCTCGAACGTGGTTCAGCCCGCGCTCGACGATCGTGCGGCCGCGATCATCGGTGAAGTACCGCAAGCAGCACAGCCCCGTCTGCACTGCGCCCCACATCAGTCCTTCGTAAACGGGCCATTGGTAGTAGGTGCCGGCATTCATTGACACGGACCGGATGGCTCCGGGGTAGGTGTAGAAACCGATCGGCAGCAGAATTAGGCCTTCCATGACGAAGTCGAAAAGGAATGCGATGCCGTAGATAGTGGCGATCAGGCGAAGATTGCTGATGTTGGGCCAGCGCGCCTTGATCTTTCGCATGACCCAACATTCGACGATGGTGATCAGCAGGACTCCGTAGGCGTATCCCGGCACATTTGTCAGCAACGGTTCGGCCACCTGATGACCTGGTGCCTCGGGCGACACCCAACCCGGGATGTGCGATGTCCAAGCGCCCCGGTTGAACAGCCAGGTGTTGTAGGTGCACCAGGTGTTGAAGTAGTTGAGTAGCGGATCTTGGAAGAACATCAGCCCCATCGACAGAACAAGCATGCCGTCCAACGTGATTCGCCGCTCGCGCCGCCAAGGCCTGATGAAGAACCACCAAATGGCGAACGGCAGGCCGACCCAAAGAACGACGGCGTTCGCCACGAGCGGCACTTTCATGTACATCGGCGGTTCACTCGGTCCGCTGGGCACCCTTTCGAAATAGGGTCCGGTGATCCAGCGCATCCACACGTACAGCTGAAGCGCCAATAGGGCGCCGCCTACCGTCGCCCAGATCTTGACCGGACGAACCTGCCCACCCAGGTCGGTGGTTTCACCCGGGGGCTCGGTCACCGACACGGCCTTGTTCCTGCTCGACAGATCGCTCATGACGCGGCAATATACCAATGAGTATCTGCGTAACCAACAGGTTTCTCAGATTCTGTGGAAGACTTGTCGGCATGGTGGAGCGTTGGACGCGCGAGCGACGCCTCGAGCACACCCGTTCACTTCTGCTTGATGCCGCAGAGGACGTGTTCGCCGAAAAGGGCTTTACTACAGCGACTCTCGACGACATCGCTTACGCCGCCGGATATACGAAGGGCGCTATCTACAAGCACTTCGCCACCAAAGAGGACCTTTTCTTGGCGGTGAGTGACCGATATTGGCGCCGTTACTTCGACAATTTCGCCGAGGTGATGTCGAGCGCTAAACAGATCGGGGCGCGAGAGCTCGACGAGATAGCCGAGCGCTGGCGCCAACTGAGCCGGGATCGCGGCGCCGAGCACGCCGCGCTGGGACACGAGTTCACCCTTTACCTACTCCGCAACCCCGACGCCCGGCAGCGGGTGGCCGCCAAGAGATCAGAGGTCGTCGAGGCGCTGAGTAAATTCATCGTCGAGGGCATCGACCGGCTCGGCGGAGCCTTGCTGATCCCCCCATTGACTTTCGCTCAAGTGCTCGTCGCCACCAGTGATTCCGTTGTGCTGGGCAGTCAGCTCGATGACGTCGATCTCTACCGGCCGATGGTGGAGATGTACGTGTCGGCGATCAAACTGCCCTGACGTGGTTGGCGTGCCTGTCGTCGGCCGGCCGGGCCTCGGTCTGCTCCTTGGCCCACCGATAGTCGGGTTTTCCGGCCGGTGAGCGCTTGACCTCGTCGACATACCAAAGCGCCCGGGGCACTTTGTATCCCGCGATCTCACTGCGCACGAACCGGTCGAGCTCGGCAAGCGTGGGACGTGTTCCCGGCCGCGGCTGCACCACGGCGGCCACACACTGGCCGTACCGCTCGTCAGGCACTCCGACAACCAGCGCGTCGAAGACATCGGCGTGCGCCTTGAGCGCGCCCTCGACCTCTTCGGGATAGATCTTTTCCCCGCCGCTGTTGATCGACACCGAACCGCGGCCCAGCATGGTCACCGTGCCGTCGGCTTCGACTTGGGCGTAGTCGCCGGGGATGGCGTAGCGGACACCGTTGATGGTGCGGAAAGTCTCGGCAGTCTTCTTCTCGTCCTTGTAGTAGCCGATCGGGATGTTGCCCTTCTTGGCAATCAGACCGCGCACACCCGAACCGGGCTTGACCTCGTTGCCGTCCTCGTCGAGAACGACGGTGCGATGGTCGATGGTCACTCGCGGGCCCCCGGTGTGCGGAGCGTCCTTGGCAACGATGCTGGTGCCGCCGAAGCCGGTCTCCGACGATCCGATGGAGTCCGTGATGACCCGGTTGGGCAGCAGTTCGAGCAGCTTCTCTTTGATGCTCGGCGAGAACAACGCCGCGGTGCTGGCCAGCAGGAACAGCGACGACAGGTCGTAATCGTTGTTCTTCTGCAGCGCGTCGAGCAGCGGCCGGGCCATCGCATCACCGGTGAAGAACAGCAGGTTCACCTTGTGCTTGTGGACCGTGCGCCACACCTCTTCGGCGTTGAATTCCGGTGCCAGCACGGTGGTTTGACCCGAGAACAGCGACATCCAGGTGGCCGACTGGGTGGCGCCGTGGATCATCGGCGGGATCGGGTAGCGGACCATCGGCGGATTGGCGGCGGCGGCTTTCGCCAAGTCGTACTCGTCCTTGACGAATTCGCCTGTCGCGAAGTCAGTTCCGCCGAACAGCACCCGGTAGATGTCCTCGTGACGCCACATCACACCCTTCGGGAAACCGGTGGTGCCGCCGGTGTAGAGCAGGTAGATGTCGTCGGCGCTGCGTTCACCGAAATCGCGTTCCGGGGACGCCTGTTCCAGCGCGGAGTAGAACTCGACGCCGCCGTAACGTTGGTAGTCGGCATCCGAGCCGTCCTCGACCACCAGGATCGTCTTGACGTCGGGAGTATCGGGCAACACGTTGGCCACACGGTCGGCGTACTGACGTTCGTGCACCAGCGCGACCATGTCGGAGTTGTCGAACAGGTAGCGCAGTTCGCTCTCGACGTAGCGGTAGTTGACGTTGACCAAGATGGCGCCCGCCTTGACGATGCCGAGCATCGCGATGACGATCTCGTTGCGGTTGCGGCAGTACAGGCCGACCTTGTCGTCCTTCTTGACGCCCTGGTCGATCAGGTAGTGCGCAAGGCGGTTGGCCTTGTCTTCCAGTTGCGCGTACGTGAGCTGGTCGTCCCCGCAGATCAGGGCGACGCGGTCCGGCACGGCATCGATGGCATGCTCAGCTAGGTCGGCGATATTCAGGGCCACGGACCCAAATTAGAACGTGTTACATTTCTTGACAAGTTCGGGCCCGACAGTCAGGAAGGCGGACACCGGTGAGCGAATCGGAAAAAGAAGCCGACGCCCTTGTTGAGCAGCGCGGACACACCCTCATCGTCACATTGAACCGTCCGGCCGCCCGCAACGCACTGAGCGGGGAAATGATGCAAATCATGGTCGAGGCCTGGGACCGCGTCGACAACGATCCCGACATCCGGTGCTGCATTCTGACCGGCGCCGGCGGCTACTTCTGCTCGGGCATGGACCTCAAGGCGGCCACCGCCAAGCCGCCGGGTGAGTCGTTCAAGGACGGCAGCTATGACCCGTCGCGCATCGATGCCCTGCTCAAGGGCCGGCGGTTGACCAAGCCGCTGATCGCCGCCGTGGAGGGCCCGGCCATCGCCGGCGGCACCGAGATCCTGCAGAGCACCGACATCCGGGTGGCCGGCCAGAGCGCCAAGTTCGGCATCTCGGAGGCCCGCTGGAGCCTGTACCCGATGGGCGGTTCGGCGGTGCGGCTGGTGCGCCAGATCCCGTACACGGTGGCCTGCGACCTGTTGCTGACCGGCCGGCACATCACCGCGGCCGAGGCCAAAGAGATCGGCCTGATCGGCTACGTCGTTCCCGACGGGCAGGCACTGACCAAAGCGCTGGAGATCGCGGAAGTCATCTCGAACAACGGCCCGCTGGCGGTGCAGGCGATTCTGCGGGCGATCCGCGACACCGAGGGCATGCCCGAGAACGAGGCGTTCAAGGTCGACACCCAGCTCGGCATCAAGGTGTTCCTCTCCGAGGACGCCAAGGAAGGCCCGCTGGCCTTCAAGGAGAAGCGCACACCGGTTTTCCGCGGCCGCTGACGGCCCCGCATCCCGCCGAGCGTGCGGCCAGCCGCACGCTCGAACGCGAGCGTGCGGCTGGTTTCACGCTCGGCCCACCGGAGCCGTGGGCGTGAAGACCACCGGCATCGACTCCAGGCCGCTGACGAAGTTCGCCGGCCGCAACGGCAACGCGCCCTCGGAGGCCAGCCGCAGATCCGGTAGCCGCGCCAAAACCCGCGACGTCATCAGCGAAAGTTCCAGACGCGCCAGCTGGTTGCCCAGACAAAAGTGCGTTCCGAAGCCGAAAGCCAAGTGGCTGTTGGGGTCTCGACGTATGTCGAACTGCTCAGGGTTGTCGAACACCGACTCGTCGAAGTTCGCCGACTCGAACAGCAGCATCATCTTCTCGCCCTGGCGAAGCTTGGTGCCGTGAAATTCGGTGTCGGCGGTCAAGGTGCGGCACATGTTCTTCACCGGCGACGTCCATCGCAGCATCTCCTCGATGGCGCCCGGTAACAGCGACGGGTCGGCCACCAGCTGATCCCACTGGTCGCGATTGCGCAGCAGCTGCTCGGTGCCACCGGACAGCGTGTGACGGGTGGTCTCGTCGCCGCCGATCAGGATCAGCAGCGTCTCGAAGACGATCTCGTCATCCGACATCCGCTGACCCTCGACTTCGGCGTTGACCAGTATCGAAAACAGGTCGTCGGTGGGCTCGGCGCGACGCTTGGTGATGATTCCCATGGTGAACTCGGTGTAGGCGGCGAACGCGTCCATCACCGCCTGGAATTCGGCCGACGTCGGTTCCAGGTGTGAGCTCAGCCCGGTCACCAGGTCGTCGGACCACTTGAGCAGCATCGCGCGGTCTTCGGGCAGCACGCCCAGCATGTCGCCGATCACCGCCATCGGCAGCGGCGCGGCGATGTCCCGGACGAAGTCGCACTCGCCGCGCTCACAGACCGCGTCGATCAGCGTGTCGCACAGTCGCGCGATCGACGGCTCCCGCTCACGGACCCGCTTGCGGGTAAACCCGGCATTGACGAGCTTGCGCCGCACCAGATGCGCGGGATCGTCCATGTCGATCATGTACGGCATGCCGGGCTGATCGGGACGAATCCCGCCGGTGGACGAAAACAGCTCCGGATTACGCTCGGCGTCGATGATGGCCTGGTAAGTCGCCGCGGCGGCCAGACCATTGCGGTCCCGAAACACCGGTTGGTTGGCGCGCATCCAGCGATACGCCGCGCGAGCACGCGGGCCGTCAGCGTAGAAGGTGCCGTCGGTCAAATCGATGTTGACGATCGTCTCGGGGATGGTCGACGTCATGAGATCTCCTGCGCGTCGCCGAATGACATCTGCGCGTTGACCGCAGAACTCGACAGCATCGCCCGCTTGGGCAAGCCGAGCGCCGCCAGCTCCTTGGCATAAGGGTGATCACCGAGTCGCAGCCGCACACCGCCGGGCCGATAGCGCGAACCCGCGGTAGACATCGTGAACGCCGTCTCCAGCGTGTGACCATCACGGTGGGCATACGAGCGCAGCTGCTGCTCGCGGGAGGTCAGCAGCGACGGAACCGGCAGGCCGCGGCGAAACTCCATGTCGACCAGCAGCTGACCGTCGGCGTGCACATCGAAGCCGAAGCGACCCGCCTCTCGAATATTGAACTCAGCCATCACCTTCGGGAAACCCCAAATCGTTCGTCCCGCCTCGAGGGTGAAGGCCTGGTCGACCAGCATGTGATGGACAAAGGCGGACTGCAGCGCGCGAAGACCAGATGCGTTGGAGCCGGGCGGGTTGACCTGCACCACGGTGCTCAGCTCGTGGTAGGTGCCGAGGTCGCAGTCGATGAAGTGGGCAAGTATCAGCGACACCACAGCCCGGCCGGGCAGAACGCGGGCCACCTGCAGGCCGCTGTAGTCGATCATGCGTTGGGCGGCGTCGGCGTCCACCGAGAACATGGCCATGTGCTGGGTCGCTTTGCGAACCTGCACCGGCATGGTCAGCACGGTGCCCGCGATGGTGTACTGCGAGGCTGTCATCCGGTCAATCTAGAACGTGTTCTATCCGTCCGGCAATACCCCGCTAGACCCCCGCTAGATCAACCCCGCGAGCTCACGGACCTGCTCTGGGCTGCGCGCGGAGACCACCATCATCGTGACGCCGGCGGCCTCCCAGACCTTGATCTGCTTACGCACGTAGTCGACGTCGCCCACGATCGCGGCGTCGTTGATGACCTCGTCGGGGATGATCTCCGCGGCTTTGTCCTTCTGGTTGCTGCGAAAGAGCTTGGTCACGTCGTCGACCACCTCGGCGTAGCCCATCCGGCGGTAGACGTCGGCGTGGAAGTTGGTGTCCTCGGCGCCCATGCCGCCCATGTAGAGCGCTATGTAGGGCTTCATGGCCGCGAATGCGGCGCTGCGGTCGTCGGTGATCACGATGTTGGCCGTCGCACAGATCTCGAAGTCCTGACGGCTGCGCCGCGCGCCCGGCCGGGCGAACCCCTCATCGAGCCACTCGTTGTAGGTGTCGGCCAGCCGCGGCGTGTAGAAGATCGGCAGCCAGCCGTCACAAATCTCGGCAGCCAACGCGACGTTCTTGGGCCCCTCCGCGCCCAGCAGAATCGGGATGTCAGAGCGCAGCGGGTGGGTGATGGGCTTGAGCGCTTTGCCCAAACCCGTTGTGGCAGCGCCGGTCAGCGGCAGTGGGTAGTGCGGGCCCTCGCTGGTCACCGGCTTCTCGCGGGCCCAGACCTGGCGGACGATGTCGATGTATTCGCGGGTGCGGGCCAACGGCTTGGGAAACGGTTGCCCGTACCAGCCCTCGACGACCTGCGGCCCCGATACGCCCAGGCCCAGCATGTGCCGGCCACCGCAGAGATGGTCAAGCGTCAGCGCGGCCATCGCGCAGGCAGTCGGGGTGCGCGCCGAGAGCTGCACAACCGAGGTGCCCAGCCGCACCCGCTGCGTCGACGATCCCCACCAGGCCAGCGGCGTGTAGGCGTCCGATCCCCACGCTTCAGCGGTGAACACCGCGTCGAAGCCGGCCTCCTCGGCCGCGGCCACCAGTTCACCGGCGTTCTCCGGCGGCGCAGCGCCCCAATATCCCAGCTGGAGTCCGAGCTTCATGCGAGCCGCCTTTCTTGCTGGTCCCGACCGTATCTTGAAACCATTCTTAGAACCTGTTCTACTCGATGCTGTGACCACCAGCCAAAGCAGCCCGGTGCAGATCGATACCGATCAGCGACCTCTTTCGGCACCTCTGAAACTGTCGTTCAACTACACCCGTTCAGTCGGACCTATCCTCAGCCAGTTCTTCACCGCCCTGCGTGAGCGACGCATCGTCGGTGTCCGGGGCTCCGATGGCCGGGTTTACGTCCCGCCCGCCGAGTTCGACCCGGTGACCTATGAACGATTGACCGAGATCGTACCGGTGGCAAGTGTCGGGACCGTGCTGTCGTGGAGCTGGCAGCCCGAGCCGCTGGAAGGGCAGCCGCTCGATCGGCCATTTGCCTGGGCGCTGATCAAGCTCGACGGCGCCGACATTCCGCTGCTGCACGCCGTCGACGTCGGATCATCCGACGCGATCAGCACCGGTGCGCGCGTGCACGCCCACTGGGTCGACGAGCCGGCTGGAGCGATCACCGATATCGCCTACTTCGCGCTCGGCGAGCAGGCCGAGCCCGTCGAGGAAACGACCGACGACCGCGACCCGGTGACCATCCAGGAGACGCCGATCAGCGTCGAAATCCAGCACACCGCGTCACTGCCCGAGACCGTGTTCTTGCGGGCTCTCGAGGAGGGCAAGTTGCTCGGCGCCCGCACCGGCAAGGACGGAAAGGTGTATTTCCCGCCCAGGGAAGCGGATCCGGCAACGGGCCTGGAACTCGACAACTTCGTCGAGCTGCCCGACAAGGGGACGGTGACGACGTTCGCAATCATCAACATTCCGTTCGCCGGACAGCGCATCAAACCGCCGTACGTCGCCGCGTACGTCCTCCTCGACGGCGCCGATATCCCGTTCCTGCACCTGATTTCCGAGATCGACGCCTCCGAGGTGCGGATGGGCATGCGGGTGCAGGCGGTGTGGAAGCCCCGCGACCAACGGGGTCTGGGCATCGACAACATCGAATACTTCAAGCCGACCGGCGAACCCGACGCCGATTACGACACCTACAAGCACCACCTGTGAGGAACTCAAGATGACCGAACGCGAGGTAGCTGTCGTCGGATTCGCCCATGCGCCGCATGTGCGCCGCACCGACGGCACCACCAACGGCGTCGAGATGTTGATGCCGTGCTTCCATGCGCTTTACGACGAACTCGGGCTCGAGCAGACCGACATCGGCTTCTGGTGCTCGGGTTCGTCGGATTATCTTGCCGGCAGGGCGTTCTCGTTCATCTCCGCGATCGACTCGATCGGCGCAGTGCCGCCGATCAACGAGTCGCATGTCGAGATGGACGGCGCGTGGGCACTTTACGAGGCCTACATCAAGCTGTTGACCGGTGAGGTCGACACCGCACTTGTCTACGGCTTCGGCAAGTCTTCGGCCGGCACCCTGCGCAGGGTGCTCGCGCTGCAGACCGATCCGTATTCGGTTGCGCCGCTGTGGCCGGACTCGATTTCACTGGCGGGGTTGCAGGCCCGGTTGGGCCTGGACGCCGGCAAGTGGACGGCCGAGCAGATGGCGCAGGTGGCGCTGGACTCGTTCGCCGCCGCCGGGCGCACCGATTCGGAAAAGCCCGCGAAGAGCATCGACGAGCTGCTGGCCCGGCCGTTCTTCGCCGATCCCCTTCGCCGCCACGACATTGCGCCGATCACCGACGGTGCGTCGGCGATCGTGCTGGCCGCCGGCGAGAGGGCCCGCGAGCTGCGGGAGAATCCCGCGTGGATCACCGGGATCGAGCACCGTATCGAGACTCCGGTGTTGGGCGCCCGTGACCTGACCGCGTCTGCGTCGACGCAGGCATCCGCCAAGGCCGCGACGGCCGGCGACACCAGCTCGATCGAGGTGGCCGAGATTCATGCGCCGTTCACCCATCAGCAGCTGATCCTGACCGAGGCTATCGGCCTGCCGTCGTCGACGAAGGTCAACCCGTCGGGCGGCGCACTGGCGGCCAACCCGATGTTCTCGGCCGGGTTGGAGCGCATCGGCTTTGCGGCACAACATATTTTCTCTGGCTCGGCAGGCCGGGTTCTCGCGCACGCGACCAGCGGCCCGGTGTTGCAACAGAATCTCGTCGCCGTGCTGGAAGGAAAATAATCGTGGCGGTGCGCCGGCGACGAAGCAGAGCGAAGCGATGAGGAGGAGTGGCGCCAAATGACTAAACGACTTGCTGCGGTGCTCGGCACCGGCCAGACGAAGTACGTCTCCAAGCGCCACGACGTCTCGATGAACGGCCTGGTCCGCGAGGCGATCGACAAGGCATTGTCCGACTCCGGATCGACCATGGACGACATCGACGCTGTCGTCGTCGGAAAAGCCCCCGACTTCTTCGAGGGCGTGATGATGCCGGAGCTGTTCATGGCCGACGCCGTCGGCGCCACCGGCAAGCCGCTGATCCGGGTGCACACCGCGGGCTCGGTGGGCGGGTCGACCGCCGTGGTGGCAGCGAGCTTGGTGCAGTCGGGCCGCTACCGCCGCGTGCTGGCGATGGCGTGGGAGAAGCAGTCCGAGTCGAATGCCATGTGGGCGTTGAGTATTCCGGTGCCGTTTACCAAGCCTGTGGGTGCGGGTGCCGGTGGCTATTTCGCTCCGCACGTGCGCGCCTACATCCGCCGATCGGGCGCGCCGACACACATCGGTGCCATGGTGGCTGTCAAGGACAGGCGCAACGGCGCCAAGAACCCGTTGGCGCACCTGCATCAACCGGACATCACGCTGGAGAAAGTGATGTCGTCGCAGATGCTGTGGGATCCCATTCGCTTCGACGAGACCTGCCCGTCGTCCGACGGCGCCTGCGCGGTGGTGATCGGCAACGAGGATCTCGCCGACGGGCGGGTCGCCGAAGGTCATCCGGTTGCCTGGATCCACGCCACCGCGCTGCGCACCGAACCGCTGGCCTACGCCGGCCGCGACCAGGTCAACCCGCAGGCCGGCCGTGACGCCGCCAAGGCACTGTGGAAGGCAGCCGGCATCAGCAGCCCGATCGACGAGATCGACGCCGCCGAGATCTACGTGCCGTTCTCATGGTTCGAACCGATGTGGCTGGAGAACCTCGGATTCGCACCCGAGGGTGAGGGCTGGAAACTCACCGAGGCCGGTGAAACCGCGATCGGCGGCCGGATCCCGGTCAACGCCTCTGGTGGTGTGCTGTCGTCGAATCCGATCGGCGCGTCCGGGCTGATCCGCTTCGCCGAAGCGGCCATCCAGGTGATGGGCAAGGCGGGCGACCACCAGGTTCCGGGGGCGCGTAAAGCTTTGGGTCACGCCTACGGCGGCGGCTCCCAGTACTACTCGATGTGGGTGGTCGGCGCCGACAAACCCGGGGCCAAGTGATAGGCCAAGTGATGAAGTACACCTGCAGCATCGCGATGGGCCCGATCGATCAGCTGATCGAGCTGGCCAAGACCGCCGAAGAAGTGGGGTTCGACGCGATCGCGCTGCCCGACTCACTGTTTTATATGGAGAAAGCCGCGGCCGACTATCCCTACACCCCGGACGGGTCGCGGATGTGGGACGAGAACACGCCGTGGGTTGATCCGCTGATCGCCGCCGCCGCGATGGGCGCGGTCACCTCGACACTGCGGTTCTACACCAACGTGATGAAACTCGGCTCCCGCCACCCACTGCTGCTGGCGCGCCAGGTCGGCTCGGTGGCCAACCTGACCAACAACAGGTTCGGCTTCGGTGTCGGAATCGGCTGGGCACCAGAAGAATTCGAGTGGTGTGGGATGCCGTACCGGCGCCGAGGCGCGCGGGTCGACGAGATGATCGAGGTCATCAAACTGGTGCTCGCAGGCGGCATGGTCGAATTCCACGGCGAGTTCTACGATTTCGGCCGACTGCAGATGAGCCCGGCCCCCAGCCAACCCGTACCGATTTACGTCGGCGGCCACACCGACGTCGCATTGCGGCGGGCCGCCCGCATCAGCGACGGCTGGACCAGCGCGATGATGACCGCCGGACAGCTCGCCGAAACCATCGGCAAACTCAGCGCGTTGCGCGCCGAATACGGGCGGGCCGATCAGCCGTTCGAAATCCAGGCGGTGTGCATCGACAAGTTCGGCGTCGACGGCCACCGCGAACTCGCCGAGATCGGGGTGACCGACAACATCGTCATCCCGTGGGTGTTTGACGGGCTGGGCTTCGACGCGCCGCTGGAGGAGAAAAAGGACTCGCTGAAGCGTTTCGCCGACACCTATATCCATTCGGGATGGCAGGACCGCTGAACAAACCATGAACAACTCACCCGCACACTTGGCCGGCAAACGCTCCCGTGAGGCCGTCATCGCCCGCGACAAAGACGCCTGGCTGGCAGTATTCGCCGACGACGCCATCGTCGAAGATCCCATCGGACCGTCGCATTTTGATCCGGAGGGCAAAGGCCACCGCGGCCGCGACGCGATTTCAGCGTTCTGGGACAAAGCGATCGCCCCGACCGACAAAATCGAATTCAACTTCCACGACACCTTCCAGTGCGGCAACGAGGAAGCCAACGTCGGCAACATCGTGATCACCACGGCCGGCTACCAGGTCACCGCCGAAGGGGTGTTCACCTATAAGGCCGACGACGACGGCAAGCTGGCGGCGCTGCGCGCGTATTGGGAAGTCGACCGCGCGAGCGCGACCGCCCGGCCGGTCTAGCTCGGCACCGCGCCGCCCCCGGGGGGCCTGATCGAGCACATTCACCCGCCAGGGGGTTGAACCGCCGCCCCGCTCCTGACGTGATGTAGATGACGCACGTCGTCGAAAGGAGCTCCCATGAGTACTGTCCTTCGGCACCGGGTGGCCATAACTGTCGGCGCTGCGTTGGGCGCCGGATTCATCGGGCTGGCGACCTGCGGCGTGGCCGATGCAGACACCGGTGATGACAACGCGGGCGTGGGCGCGGCCGTCATGAGCGACGCATTGATCAGCGGGCCCGACCTCTCGCCGCTGACGTTGGCCGTTGACGACCCGGACTTTGTCAGCTCCGTCAGGGATTTAGGCCTGTTCACGCTCGTCTCGGCCGGCGACCCCGACGACAATTTTGTCGCGGTGGTCTTCTCGACTCCGCTGTTCATCGACGTGCTGACCTCCGGCGACGACCCGGAAAACAACCTGGCGGACTTCGGAGTGCCCGGGGACATCGGCATCGGGATGGCCGGAGAGACGATCAACACCTTCCAATCGGAGATGTTCCCGTTCCTGAACAGTACGTTCTCGATTCCGTTCGAA
This sequence comes from Mycobacterium shimoidei, assembly GCA_002101905.1. GTDB lineage: Bacteria > Actinomycetota > Actinomycetes > Mycobacteriales > Mycobacteriaceae > Mycobacterium > Mycobacterium shimoidei. The sequence goes on along the minus strand of LQPU01000025.1, from coordinate 152,936 downwards.
GATCCCCTCGCCGACCTGTTCATTCTGCTGATTCAGTTCGGCCTCGTCTGAGGCTGGCTAGATCGGCTCGAGCCCGGTCAGGTAGCGCCGGGCCAGGTCCTGGTAGGCCTGCGGATTGGCGTTCACCCACATCTCGGCGCCGGTCCCGGCGATCGGTCCCTTGATGGTGGCCGGCGCTCCGACCACCAAGACCTCGTCGGGAATCTTGGTCCCGCCGACCACCAGCGCCCCGGCGGCGATCAGACTCCGCGCGCCGATCACGGCACCGTCCAAGACGGTGGCATGGTTGGCGATCAATGCCTCCGCGCCGACGTGAACACCGTGAATGGTGCACATATGCGCCACGGTTGCCCCGGGGCCGATATCGACCGGAATGCCCGGCGGCGCGTGCAACACCGATCCGTCCTGGATGTTGGCGCCCTCGCGCACGATGACCGGAGCGTAGTCACCGCGCAGCACGGCGTTGAACCACACCGACGCCCCCGCTTCGACTGTGACGTCGCCGATCAGAGTGGCGGTAGGGGCGATGAAGGCGGCGGGGTCGACCTTTGGCGATCGGCCCTCGAAAGAGAACAGCGGCATCGTTCAGATATACCCCAAGCCGGGTACGACCCCTCCAGAGCACCGTCGTTGCGCGCTCCCCGGCAAAAACTGTAACGTGTTCTAGTTAGAAGCTCACGGAGTTGGAGGCGTCATGGCTACCGAGACCGCCGGCATTCGGGAGATCGATACCGGCACCCTGCCCGACAGGTATGCCCGCGGCTGGCACTGCCTTGGCCCGGTCAAGAGCTACTTGGACGGGAAACCGCACGGTATCGACGCGTTCGGCACCCATCTCGTGGTATTCGCCGACTCACGCGGCGAGCTGCACGTCCTGGACGGCTATTGCCGGCACATGGGGGGCGACCTGGCCCAGGGCACCATCAAGGGCGACGAGGTCGCTTGCCCGTTCCACGATTGGCGCTGGGGCGGCGACGGCAAGTGCAAACTGGTGCCCTATGCCAAGCGCACCCCGCGACTGGCCCGCACCCGCTCCTGGACCACCGACGTGCGCGGCGGACTGCTGTTCGTGTGGCACGACCACGAGGGCAACCCACCGCAGCCTGAGGTGCGGATCCCGGAGATCCCCGAGGCGGCCAGTGACGAGTGGACCGACTGGAAGTGGAACTCGATTCTGATCGAGGGCAGCAACTGCCGCGACATCATCGACAACGTCACCGACATGGCGCACTTCTTCTACATCCACTTCGGGCTGCCGACGTACTTCAAGAACGTGTTCGAAGGTCACATCGCATCGCAGTACCTGCACAACGTCGGCCGCCCGGACGTCACCGACATGGGCACCTCCTACGGCGAAGCCCACTTGGATTCGGAGGCGTCCTACTTCGGCCCGTCGTTCATGATCAACTGGCTGCACAACACCTACGGCGACTACAAGGCCGAGTCCATCTTGATCAATTGCCACTACCCGGTGACCCAGGACTCGTTCGTGTTGCAGTGGGGCGTCATCGTCGAAAAGCCCAAGGGCTTGGATGAGGAGATGACCGAGAAGCTGGCCAATACCTTCACCGAAGGCGTCAGCAAGGGCTTCCTGCAGGACGTCGAGATCTGGAAGCACAAGACCCGCATCGACAACCCGCTGCTTGTGGAAGAGGACGGCGCGGTCTATCAGATGCGGCGTTGGTATCAGCAGTTCTATGTCGACGTCGCCGACGTCACCCCGGATATGACCGACCGCTTCGAGATCGAGGTGGACACCACCGTCGCCAACGAGAAGTGGCACCGCGAAGTCGAGGAAAACCTCAAGCGGCAAGCCGGCGAGAAGGCGGAGCAGCCGGCGACATGAGCCCACATGAGCAGCCGCCCGACGTCGACCGGCTGGCTCGGTCAATGTTGGCGTTGCTCGGCGACCACGACGATTCACATTCGCCCGCGGCGGATCAAAGCAGCGGATCGTGGTCCAAGGCACCGTCTTTCACGACGGATCCGGACCGCGCCGCGGCGGTTCGCAGGGCCACCGAAGCCGACCGCGAACGCTACCTGACGTCGGGGCTGCAACCGGTGGACTGTCGGTTCTGCCATGTCACCGTCCAGGTCAAGAGCCTGGGGCCGGGCCACACCGCAGTGCAGTGGAACACCGGCGCCTCACAGCGCTGCGCCTATTTCGCCGAGCTCCGAGCGTCCGGTGTCGACAGCGCCCGCGCCAAATCATGCCAGAAATTGACCGACAGCATCAAACATGCCCTCGCCGAAGGGGTTTTGGACCAAGCATCCACCGCCCCGGCACCCGGCGACGGCTGAGTAGCCGTCACAGACCGGCGAAACGTTCCTTGACCTGCTCGGCGGTCAATCCGTAATCGGCCAGCGAATACGTGTGCCTGGGCGCGCGCTCGCCGGATTGGCTTTCGGCGTGGCTCTTTTCCATGGCCTGCCGGGCCTCGTCGGTCAGCGGGATATCGAAGTGACGGTAGATATCGGCCACCGTGCCAAGCGGATCGGCGATGAAGTCGCGATAGTCGACGTCGTAGAACTGGGCCGGGTCGTATTTGGCGCGTGCGGTGTTGAATCTCTCCAGACCGCGCGCCCAGGTTTCCATTGTGTCGGCGCCGATTTGGGCGCCGACGAACGTCGTCGACCATCCCTCGGTGGTGTGCTGAGCCAGCGAACACATCGAGGCCATGATCGTCTCGACCGGCCGATGTGTCTGGATGACGAGTGCGTCGGGGTAGGTCGCCATCAGCGCGTCCAGCGCAAACAGATGGCTGGGATTCTTCAGTACCCACCGTTTGTCGGCGTCGTTGAGTCCGATCAGCTGAAGGTTCTTGCGGTGTCGCCGATATGCCGGCGTCCAGTCCTGCTGCGACAGCCATTTCGAATACGTGGGCAGGTGCGCCAGGGTCTCATAGGACACCGAGTGCAACGACTGCCGCAGCAGCTGCCAGCATTCCTCCAGCTCGTATGCGGCCATGAAATGCAGACCGGTGTAGCCCGGGTTTTCCGCGTGATGCCGGTTGAATTGGGCGTCGAGTTGGCGATACAGCGGATTGGATTCCCAGGTGTCGCGCGGCGGACGCGGCTGCGGGAACTCGGCCAGCCACATGTGCAGACCCTGGTGGGCGGGATCGGCGCCCAGCAGTCGGTGCAAGGCGGTGGTCCCGGTGCGCACCAGCCCGGTGACGAAGATGGGCTGCTCGATAACCACGTCGGCATGTTGCGGGTGTTGCTTCCACGCGGCTTCGGACAGCAGCCTGGCCACCAAGGCGCCGCGCAGAAAGAAGCGGTTCATCTTGCTGCCCAACACGGTGAGTCCGGCTTCTTGCCGGTAAGACTCCAGCAGCACGCTCAGCGCTTCGCGGTAGTTGTCGTCGTCGGCGCCGAAGTCATCGAGCCCGGTCAGCTTGGTGGCCGACGCGTGCAGCTCGTCGACGGTCGCGATGTCCGTGCGTTCGGTCATTACGTGTGGTATTCGCCGCAGTTGACATCGAGCGTCTGGCCGGTGATGCCGCTGGACAGATCACTTGCCATGAAAAGGATTGCCGACGCCACCTCGTCCTCGGTGGGTAGCCGCTTGAGGTCAGAGTTCGCCGCGGTGGCCTGATAGATCTGCTCGGCGGTGGTGCCGTACTTGCCCGCCTGATGGTTGAAGTAGCTCTGCAACGTCTCACCCCAGATATACCCGGGTGCAACGGAATTGACGCGGATACCTTGCTCACCGAGCTCGGTGGCAAGTGACTGCGACATGGCAAGCAGCGCCGACTTGGCCATCTTGTAGGCGCCGTATTTCGCCTGCGAGTGCCGGATCACCATCGAGTTGACGTTGACCACTGCGCCGTGCGATTCGGCCAGCGCGGGCGTAAAGCCCTGGATCAGCCGCAGCGCACCGAGCGCGCTCAGCTCGATAGCGTCGCGGATATGCTGAAATGTCGTGCCGGCCAACGGCTTCATCGATGGCACCCGGAACGCGTTGTTGATCAGCGCATCGACCCTGCCATAGGCCTCCATCGTCGCCTCGACGAGGTTTTTCACCTGATCGTCGTCGGTGATGTCGGTGGGCACGGTCACCGCACGCCCGCCGGCGTCGGCAACCTGTTTGGCGACATTGTCGAGACGTTCGGCGGTGCGTGCCGCCAGCACCAGGTCGGCACCCTCTTGAGTACACCGATGCGCCAGAGTGGTGCCCAGACCCGGCCCCACCCCGCTGATCACCACTACCTTGCCGTCGAGCATCATCGTCATCCCAGCATCCTCGCCGCAATTTGCTGTTGGCGCTGCGCAATTCGCGCACGCCAGCCCTCGTCGGAAATCTTGTTGTGTTCGTAATACGGCAGTACCGAAGGGACTGCGTCGAAGTCGACGAGCTCGACGGTCGGCCCGTCAGCCTCGGTGAGCTCACGCGATACCCGCTGCCAGCGGAACTGCAGAAAGCCGCGCCGATGCCCGAGCGTTTCCACCCAGTTGGTGACGCCCGGGTTCTGGTCAGCCACCACGATGCGAATCTTGTCGTCCGGATCCGCTTGCGCCTGAGTGGCATTCAGCGAAGTTTGGTGATTGATGTAGTCCAGCGAGATGTACCACATGCTGCCCAGCTGAAAGCCGAGATACGGCGCGTCGGTGACCGGTAGCGTGATGACCAGCGCCTGGTCCGGCCGCAGGTCGAAATGTCCCGCCGACGAGTACTGGGTCGACAAACCTCCGGGCGTCAGCCGCGGCGGCACCATCGTGTTGACCGGAATGTTCAGGTAGAACCATTGCGGGAATTGCAGCCAGGTCTTCACCCGGCTGACGAGTTGGCTTGCCGCCACGGCGTAACGCTTTTCGATCGTCGCGCGGGTCAGCGGCGGCGGCGCGGTGCCCGCGGTGTCCAGCCGGGAAATCGTCACCGTGCCGCGTCGCTGTGACCAGTCGCCGTAGACCTCGCGGATCACCAGCTGTCCGGGCCCGGTCGGCCGCACCCGCCATTCGAAGCTGCCGTCCTCGGCGATGTCGAGCTCGCGGTCGTCGAAGGCCACCTGGCTGACCGGCACGTTGTCGTCGGTGTACTCGCCACCGAGCAGCTGGAAACTCAGGTCGGTTGTGGTCCCGCGGGTTCCGCTGACCAGATAGTCGTGGTTGGCGTGTACGCGGCAACCGAAGTACAAGGTGTCGGGGTTGTCCAAGCCCATCTTGGTGAACGGGCCGGTGCCCGACAGCAAAAACGGATGGTCACGCTCGTAGTCGAATGCCAGATGGATGCATGCGGCAACGCAGCCCGCCAGGTACTGCAACCCCTCGAGCAGGTCGGCTTCGGTTTCGATGTGCGGCGCCGAGGTGACGAGTTCCTCGGCTTCGGCGATCGCGGACGCTAGCGGCTCGGAAAAGAGTGGAGAGACCACGCCTCGACGCTAGAACGTGTTCTAATTTTCGTCAATGGGCGAACGTGGGCGCCCGTCTGCCGCCGCGTTCAAAGACGTTTAAAGACGAGACTGACTCACTACGGAACGCACGTGTGGGACAGCTCGATCAGATGCTGGCGTACGTCGGGATGCCGGTTCAGGTAGTCGATGACGCTGCCGTTACCGCCCTCGCCCCGTGACTTGGCCTGCAACTGCTGGTGGAGGTCGGGGTGGCGCTGCAGGTACGCGTCGATGGAACTACCGACGTCCTGCTCGCATTGAGCGATCGCCGGGCCGGCTAACGGCAGCGCGATCACCGTCGCGGCGGTCGCGGAGAGTAGCCCGCCGGCAAGCACGCGGCCGAGCCTGCCGATTGTCGTGGATGTGCTCATGCGCGCCAGGCTACTCGCGCTACCTTTGTGTGGCCTGTGCGCCGTTTTCCTGCTCCCGCTTGATCTCCAGCGCGATGTCGATGAGCTGATCTTCCTGGCCGCCGATGAGCTTGCGCTGGCCGGCACGGTGCAACAGCACATGCGCCGGCACTCCGTAGCGCTCGGACTGACGGACCGCGTGCTTGAGGAAGCTGGAGTACACCCCGGAGTACCCCATGATCAGCGCGTTGCGGTCCAGCAGGCATTCCGCGGGCATGGCCGGGGCAACGACGTCCTCGGCCGCGTCGGCGATGTCGAAGAAGTCGATGCCGGTCTTGACGCCGATCTTGTCGAAGACCCCGATGAGGGCTTCCACCGGCGCGTTGCCCGCGCCGGCGCCGAACCGTCGGCAACTGCCGTCGATCTGCTTGGCCCCGGCACGAACCGCCTCCACCGAGTTGGCTACCCCCAGACCGAGGTTCTCGTGGCCGTGGAACCCGACCTGGGCGTCGTCACCGAGCTCGGCGACCAACGCGGCCACCCGGTCACGCACGCCTTCCAACACCAGGGCGCCGGCGGAGTCGACCACGTAGACACATTGGCAGCCGGCGTCGGCCATGATGCGGGCCTGGGCGGCCAGCTTCTCCGGCGGAATGGTGTGCGCCATCATCAGAAAGCCGACGGTTTCCAGCCCCAGCTCGCGGGCCAACCCGAAGTGCTGAATCGACACGTCGGCCTCGGTGCAGTGGGTGGCGATCCGGCAGATCGAGCCGCCGTTGTTCTGAGCCTCTTTGATGTCTTCTTTGGTGCCCACGCCCGGCAGCATCAAGAACGCGATCTTGGCCTCTTTCGCGGTGTCGGCGGCCAGCTTGATCAGCTCTTGCTCGGGTGTCTTGGAGAAGCCGTAGTTGAAGCTCGACCCGCCCAGGCCGTCGCCGTGGGTCACTTCGATCACCGGCACCCCGGCGGTGTCCAGAGCGGCGACGATCGCGTGCACTTCGTCGTTGGTGAATTGGTGGCGTTTGTGGTGCGACCCGTCCCGCAGCGAGGTGTCCGTGATGCGCACGTCCCACACGGGGTTGAAGAAGATATCGGTAGTCATTTGCGCCGCTCCTCCTCATCGCTGCGCTCTGCATCGTCGACGGCGCGAGTCATCGCGCGCCTCCCGCGACGCTGAGGGTTTCCTTGGCGATCTCCTCGCCGACCTTAGTGGCCGCCGCGGTCATGATGTCGAGATTTCCCGCATACGGCGGCAGGTAATCGCCCGCGCCCTCTACCTCGATGAACGTGGTGACCAACGCCTGGCCGCCGGAGTTCATCGACGGCTCGTCGAACTGCGGCTCGTTGAGCAGCCGATAACCGGGCACGTAGGTCTGCACTTCGGCCACCACGTCGTGGATGGACTTTGCGATCGCATCGCGGTCGGCGTTCTCGGGGATGGCGCAGAAGATGGTGTCGCGCATGATCATCGGCGGTTCAGCCGGGTTCAAGATGATGATCGCTTTGCCGCGATGCGCGCCGCCGATGGTTTCCACACCCTTAGCGGTCGTTTTGGTGAATTCGTCGATGTTGGCGCGGGTGCCCGGGCCGGCCGACACCGACGCCACCGACGCCACAATTTCGGCGTACGGCACCTGCACGACCCTGGAGACCGCATACACGATCGGGATCGTCGCCTGACCGCCGCAGGTGATCATGTTGACGTTCGGGGCGTCGAGGTGTTCGCGCAGATTCGCCGGCGGGATGACCGCAGGCCCGACGGCGGCCGGCGTCAGGTCGATCGCCCGGATGCCGGCGTCGGCGTACCTCGGGGCGGCTTCCCGGTGCACGTAGGCGCTGGTCGCCTCGAAGAGCAGGTCGGGCTTTTCGGGCTGAGCCAGCAGCCAGTCGACTCCCTCGTGGCTGGTCTGAAGGCCGAGTTTGCGCGCCCTCGCCAGGCCCTCGCTTTCCGGGTCGATGCCGACCATCCAGCGCGGCTCGAGCCATTCCGAGCGCAGCAGCTTGTACATCAGGTCGGTGCTGATGTTGCCCGATCCGACGATCGCGACTGAGGCCTTGGACGCCATGACTGCTCCTCGTTATTCGAACGACAACCGGACCGACCCGAGCCCGGCGAACTCGGCGACAAAGTTGTCGCCGGGCCGGGCGTCGATGGCCCGGGTGCATGATCCGGGTAAGATGATGTCCCCTTTTCGCAGCCGCACCCCAAAGCTTTCCACCTTGCGGGCCAGCCATGCCACCGCGGTGACCGGATTGCCCAATACCGCGTCGCTGCGGCCCTTGGCCACCACCTCGCCGTTGCGGATCAGCACCGCGTCGATGCTCGTGATGTCGATGTCGGTGGGCGCGACCCGTTCTTCGCCCAGGACAAACCCCGCCGAGGACGCGTTGTCGGCGATGGTGTCGCACAGCGCGATCTTCCAGTCGGTGATGCGGCTGTCGATCAGCTCGATGGCCGGGGCGAACGCTGCCGTCGCCTTGAGCACGTCGTCTTCGGTGCATTGCGCGCCGGGCAGGTCGTCGGAAAGGACGAAACCCACCTCGACCTCCACCCGCGGATACAGGTAATTGGCCGCCTTCACCGGGGTGTCCTCGAACACTTGCATTTCGTCGAGCAGGTGGCCGTAGTCCGGCTCGTCGACCCCCATCATCTGCTGCATCGCCAACGACGACAGCCCGACCTTGTGGCCGACCACCCGGGCTCCCTCGGCGACCCGTTGACGGATGTTGATCAGCTGTATCTCGTAGGCGTCGACGACGTCGATCTCCGGGTGCGCAGTGGTCAACGGCGTGATCGGCTGACGGCTCCGCTCGGCCTGTGCCAGGTCGGCGGCCAGCGCGTCACGGGTGGCAACCGGGATCATTGACCGAAGTCCCCTCGTCGTTGTGACCGGGGCGGTAGCGCCCAGCCCCGGCAATTCTATAACGTGTTCTACATGACAGCTCAGGAGTTCGACGTCGTCGTGGTCGGAAGCGGCGCCGCCGGCATGGTTGCTGCCCTGGCCGCCGCTCATCGAGGCCTCTCGACAATAGTCATCGAGAAGGCTGCCCACTACGGCGGATCGACCGCGCGTTCAGGTGGCGGCGTGTGGATTCCCAACAACGAGGTCCTCAAGCAGGCCGGGGTGTCCGATACCCCGGAAGCGGCCCGCACCTACTTGCACGGAATCATCGGCGGCGTCGTCGAGCCGGAACGCATCGACGCCTATTTGCAGCACGGACCCGAAATGCTGTCTTTCGTTCTCAAGCACACGCCGCTGAAGATGTGCTGGGTGCCGGGTTATTCCGACTACTACCCCGAGGCTCCGGGCGGTCGTCCGGGCGGCCGGTCCATCGAGCCCAAGCCGTTCGACGCCCGCAAGCTCGGCCCCGACCTGCCCGGACTGGAGCCGCCGTACGGCAAGGTGCCGCTCAATGTGGTTGTGATGCAGCAGGATTACGTGCGGCTGAACCAACTCAAGCGTCATCCCCGTGGGGTGCTGCGTAGCCTGAAGGTCGGAGCCCGCACGATGTGGGCACAGGCGACCCGCAAGAACCTGGTCGGGATGGGGCGCGCGCTGATCGGACCGTTGCGAATCGGGTTGCGGCAGGCCGGCGTTCCGGTCCGGCTCAACACCGCGCTGACTGACCTCCACGTCGAAGACGGCGCCGTGCGCGGGGTGTATGTCAACGACGGAGAGCTGATCAAGGCCCGGCGCGGGGTGATCCTGGCCTGCGGCGGATTCGAGCACAATGAGCAGATGCGGGTCAAATACCAGCGTGCGCCGATTACCACCGAGTGGACGGTGGGTGCGGCGGCCAATACCGGCGACGGAATTCTCGCGGCTGAAAAGCTCGGTGCCGCACTGGAATTGATGGAGGACGCCTGGTGGGGCCCGACGGTACCGCTGGTGGGCGCGCCGTGGTTCGCCTTGTCGGAGCGCAACTCCCCCGGATCGATCATCGTCAACATGTCCGGCAAGCGGTTCATGAACGAGTCGATGCCCTACGTCGAGGCATGCCATCACATGTACGGCGGCCAATACGGGCAAGGGCCCGGCCCGGGCGAGAACATTCCGGCATGGCTGGTTTTCGACCAGCGGTATCGCAACCGCTACATCTTTGCCGGCCTGCAACCGGGAAAACCCATTCCCAGCAAATGGATAGACTCCGGCGTCATCGTCAAAGCCGGCACGCTGGAAGAATTGGCTTCCAAGGCCGGTCTGCCCGTCGACGAGTTTGTCGCGACCGTGCAACGATTCAACGGGTTCGCCCGCTCGGGCGTCGACGAGGACTACCACCGCGGAGAGAGCGCCTACGACCGTTACTACGGTGATCCGACCAACAAGCCCAACCCCAATCTCGGCGAGATCAGCCACCCGCCGTATTACGCGGCCAAATTGGTGCCGGGCGACCTGGGCACCAAGGGCGGTATCCGCACCGATGTGCACGGACGGGCCCTGCGCGACGACGGCAGCATCATCGAAGGTCTTTACGCCGCAGGTAATGTCAGTGCTCCGGTGATGGGACATACGTATCCCGGTCCGGGCGGTACCATCGGCCCGGCGATGACGTTCGGATACTTGGCAGCACTGCATATCGCCGGGGAGGCTTAACAGATGCCGATCGATTTGGATGTCGCACTCGGTGCGGAGTTCGGCACCGTCGAGTTCTCTTGGACAGCAACCAATGTGCAGCTCTACAACCTGGCGCTGGGAGCGGGCGCGGATCCGATTGACCCGCGTGAGCTCAGCTACGTGGTCGACAACAGCCCGCAGGTGCTCCCCACATTCGGCTGTGTCGCCGCCTCGTTCAACGAAATCGAGCCGCCAAAGGTCAGCTGGCCCGGTGTCGAGATCGACCTGGCCAAGATCCTGCACGCGTCCGAGCAGGTGACGGTGCCCGCGCCGCTGCCGCCGTCCGGAAGCGCCCGCGCCACAAGCCGGATCGTCGAGATCTGGGACAAGGGCAAGGCCGCGGTGGTGGTGCTCGAGACGTCGGTGACCGGCACCGACGGCGCGCCGCTGTGGACGCAGCGCCGGTCTATCTTCGCCCGCGGCGAGGGTGGATTCGGCGGTGAGCGCGGCCCGTCGACGTCGGTGGCCGCGCCGGAACGTGCACCGGACGTCGAGTTGGACATCCCCATCCTGCCGCAGCAGGCGCTGCTGTATCGACTGTGCGGGGATCGCAATCCGCTGCACTCGGATCCCGAATTCGCAGCTGCCGCAGGATTTCCCCGACCGATCCTGCATGGCCTGTGCACGTATGGCATGACGTGCAAAGCCATCGTCGACGCACTGCTGGACGCCGACGCCGCCGCGGTCCGCTCCTACGGCGCCCGGTTCGCCGGGGTGGCCTATCCCGGTGAAACACTGCGGGTCGCCGTTTGGAAAGAAGACGGCCGGCTGGTGGCCAGCGTCGTCGCACCTTCCCGGGACAACGCCGTGGTGCTCAGCGGCGTGGAGCTAATCCCCGCGTAGCCCCCACCCCCTCCCTCTCGCCGAGCGTGCGTCTAGCCGCACACTCGCGCCCGAATGTGCGGCTAGGCGCACAATCGCCGAGCCAATGCCGCACGGACCCGGCGAATGATGTCCGCTTCCCGATCGCCCGCCAGCACCCGAATGACGATCCAGCCGCAGCGCTGCAGCCTCTCGTGCCGCCTGACATCCCAGCTGTAGCGGATGCGATCTTCGCGATGTTGTTCGCCGTCATACTCGACTGCCACCTTCACCTCGGCCCAGCCCATGTCGAGATAGGCGAACGCATCGCCGAAGCTGTCGTAGACCGGGATCTGGGTCTGCGGCCTCGGCAGCCCGGCCTGGATCAGGATGACGCGCAGCCAGGACTCCTTGGGTGACTGTGCGCCCGCATCGAACAGATCCGCAGCTCGACGTGCACGCCTGATGCCTCTACGTCCGGCGTATCTGCAAGTGAGCAGCTCGACATTGGCCGCCACGATTCCCGTTGCGCGGGCGAGCGCGTCGATACCCGCCACGGCCTTGCTCATCGGGTGCCAACACCCCAGGTCCAGCGCCGTCCTTACTGGCGAAGTGGCCGGCACCCCGGCTACCAACTCGATCTCGTCATCGTCGATACGGTCTCGGTGCGTCCGTATTCCCGGCGCACTGCGTCCATTGGTGTGAATCAGATCTACGACCTGTGCGTCATCGACCCACTCGCTGCCATGCAAGGCAGCTGCCGCGAATCCTGCAACCACACCTCGACGACCGGTCCAAAGCCAGCCCGCTATTGCAGATAACTCGGCAGTGACCTCGACATCGCGATCTACATAGACGTCGGGAAAGAGTCGCCGGTACCGCGTAGCCAGTTGAGATTTGGTCACGGTGCCCGCCGCGATGGCCTCGCTACCAATGAACGGCTGTCGCACCATCGCAGCATCGCAGGCGGCGCAACCGCCATCACTTCAGCTATGCACAGTCGTCCAGCGTGCGGCTGGCCGCACGCTGGGACACGACGGTGCGGCTGGCCGCACACTCGGCGGGGAAGCGGGGGAAGTCAGCTCAGGATGAGGCCCGACGTGGGCACGCCGGTGCCCGCGGTGACCAGCACGTGCTCGACGTCGGGCACCTGGTTCACCGAGGTGCCGCGAAGTTGGCGCACTGCTTCGGCGATGCCGTTCATGCCGTGGATGTATGCCTCGCCGAGTTGGCCCCCGTGAGTATTGATGGGCAACCGCCCGCCGATCTCGATTGCGCCGTCGGCGATGAAATCCTTGGCCTCGCCCCAGCCGCAGAACCCCAACTCCTCCAATTGAATCAGGGTGAACGGGGTGAAGTGGTCGTAGAGGATGGCGGTCTGGATGTCGGCCGGCCGTAGACCAGACTGCGACCAGAGCTGCTTTCCGACGACACCCATCTCCGGCAACCCGCCGAGTTCGGGCCGGTAATAGCTGACCATCGTGTACTGGTCGGCGCTGGCGCCCTGGGCCGCCGCGTCGATGACAGCCGGTCGGTGCTTGAGATCCTTCGCCCGCTCAACGGATGTCACCACGATCGCTACCGCGCCGTCGGTCTCCTGGCAGCAGTCCAGCAGCCGCAGCGGCTCGGCGATCCAGCGTGAATTCTGGTGGTCTTCAATGGTGATCGGCTTTTGGTAGAAGTATGCCTTGGGGTTGTTGGCCGCGTGTTTGCGGTCGGCCACCGAGATGGCGCCGAAGTCGCGACTGGTCGCCCCCGACAGATGCATGTAGCGCTTGGCGATCATCGCGACCTGGGCGGCCGGCGTCGAAAGACCATGCGGATACGAAAACGAATTGTCCACCCCGGTCGAGTCGGCGTTCTCGGTCAGCCGGGTCTGCACCTGCCCGAAGCGCACCCCGGATCGCTCGTTGAATGCCCGATACGCCACCACAACCTCGGCGACCCCGGTGGCCACAGCGATCGCCGCCTGCTGGATGGTCGCGCACGCTGCGCCACCGCCGTAGTGGATCTTGGAGAAGAACTTCAGCTCACCGATGCCGGCGGCGCGGGCGACGGCCACTTCGGTGTTGGAGTCCATCGTGAACGTGGTCAGCCCGTCGACGTCGGAAGGCGTAAGTCCGGCGTCGTCCAAAGCGTCGGCAACCGCCTCGGCGGCCAGCCGCAGTTCACTGCGACCGGAATTCTTGGAGAAGTCAGTCGCACCGATCCCAACGATCGCGGCCTTTTTCGACAACATCACGCGCCTCCGATCGTCAACGTCGAGGTCGCGATGACATGATCCCCAAGGCTGTTGCGGCCCACTACTTTCACCGTCACAAGGCCATCCTCGACAGCGGTGACCTCACCGGAGAATGTCACGGTGTCATAGGCATACCACGGCACCCCCAGCCGCAGGCTGATCGACTTGATGACCGCCGACGGACCAGCCCAGTCGGTGACATACCGCTGCACCAGACCGGTGTCGGTGAGGATGTTGACGAAGATGTCCTTGGACCCCTTGGCCTGTGCCTTGTCCCGGTCATGGTGCACATCCTGAAAATCCCTGGTAGCCAAGGCCGTCGAGATGATGAACGTCGGATCGCCATACAGTTTGAGCTCGGGCAGCTTGGTACCGACTTCGACAACCGGTGCGCTCATGCGTCAGGCTCCCAGGCATACAGCGTCCACGCCGGCCCGCGATCACTGGCGGGAAAGTCGATATAGGTTGCGCGGACCGGCATTCCGATTTCCACACGTGCAGGGTCCACACCACGTAGCTCACCAAGCATCCGCACCCCCTCCTCGAGCTCGACAAGCGCGATCACAAACGGCAGGCTGCGCCCCGGCACCTTCGGTGCATGGTGCACCACGAAGCTGAATACGGTGCCTTTGCCACTGGCCACGACGTAGTCGATCGGCGCCTCTTTGTCCTGCCACACCGCGGGCACCGGTGGGTGCTGCAGGCTGCCGTCGGGGCGCTTCTGGATTCGCAGCTCGTGCGCGTTGACGCCCTCCCAGAAGAACGCGGTGTCCTTCGACCACGATGGGCGCATCATGGTGTCGGGATCGAGGTCCGCCGGCACGGGTGAAGCCTGCGCAGACTCACGTGGTTTGAATTTGAGGATGCGCCAGTTCATCTCGGCGACGTCCTCATCGCCGACCCGCCAGACGATGTGCTGGTTGATGAAGTAACCTTCGCCAAGCGCGGTCTGCTTGGGCCCGACGACGTCACCCATCTCAGAAGTCACGCTGACGTGCTCACCGGGCCGCAGGTAGCGGTGGTAGAACTGCTCGCAGTTGGTGGCGACCACGCCGATATAGCCGGCGTCATCGAACAACTTCATCAGCGGGCCGATCGGATCGTCCTTGGGACGTTGCCCGCCCAGACCGAACATCGTCCATACCTGGATCATGGCCGGGGGAGCCACAATTCCGGGATGCCCTGCCTCGCGGGCCGCGGCCTCGTCGACATAGATCGGGTTGCGGTCGCCGATCGCCTCTACCCAGTTGTTGATCATCGGCTGATTGACCGGATCCCGGGCAGCGCGCGGCTTGGGTGCGCCGGCCGCTTTGATTTCTGCGATGGCTTCGGCAAGCTCGCTCATCGAGGCACCCTCGGAACCTTGAGACCCGCCGCCGCGATCATCTCTCGCATCACCTCGTTGACACCACCGCCGAAGGTGATCACCAGATTGCGCTTGGTCTGCAAGTCAAGCCATTCCAGCAGCTCGGCGGTTTCCGGCTCCGCCGGATTCCCGTATTTGCCCACGATTTCTTCGGCAAGCCGACCGACATACTGAACACGCTCGGTGCCAAAGACTTTCGTCGCAGCGGCGTCGGCCACGTTGATGTCCTCGCCGGCCGCCGCCACCTGCCAGTTGAGCAGCTCGTTGATCCGCCAAATCGAATGGATCTCGCCCAGGGCGCGCTTCACGTCGTCGTGATCGATCGGGGTGACGCCGTCAGCTCCCGGCTTGGCCGCCCAGGCACGCACCCGGTCGTAGATGCTGGCGAACCGGCCGGCCGGACCGAGCATCACTCGCTCGTTGTTGAGTTGGGTGGTGATCAGCCGCCAGCCGTCGTTCTCCTTGCCGACCAGCATGTCGACGGGCACCCGCACGTCGTTGTAGTACGTGGCATTGGTGTGATGAGCGCCGTCGGACAGGATGATCGGCGTCCAGGAGAAGCCGGGATCTTTGGTGTCGACGATCAGAATCGAAATACCTTTGTGCTTCGCGGCTTCCGGGTCGGTCCGGCAAGCCAGCCAGATGTAGTCGGCATCATGCGCGCCGGTCGTAAAGATCTTCTGGCCGTTGACGATGTACTCGTCGCCCTGGCGAATCGCGGTGGTGCGCAACGACGCAAGGTCGGTACCCGCCTCCGGCTCGGTGTAGCCGATCGCGAAGTGCACCTCACCGGCCAGGATGGCCGGCAGGAACTTCTTCTTCTGCATCTCGCTGCCGAACACCTGCAGGGTGGGCCCCACCGTCTGTAGCGTCACGGCGGGTAACGGCACGTCGGCCCGATGTGCTTCGTTGACGAAGATCTGCTGCTCGACGGGGCCATAACCCAGACCGCCGAACTCTTTCGGCCATCCGACCCCGAGCTTGCGGTCCCGTCCCATCCGCCGGATCACCGCCCGGTACGCCTCGTTGTGGCGGTCCTGCTTCATCGCCTTCGCTTCGTCGGACGAAACCAGATCCGAGAAGTATTGCCGCAGTTCGGCTTGCAGCTGGCGCTGCTCAGGGGTCAGGTCGATGAACATTGTGCTCCCACCAAATCGAGACGATGAGAAGGTCCGCCCAGCAGCCGGGTCAGGTCCTTGATCGTGGAGTAATACCGGTGCATCGGGTAGGTGACGTCCATCCCCATCCCGCCATGCAGGTGGTGGCAAATCTGCATCACCGGCGGCGCTTGCGAGGTAATCCAGTAGCCCAGCACATCTGAGTCGTCGTCGGCGTCTCGTCCCTGGGAAAGTCGCCAGACCACCGATGCCGACACCAAATCGATTGTTCGCGAAGCGATGTAGACCTCAGCAAGCTGGGCCGCCACCGTCTGGAAGGTAGACAGCGGCTTGCCGAACTGGTGTCTGTTGGCCACATAGTCGGCGGTCAGCCGAAGCGCACCGGCGACCAGACCCGCGGCGTAAGCACCGACCGACGCCAGCGCCAGCTGATTCACCCGGTGTGTGCTCGCGCCGTGCAGTACCCCATCGATCTCGGCGTCGGAGAACCTCACCACGTACTCGTCGGATCCGTTGGACGTCGGCACTTTGGTCAGCTCGACGCCGTCGGCCTTGGGCGAGACGACGACCACAGCGCTGTCGGCCGTCACGACCAGCCACTCGGCTTGTTCGGCATACCCGACGCAAAGTTTGGTGCCGGACAGCCGGTTCTTTGCCAGTGTCACCGCGGGCCGCTCGGGAAGCGCCGTCCCGGGCTCGTTCAGCGCGGCGGTGAGCAGTGAACCCTTGCCCAGCCCGGCAAGATAGCGGTCCTGCTGCTCTTCGGACGCCAAGTCCAGCAGCGGCAACGCACCGAAACCGAGGGTGGCCAGCGCGGGGCTGACGAGGCCGTGCCGACCGATTTCGGTGAGCGCCGTCGCGATCTCGGCCAAGCCGACTCCGTCGCCGCCGAGCCGTTCGGGCAGCGGGAGCACCGTCACACCACCCGCTACGAGCGCCTCATAGCTGTTGTCCCGGCCCAACACCGACGTGACGACGTCGGCGACGGCCTGCTGCGCCGGTTCGAGGGTGAAATCCATCAGTGGGCCACCGGGCACTTGCCGGTGTAGTCGACCTGCCAATGCTTGATGCCGTTCAGCCACCCCGACCGCAACCGTTCCGGCTTGGAAAGCGGCTTGAGGTCCGGCATGTGGTCGGCCACGGCGTTGAAGATGAGGCTGATCGTCATCTTGGCCAGGTTTGCGCCGATGCAGTAGTGCGCGCCGGTACCGCCGAAGCCGACGTGCGGGTTGGGGTTTCGCAAGATGTTGAACCTGAACGGGTCCTCGAATACCTCTTCATCGAAGTTGGCCGATCGATAGAACATCACCACCCGCTCACCCTTTTTGATTTTCACGCCGGACAACTCGGTGTCCTCCAGGGCGGTGCGTTGGAACGCGGTGACCGGAGTTGCCCAGCGCACGATCTCGTCGGGCGCGGTCTCCGGACGTTCCTTCTTGAACAGTTCCCATTGGTCGGGGTACTCCGAGAACGCGATCATGCCGTGGGTGATCGAGTTGCGGGTGGTCTCGTTGCCGGCGACGGCGAGCATCACCACGAAGAACCCGAACTCGTCGTCGGAGAGCTTCTCGCCCTCGATGTCGGCCTGGATCAACTTGGTGACGATGTCGTCCCCGGGATTCTTGGCCCGCTCCTCGGCCATCTTCATCGCGTATGCGATCAGCTCGGCCGACGACATCGCCGGGTCGATGTGCGCGTACTCGGGGTCTTCGTTGCCGGTCATCTCGTTGGACCAGCGGAAGATCTTGTCCCGGTCCTCCTGCGGGACGCCCAGCAGCCCGGCGATCGCCTGCAACGGCAGTTCGCATGACACCTGCTCGACGAAGTCGCCGGCACCTGCTGCGGCGGCGGTCTTGGCGATGTTCTGCGCGCGGGCATCCAGTTCGTCGCGCAGCCGTCCGATGGCCCGCGGGGTGAATCCACGCGAGATGATCTTGCGGAGTCGGGTGTGGTGCGGGGCGTCCATGTTGAGCATGACGTTGCGCTGCAAGTCGATCTGCTCGCGTGTCATCGTCTTCGGCCAGACTGGAATGGCGCAGTCCTGCTGGCTGGAGAAGATGTCGCTGCGCAGCGAGATCTCCTTGACGTCCTTGTGCTTGGTGATGGCCCAGTAGCCCTTGTCCCCGAAGCCTCCCGTCCCGCCCGGGACCTCGACCCAGAAGATGGGCGCGGACTTACGCAATTCGGCTAACTCGGCAACCGGCAGCCCTTTAACATTTACGTCCGGGTCGAGGAAATCGAACCCGGGCGGCAGATTCGGACTAGGCACGCTACTTCTCCTTACTGCGAGTCCTTATGCTGGTCCTGCGGCTGGCCGCGTCATTGGAGAGTCCAGGACACTAGCTCTCCTAGTGGACCTCTGCTGCCAGTAAAACATGCCTTCACCGTAGAAAAAAGGTGCCGGGGCATCCTCGCTTGTCAGAGTAATGAAACGTGTTCTAGCCTGACCGCATGGGTAACCCGGTAATAGTTGAAGCCACCCGCAGCCCGATCGGCAAACGTAACGGCTGGTTGTCAGGGCTGCACGCCACCGAACTGCTGGGCGCGGTGCAGAAGGCTCTGGTGGAAAAGGCCGGCATTGATCCCGGCGAAGTGGAGCAGGTCGTCGGCGGCTGCGTAACTCAGTTCGCCGAGCAGTCCAACAACGTCACCCGCACAGCGTGGCTGACCGTGGGCCTGCCCGAGCAGGTCGGCGCCACCACCGTCGACTGCCAGTGTGGCAGCAGCCAGCAGGCCAACCATCTGGTGGCGGGGCTGATCGCCATCGGGGCGATCGACGTCGGCATTGCCTGCGGTATCGAGGCGATGAGCCGCGTCGGGTTGGGCGCCAATGCGGGCCCGGACCGCAATTGGCGCGCACCGTCGTGGGACATCGATCTGCCGGACCAGTTCACCGCCGCCGAACGGATCGCCAAGCGCCGCGGCATCACCCGCGAGGACATCGACGCCCTCGGATTGGCCTCCCAGCTGCATGCCAAGCGGGCCTGGGACGAGGGCCGCTTCGACCGCGAGATCTCGCCGATCGAAGCGCCGGTGCTCGACGAGCAGAAGCAACCGACCAGCGAGCGGCACATGGTGAGCCGCGACCAGGGCCTGCGGGACACCACCCTGGAGGGCCTTGCCGGGTTGAAGCCGGTGATCGAGGGCGGCATCCACACCGCGGGCACGTCGTCGCAGATCTCCGACGGCGCGGCCGCGGTGCTCTGGATGGACGAGGACAAGGCCAAAGCGCTGGGTTTGCGACCGCGGGCGCGGATCGTCAGCCAGGCGCTGGTCGGCGCCGAGCCGTACTACCACCTGGACGGCCCCGTGCAGGCGACGACCAGGGTGCTGGAGAAGGCCGGTATGAAGCTCGGTGACATCGACCTGGTCGAGATCAACGAGGCGTTCGCGTCGGTGGTGCTGTCCTGGGCGCGGGTGCACAACGCCGATATGGACCGGGTCAACGTCAACGGCGGTGCGATCGCGCTCGGGCATCCGGTGGGCTGCACCGGCAGCCGGCTGATCACCACCGCATTGCACGAGTTGGAACGCAGCGACCAGAGCACCGCGCTGATCACCATGTGCGCCGGCGGGGCACTGTCGACGGGCACCATCATCGAGCGGATCTAGCGCCCGGCGACGATGCAGAGCGCGCAGCGCGATGAGGAGGAGCCGGGCAATCAGATGCGCCCGGCGACGATGCAGAGCGCGCAGCGCGATGAGGAGGAGCCGGGCAATCAGATGAGCGTCTCCGACGACGACCGCATCGCGGCCGCGCAGTCCTACATCGACGCGCTGGTCAGTCACGACGCAACCGCGGTACCGCTGGCGCCGCACTGCGTCCGCATCGAAGCGGGGCTCAAGACCGGGCTTTCCGGAAAGCACCTGCGGCGCAGCCTCAATCGCGGACCGCAGTATCGGGTCATCGAGTCGATCACAAAACCGGAGTTCAGCGTCGACGGCGATCAGGTGCGGGCCCGCTTCGACGTGATCACCAAGCCGAAATTGGCGGGGCGGCGGGTGTGCGCGCACGTCGACGAGACGTTCCTGATCCCCGACGGGACCATCCACCACATTCGGGCTCGCTTGCGCCCGTTCATTCGGAGCTAGGCCGGGCAATCACGTTAGGACCAGCGTCATGCCGAAATCACCCCCGCGGTTTCTGAATTCCCCGTTGACCGACGTCTTCATCAAGTGGATGTCTCGGCTCAACACGTTCATGTACCGCCGCAGCGGCGGTGAGGGCCTGGGTGGCACGTTCCAGAACATCCCCGTCGCGTTGCTGACCACGACCGGTCGCAAGTCGGGGAAACCGCGCGTCAGCCCGCTGTATTTCCTGCGCGACGGGGACCGGGTGATCGTGGCCGCGTCGAAGGGCGGCGCCGCGAAAAACCCGATGTGGTACCTCAATCTGAAGGCCAATCCCAAGGTTTCGGTCCAGATCAAAAAAGAGGTGCTCGAACTCACCGCGCGCGACGCCACCGACGAGGAGCGCGCAAAGTACTGGCCGCAGCTGGTCAAGATGTATCCGTCCTACGACGACTACCAGTCGTGGACCGACCGGACCATTCCCGTCGTCGTCTGCGAACCGGCGTAATCGTCCGGCGAATCTCCACCATCCTCACCGCCGGATGCGGTACCTTAATTTTTCCTGAGACGCCGCTGGGGATTGGGGAAGTTATGTCCGGTCGACGGCGACACCGGTCGCGGTACCTGGCTCTCGCACTGCTGTCCACGGGCCTGCTGTTCGCCGGTCCGGCGATCGCTTGGGCCGAAGAGTCGATCACCATCGAGTTCGTTCGGCACGGCGAATCGGTCGACAACGCCAACGGCATCGTCGGCACGATGCCGCCCGGCGCTGAGCTCACTCCGACCGGCGAAGACCAGGCGCAGGCGATCGCCAACGTGCTCGCGCCGGAGGGCCCGTATGCCGGGCTCTACGCGTCGGAGCTGATCAGGACGCAGGAAACCGCAGCCCCGCTGTCCGAGGCGCTGAGCAATATGGAAGTCCAGATACTGCCGGGGCTCAACGAGATCAACGCGGGTATCTACGAAGGCCAACCCGTGTTCAGCCCCGACAGCATGCTTTATTTGCTGACGCCAGTGCTGTGGGTGATGGGAGCAGGCTTCATGCCGATGCCGGGCTCGTCAGACGCCAACGGCTTTGCCTTCGACGACCGATTCGACGCGGCCGTCCAAATCATCTACGACAACAGCATTTCCGGCGATGCCGACAATCCCACCAGCGTGGCGTTCTCCAGCGAGGGGGCGATCACCACCTGGACGCTGATGAACGTCAAAAACCCCGACTTCACGCTGATTCTGTCCGAGCTGCTCGAGAAGGGCGAATTGCTGCCCAACACAGGCGAAGTCGTGGTTCAGGGCAATCCCGAGGACGGCTGGACGCTGATCAGTTACGACGGCGTGGATGTCCCGCAGACCCCAGACTTGATAACGGCACTGTTGGTTGACGTGCGAGACCTCATCGCGGTACCGCAATTGGCCGGCCTGAACGTCTACGATGCGTTTCTGACCGGCGACCCAACGACAATCACCGACGCGATGCAGGCCGGCTTCACCGACATCAGCACGGCATTGGCTCAATTCCCGATCGCGGTGTATGAGGACATCGTCAACGCGTTCAGCGACAGCTTCCCGGCGGCAGCCACTGATATGAGCGCCCTGTTGGCATTCTGAGCTTCAAGGCACATGTCCCGCCGGTTTCGCTGCCTTGCCGCCGCGCTGTCGTCGGCCCTGCTTTTCATCGCTCCCGCGGTCGCCTGGGCTGACGACCCGATCACGCTGGACTTCGTGCGCCACGGTGAATCCGGTGAGATGGATGTGATCAACAACGAGATCCCCGGACCGGGCCTTACTCCGACCGGGGTGGAACAGGCGGATGCCGTCGCCGATGCACTCGGCCAGGATGGCATCGACCAGATTTTCGCGTCGACGATGATCAGGTCGCAGGAGACCGCACAGCCGTTGGCGGAAACCCTCGACATGTGGCCGCTGCCGTCCGACCATATCCTTGCGGGGCTCAACGAAATCGATGCCGGGATCTACGCAGGCATACCGGTCTACGTCGGAGACCTCCCACTGGGCGGCGCCCTGTATCTGCTGGCCCCGGCGCTGTGGACACTCGGGCTATACTTCGTACCGCAGTTGGGCTCCTCGGACTTCAACGGCATGGCGTTTCAGGATCGGGTAAACGACGCCATTCAGACGATTTACGACGAGAGCGTCCCGACCGGCGAGACCGGGGTCACCAATGCGGTGTTCTCCCACGAAGGAACGATCGCGATCTGGGCGCTGATGAACGTCAGGAACCCCGATTTCGGCCTCGTCCTCAACGAACTGTTCACCAAGGGTGAGTTGCTGCCCTACACGGGCATTGTCGAAGTAACGGGCAATCCCGACGACGGCTGGACGCTGGTCAGCTGGGACGGTCAACCCGTCGCACAGGACATGGGATTGCTGACCAATCTGTTCGTCGATCTGCGTGATTTCATCACGGCACCGCAGCTGGCTGCGTACAGCATCGAACAGGCCGTCCTCACCGGTGATCCAACAGAGGTCTTCACGGCGATTCAGTCTGGGATCAGTGAAATCGCCGCGGCAACAGTGCAATTCCCCGTCGCCGTGTTTGACGACATCATAGCTTCGCTCTAGGCGCCGTACACCGGGACCGGCGGGCGGGCCTTGGCCAGCAGGTCGGCGACCACCGGCCCGAGTTCGGCCGGATCCCATTTCGCGCCCTTGTCGACTTGCGGACCGTGCGCCCAGCCCTCGGCAACCCGGATCATACCGCCCTCGACTTCGAACACCTTGCCGCTGACGTCTTTTGATTCGCTGCTGCCCAACCACACCACGAGCGGCGAGATGTTCTCCGGCGCCATGGCGTCGAACCCTTCGTCGGGCTTGGCCATCTTCTCGGCGAAGACGGTCTCGGTCATGCGGGTCCGCGCCGATGGCGCGATGGCGTTGACGGTGACGCCGTACCGACCCATTTCGGCGGCGCCGACGAGTGTCAGCGCCGCGATGCCCGCCTTGGCGGCGCTGTAATTCCCCTGTCCGACGCTGCCTTGCAGACCCGCACCAGAACTGGTGTTGATGATCCGCGCATCAACGGTTTTCCCCTCTTTTGACAGCCCTCGCCAATACGACGCGGCGTGGCGCATGGTGGCGAAGTGTCCTTTGAGATGCACCGCGATGACCGCGTCGAACTCGTCCTCGCTGGTGTTGGCCATCATCCGGTCTCGCACGATGCCGGCGTTGTTGACCAGGACGTCCAGACCACCGAACTTCTCGACCGCGGTTTGGATGAGGCCGGCGGCTTGGTTCCAGTCGGCGATGTTGGAGCCGTCGGCGACGGCTTCGCCACCGGCAGCGGTGATCTCGTCGACCACCTGTTGGGCCGCGCTGCCGCCGCTTGCCGGCGACCCGTCCAGGCCCACCCCGATGTCGTTGACCACCACCCGAGCGCCCTCGGCAGCGAAGGCCAGTGCATGCTCGCGGCCGATTCCTCCGCCGGCTCCGGTGACGATCACGACACGGCCGTCGACTATTCCCATGCTCTCTGTGTCTCCTCTACTTGATCGCGCTGGCGTTCGTCGTGGCCAGATAGTGCGGCGGCTCGCCGCCGCCGTGTACCTCTAACGAGGCACCGCTGATGTAGGCCGCCGCGTCCGAGGCCAAAAAGGCTGCGGCCCAACCGACATCCGTCGGCTTGGCCAGCCGGCCCAGCGGTACGTTCTTCGAGATGGCGGCGATCGACTCGGCATCACCGTAGAACAGCTCGGCCTGTTCGGTCTCGACCATGCCGACGACGCAGGCGTTCACCCGCACCTTGGGGCCCCATTCCACCGCCAGCGTCTGGGTCAGGCTTTCCAGGCCGGCCTTGGCCGCCCCGTATGCGCCGGTGCCCGGCGATGGCCGGCGGCCGCTGAGACTGCAGATGTTGACGATCGAGCCGCCGCCCGGCTGGTCTTGCATCTTCTCGTTCGCGTACTGCGAAACCAGCAGCGCACCGATGAGGTTGAGCTCGATGATCTTGCGGTTGAACTTCGGGCTCGCCTCCGCGGTGGGCACGTACGGTGATCCGCCGGCGTTGTTGACGACGACGTCGAGGCGGCCATGCCGCTCGACGATGGTGTCGATCAGCGCCTGGACCGCGTCCTCGTCGCGGACGTCGCAGGAATGGAACTCGTAGGGCGAACCCTCGACGGCTCGACGTGCGCAGGTGATCACCGTGGCGTCCTGCTCGGCGAATACCGCGCTGATTCCGGCGCCGACCCCCCGAACGCCGCCGGTAACCAGCACGACCCGCCCGGTCAGGCCCAGATTGATCGCAGGGTCTGCTTTGGCGCGAGTCACTGTGCTAGCGTACCAAGCAAGTGCTTGCTTAGGTAACCGGACTTGTTTTCATCCCACAAGGGAGAGCCGACTTGACCATCACCTCGACCGCCATCGAACCGGGCATCGTCGCTGTTACCGTCGACTTTCCCCCGGTCAACGCCATCCCGTCGGGAGGCTGGTTCGAACTCGCCGACGCGGTGACCGCCGCCGGCGACAACCCGGACACCCACGTGGTGATCCTGCGCGCCGAGGGCCGTGGGTTCAACGCCGGCGTGGACATCAAGGAGATGCAGCGCACCGAGGGTTTCACCGCGCTGATCGACGCCAACCGCGGTTGCTTCGCCGCATTCCGCGCGGTCTATGAGTGCGCGGTTCCGGTGGTCGCCGCCGTCAACGGGTTCTGCGTCGGCGGCGGGATCGGGCTGGTGGGCAACTCCGACGTCATCGTCGCTTCCGACGACGCGACATTCGGGCTGCCGGAGGTGGAACGCGGCGCGCTGGGAGCGGCCACCCACCTGTCCCGGCTGGTCCCGCAGCACATGATGCGACGGCTGTTCTTCACCGCGGCCACCGTCGATGCCGCCACACTGCAGCACTTCGGCTCGGTTCATGAGGTGGTGCCGCGCGACGAGTTGGACGAGGCCGCCTTACGGGTGGCTCGCGATATCGCGGCCAAGGACACTCGGGTGATCCGGGCCGCCAAAGAGGCGCTCAACTTCATCGACGTACAACGGGTCAACTCGAGTTACCGCATGGAGCAAGGCTTTACCTTCGAACTCAATCTCGCAGGAGTGTCCGACGAGCACCGCGACGCGTTCGCCGGGACCGCCAAGTCGGAGAAGAAGGAATGAGCGACAGGCGCACCACGTTGGACCACGCGGTCGCGCAGTTGCGAAGCGGCATGACCATCGGCATCGGCGGCTGGGGATCGCGACGTAAGCCGATGGCCTTCGTGCGCGCCATTTTGCGTTCGGACATCACGGATTTGACCGTGGTCACCTACGGCGGGCCGGACCTGGGGTTGCTGTGTTCAGCGGGCAAGGTCAAGCGCGTCTACTACGGTTTCGTGTCGCTGGATTCACCACCGTTCTACGACCCCTGGTTCGCCAAAGCACGCACCAGCGGCGCGATCGAGGCCCGAGAAATGGACGAGGGCATGCTGCGCTGCGGGCTGCAAGCGGCCGCCCAGCGGCTGCCGTTCCTGCCGACCCGCGCCGGGCTGGGCAGTTCGGTACCGGACTTCTTCGAAGGCGAGCTGGCCACGGTGACGTCGCCGTATCCGGATGCGGATGGCCGGCACGAGACGCTGATCGCCATGCCCGCGCTGCATCTGGACGCGGCGCTCGTGCACATGAATCTCGGGGACCAGCAAGGCAATGCCGCCTATACCGGAATCGATCCATACTTCGATGATCTGTATCTGATGGCCGCCGACAAGCGTTTGATGTCGGTCGAGCGCGTTGTCTCGACCGAGGAGCTGGTCAAGACGGTGCCGCCGCAGGCCCTGCTGGTCAATCGGATGATGGTCGACGCTGTGGTGGAGGCCCCCGGTGGCGCCCACTTCACCACTGCGGCACCCGATTACGGGCGCGACGAAAAATTCCAGCGGCACTATGCCGAAGCCGCCTCCACCGAGGAGGGCTGGCAGCAGTTCGTACAGACCTTCCTGTCGGGCGGCGAAGACGAATACCAGGCAGCGGTACGCGCTTTCGGACAGGAGACATCCAAGTGAGCAGCCGAGCCGACGTGTGCGCCGTCGCCTGCGCCGAATTGTTCCGAGATGCGGGCCAGATCCTGGTCAGCCCGATGACGAACATGGCTTCGGTTGGTGCCCGGCTGGCCCGATTGACGTTTTCGCCGGACATCTTGCTGACCGACGGCGAGGCGCAGTTGTTGGCAGACACCCCGGCGCTGGGCGCCACCGGAGCCATCGAGGGCTGGATGCCGTTTGACCGAGTCTTCCAGACGCTGGCCTGGGGGCGACGGCACGTGGTGATGGGCGCAAACCAGGTCGATAAGTTTGGCAACCAGAACATCTCGGCTTTCGGGCCGCTGCAGAAACCCACGCGGCAGATGTTCGGCGTTCGCGGCGCGCCCGGCAACGCCATCAACCACGCGACCAGCTACTGGGTCGGCAATCATTCCAAACGAGTGTTCTGCGAGAAGGTCGACGTGGTCTGCGGCATCGGAACCGACAAGGTCGACGCGGACAACCCGGCATTCCGGTTCGCCAGGGTCTACCGAGTGGTGTCCAATCTCGGCGTGTTCGACTTCGGCGGCCCGAACGGCACGATGCGCGCGTTGTCGCTGCATCCCGGGGTGTCGCCCGACGACGTCCGCGAAGCCACCTCGTTCGAGGTGCACGGCGTTGATGAAGCCGAAGAGACGCGCCAGCCGACTGACGAGGAGCTGCGCCTGATCCACGAGGTCATCGATCCAAAAGCCCTGCGTGACCGAGAGATCCGCTCATGATTAATCCACCTCCTCCTCATCGCTCTGCTCTGCATCGTCGGCGGCGGCTATGAAGATACGCACGCCGCTCACCGAGATGATCGGCATCGAGCACCCGGTCGTGCAGACCGGGATGGGCTGGGTGGCCGGCGCCCGGCTGGTTTCGGCCACCGCCAACGCCGGCGGGCTGGGGATCCTGGCGTCGGCGACGATGACTCTCGACGAGTTGGCCACCGCGATTGCGAAGGTGAAGGCGGCCACCGACAAGCCATTCGGGGTCAACATCCGCGCCGACGCCGAGGACGCCGACGATCGGGTCGAGTTGATGATCCGCGAGGGGGTCAAGGTGGCCTCGTTCGCGTTAGCGCCCCGCCAAGACCTGATCACGCGGCTGAAAGATGCAGGGGCGGTGGTCATTCCGTCGATCGGTGCGGCCAAGCATGCCCGCAAGGTGGCGTCCTGGGGAGCCGACGCGGTGATCGTGCAGGGCGGCGAAGGCGGTGGACACACCGGGCCGGTGGCGACCACGCTGCTGCTGCCCTCGGTGCTCGACGCCGTGGACATCCCGGTGATAGCGGCCGGCGGCTTCTTCGACGGCCGCGGCCTGGCCGCCGCGCTGTGCTACGGCGCGGCCGGAGTGGCGATGGGCACCCGGTTCTTGCTCACGTCGGACTCCACGGTGCCTGACGAGGTCAAGCGCCGCTATCTGGAGTCGGCTCTCGACGGCACCGTGGTGACCACTCGCGTCGACGGTATGCCGCATCGGGTGCTGCGCACCGGGCTCGTCGAGAAGCTGGAGAGCGGTTCGCGGGCAATGGGTTTCATCGCCGCGGCACGCAATGCCGCCAAGTTCAAGAAGATGTCGCAGATGACCTGGCGGTCGATGATCCGCGATGGTCTGGCTATGCGGCACGGCAAGGACCTCACCTGGTCGCAGGTGATCATGGCGGCCAATACCCCAATGCTGCTGAAAGCAGGCCTCGTCGAAGGCAACACCGACGCCGGTGTGCTGGCCTCCGGCCAGGTGGCCGGGATCGTCGAAGATCTGCCGTCATGCGCCGAACTGATCCAGACGATCGTCGCCGACGCGATCAAGCAGCTGCAATCCGCGGCGGCCCTCGTGCAATGACCCCTCGCCCGCAGTCAGGACTCCACGACCATCAGTGTGTGCCCGGTCGGATCGCGGAACCAGAACATCGGTGGAACCGGCTCGCCCATTCGCGACACCTGAGCGTCGACGTCGACGCCGAGCTCCTTCATCGCCGCGTGCGTGGCGTCAATATCGCTGGTGGTCAGCGTGATACCGGTGTTGGCCGGCTGCACCGGTCCGCCGTCCGGTGGGGGTGGAGCAAGCGCGATGCCGGTGGTGCCATCGGGCGGGTAAACCTCGATCCACCGGTAACCGCCGCCGAACGGCTGGTCGGTTCGCTTGTCGAACCCGAGTGACTCGTAGAACTCGACTGCCTTGTCCTGCTCGGGTGTCGGTACGCACACCAGGCTGATCGTTTGCAGGCCCGTCGTCGTGGTGGTCATCTTGTCCTTCCTTGCTGGTCAATTCCTGCGTCGGCGCCGTATGCCCGGGCGATGTCCTGCGAGCTCGCCCAGCCGCTGTAAGTGGGGCGCTGCGGCCAGCCGTCCGGCGAATCCTGCCAATCCTCCTGGCGCCCGTACGGAAGGATGTCGATCAACGCGAACGAGTGGCTCAGCTGTTCGGTGCCCCGGCCGTTGGTATGCCAGGTGCGGAATACCCGATCCCCGTCGCGCAGAAAGACATTCACCGCGAACCCGCCGCCCGCTGGAGCGCCGACGTCGTCCCCGAACGAGCTATTGGCGGTGGAGTACCAGGTCATCCGATTGCCCACCCGCCGCTTGTAGGCCAGCGCTTCGTCGATGGGTCCCTGCGTGACGATGACGAACCGTGCGTTGTAGTTGTCCAGGAACTCCAGGCGGGTGAACTGCGATGTGAAGCCCGTGCAGCCCGAGCACTGCCACTGTTCACCCGGGGACCACATGTGGTTGTACACGATGAGCTGCCGTTTGCCTTCGAACACGTCGGCCAGCCGCACCGGGCCGTTCTCCCCCTCCAGCACGTAGTCCGGCATCTCGACCATCGGCAGACGTCGTCGTTGCGCGGCGATCGCGTCGAGCTCGCGGGTCGCCGCCTTTTCCCGAACGCGCAGCGCGTCCAATTCTCGCTGCCACGTTTCCTGGTCGACGACGGGCGGTAATCCTATGGTGTGCACTGCGATTTCCTTTCGTGGTCAATGCCGTGGGCCGGCGAGCCCGGCCAAGTGGGCCAACGAGTTCTTCAGATGATCGCGGTCGAACGGCGGGAATTGGATGTGTTCACGTAGCGTGGCGGGCACCGCCGACCAGTCGTAGGTCAACATGACTTGTGTCGCGTGCGCATTCAAAGGTGTCAGGTCGTAGCGCCAGAACCAGCCGCCGAATTCGATATCCCCATTGTCGGCGAGCTCTTGTCCCGGTTTCCATGCGATGGCGTTCGGCGGATCGAAAACGACGACCTGATTGGCCATCTCGTAGCTGCCTGCCGGGTGGTTGTCGTGATACATCGACATTCGGAAGATCTGTCCCACATCGCTCAGTTGCTGTCCGTCGAGCGATTCGCGGACCCAGCCGGTGCCGTCGATGGCGGCGTGCGTCGTCGGGTCGGCGAGGATGTGAAACACCGCGGCGGCGGCCGCGTCGATGGTGGCGACCTCGCTCACTGTGTCCATCATGGCGACTCCCTAATTGTCGCGATCGAAATGTTTACGCTGTCCACATTTGATAATGTTCACACCGTACACTTCGGCCTGCAGGAGGGTCAAGGGTTGGCCGACTTGAAGACCGCTTACCACCACGGGGACCTGTGCGCGGCATTGATCGACGCCGGTCTCGACCTCACTCGGGCCGGTGGGCCGGAGGCACTGACCGTGCGGGAGGCGACTCGGCGCGTTGGGGTTTCCCCTAATGCCGCATACCGTCACTTCGCCGACCGCGAAGCATTGCTGTCGGCGGTTGCAACAGCCATTCAGCACCGGATGGCCGCGCGGATGAACGCCTCGACGCGCCGAAGCGGTTCGGCGCAGCCGTGCGCCAGCGACCGCCTGCGCGCCGTCGGGCTTGGCTACATCAAATTCGCGCTGGACGAGCCTGGCTGGTTCAGCACCGCCTTTTTCGGAGCTGATCTCACCGATGGCCCGATCGAAACATCTGTTGCGCCACCGTATCTCGCCTTAGTCGAGGCGCTCGATGCCATGGTGACCGAGGGCGTGTTGCCCGCCGAGCGGCGCGCGGGCGCCGAATGGCCCTGCTGGTCCGCGGTGCACGGGTTCGCCGAGCTCGCCCTGCACGGCCCGTTAAGGCGTTCGAGTCGCCGTGAGATCGACGCGCTGGCCGGGCGCACCGTCGATGCCATCATCGCTGGCCTGTCACGCTGACCGTTCGGCCTCTTCTTGCCGCGAGCGGGCGCAGTTGTACAAGTTTTACGGCGTGTCGGTGTACAAACACGCCCGCTCGCGGCAGTGGCAGGCGGCTACAGCCGCTCGATGATCGTGACGTTGGCGGTGCCGCCGCCCTCGCACATCGTCTGCAGGCCGTACCGGCCACCGGTGCGCTCGAGCTCGTTGAGCATGGTCGCGAACAGCTTGGCCCCGGTGGCACCCAGCGGGTGGCCGAGCGCGATCGCCCCGCCGTTGGGGTTGACCTTCTCCGGGTCCGCCTTGATCTCCTTGAGCCAGGCCAACACGACCGGCGCGAACGCCTCGTTGATCTCGA
The DNA here is from genome assembly GCA_002101905.1 of Mycobacterium shimoidei. Taxonomy (GTDB): domain Bacteria; phylum Actinomycetota; class Actinomycetes; order Mycobacteriales; family Mycobacteriaceae; genus Mycobacterium; species Mycobacterium shimoidei. The sequence goes on along the minus strand of LQPU01000025.1, from coordinate 122,479 downwards.
CAACATCGATGTCGTCGATGGACAGCCCGGTCTTCTCCAGCGCATAGCGGGTCGCCGGAATGGGGCCGGTCAGCATGAACACCGGGTCGGCGCCGCGGGCGCTGATGTGGTGGATTCGGGCGCGCGGCGTGAGCTTGTGGTCCTTGACCGCCTGCTCGGATGCCAGCAGCACCGCGCTAGCGCCGTCGGAAATCTGGCTGGCCACCGCCGCGGTCAGCCGGCTGCCCTCGGAAAGCGGTGGCAGCGCGGCCATCTTCTCCAGCGATGTTTCCCGCGGGCCTTCGTCGATTCGAAATCCGTTGACCGCCACGATTTCATTGTCGAAGTGCCCAACGCGAATCGCGGCCAGCGCACGCTGGTGGCTGGTCAGCGCGAACTGCTCCATTTCCTCGCGGGACAGGTTCCACCGTTCGGCGATCAACTCCGCGCCACGGAACTGTGAGATCTCCTGATCCCCGTAGCGGTGTAGCCAGTGCTTCGACTCGCCCGTCGGCGAGGTGAAGCCGAACTCTTTGCCCACCACCATCGCCGACGCGATCGGAATCTGGCTCATGTTCTGCATCCCGCCGGCCAGGATCATATCGGCGGTCCCTGACATGATCGCCTGGGCGCCAAAGGAAATCGCCTGCTGACTGGATCCGCACTGCCGGTCGACGGTCACACCCGGAACCTCCTCGGGGTACCCCGCCGCCAGCCACGCATTGCGGCCGATGTTGCCGGCCTGACCACCCAGCGCGTCCACGCAGCCCACCACGACGTCGTCCACCGCGGCGGGATCGACGTCAACGCGGTCGAACAGACCGTGAAATGCCGCCACCCCCAAGTCGATTGGATGCACATCGGCAAGAGATCCGTTGCGCTTGCCAACCGCGGTCCGCACCGCGTCGATGACGTACGCCTGAGAAACTGCGGCCATGTCAGACTCCTTCTTTGGTGATTCCGCCAAGGACGATGGCGAGATATTGCCGGCCCACCTGGTCGGCGGTGAGCGGTCCGCCGGGTTGATACCAACGCACCGACACCCAGGTGGTATCGCGAATGAAACGGTAAACCAGGTCGACGTCGAGGTCGGGCCGGAAGTAGCCGTCCTCGATGCCCTGATTGAGCACATCGAGCCACATTTTGCGCTGCTGCTTGTTCAGGTCGTCGATGTAGGAGAACCGCGGTTGCGACTTCAACCGCTTGGCCTCGTCCTGGTAGATGACGACTTGTGCATGGCGGTGCTCGATCGCCTCGAACGACGCCATGAACAGCCCCTTGAACCGCTCCAGCGGATTCGGTTCGGTGTCAACGATTTCCTGATAACGGGCGAAGAGCCAATCGAGGAAGCCGCGTAGCACCTCGTCGACGATCTCCTCCTTGGAGGAGAAGTGGTGGTACAGACTGCCCGACAGGATGCCGGCGCCGTCGGCGATGTCGCGTACCGTCGTAGCGCGCAGGCCACGTTCGGCCATCATCGTCGCGGCCAGCTGCAGAAGTTCTTCGCGCCGGTTCATGGATGTTGGCTCGATACCGAAATAACTTCTCCAGTCAAATAACTGGAGTAATCACTGGCCAGAAAAGCGATGGTGGCCGCCACCTCCCACGGCTCGGCGGCGCGTCCGAACGCCTCGTCGGCCGACAAACGGTCGAGCAACTCGGACGACGAAGTCTTGTCCAAGAACTTATGCCGGGCGATGCTGGGCGACACCGCGTTGATCCGCACACCATATTCGACGGCCTCGATGGCGCTACACCGGGTCAGCGCCATCACCCCGGCTTTGGCGGCGGCATAATGTGCCTGCGAATGTTGAGCACGCCAGCCCAATACGCTGGCGTTGTTGACGATCACGCCGCCGTGATCGGCTTCCCGGAAGTAGCGCAGCGCCGCCCGGGTCGCGCGGAGCACCGACGTCAGCGTGACGTCGAGTACGCGGTCCCACTCTTCGTCGGTCATATCGACCACCGGGGTTTGCCCGCCCAGGCCGGCGTTGTTGACCAGCACGTCGATGCGACCCATCCGGGCGGTGGCCGACGCGATCAACGCATCGACCTGCGCGCTGGACGTGACATCGCACAGCACGTGCTCGACGCGCCCGAGACCCAGCTTCGACAGTTCCTGCGCGGTCTGCCCCAGCCGTCGTTCGTGGTGGTCGGAGATGACGACATCGGCGCCCTCGAGCAGAGCACGTCGCGCGGTGGCCGACCCGATGCCGGTGCCCGCGGCCGCGGTGACGATCACGACCTTCCCGGTCAAAAGACCGTGTCCGTCAATCTCTTTCGGCGCGACCGCTAACGTCATCCTTTGACCTCTCGAGGTAGGCCGAGCACCCGCTCGGCGATGATGTTGCGCTGGATCTCGTTGGAACCGCCGTAGATGGTGTCCGCCCGGGTGAACAAGTACAGTCGCTGCCACTCGTCGAAGTCACCGCCGTCCAACACCATCCCGGCCTTGCCCTGCACCTCCATTGCGATCTCACCGAGCTCGCGATGCCAGTTGGCCCACAGCAGCTTTGACACATTGTCTTGCCCGGGCTGCTCGACATCCATGGTCGCCAGGGCGTACGAACGCATCGCCCGCAGACCGGCCCAAGCCCGGGTCAGGCGTTCCCGGATCAGCGGATCGTCGGCGGCGCCGGTCCGTTTGGCGAGCTGCACAACGCCATCGAGCTCACGGGCGTAAACGATCTGTTGACCGAGTGTGGAAACCCCGCGCTCGAAGGTCAGTGTTCCCATCGCGACCCGCCAGCCGTCGCCCGGTGCGCCGACCACCAGATCGGCGTCGGTACGGGCGTCGTCGAAGAACACCTCGTTGAATTCCGACTCGCCGGTCAACTGCACGATCGGGCGGACCTGCACACCGGGCTGGTCCAGCGGCACCAGCAGATAGGACAAGCCCGCGTGGCGCTTGGAGCCTTTCTCGGTGCGCGCCACCACGAAACACCACTGCGCCCAGTGCGCCAACGACGTCCACACCTTCTGGCCGTTGATCACCCACTGGTCACCGTCGAGCACCGCCGTGGTGGACACGTTCGCCAGATCGCTGCCGGCTCCGGGCTCGGAATAGCCCTGGCACCACAGCTCGGTGACGTCGCGGATCTTGGGCAGGAACCGCTGTTGTTGTTCGGGTGTGCCGAAGGCGATCAGCGTCGGCCCGAGCAGTTCCTCGCCGAAGTGGTTGACCTTCGCGGGCGCGTTGGCAATCGCGTACTCCTCGTAGAACGCCACCCGGTGAGCGACCGACAGTCCGCGACCGCCGTGTTCGACCGGCCAACCCAGGCACGTCAGACCTGCCGCCGCCAAGTGCCGGTTCCAGGCAAGCCGCTCCTCGAACGCCTCGTGCTCGCGGCCGGGTCCGCCGAGACCCTTGAGCGCCGCGAATTCGCCGACCAGGTTCTCGGCCAGCCAGTCGCGCACCTCGGCCCGGAACTCCTCGACCTCCTGCATCCCTGTAGGCTAACCTACCAAGCACTTGCTTTGTAGGCCGGCGACGATGTGAGCGCGCAGCGTCCAGGTGTGACGGCCCATCAAGCATTGAGGAGCACGCACCGATGTCGACCGATCCGCGGACCATTCCTGCGGTATTGGACCGCATCGCCGGCGAACTACCCGACCACAATGCGCTGGTCACCCCTGATCGCACCCTGACCTTCGCCGAGCTGCGCCAGCAGGTGCGCCAGGCGGCCGCGGCCATGATCAAGCTGCGTGTTCACCCCGGCGATCGGGTGGCGATCTGGTCGCCGAACACCTGGCACTGGGTGGTCGCGTGCCTGGCGACGCATTACGCGGGCGCCATCGTGGTCCCGCTGAACACCCGATACACCGCCTCGGAGGCCGCCGACATTCTGGTCCGGACCAAGGCCCCCCTACTGGTGGCAATGGGCGAATTCCTCGGCGCCGACAAGCTCGCCGATTTGGACCGCGGGGCGCTACCCGAGCTGCGCCATATCGTGCGGGTGCCGATCGAGGCCGACGACGGCAACTGGGACGAGTTCGTCGCCGCCGGCTCCAACCTGCCGGCCGCGGACGCGCGCGCCGCCGCGGTCCGGCCCGACGACGTCTCCGATGTGCTGTTCACCTCGGGCACGACCGGCCGCAGCAAAGGTGTGTTGTGCGCACACCGGCAATCGCTGGCCGGGTCGGCGGCGTGGGCCGCCTGCGGGAAGATCACCAGTGATGACCGCTACCTGTGCATCAATCCGTTCTTTCACAACTTCGGTTACAAGGCGGGCATCCTGGCCTGCCTGCAGACCGGCGCGACGCTGATCCCGCAGCTGACCTTCGACGCCGAGCAGGCGATGCGCGCCGTGGCCGAGCACCGGATCACAGTGCTGCCCGGGCCGCCGACCATCTACCAGACGCTGCTGGACCATCCCGCCCGCGCCGACTACGACCTGAGCTCGCTGCGGTTCGCGGTCACCGGTGCGGCCACCGTGCCGGTAGTGCTGATCGAGCGCATGCAGGCCGAGCTCGACATCGACATCGTGCTGACCGCTTACGGTTTGACCGAGTGCAACGGATTCGGCACTATGTGCCGGCCCGACGACGACCCGGTCACGGTCGCCACCACGTGCGGACGCCCGATCGCCGATTTCGAACTGCGCATTGGAGACCGAAACGAAGTGCTGCTGCGCGGGCCCAACGTGATGCTGGGCTACCTGGACGATCCGGAGGCAACCGCGGAGGCTATCGACGCCGACGGCTGGCTGCACACCGGTGATGTCGGAAAACTCGATGCTGCAGGCAATCTGCAGATCACCGACCGGCTCAAGGACATGTACATCTGCGGCGGGTTCAACGTCTATCCCGCCGAGGTTGAGCAGGTGCTCGCGCGGCTCGACGGTGTGCTCGACGCAGCGGTTATCGGCGTGCCCGACGAACGCCTCGGCGAGGTCGGTCGGGCGTTCCTGGTGACCCGGCCCGGGTCTGATCTCGATGAAGAGACTGTGATCGCCTATGCCCGTGAGCATCTGGCGAATTTCAAAACGCCCCGGTCTGTGAGATTCGTGGACACCCTGCCGCGCAATGCCGGTGGCAAGGTGGTCAAACCGCTGCTGCGAGAGATGCCCTGATGGACCTTGAATTCGACGACGAGACCCGCGCGTTCCAAGCCGAAGTGCGCGACTTTCTGGCCGCCAACAAGAAGGCCTTCCCGACCAAGTCCTATGACACCGCCGAAGGCTTTGAGCAGCATCGGCGTTGGGACAGAGTTCTTTTCGATGCCGGTCTATCGGTGATTACCTGGCCGCGAAAGTACGGTGGCCGCGACGCCTCACTGTTGCAATGGGTCGTCTTCGAAGAGGAGTACTTTCGCGCCGGCGCCCCGGGCCGGGCCAGCGCTAACGGCACCTCGATGCTGGCGCCGACGTTGTTCGCCCACGGCACCGAGGAGCAGCGGGACCGGGTGCTCCCCAAGATGGCCAGCGGTGAGGAGATCTGGGCGCAAGCCTGGTCGGAGCCTGAGTCGGGCAGCGATCTGGCTTCGCTGCGCTCCACGGCCACCAAAACCGACGGCGGCTGGCTGCTGAACGGCCAGAAGATCTGGAGTTCACGAGCACCATTCGGCGACAAAGCATTCGGGTTGTTCCGTTCGGATCCCGACGCGGAGCGTCACCGGGGCCTGACCTATTTCATGTTCGACCTGAAGGCGGACGGGATCACCGTGCGACCGATCGCCCAGCTCGGCGGCGCCACCGGTTTCGGCGAGATCTTCCTCGACGACGTGTTCGTGCCCGACGCCGATGTGATCGGCTCGGTGCACGACGGGTGGCGTGCGGCCATGAGCACCTCGAGCAATGAACGCGGCATGTCGCTGCGCAGCCCGGCACGATTCCTGGCGGCCGCCGAGCGGCTCGCGCAGCTGTGGAAAACCAGTGACGAGAATGCTTTCGGTGATCAGGTGGCCGACGCGTGGATCAAGGCGCAGGCCTATCGACTCCACACCTTCGGCACCGTGACCCGGCTGGCCGAGGGCGGTGAGCTGGGCGCCGAGTCGTCGGTCACCAAGGTGTTCTGGTCCGAGTTGGACGTCGCCATCCACCAGACCGCGCTGGAGATCCGCGGCGCCGACGGCGAGCTCGCCGACTCCTGGACCGACGGCTTGCTGTTCGCGTTGGGTGGTCCGATCTACGCCGGCACCAACGAAATTCAGCGCAACATCATCGCCGAGCGGCTGCTGGGTCTGCCTCGGGAGAAGGCCAGATGAGATTCGACTTGGACGCACAGCAACGCGACTTCGCGGCCAGTATCGACGCGGCTCTCGCCGCAGCGGACGTTCCGGCGGCGGTGCGGGCCTGGGCCGGCGGTGACACCGCGCCGGGCCGCAAAGTGTGGGCGCAGTTGGCCGATCTGGGCGTCACCGCGTTGATGGTTCCCGAGCGGTTCGACGGTCTGGACGCGCATCCGGTCGACCTGGTGGTCGCGCTGGAGCGACTCGGTCGCTGGTGTGTGCCCGGGCCGGTAGCCGAATCCATTGCGGTCGCCCCCAGCCTGCTGGTCAACGACGATCGGAGCGCGGCCCTGGCCGCAGGCGAGCTGATCGCCACCGTCGCGCTGCCGCCGCACACGCCGCGCGCCGTCGACGCCGACGTCGCCGGGCTGGTGCTGCTGGCCGATGGGCGCGTCAGCGAAGCGCAACCCGGTGCGCAGCACGAGTCGGTCGACCCGAGTCGTCGGCTGTTCGAGGTCACCGCGGGCGCCGTGAGCTGGGAGGCCGACGTCGCCCGCGCCTTTGAGTTCGGCGCCCTGGCAACGGCGGCCCAATTGGTCGGCGCCGGTCAGGCGCTGCTGGATGCGGCCGTCGACTACGCAAAGCAGCGCGCTCAGTTCGGCCGGGTGATCGGCTCCTATCAGGCGATCAAGCACAAACTGGCCGACGTGCACGTCGCGGTCGAACTGGCCCGCCCGCTGGTTTACGGTGCGGCGCTGTCGCTGGCTGCTGGCTCGCCCGACACCGCACGCGACGTCAGCGCCGCGAAAGCGGCGGCCTCGGATGCCGCGTTGCTGGCCGCCCGATCGGCGCTGCAGACCCACGGCGCCATCGGCTTCACTGCCGAGCACGACCTGTCGCTGTGGTTGTTGCGAGTGCAGGCGCTGCGATCGGCCTGGGGTGACCCGGCCGCGCATCGGCGACGGGTCCTGGAGGCGCTATGACCTGCGCCGGCGACGATGCAGTGGGGGCACCTCCCGCTTGCGGGGGACGCAGCGATGAGGAGGAGCGGCGCCATGACTGACGAGCGGGAATTGCTGCGCGAGACCGTGGCCGCGCTGGTGTCCAAGCACGCCACGCCGGAGGCGGTCCGAGCGGCGATGGAATCGGAGCGGGGCTACGACGAGTCGCTGTGGCGGCTGCTGTGCGAGCAGGTCGGTGCCGCCGCGCTGTTGGTGCCCGAGCAGTACGGCGGGGCCGACGGCAGCCTCGGCGATGCCGCGGTCGTCCTCGAAGAGCTCGGTAAGGTGCTGGCGCCAACGCCCTTGCTGGGCACCATGCTCGCCGAACTCGCGCTGCTCGCCGCCGACGAGCCCGACACCGCAGCACTGCAGCGGCTGGCAGAGGGCACGGCCGTCGGCGCCGTCGTGTTCGACGCCGATTACGTGATCAACGGCGACATCGCCGACATCCTCGTGGCGGCCGACGGTGGCAAGCTCACCCGGTGGACGAAATTCAGCGCCCAGCCCGTCGCGTCCATGGACCCCACCCGCCGCCTGGCCCGGGTCACGTCAGAGACCACCGCGCCGATGGGCGCCGACCCCGGCATCGCCGACACCGCGGCCATTCTGCTGGCCGCCGAGCAGATCGGCGCCGCGACCCGCTGTCTGGAGCTGACCGTCGACTACACCAAGGAACGCGTGCAGTTCGGCCGGCCGATCGGCAGCTTTCAGGCCCTCAAGCACCGCATGGCCGACCTGTACGTCGCGGTGCAGGCCGCGCGGGCGGTCGTCAACGACGCCATCTCGGAGCCGTCGGCCACATCAGCGGCGCTGGCCAGGGTGGCCGCCAGCGAGGCATTCAGCACCGTGGCCGCCGAGGGCATCCAACTGCACGGCGGCATCGCAATCACCTGGGAACACGACATGCACCTGTATTTCAAACGCGCGCACGGTAGTTCGCAGCTGTTCGGGGCGCCGCGCGACCACTTGCGCCGGCTTGAATCGGAACTGCTCTAACCTGACGCAATGAACAAGGTCGCGTTGCGAGCGGGCATCCCGCCGTTTTACGTGATGGATGTTTGGCTGGCGGCTGCAGAGCGGCAGCGCACCCACGGCGACCTGGTCAACCTGTCGGCGGGCCAGCCCAGTGCCGGGGCCCCCGAACCGGTGCGTGCCGCGGCGGCGGCAGCACTTCAAACCAACCAGCTCGGCTACACGGTGGCGTTGGGCATTCCGGAGCTGCGCGCCGCGATTGCCGCGTCCTACCAACAGCGGTACGGATTGCAGGTCGACACCGACGACGTGGTGGTGACGACAGGGTCGTCGGGAGGGTTCTTGCTCGCGTTCCTGGCTTGCTTCGACGTCGGCGATCGGGTGGCGCTCGGCAGTCCGGGATACCCGTGCTACCGCAACATCCTGTCCGCGCTCGGATGTGAGGTCGTCGAAATCGAATGCGGCCCACAGACCCGGTTCCAGCCCACCGCTGCCATGCTGGCCCAGCTCGATCCGCCCGTTCAGGGCGTGGTGGTGGCCAGCCCGGCCAACCCCACCGGAACCGTCATCCCGCCGGAAGAACTTGCGGCGATCGCTTCCTGGTGTGACGCCTCCGGCGTCCGGCTCATCAGCGACGAGGTCTACCACGGCCTGGTCTACCAGGGTGCACCGCAGACCAGTTGTGCATGGCAGACATCGCGAAATGCCGTGGTGGTCAACAGTTTTTCCAAGTACTTCGCAATGACGGGCTGGCGGCTCGGCTGGCTGGTAATGCCGTCGGAGCTGCGTCGCGCAGTCGACTGCCTCACCGGAAACTTCACCATCTGTCCGCCGGTGCTGTCCCAGTACGCCGCCGTCGCCGCGTTCACTCCCGAAGCGATCGCCGAAGCCGACGGCCATCTGCACCAGTACGCGATCAACCGCGGGCTCTTGCTCGACGGTCTGCGCGACATTGGCATCGACCGGCTGGCCCCTACCGACGGCGCCTTCTACGTCTACGCCGATGTGTCGGACTTCACCACGGACTCGTTGGACTTCTGCTCGAAACTCCTGGCGGACACCGGGGTTGCGATTGCTCCCGGTATCGACTTCGACACTGCGCACGGTGGGTCATTTGTCCGGCTGTCCTTCGCAGGCCCGAGATCGGATATCGAAGAAGCTTTGCGTCGCATGCGGAGCTGGCTTGGCCGATGACTCTCGTCATCTCCGATCACGAGCGTGCTGCGCTGGCCGAGGTGGCGCAGTTCCCGCTGTTGTCCGCCATCACCGGGCGTCGATCGCGACGATTTCCGGTGGGCGGCCGGATCCCTGCCGGAACGCTGGCCTACACAAGTCGCCGACAGGTGCAGCCGTTGTCGGAAGTCGAACGGGCACTGGTGCTTTCAATTACTGCCGGCGTCACCGGATGGCACTACGGGATTGCCCACCACCCCGGCTACGCCCCGTCGCTGCCCAACTACTCGGGCAGTGCCAGCGGTCGAACGTTTCCATCGGCGGCCGGCTTCCACACCAGCCAGCTGTTCTTCACCGATGACAGCGGGACATATCTGTTGCCTACTCGCGACGAGCCGCCACGGGAGTACGGAAGTATCGAGGACTGGATCAGCCACACCGCGGCGTCTTATGTGCGGATCTCGGACGTCCGCCTCGAAGTGCCGCGCGAAGAACCCCACATGGAGGGCCACAACACCTGGATCGCCAACCATCCGGGCAGCTTGCTGGCCTTTCCGGTGGCCGATCTCGCCGAGCATCTGATGGAGAATCTGTGGTTCTTCGCGGCCAACGGCTATCTGGTCGTCGACGACATCAACCGGCGCAATATTCCAGGGATCGAGCACTTTTCGTCACTGGCCCACGCTGATGACCCCATCCCGCTTTCGTTCGTGGAGCAGTACACGCTGACCGAGGCGACCGCGGAACTCGCGATCGCCGCCAACAACGGGGCTTTGGCGCTACAGGCGCTGGGCCTCGGCGGCTGGATCTACGACGGCCTGAACCGGTTGTCGGTGTTGGATGGACTGGGCTTCGTGTCTGACGACGACGAACGCTGGCCGTTCCCGAATGCCACCGGTCTGCCTGGATTTTTCGAGACCCTCAGCCCACCACATGTGCCGTCGGTTTCGGCCGGAGTGCACAAGCTTGTGGAGCGGAAATTCGGTCCCGGTGGGCCTTTCCACTCCGACACCCCGGGGCCGTGGTCGGACTCACCGAAGGTGCGGGCCTCCGCGCTGCCGCCCGAGGGCATCCAGGAAGTGGTGAGCTTGGAGGCGTCGTACATCTACGACACCTTCGGCAAGCTGCCGGGCACCGTGCCGACAGTGCACGTGCTGATGTATCTGCAAGCGCAGCATCTGGACACCGATTTTTACGACGCGTTCTTCGGCCCGGGCGCCTACCTGCACACGCACGCCGAGCATCAGGCGCGCTGGCACGGGCAGTAACCGACCAGAGCTAAAGCCAGGTGTCCTGGGTGGTCGTGGTCAGGAATGCCTCCAGGTCGTCGCGCCACTGCGCCGGCGTGGTCTTGTCCGGCTCGATCCCGGTGTATTCCCCGCGGTAGAACAGCAGCGGTCGCGGCTTGATCTTGGGTGCCTCCGACAACGACTTCACCGCGCCGAGGACCACGAAGTGGTCGCCGCCGTCATGTACCGAGACCACCGTGCAGTCGATGAACGCCAGCGATCCGTCGATGACCGGCGAACCCAACGGCGAAAAGGTCCAATCGATTCCAGCGAACTTGTCCGGTTCCTTGGAGCCGAAGCGGGCAGACACGTGCTTCTGGCTCTCGGTCAGCACGTTGACACAGAACTTGCCAGTGGCCTCGATGGCTTTCCAGGACCTCGACACTTTGGTCGGGCAGAACAACACCAGCGGCGGGTCCAACGACAACGCTGCGAACGACTGGCACGCGAAACCGACCGGAACGTCGTTATGCACGGTGGTGATGATCGTGATCCCGGTGCAGAACTGACCGAGCACCTGCCGGAAGGCCTGAGAGTCGATCTGCTCCGACATCGCTACCCGCGCATGCCTACCGAGAAGTCGTGGCCCCACAGGCTCACCGCGGTGCTTTCCCGGGCGACCCAGTCGTGGTCGTCGACTTGTCTTCCCTCGCAGCCGAATTCGACGTCGAATCCGCCTGGTGTCTTCATGTAGAACGACAGCATGAGGTCGTTGACGTGCCGGCCCAATGTCGCCGACATCGGCACCTTACGGCGCAAGGCCCGGTCCAGGCACAGGCCGACGTCGTCGCAGTTCTCCACCTCGACCATCAGGTGCACGATTCCGCTCGGGGTGGGCGCCGGCATGAACGCCAGGCTGTGGTGGCGCGGGTTGCACCCGAAGAAGCGCAGCCAGGCCGGCGGCCCGTCGGCGGGCCGTCCGACCAACTGCGGTGGCAGCCGCATCGAGTCCCGCAGTTTGAAACCGAGCACGTCGCGGTAGAAGTGCAGCGCCTCGGTGTCGTCACGGGTGGACAGCACCACGTGGCCCAGCCCCTGCTCGCCGGTGACGAATTTGTGCCCATAAGGACTGACCACCCTGCGGTGCTCCAGCGCGGCGCCGTGAAAGACCTCCAGGCAGTTGCCCGACGGGTCGGAGAACCGGATCATCTCGTCGACCCGGCGGTCCGCCAGTTCGGCGGCGGTGGCCTCTTTGTAGGACGTTCCCTCGATGTCGAGCCGATCCCGGATCTCCTGCAGGCCTTCGGCGTTCGCGCATTCCCAGCCGCTCTCCAACAACCGGTCGTGCTCTCCGGGCACGATCACCAGCCGGGCCGGAAAGTCATCCATCCGCAGATACAGTGTTCCTTCGGGCGCGCCTTGGCCCGCGCCTTTGCCCTCGACCATGCCGAGGACTTTCAGGCCGAATTCGCGCCAGGCCGCGACGTCGGTGGCCTCGATGCGCAGGTAGCCCAGGGACCGGATGCTCATCACCCACCTCCCAGGAAATCGATCGTGAGCCTGTTGAACTCGTCGAACTTCTCCACTTGCGCCCAATGCCCACATTGCCCGAAGACGTGCAGCTGCGCACGAGGAATGGTTTTCAGCGCAACAAGTGCCCCGTCCAGGGGATTGACGCGGTCCTCGCGGCCCCAGATCAGCAGTACCGGTTGACGCAGCCGGTACACCTCGCGCCACATCATGCCCAGCTCGAAGTCGGCGCCGGCGAACGACTTCCCCATCGCCCGGGCCGCCGTCAACGATTCCGGGGTGCTGGCCAACTCGAAACGCTGGTCGACCAGTTCCGGGGTGATCAACTTCTGGTCGTAGACCATGACCCGCAGAAACGCCTCGAGGTTCTCGCGGGTGGGTTCGTTGGTGAACTTGCCCAGCCGTTTGACGCCCTCGGTCGGGTCGGGCGCGAACAGGTTGACGCTCAAACCGCCCGGACCCATCAGCACCAGTCGGCCGGCCCGGTCGGGATAGTCGAGCGCAAAGCGCACCGCGGTGCCTCCGCCCAGCGAATTACCCACCAGCGGAACGCGTCCCAGCTCCAGCTGGTCGAACAATCCGTGCAGAGCCCGTGCGGCGTAGCGGTTGAACTGCCCGTGCTCGGCACGCTTGTCCGAGTGTCCATAGCCAGGCTGGTCGACGGCCAGCACGTGGAAATGCTTGGCCAGCACCGCGATGTTGCGGGAGAAGTTGGTCCAGCTCGACGCACCGGGCCCGCCGCCGTGCAGCAACACGATCGTGGGACCACTGCCGGCTTCGTGATAATGCAGCTTCAGCGGACCGTCGACGTCGACCTCCGCAAAGCGCGAGGTCGACTCGAACGTGAGCTCCTCGGTCGCGGTCACGGCTTACACCATCGTGTCGCCGGGCGGCAGCCCGAACTCGTGGTTCCCGAAGATCACGTACGCCCGCTCCGGGTCGTTGGCGGCGTGTACCCGACCAGCGTGGGCGTCACGCCAGAAGCGCTGCACCGGTTGGTCATTGGCCAGCGCAGTGGCGCCGGAGGCCTCGAACAGCCGGTCGATCGAAGCGATCGCCCGTCCGGTGGCGCGCACCTGGTCGCGTCGGGCGCGGGCGCGCAGCGCGAACGGGATCTCCTTGCCGGCTGCCAACAGTGCGTACTCGTCGCTGACGTTGCCGATCAGCTGCCGCCACGCCGCGTCGATGTCGCTGGCGGCCTCGGCGATGCGGACCTTGGCGAAGGGATCGTCTTTGGCTTTCTCGCCGGCGAACGCGGCGCGCACCCGCTTGCCCTGGTGCTCCACGTGCGCGTCGTAGGCCCCATAGGCCATCCCGACGATCGGTGCCGAAATCGTAGTGGGATGGATTGTGCCCCAAGGCATTTTGTAAACAGGTGCGGTGTTGGTCTTATAGCCGCCCGCCGTCCCGTCGTTCATCGCCTTGTAGGACAGGAACCGATGCCGGGGCACGAAAACATCCTTGACGACGATGGTGTTGCTACCGGTGCCGCGCAGCCCGACCACGTGCCACACATCCTCGATCTCGTATTCACTGCGCGGAATCAGAAAGCTGCCGAAGTCAACAGGCCGGCCGTCCTTGATCACCGGGCCGCCCACGAAGCACCAGGTGGCGTGGTCGCAGCCCGACGACCAGTTCCATGACCCGCTGACCAGGTAGCCGCCGTCGACCACGGTGCCAGCGCCCATCGGGGCGTACGACGAGGAGATCCGTACCGTCGGGTCGTCGCCCCAGACTTCCTCCTGGGCTTTCTGGTCGAACAGCGCCAGGTGCCAGTTGTGCACGCCGATGATCGAGCCCACCCACCCGGTCGAGCCGCACGCGCTGGCCAGCCGTCGGGCCGCCTCGTAGAACAACGCCGGGTCGCACTGCAGGCCGCCCCACTGCTCGGGCTGCAACAGGGTGAAGAAGCCGACCTCGTCGAGCGCCTTGACGGTCTCGTCCGGCAGCCGGCGCAGGTCCTCGCAGGCCTGCGCACGCTCACGCAGCTGCGGAAGCAAATCGTCGATACCCGCTAGGACCGCCTGGGCGTCACGCTGTTGAATGGAAGCTGACATAGACCAAAGACTAGAACACGTTCCGATTTGTGTCGAGCAGGGTATTCCTGCGGCTGGTAGCGATACCTAACGCGGTTTCTGTAACCTGTTCTAGTTATGACCGAGGGAAAGGCGCCGGCGGTGACGGACATCGTGCCCGACGAACCGCTTGGCAGCCACGTCCTGGAACTGCAGATCGCCGAGGTCCTCGCCGAGACCGACGACGCGCGGTCGCTGGTGTTCACCGTGCCCGACGGGGCCGACATTCCGGCCGACCGGCTGCGGTACGCCCCGGGCCAGTTCCTGACGCTGCGCGTGCCCAGCGAACGCACCGGGTCGGTGGCCCGCTGCTATTCGCTGTGCAGCTCACCGTTCACCGACGACGCGCTCACCGTCACCGTCAAGCGCGACAAAGACGGCTACGCGTCGAACTGGCTGTGCGACCACGCCCACCCCGGGATGCGGATTCATGTGCTGGCACCGTCGGGCAATTTCGTGCCCAAGACGCTCGACGACGATTTCCTGCTGCTCGCCGCGGGCAGCGGGATCACCCCGATCATGTCGATTTGCAAGTCGGCGCTGTCGGAGGGCAGCGGTCAGGTGGCGCTGATCTACGCCAACCGTGACGAGCGTTCGGTGATCTTCGGTGACGCGCTGCGCGAGCTGGTCGCCAAGTACCCCGACCGGCTGACCGTTGTGCACTGGCTGGAGTCGCTGCAGGGATTGCCGAGCGCCACCGCGCTGGCGCAGCTGGCCGCCGCCTATACCAAGCGCCAAGCCTTCATCTGCGGGCCCGGGCCGTTCATGCAAGCCGCGCGGGAAGCCCTGGACTCGCTGGAAGTCCCTGCCGCCCAAGTGCATCTCGAGGTCTTCAAGTCGCTGGAGTCCGATCCGTTCGCGGCGGTGACGATCGAGGACACCGGAGACGAGCCACCGGCGACCGCGGTGGTGCAGCTGGACGGCGAGACGCACACGGTGTCGTGGCCGCGCGGCGCCAAGCTGCTCGACGTGCTGTTGGACGCCGGTCTGGACGCGCCGTTCTCCTGCCGGGAGGGGCACTGCGGCGCGTGTGCCTGCAGCCTGCGCAAGGGCAAAGTGAACATGGAGGTCAACGACGTGCTGGAGCAGCAAGACCTCGACGAGGGGCTGATCCTGGCCTGCCAATCTCGCCCGGAAACCGATTCGGTCGAAGTCACTTACGACGAGTAGGGCCGAGGGTTAAGTTCTGCTGATGACCAAGCAGCTGGCGATTTCAGTGGCAGGCGTCGGATTGGCGTTGGCGCTGGCGCCCCCGTCCTCGGCGGCGAGCAACACCGCCACCACCTTGATGCCGATCGACGAGGCGACCCAACTGGAGACCCGCGCCGTCCTCGATTGTCACCGCGCGACGGGCAGCTGCGACTTCACCGTCGGGGCCGCATTGCGAAGGCCCGACGGGATATCGGGCTTTCCGCCCGACCTTTGGGCCAGGCAAAGCACGGAATTTCGCACCATGAGCCGGACGACGTACCTCGACGTCCATGCCGACGGTCAATACGAGCGGATCCAGAAACAGGGTGGGACCGACGTGATGACCGACATCTACATGGGTGAAGGGCCGCCCGAGAAGTATCAGAGCAGCGGCCGGATCGACGCCACCGACTGGCACACCGGCCAGCCGGAGACCAACGTGAACGTCATCATGTGTACGCACATTCAGGTGGTCTATGCCGGGGTCAACCTCACCTCGCCCAGCACCTGTGCACAGACCGGGTTCTCCTGAGCGGCAACGACATCCCTACATGCGCGAGCTGCGCTCGACGTGAGCCAAAAATTGGCGTGACTCGCGGGGGTTCCGCAGCACATGAACGTCGGCATAGGAGGCGTCGGCAGCTATCGCGGCCGTAATCCGGGGAAGGCTGCGGCGGCGATAGCAAATCACCCAACGCCAGAACTCAAGCTTTTGTCGTGACCGGCGCGCGGCTTGCCATACGCAGCGCCACAAGGAGAAGTCGAGCACGATAACGGTGTCGGCGGCCCTCAAACGCTCTGTGAGCACGTCATACTCGCCGAGATCGCCGTCAAGAATCCACCGGTCGTCGTGGACGAGTTTCTGCTGAAGCGCCGTCCACTGATCAGGGCCCATCGGAGTGAGATCGGGCGCCCAGAAATATTTGTCGAGTTCTACCACCGGCAAACCCGTGATCGAGCCGAGCTTTGCCGCAAGAATCGATTTGCCCGCCCCTCCACGGCCGAGCACGACAACGCGCTTCATCTACTGCCAATGCAGTCTATTGGCTCCCGCAACCGTCTGCGCCGCCAAATTGCGCTGAGGGTCGTGATTCAGCGAAAACCACGACCCTGACTGCAATCTCGCGGTGCGTCCGTCAGCGCGGGAGGCCCAGCAACCGCTCCGCGGCCAAGGTGAGCAGGATCTGCTCGGTGCCGCCGGCGATTGTCAGGCAACGGGTGTTGAGGAAGTCGTGGACGGTGCGGTTGTCGGCGATGCCCGCGCCCTCGGAGAGCTCCATGCGGAATTCCGCCAGCGCCTGGCGGTATCGCACCCCGATGAGCTTGCGCACACTGGATTGCGCGCCCGGGTCCTGTCCGCCGACGGCGAGCTGGGCGATCCGCTGGTCGAGCAGCGAGCCGACCTGCGCGGTGATGATCAACCGCGCCAACCGATCCTGTTGGGCGACATCGAGATTCATCTCTGAAACCGTTGCGAGCAGCTCCTCCATCGGATTGCCCAGCGCAGTCCCGGCGGCCATCGCCACCCGTTCGTTGGCCAGGGTGGTGCGGGCCAGCCGCCAGCCGTCGTTCACGTTGCCGACGACCATCTCGTCCGGCACGAACACACCGTCGAGAAAGACCTCGTTGAACAGCGAGGCGCCGGTGATCTCCCGCAGCGGCCGGATGTCGATGCCGGCCGAACTCATGTCGACCAGGAAGTAGGTAATCCCTTTGTGTTTGGGCGCTTCCGGGTCAGTCCTGGCCAGACATACTCCCCATTGCGCTTTGTGCGCCGACGACGTCCAGACCTTTTGTCCGGTGAGCTTCCAGCCGCCGTCCACCCGCTCCGCCTTGGTGCGCAGCGCCGCCAGATCGGAGCCCGCACCCGGCTCGGAAAACAGCTGACACCAGAAGATTTCCCCGCGCAGGGTAGCGGGCACGAAGCGCTCGATCTGTTCGGGCGTGCCGTGTTCGAGAATGGTCGGCGCCGCCCACCAACCGATCACCAAATCCGGCCGGGACACACCCGCCGCCGACATCTCCTGGTCGATCAGCAACTGTTCGGCCGGACCGGCGCCGCGGCCGTATGGCGGCGGCCAGTGCGGGGCCAACAGCCCCGCTTCGGCCAGCGCCGCTTGACGTTGATCGGCGGGCAGCGCCGCGACCTTCGCGACCGCCTCGGCGATCTGGGGCCGCAGGTCGGCGACGTCGCTGAGGTCGATGGACAGCTTGCGCCTGACACCGGTCTGGGTCAGCGCGGCCGCGCGGCGCAGCCAGCGCGGTGAGCCGCCGAGGAATTGCCCGATGCCGTAGGCGCGGCGCAGGTACAGATGCGCGTCGTGTTCCCAGGTGATGCCGATGCCGCCGAGCACTTGGATGCAGTCTTTGACGTTGGCCTTGGCCGCCTCGATCCCGACGCCGGCCGCGATGGCGGCGGCGATGGACAGTTGGCTGCGCTCCGAATCGGCGGTGGCGTGGGCGGCGTCGGCGGCGGCGACCGCAGCCTGCTCGGCCCGGCACAGCATCTCCGCACAGATGTGCTTGATCGCCTGGAAGCTGCCGATCGGCTTGCCGAACTGCTCGCGCACCTTGGCGTAGGCCACCGCGGTGTCCAGCGCCCACCGGGCGATTCCCGCCGCCTCGGCGGACAGCACGGTCGCGGCGAGATCTTCCAGTTGCGGCGCATCTAGCGCCGTGACCGGGGCGGAGTCCAGGACCACTCGGGCCAGCGGCCGGGAGAAGTCGGTGGCCTGCAGTGGCTCGACCGTGACGCCGTCGGCGCCGGCCTCGACCAGCAACCATCTGCCATCGGCCGGCACCAGCAGCAGGCCATCGGCGTCGGCGCCGAGCACCCACGGCAAACTGCCCGACGCGCGTTGCGCCGCGGCGTCGAGGGACACGTCGCCGGTGAGCGCCAGCCCGGCCGCCCGCTCGCCGGACATCAGCGCGCCCAGCGGTTCGGGATCCTCGACTACCAGCGTGGCCAGCGCCGTCGTCGCCACCGGTCCGGGGACCAGCGCCTTGGCCGCCTCGTCGACCATGGCGCACAGGTCCTCGATGCTGCCGCCGGCTCCGCCACGGTCGTCGGGAACCGCCACACCGAACAGGCCGAGACTGGCCAGACCGGCGAAAACCGGTCGCCAGGCCTGCGGTTTGCCCTGCTCGATGTCGCGGACCGCCGCCGTTGTACCTGCCCCGGCGGCCCAATCGCGTACCAGCTCACGCGCCGCGAACTGTTCGTCGGTGATAGTGACTGGCACGGTTAAGGCTCCTCGGTTGACTAGAACGTGTTCTAATAGTGCCAGCGATCGACCGTCAAGTCGAACGCCATCGCAGCAGGACATGCCGCTGCCAGGGTGGCACGGATGTGAGAGGTTCGCGCTCGAACATGCGTATCGTTTTGAGCGGGAACGCAACAGGAAGGAGCTGCCCGTCACATGTCTCGCCCCGTTTCGGAGCCAGCGGCGTCCAAACCGGGCCGCGCTTCTGATGCGCAGCCCCGCGAGGTCGTGAACGTGGCCGTCCTAGCGGAGTCCGAGCTCGGATCCGACGCCCAGCGCGAGCGTCGCAAACGGATCCTGGACGCGACGATGGCGATAGCCTCCAAAGGCGGCTACGAGGCAGTTCAGATGCGCGCGGTGGCCGACCGGGCCGACGTCGCCGTCGGCACGCTGTACCGCTACTTTCCGTCCAAGGTGCACCTGCTGGTTTCGGCACTGGGCCGAGAATTCGAACGCATCGACGCCAAGACCGACCGGTCGACGCTGACCGGAGGGACGCCGTATCAGCGGCTGAGCTTCATGGTCAGCAAGCTCAACCGCGCGATGCAGCGCAACCCGTTGCTGACCGAGGCCATGACCCGGGCCTACGTGTTCGCCGACGCGTCGGCCGCGGGCGAGGTCGACCACGTCGAAAAGCTCATCGACTCGATGTTCGCCCGGGCCATGGCCGACGGCGAACCGACCGAGGATCAGTACCACATTGCCCGGGTGATCTCGGATGTGTGGCTGTCCAACCTGCTGGCGTGGCTCACCCGGCGCGCATCGGCCACCGACGTCACCAAGCGGCTGGATCTGGCGGTGCGGCTGCTGATCGGAGACCAGGACCAGCCAAAGACCTAAGGGTGATCGCAAGCGCGGCGTAGCCGGGCGCAGCGGGTCACCCGCAAAGAGTCAAGGGTGATCGCAAGCGCGGCGTAGCCGGGCGCAGCGGGTCACCCGCAAAGATTCAGCCCGGAGGCCCGGCGGTACGTCCGCGGATCAACTCGGTGTCCAGCATCTCGACGACCGGCGAGCCGATCCTGGCGGAGTTCAGAAGTTCGCCGGCACGCCGGCCTTTGCGCAGACTCGGCTGCGCCACTGTGGTCAGGCCCCGGCTGATCGCTTCGGGTATGCCGTCGAAGCCGGTGACGCTGATCTGACCGGGCACGAAGATGCCCCGGCCGCGCAGGTAGTCCATCGCCGACAGCGCCAGCACGTCGGCGGTACACATCAGCGCGGTGATCCGCGGGTTGGCCTCCATGGCGACTCTGGCCGCAATACCGCCCGACGCCGCAGTGTGCTCGCAGCTTTCCACCACGGTCAGTGACTCGGGTGCGATCCCGGCTGCGGCCATCGCGTCACGGACACCGTTGACACGGTCGCTTTGCACCTGAAACGTCGCTGACCGTAGCCGTTGCGCATCGACCGGGCCGTTGCGCCCGTCCGGCCGCAGCCGCATGGTCAGCAGGCCGATCTCGCGATGGCCCAAGGCGAGCACGTGCTCGGTGAGCTCGCACATCGCCGCCCGGTCGTCGATGCCCACCCGGGACGCGCCAGCCACGTCCTTGGGCTGATCGACCACCACCACCGGCAGCCGCCGTCGCAGCGCGACCTCCAGGTAGGGATCGTCCTCGGACAGCGAATACACCACGAAGCCGTCGACACCCGCGGCCAGCACCGACGCGCTGCCCTCAGCGACGGTGCGGCTCGGTCCGACCGCCACCAGCATCAGTCCCTGTCCCAGCTCCTCACATGACTGGGCAAGTCCTGCAACGAAATCCAGCGCTGCCGGGTCGCGAAACGAATAGGTCAACGGCTCGGTGATCAACAGTCCCACCGCACCCGCTTTGCGGGTGCGCAGTGACCGCGCCACCGGGTCCGGCCCCGGATATCCCAGCCGTTTCGCCGCGGCCAGCACCCGCTCTCGCAGCTCGGGCGAGAGCTGATCGGGCCGGTTGTAGGCATTGGAGATCGTGGTCCGCGAGACCTTGAGCTCGGCGGCCAGCGATGCCAGCGTGGCCCGTCGCCGCGGCGTGGGACTCCCGGACATGCTCTGTGACGCTACAGCGCCTACTGTCAAAACGTGACTTCTGTCGACCTCGACGCCGACCTGGGTGAGTTCAGCTGATGCGGCTGCGGCCGGGGCGCCCCGACATCGCCCGCTATTCCCACAGGTTCACCGTGCCCGCCGCCAAAGCCGATGCGCCGCTGGCGGTGACGTGGCTCGGAGTTTCGACGCTGCTGCTGGATGACGGATCGTCGGCGATCATGACCGACGGCTACTTCTCCAGGCCCAGCCTGACGCAGCTGGCGTCGCGGAAGGTCTCACCATCGACCGCCCGGGTCGACGGGTGCCTGAGCCGCGCCAAGGTAACCCGACTCGACGCGGTCATCCCGGTACACACCCATATCGACCACGCGATGGATTCCCCGCTGGTCGCCGAGCGCACCGGCGCCCAGCTGGTGGGTGGCGAGTCGGCGGCCAACGTCGGACGGGGCTACGGATTGGCCGAAGACCGCTTGGTCGTCGCGACTCCTGGTGAGCCAATCCGGTTGGGCAATTTCGAAATAACGCTGATGGAGTCGCACCATTGCCCACCCGACCGGTATCCCGGGGTGATCGATCGACCAGTTGTTCCGCCGGTGCGGGTGTCGGCCTACCGGTGCGGCGAGGCATGGTCGACGCTCGTACACCACCGACCATCGGATCGTCGGCTGTTGATCCAGGGCAGCGCCGGATTCGTCAACGGCGCACTGGCCGGACAGCGCGCCGATGTGGTGTACTTCGGGGTGGGCCAGCTGGGCCTACAGCCGGAGTCCTACCTTGTCGACTACTGGACCGAGACGGTCCGCGCGGTCGGCGCACGCCGCGTGGTGTTGATCCACTGGGATGATTTCTTCCGTCCACTGTCAAAGCCGTTGCGGGCGTTGCCCTATACAGTCGACGACTTGGACGCCTCAATGCGCATCCTGGACGAGCTCGCCGCGCAGGACGGCGTCGCGCTGGATATGCCCACCGTGTGGCGACGCGAAGACCCCTGGATCTGAACAACGTTGGTGCGCGGCAGCTAGCGATGAGCCGGGGCCGGGGCCGGCATGCCGAGTTCGGCCATTACCGTGCGCAGGACCGCGGGATAGTCGGTGATAATGCCGTCGACTCCGGCGGCGATCAGTGCGTGCATGTCGTCGGCTTCGTTCACCGTCCACGGAAGTACTTTGAGGCCCACCGCATGTGCGCGCTCGACCAGCGCCGCGTCGACGAGCGAATAAACCGGCGAGATGATGCTCGCCCCGATCATCCTCGCGGCGATGACGGGATCGCCGACGACGGCCGGGTCGATGCCGGCCAGCCAAGGCGATCCGGGGCGCCACGTGGTCTGGTTCCACAGGGTCACCACCGGAATCGACGGGTGCAGCTGGCGGGTAATCACCAGCGTTCGCCAGTCGAAGCTTTGTATTTCGATCCGGTCGATTTTCCCCGCAGCACTGGCCGCCGCGACGATCACGTCGACAAATTCATCGGGAGCTGCTGTGGCAGAAGGCTCCTCGGGGTCCACCTTGGTTTCGATATCGTAGCGAACCTCAGCGTGGTAAGAGTCGCTGAGCGCAAAGATCTCCGGCAGGGTTGCGATCGGGCCACCGCAGTCAAGCGTGCGAACCTGTGCCAGCGTGAGCTCGTGCACGAGCTTTCCGACGTAAGGGTATTCAGGGTCCGCCGCCGATACGGGGCCACGGTCGGTGCACTTCAGCGGATGGATATCCTGGTCGTGCCATACCACCGGTTGATGGTCCTTGGTGATACCGATATCGAATTCCAAGGTGCTGACTCCGATTTCGAGTGCGCTGGCACCGCCTTGGTGGGCAACCACATCGAAGTCGGATGATTGGGCGGTCGCGGTCGGGTGCGCCCCGAGGACAACTACGACCGCCAGTACCAGGACCCGCCGACGTAGCCTCATGCCCGGCAGTTAACGCCTGCGCTGGCGTGCTATTTCAGCGAGCACAACTCCGGCGGCCACCGACGCATTCAGCGACTCGGCGGGACCGGCCATGGGTATGGACACCACGGCGTCGCAGTTTTCCCGCACGAGCCGCGACAGTCCCTTGCCCTCCGAACCGACGACCACGACGACCGGGCCAGTAGCGTCCATGTCGTCGAGCGGGGTCGGGCCTTCGGTATCCAGCCCGATCAGCTGCAAGCCCGCAGCCGCCCAATCTTTGAGTGTGCGAGTCAGATTCGTGGCCCGCGCGATCGGAACGCGCGCCGCTGCGCCGGCGCTGGTCCGCCAGGCTACCGCGGTCACCGATGCCGAGCGCCGCTGCGGGATCAGCACCCCATGACCGGCGAATGCCGACACCGAGCGCACGATCGCACCCAGGTTGCGTGGATCGGAGATGTTGTCCAGCGCGACCAACAACGCCGGCGGAGAGTCCATGGCGGCCTGCAACAGGTCGTCGGGATGGGCGTAGTCATAAGCCGGCACCTGCAATGCGATGCCCTGATGCAAGCCATTGGTGGTCATCCGGTCCAGATCGCTGCGCGGCACCTCCAAGATCGCGATGCCGGAATCGGCCGCGCGCGTCACAGATTCGGTGAGCCGTTCGTCGGCCTGGGCGCCGAGCGCAACGTAGAGCGCGGTCGCCGGCACGCCGGCCCGCAGGCACTCCAACACCGGGTTGCGGCCCAGCACTGTCTCTGTCTCGTCGCGAGTGCGCCGAGTCGCCGATCGGCGCGCTTGGGCCTTGGCGCGTTTGGCGGCCGGGTGGTGCGGTCGCATGTGCGCGGGCGGCGTCGCCCCGCGGCCCTCCAGACCCCGTCGACGTACTCCGCCGGATCCGACCGTCGGGCCTTTCTTGGTGCCGGGTTTGCGCACCGCCCCGCGCCGTCGCGAGTTACCGGCCATCGGTGCCGGTCTCCAGCGACCACTGCGGCCCGTCGGCGGTGTCGGTGACTTCGATGCCGGCGTCTTTGAGGCGGTCGCGGATCTCGTCGGCCAACGCCCAGTTGCGCTGTTCGCGGGCCTTCTCGCGTCGTTCCAACTCAGAACGCACCAGCACGTTGAGAGCAGCCATCGCGGCCGACGTCTCATCGCGCGATTCCCAGCGCTCGTCGAGCGGGTCGCAGCCCAGGATGCCCATCATCGCGCGGATCGCGCCGGCATGAGCCAGGGCGGCGTCGTGATCGCCGGCGTCGAGCGCCCGGTTGCCTTCGGCCCGGGTATGGTGCACTTCCGCCAGTGCGATCGGCACAGCCAGATCGTCGTCGAGCGCTTCGGCGAACCGCGGGGTCCACTGCCCGGGCACCACTGCCCCGACCCGGTTGCGCACCCGGTGCAGAAAGTCCTCGATCCCGACGTAGGCTTTGACCGCGTCCTGCAGCGCGGTCTCGGAGAACTCCAGCATCGACCGGTAGTGAGCACTGCCGAGGTAGTAGCGCAGCTCCGCGGGCCGAACCCGTTGCAGCACAGCCGGAATCGTGAGCACATTACCCAGCGACTTGCTCATCTTTTCCCCGCCCATGGTGACCCAGCCGTTGTGCAGCCAGTAACGGGCGAATCCGTCGCCGGCCGCGCGGCTCTGAGCGATCTCATTCTCATGATGCGGGAACACCAAATCCATTCCGCCGCAGTGGATATCGAACTCGGCACCGAGGTACTCGCGCGACATCGCGACGCATTCAGTGTGCCAGCCGGGACGTCCCCTACCCCAGGGAGTCGGCCACGACGGTTCGCCCGGCTTGGCGCCCTTCCACAACGTGAAGTCGCGCTGATCGCGCTTGCCGGGCGCCACCCCCTCGCCCTGATGGACGTCATCGATGCGGTGGCCGGACAGCTCGCCGTAGTCGGGGTAGCTCAACACATCGAAGTAGACGTCGCCACAGCCGGTATAGGCGTGCCCGGACGCGATCAGCCGCTCGATCAGCTCGACCATCTGGGTGATGTGCCCGGTGGCGCGGGGTTCCGCCGAAGGCGGAAGCACCCCCAGCGCGTCGTAGGCGGCCGTAAACTCCCGCTCGTAGGTGGCTGCCCATTCCCACCACGGGCGACCGGCCGCAGCAGCCTTGTTGAGGATCTTGTCGTCGATGTCGGTGACGTTGCGGATGAACGCGACATCCCAGCCACGCGCCATGAGCCAGCGGCGCAGGATGTCGAATGCCACACCGCTGCGGACATGACCGATGTGCGGTAAGCCCTGGACGGTGGCGCCGCAGAGGTAGATCGAAACCTTGCCGGCCCGTAACGGAACGAACTCACGCACGGCACCGGTCGCCGTGTCATGAAGCCGCAACGGGGCGCGATCGGTCACGACGTGCCAGCTTACCGGGGGTCCGAGCGGGTCTCGAACGGCATCACCGCCAGCTGCGCATGGGTCCCCCGCCGCGCTTCTTCGAACGCGTGTTGTTAGCTGTCCGGCGCCCGCCAGGTGGCGGCGCTAGGTATTTGCAATCTCCTTGCAATCAACTTCACCGATTCTGTTCGATGTTTTGCGGCTGCGTGTAATATCCCTGAGGTGAGTAAGCAGCTAGTGGCAGCGTCGGGGGTACTCCTAGCTGCAGCAATAGCGAACGCGGCAACGGCGAGCGCTGAGGGGCCAGTGCCTCCGCCGGATCCAGTTTCGAAAACCGCTGAAGTCGCCGCGCAACGACAGGCTGACGCGGTCGCACAGCAGCAGGTCATCGCCGCACAACAACAGGCTCAAGCCGCCGCGCAAGAACAACAGCAACGACAGGCTGAGATGGCCGCACAGCAACAAGCTGAGGCCGTCGCGCAACAGCAGGCCGAACAGGCCACCTCGGCCGCTCCGGCGGCTGCGGCGTCAGCCGGCATAGCCGGTCCCGCCGGGGCCAGTTCGCTGACCTCAATGGGCATGTCCATGGCGATGATGGCGCCGATGATGGCGATGTATCTGCCGATGATGGGCTTGCCGTTCATATTGGGATCTCTGGGTGCGGCGCTTCCGCCGGTTGACCCCCCCGTCGACGACGAGGGCGGCACCGGCGACGCAGTCAACGCGGCCGCAGCTTTAGTCCCTGCTCTGACTTCGTCGCTCGGATCGACTCCTGACCTCGACGTCAGTGCGCTGGCCGAGCCGGCCAACCTCGACCTCAGTGGGCTACTCGAGCCGGCCAACCTCGACCTCAGTGGGCTACTCGAGCCGGCCAACCTCGACCTCAGTGGGCTGCTCGAGCCGACTGGACTCGATCTGAGTTCGCTTGTCGGATCGATTGGCGACTTCGACCTCGGTTCGATGCTCGGATTGGCTCCAGACGTTGATCTGGCATCTGACCTGGCAGCTCAGTTGGCGTCCGCCTTCGACGTGACTTCTGCGCTCGATCCCGGCGACATCGGCGGCACTGTGGTGTCGGCTCTTCTCGGCCTGTTAGGTCTCTGACCAACGAGCGCTATTTAGGGATCACCAGCGCGGTGGCGATGGCGGCCCGCCCTTCGCCGCGTCCGGTCAGGCCCAAGCCGTCGGTGGTGGTCGCCGACACCGAAACCGGCGCACCCAACAAGTCGGACAGCAACTGCTGCGCCTCCTCGCGGCGGGGGCCGACCTTCGGCCGGTTTCCGATGACCTGCACGGCGGCGTTGCCGAGCCGCCACCCTTCGGCGCTGAGCAAGCCGGCGACGTGGCGCAGCATGCCGGCCCCGCTGGCGTCTTTCCACCGCGGGTCGTCGACACCGAACACCGCGCCGATGTCACCGAGCCCGGCCGCCGACAGCAGCGCGTCGCATAGTGCGTGGGCGGCGACGTCACCGTCGGAGTGTCCGGCGCAGCCATCGGCGTCGTCGAACAACAAGCCCAGCAGCCAACAGGGGCGTCCGGGTTCTATCTGGTGGACGTCGGTGCCCACACCGATACGCGCGTTCACCGGTTCACGATCGCTTGGGCCAGCAGGACGTCGAGCGGGGTGGTGATCTTGAACGCCAGCGGATCACCCTCGACGATGTGGACTTGGCCGCCGATGTGCTCGACCATCGATGCGTCGTCGGTGAAGTCGGCGGCTCCCGCCTGCTGATACGCACGCTGCAGCAGCTCGGCCGTGAATCCCTGTGGGGTCTGCACCGCGCGCAGCCCAGCCCGTTCCGGCGTGCCCAGTACCACGCCATTTGCATCGACGGCTTTGATGGTATCTAAAAGCGGCAGAGCGGGCACCACAGCGGAATCTCCGGCCCGCAGTCTTTCGACCACACGCGTCACCAATCCCGGCGGTGTCAACGCCCGCGCCGCGTCGTGCACCAGCACGAATTCCGTCTCACCTGCGGCTGCCAAGCCCCGCGCCACCGACTCGGCACGGTTGGCGCCGCCGGCAACGACGGTCGCGAGCCGACCCAAGATCAGCTTGGCCTCGTCGGTGCGGTCGGCGGGAACCGCCACCACGACCCGGTCGACAACACCGGATTCCAGCAAACCGGCGACGGCGCGTTCAACCAGCGTGCGCCCACCGAGATGAAAGAACGCTTTGGGAACACCGGCGGCCAGCCGCTGGCCCGACCCCGCGGCCGGGACCACCGCGACCGTGCCTGTCACAGTCAGGAGGCGGCGGCGAGCACCTCGTCGAGAATGGTTTCCGCCTTGGCGTCGTCGGTGCTTTCGGCCAACGCCAACTCACCAACCAGGATTTGCCGCGCCTTGGCCAGCATGCGCTTCTCACCCGCGGACAGACCGCGCTCCTGGTCGCGGCGCCACAGATCACGCACTACCTCGGCGACCTTGTTGACGTCACCGGAGGCAAGTTTCTCCAGGTTCGCCTTGTAGCGGCGCGACCAGTTGGTCGGCTCCTCGGTGTGCGGGGCGCGCAAAACCTGGAAAACCTTGTCCAGGCCTTCCTGACCCACAACATCGCGGACACCCACGTACTCGGCGTTTTCGGCGGGCACTCGAACTGTCAGGTCTCCCTGCGCCACCTTCAAGACGAGATATTCCTTTTGTTCCCCTTTGATGGTCCGAGTTTCGATCGCCTCGATTAGCGCAGCACCGTGGTGTGGATAGACAACGGTGTCTCCGACCTTAAAAATCATCTGGTTCGAGCCCCTTTCGTTAGTTCAATCTTAACACGGCGCGTGAACACGCGCGGATCAACGGTGCAGGTCAGGGGCACCGCGCGGGTAGAGAGGGGGTTGACAGACAGCTGAATTCGTGCATAGCAGGGGCCTTCTGAAGACCTTCTGAAGACCGATCGGAACCCAGCCGAGGGCACTCGAGCATGGTACTGCGCGACCCTGACACGCTCGCAGGCGGCCTCGGCTACCGCCCCGGCGGGCGACCTACTACTGTGCATAGTCGACCCGTAGGCATGGTTGGATCCAGGGCCGCGCCGAGGCCCAGCAGGAGGCTTGAGTGAACCGCTTCATGATCCCTCGGCCCATCCGCCGAGTCCGGCACTCAACACACCTCGCCGCGTTGGCCGCCGGCGGTCTGATCGGTGCGGTCGCCTTCACTGGATGTGGCACCGGCCAGCTCTCTCAGATGGCCGCGCAGATGCCCTCGGTCAACGGCACCCAGGCCATGGTCGACGACGTGGCCCTGCGCAATGTGCATATCCAAGCGGTGCAGAGGACCGACTTCTTGAAGCCCGGTCAGTCGGTGGATCTGGTGCTGGTGGCCGTCAACCAGTCACCGGACACCGCCGACAAGCTCGTCGGGATCACCACCGATATCGGGACGGTGACACTGTCCGGCGACTCCACATTGCCGCCCGGCGGGATGCTGTTCGTCGGTGCCGGTGGCGGTCAGAACACCGAGGCCATCAAGCATGTCGAGGATGCCAAGACGGCCAAGGCGACGGTGGCGCTGAGCAAGCCGATCACCAACGGGCTCACCTACGATTTCACCTTCAAGTTCGAGAAGGCCGGCAGCACCCGCGTGAGTGTGCCGATCTCGGCCGGGCTCGCGCCGCAAACGAGCGAAGCCCCGCCGCCGGTCGAACACCCATAACGGCGCTTGCCGCCGGCCGTGTCACGGCCGGATCTGTCGTATCTGCCGGATACGGTTCAGTGCGTGGCCAGGTCACGCTCGCAATACCGCTGCTCGGAATGCCAGCATGTCACCGCTAAATGGGTGGGACGCTGCCTGAAGTGCGGTACCTGGGGCACGGTCACCGAGGTGGCGGTGCTGTCCGCCGTCAGCGGCAACAACCGCCGCCCGGTAGCCCCTGCGGCGGCTGCGGTTCCGATCAGCTCCATCGAGCCGCGCACCGCCCGGCACTGCGCTACCGGCGTCGCCGAGCTCGACCGGGTGCTCGGCGGCGGCGTGGTGCCGGGGTCGGTGACGTTGCTGGCCGGCGATCCCGGGGTGGGTAAGTCGACGCTGCTCTTGCAGGTCGCCCACCAGTGGGCCAAGTCGGGGCGTCGGGCCTTGTACGTCTCCGGCGAGGAGTCGGGCGGCCAGATCCGGATGCGCGCCGACCGCACCGGTTGCAGCCACGACGAGGTCTTCCTGGCCGCCGAATCCGATCTGCACGCCGTGTTGGGGCACATCGAGGCCGTGCGGCCGACGCTGGTGGTGGTGGACTCCGTGCAGACCATGTCGAGCACCGATGCCGACGGTGTCACCGGTGGCGTCACCCAGGTGCGCGCGGTGACCACCGCGTTGACGGCCGCGGCGAAAACCAGCGGTGTGGCGATGATCCTCATCGGCCACGTCACCAAGGACGGGGCGATCGCCGGGCCGCGCTCGCTCGAGCACCTGGTCGACGTCGTGCTGCATTTCGAAGGCGACCGCAACTCCGCATTGCGGATGGTGCGCGGGGTCAAGAACAGATTTGGTGCCGCCGACGAGGTCGGATGCTTCCTGCTGCACGAAGGCGGCATCGAAGGTGTGGCCGACCCGTCCGGGCTGTTTTTGGATCAGCGGCCGCGACCGGTTCCGGGCACCGCGATCACGGTAACCCTCGACGGTAAGCGACCGCTGGTCGGCGAGGTGCAGGCGTTGCTGGCCAGACCGTCGGACGCGCGACCACACCGCGCTGTCAGCGGCATCGACCACGCACGAGCGGCGATGATCCTCGCTGTGCTGGAAAAGCATGCGCGACTTGATCTTTCGGCCAACGACACGTTCCTGTCCACTGTGGGCGGCATGCGGTTGACCGATCCGTCGTCGGATCTGGCGGTGGCGATCGCGTTGGCATCGGCATACGTGACCCTGCCGCTGCCCACCACCGCGGTGATGATTGGTGAGGTCGGGTTGGCCGGTGATCTGCGGCAGGTGCCCGGGATGGAACGTCGGCTTGCCGAGGCCGCCCGGCAGGGATTCACCATCGCACTGATTCCACCGGGATCTACCAGCGCACCCCCGGGTTTGCGTGTCCTGCCGGCGGCCACCATCGTCGCTGCCCTGCAGCACATGCTCGACATCGTCGAACATGCCAATCAGCCGCCACCGCCATTACGCCTGCTGGAACCGCCGCCGGCATAGCACAATGGCTGGTGATGACTGCGAGCAAGGCGAGAGCCAACGGCGCGGCCCAGGCGACGCGACCCACCCTGCGTGACGTCGTCGGCCGGCTGGCGCCCGGAACTGCGTTGCGCGACGGGCTGGAGCGGATCCTGCGCGGACGCACCGGCGCCCTGATCGTGCTCGGCTACGACGACAGTGTCGAGGCCATCTGCGACGGCGGCTTCTCGTTGGACGTGCGGTACGCGCCGACCAGGCTGCGCGAGCTGTGCAAGATGGACGGGGCGGTAGTGCTGTCCACCGATGGCAGCCGCATCCTGCGGGCCAACGTGCAGTTGGTTCCCGACCCGTCGATCCCCACTGACGAATCCGGCACCCGGCACCGCTCAGCCGAGCGAGCCGCCATCCAGACCGGCCATCCGGTGATCTCGGTCAGCCATTCGATGAACATCGTGACCGTGTATTTCGCCGGGGAGCGCCACGTGCTGGCCGACTCGGCCACCATCCTGTCGCGGGCCAACCAGGCCATTGCCACCCTGGAGCGCTACAAGGCACGGCTCGACGAGGTGAGCCGGCAGCTGACCCGCAACGAGATCGAAGACTTTGTCACGCTGCGCGACGTGATGACCGTCGTGCAGCGGCTGGAGCTGGTTCGCCGCATCGGTCTGGTGATCGACTACGACGTGGTCGAATTGGGCACCGATGGACGTCAACTGCAGTTGCAGCTCGAGGAGTTGCTCGGCGGCAACGACATTGCCCGCGAACTGATCGTGCGCGACTACCACGCCAACCCCGAACCGCTTTCCAAGGCTGAACTCATTGCCACCCTCGACGAGCTGGATGCCCTGTCGGACACCGAACTACTCGATTTCACCGCGTTGGCAAAGGTTTTCGGATACCCGTCGACAACCGAGGCGCAAGATTCGGCGATGAGTTCGCGGGGCTACCGGGCGATGGCAGGAATCCCACGGCTGCAGTTCGCCCACATCGACCGGCTGGTACGCGAATTCGGCACGCTGCAAGGTCTGCTGGCCGCAAGCGCCAGCGATCTGCAATCGGTGGAGGGTATCGGCGAGATGTGGGCGCGGCACGTGCGCGAGGGACTGTCGCAATTGGCCGAGTCGACGATCGCCGACCCGGTCGGCTAGTCCTACTGCCCGGCGGCCGGCGGCCCCGGTGGGGGCCCCATCGGTGCCTGTCCCGGTGCGCCCGGCGGCACCGGTCCCGCGGCCCCCGGCGGCGGCGCACCCTGCGGACCCGTATCCGCCAGGATGAACGGCACCGGGGCCGAGCGCAGGTTGCCAAGTTGCACGACGAGGTTGTAGGTGCCGGCCCCGATCGGTTGGCGCGGCAGCGGGCATTGTGGCGCCGACCCCATGCCGGTCCAGGTCACCGCCGTCGTCACCTGCTCGCCGGGCGCGAAGGTCTTCACCAGCGTCTCGTTGGACGGTGCGCAGTCCAGGTTGGACCACAACCGCTTGTTGTCCAGCGAGTACACATACGCGGCCAGCACAGCCGCTCCCACATCGCGTTTACAGGCCACCAGTCCGATGTTGGTGACGACCATGGTGAATTTCGGCTGGTCACCCGTCGCATACTGCGGCGCGTTGGTGTAACCCTTGACGGCCAGCGTCGAGTCGGGGCAATCGTCGCCCTCTTTGAGCGGCGGTGGTGGCTGCACCGCCGCGGTCGGTGTTTCGGCCGGTGCCTGGTTCGGGGCGGCCGACGGCGCAGCCGGTGCCTCGCCCTGTGGCTGCTGCACGATCGGCGACTTCGGGGGCGCCGACTGGCCGGAGGCGGGCTTGTCGGACGCGGTGTTGGCGTCCGCGTGTCCGCTCATCAGGGCGACGATGGTCGCGACCACGATCCCGACCACCACAACCGCAATGCCCGCCGCCAGCCCCCGGCGTCGCCAGTAGATCTCCGGCGGGAGCGGGCCACGCGGTTCAAGATCCAGCACGTTCACACGGTAAGCCCAGGTCACCGCCAGGCGTCCGACCGCTCTCGGCGTGTCGCGTGGCGCTTCACGCGCGGCGACCCTGAATTCAGGCCGCGGGCTCGTCTCCGACGTTGCCGATGTGATCGCGCAACACCACTTGCCCGTCGGCAAGGCGGTAGGTGACACCGACGATCGCGAGCTTTCCAGCGGTCAGCCGCTCGGAAATGGCCGCGGAACGCATCACCAGCTGAGCGCCCGTTTCCACGACGTGCCGCGCCTCGAACTCGTCCACCCGGGTCAAGCCCTCGCGCCGGCCCAACAAAATCGACGGCGTGACCCGCTCGACCAGGTCGCGCACGTATCCGCCGGGCAGGACGCCGTCGTCGAGTGCGGCCAGCGTCGCCTGGACCGCGCCGCAGCTGTCGTGGCCCAAGACCACCACCAGCGGCACCTCGAGCACCGTCACCGCGTACTCGATGGAGCCCAGCACCGCTGAGTCGATGACATGTCCCGCCGTACGGACCACGAACATGTCGCCCAAACCCTGGTCGAAGATGATCTCGGCGGCCACCCGACTGTCCCCGCAGCCAAACACCACTGCGGTCGGCTTCTGCGAAGTGGCCAGGCCGGCGCGGTGATCGACACTCTGGCTGGGGTGTTCGGGCCGGCCGGCGACGAACCGCTCGTTACCCTCTTTGAGTGCCTTCCACGCACTTTCGGGACTGCCACTGGGCATGGCGCACATTGTGCCGCACCTGATGACCGTGCGCGCGGCAGAACTGCTCAGCTGGTACGACCGATCGCGTCGCGACCTGCCGTGGCGGGAACCCGGGGTGAGCCCATGGCAGATCTTGGTCAGCGAGTTCATGCTGCAGCAGACGCCGGTGTCCAGGGTGCTGCCGATATGGACGGACTGGGTGGCGCGCTGGCCCACACCGTCGGCAACCGCAGCAGCAAGCGCCGCCGACGTCCTGCGCGCCTGGGGCAAGCTCGGCTATCCGCGGCGGGCCAAGCGGCTGCACGAGTGCGCCACGGTGATCGCGCGCGATCACGGTGATGTGGTTCCCGACGACGTCGACACCTTGCTCACGCTGCCCGGGGTCGGCGGCTATACCGCGCGGGCGGTGGCCTGCTTCGCCTACCAGCAGCCGGTCCCGGTGGTCGACACCAATGTCCGCAGGGTGGTGGCTCGCGCCGTGCACGGCCGCGCCGACGCCGGTGCGCCGTCACCGGCGCGCGATCACGCCGACGTCGCCGGCCTGTTGCCGAATAACGGCACTGCACATCGGTTTTCGGCCGCGTTGATGGAATTGGGCGCGACGGTATGCGTCGCGCGGGCACCACGCTGCGGGCTGTGCCCGATCACCGACTGCGCCTGGCGGCAAGCCGGTTACCCACCGGGCGACGGGCCGGCCCGACGGCCGCAAACCTATGCCGGGACCGATCGGCAGGCGCGCGGCCGGTTGCTGGATGTATTGCGCGCCAGCGATTCTCCCGTCAGCAGCGCCCAGTTGGACGTAGCGTGGCTGACCGATCCCGCGCAACGCGAGCGGGCGTTGGATTCGCTGCTCGCTGACGGTCTGGTGACGCGGACGCCTGACGGTCGCTACGCGCTAATCGGCGAAGAGGACCGCTAGCGTCGCATCGGTTTGCTCACCCGTCAGGACGCCAAGAAGGATTCCACCGCCTCCTGATACACCTCGGGTGCTTCGTCGTGAACTAGATGGCCGGCTTCCGGCACAAGTAAATACGTTGTTCGGTAGCCGGTTTCATGCATTCGGCGCATCTGGCCCTCGGGTGTGACCGAGTTGCCGGCTTCGATCAGCAATGCGGGGACGCGTACCGCCTGCCACTGCCGCCAGTAGTCGCGGGTGCCCCACTCGGCGGCGATCTCGATCCATATCGAGGTATGGCCGTGTAGTCGCCAACCGGTCGCGGTGCGGTCGAACGCATCCAGGAAATACTGCCCGGCGACCTGGCCGAATTCAGCGAATACTTGTTCAGCAGAATCGAATTCGACCGGCAGAGCATGCAGCCACGGCTCCCACGGGCCAGTCGTGCGGCCACGAAAATCCGGTGCCATATCCTCGATGACCAGCGCCGACACCAGCTCGGGACATTCCGCGGCCAGGCACCAGGAGTGCAGTGCGCCCATGGAATGGCCGATCAGCCGTGCCGGCGTGCCCAGCGTGGCCACCGCGTCGCGCAGGTCGGCCACGAAGCGTTCGGTGCTGATCGGGTACGCGTCGGCGACATCGCGGCCGCGGTGCCACGGCGCGTCGTAGGTGTACACCGTGCCCAGGCCCCTCAGCCAGGGCAGCTGACGCGACCAGGTGCTGCCCCGGCCCATCAGCCCATGCACCAGCACCACCGGCTCGCCTCGCCCGCCGCGAAGGGTGAGCAGATCGTCGGGCACGTCTCCATCTTGCCCGGCTCCACCTCGGGCGCTTCCCGCCCGCATCGTCGCCGGGCGTCCATCTTGCCCGGCTCCACCTCGGGCGCTTCCCGCCCGCATCGTCGCCGCGCGCCGCACGGTAGCCTGACGACATGCCAGTGGTGAAGATCAACGCAATCGAGGTGCCAGCAGACGCCGGTCCCGAGCTGGAGAAGCGGTTCGCCCACCGAGCTCACGCAGTCGAGAACTCGCCTGGCTTTCTCGGCTTTCAGCTGCTTCGCCCGGTCAAGGGCGAAGATCGCTACTTTGTGGTGACTCAGTGGGAGTCCGAAGAGGCCTTCCAGGCCTGGGCAACCGGCCCGGCCATCGAAGCCCACGCCGGCCACCGCGCCAACCCGGTGGCGACCGGCGCGTCGCTGCTGGAGTTCGAGGTTGTGTTGGACGTTGCCGGGTCCGGCCAGAAGGCGTAGCGGCCGGATCGACCTCCGTGTTGCGGCACTGGCTGCTGTCGCCACGCTGGTCGTCGCCCTGGCCCCGGCTTGCGCCCCGTCACCGACTCCCTCCGCGCATGCCGCGGACAGCAGTGTCCGGATAGACATCAGGACGCCGCCCGGTCTGCGCGCTCAGCAGATCCTCGACATGCTCAACTCGGACTGGCCCATCGGCCCGGTCGGAGTCCGCACGCTGGCCGCGCCCGACATGGTCAAGCAAGTCGAGCACACCATGGAACAGCTGTGGTGGGATCGCCCCTTCGCGCTGACCGGTGTCGATATCCGCGCCGGCGCCGCCACCCTCAAACTCACCACGTCTTACGGCGCGCAGCAGCACATCCGGATTCACACCGACGACGCCACTCTGGTGGACGGATTCGATGTCACCACGCATGCACCCACCATCTCCTCCTGGCGCGACGTCGACGCCGCCTTGCGCAAGACCGGCGCCCGCTACTCATGGCAGGTGGCCAAGGTCAACGACGGAAGCTGCGAGCGGGTAGCAGGAACCAATACCACCCAATCCTTGCCATTGGCTTCGATTTTCAAGTTGTACGTGCTCTACGCGGTGGCAGAGGCGATCAAACGAGGAACCGTGTCCTGGGATGATCAGCTGACCATCACCGAGAAGGGCAAAGCGGTCGGCTCGGGCATAGAATTACCGGTCGGAGCCCATGTTTCGGTTCGAACAGCCGCCGAGAAGATGATCGCCACCAGCGACAACATGGCCACCGACTTGCTGATCGAAAAAGTCGGCACCCGAGCTGTCGAAAACGCCTTGGCCGATACGGGTCATCACGATCCGGCAGCCATGACGCCGTTCCCCACCATGCACGAGCTGTTCTCGGTCGCCTGGGGACAGCCAGATCTACGTGCGCAATGGAAGCAGGCTACACCGCAGGTCCGTGCCGAGTTGCTCCAGCAGGCGAATTCTCGTCCGTACCAACCTGATCCGACTCGAGCCCATACTCCGGCATCAGAGTTCGGTGCGGAATGGTACGCGAATGCCGAGGACATCTGCCGGGTGCACGCGGCTCTGCAGACCGGCGCAGTGGGCGCCGCCGCGCCTGTCAAGCAGATCATGTCCGCCATCCCCGGCATTGACCTCGACCGGCATGACTGGCCGTACATCGGCGCCAAAGCCGGTGGGCTGCCTGGGGATTTGACGTTCAGCTGGTACGCCGTCGACCGGTCGGGACAAGCCTGGGTGGTCAGTTTCCAGCTGAACTGGGATCGCGACCACGGGCCGAGCGTGACGAGCTGGATGCTGCAGGTGGCCAAGCAGGTCTTCGCGCTGTTACCCGCGTAACGCTAGTTCGGTAAAGGGGTTTCATGGTTTCCAGCACGCAGGTGGCCACTCGTCGTGTCAGGCTGTCGTGGAATTGGAACCGGCGTGACCGCATCGAAATCAGCGTATTGCTGGGCTTTGTCGCGCTGATACATCTCGTCGGCTTCATCACCTTGATCGTCTTCGTCGCGCCGCACCGCTATCAAACCGGAAGCGACGTCTTCGGTGTCGGCCTGGGTCTCACGGCCTACTTGTTCGGCGTGCGCCACGCATTCGATGCCGACCATATCGCCGCGATCGACAACACCACCCGCAAACTGATGAGCGACGGTCACAAACCCAAATCCGTTGGATTCTGGTTTGCGATGGGTCATTCCACCATCGTGATGCTGATGGCGGTGATGGTCGTCGTCGGGGCCCGGGCGGTGGGCACCCTGGTCGACGACGGCTCGCCGACCCGACATGCGCTGGGCTTCACCGGGACGTTGGCCTCCGCACTGTTCCTCTATCTGATCGCGGCCATGAACATCATCGCGATGGTGGGGATCACCAGGGCGTTCAACAAACTTCGGCGCGGGACCTACTCCGATGACGAACTCGAAGCGGCGCTCGATGACCGTGGTTTTCTGGCACGGCTGCTGCGGCCGTTCATGAACCGCATCAAGCGCCCGATGCAGATCTACCCCGTCGGGTTGCTGTTCGGCCTCGGGTTCGACACCGCCACCGAAATCGCGTTGCTGGCATTGGCCGGCACCGGGGCAGCCGCCGGTCTGCCGTGGTACGCCGTGCTGGTGCTGCCGGTGCTGTTCGCGGCCGGCATGAGCCTGATGGACACCATGGACGGCCTGCTGATGACGGCAGCCTACGACTGGGCGTTTATGCAGCCGGTCCGCAAGATCTACTACAACCTCACCGTCACCGGGTTGTCGATCGCCGTCGCTTTCCTGATCGGATCCATCGAACTGGTGACAATCCTGCACGACGACCTCAAGTGGGATGACCCCGTGACCACATGGGTCAGCGGCATCAACCTCAACAGCGCCGGTCTGGGGATCGTCGGCCTGTTCGCCATCACCTGGCTGGCCGCGATCGCCTACTGGAAGCTGGCCGGCGTCGAGACACGCTGGGGCCGCACCCATCGCCGCGAAAGCGCAACTGCCGACACCTATCCCGAGTAGGGGTGTCGGCAGCTGCGCTGCGGACCCAGGCTACTGAGAGGGCTATTGAGAGCTTGCGCTCTCAGCGCTGTGCGCTCCGGCCTTGGCCAGATCCGCCTCGACCGGCTCGGCCGGCTTGCGGGCGCCGGTGAAGGTGAACACCGCGTCCTCGCCGGCGCCCTCACCGTCCCAGTTGTCCACATCGACGGTGACGATCTGGCCCGGCCCGACCTCCTCGAAGAGGATCTTCTCGCTCAAAGCGTCCTCGATCTCGCGCTGGATGGTGCGCCGCAACGGGCGGGCACCCAGCACCGGGTCGAAGCCGCGCTTGGCCAGCAGCGACTTGGCCTTGTCGGTGAGCACCAGCGCCATGTCCTTGCTCTTGAGCTGCTTGTCGACCCGGCCGATCATCAGCTCGACCATCCGGATGATCTCTTCGCGAGTCAGCTGGTGGAAGACGATGATGTCGTCGATGCGGTTGAGGAACTCCGGGCGGAAGTGCTTCTTGAGCTCGTCGTTGACCTTCTGCTTCATCCGCTCGTAGTTGTTCTCCCCGCCGCCCTGGGAGAAGCCCAGGCCAACCGCCTTGGAGATGTCGGCGGTACCGAGGTTGGACGTGAAGATCAGCACGGTGTTCTTGAAGTCGACCGTGCGGCCCTGCCCGTCGGTCAGCCGCCCGTCCTCGAGCACCTGCAACAGGCTGTTGTAGATCTCCTGGTGGGCCTTCTCGATCTCGTCGAACAACACCACCGAGAACGGCTTGCGCCGGACCTTCTCGGTGAGCTGGCCGCCCTCCTCGTAGCCGACGTATCCCGGCGGGGCGCCGAACAGCCGCGACGCGGTGAACCGGTCGTGGAACTCGCCCATGTCGATCTGGATGAGCGCGTCGTCGTCCCCGAACAGGAACTCCGCCAACGCCTTGGACAGCTCGGTCTTACCGACGCCGGACGGGCCGGCGAAGATGAACGAGCCGGACGGGCGCTTGGGGTCCTTCAGCCCGGCGCGGGTGCGGCGAATCGCCTTGGAGACGGCCTTGACCGCGTCCTCCTGGCCGATGATGCGCTTGTGGATCTCTTCCTCCATGCGCAGCAGCCGGGTGGTCTCCGCTTCGGTGAGCTTGAACACCGGGATACCGGTCCAGTTGCCCAGCACCTCAGCGATCTGCTCGTCGTCGACCTCGGCGACCACGTCGAGATCACCTGAACGCCATTGCTTTTCGCGCTCGGCCCGCCGTGCGACGAGTTGCTTCTCGCGGTCGCGCAGGCTGGCCGCCTTCTCGAAGTCCTGCGCGTCGATCGCGGACTCCTTCTCGCGGCGCGCCTCGGCGATTTTCTCGTCGAACTCGCGCAGGTCTGGCGGCGCGGTCATCCGGCGGATCCGCATCCGCGCGCCCGCCTCGTCGATCAGGTCAATCGCCTTGTCCGGCAGGAACCGGTCGTTGATGTAGCGGTCGGCCAGCGTGGCCGCGGCGACGATCGCGTCGTCGCTGATGGACACCCGGTGGTGGGCCTCGTAGCGGTCTCGCAGACCCTTGAGGATCTCGATGGTGTGCTCCACCGTCGGCTCCCCGACCTGAACCGGCTGGAACCGGCGCTCCAGGGCGGCGTCCTTCTCGATGTACTTGCGGTACTCGTCGAGCGTGGTGGCGCCGATGGTCTGCAGCTCACCACGAGCCAGCTTCGGCTTGAGGATCGAGGCAGCGTCGATCGCGCCCTCGGCGGCGCCCGCCCCGACCAGCGTGTGCAGCTCGTCGATGAACAAGATGATGTCGCCGCGGGTGTTGATCTCCTTGAGCACCTTCTTCAGGCGCTCCTCGAAGTCACCGCGGTAACGGCTGCCCGCGACCAGTGATCCCAAGTCGAGGGTGTAAAGCTGCTTGTCCTTCAGCGTCTCGGGGACCTCGCCGTGCACGATGGCCTGCGCCAAGCCCTCGACGACGGCGGTCTTGCCGACGCCGGGCTCGCCGATCAGCACCGGGTTGTTCTTGGTGCGCCGGCTCAGGACCTGCATCACCCGCTCGATTTCTTTCTCGCGGCCGATGACCGGGTCCAGCTTGCCCTCCATCGCCGCGGCGGTGAGGTTGCGGCCGAATTGGTCGAGCACCAACGACGTAGACGGGGAGCCGGACTCTCCGCCCCGCCCACCGGTGCCGGCCTCGGCAGCTTCTTTGCCCTGGTAGCCGCTCAGCAGCTGGATCACCTGCTGGCGCACCCGGGTCAGCTCGGCGCCCAGCTTGACCAGCACCTGTGCCGCCACGCCCTCACCCTCGCGGATCAGGCCCAGCAAGATGTGCTCGGTGCCGATGTAGTTGTGGCCGAGCTGCAGCGCCTCGCGCAGGCTCAGCTCGAGAACTTTCTTGGCACGCGGGGTGAACGGGATGTGGCCCGACGGCGCCTGCTGGCCCTGGCCGATGATCTCCTCGACCTGGCTGCGGACACCCTCCAACGAGATGCCCAGCGACTCCAGCGACTTTGCGGCTACGCCCTCGCCTTCGTGGATGAGCCCCAGCAGGATGTGCTCCGTGCCGATGTAGTTGTGGTTGAGCATCCGGGCCTCTTCTTGCGCCAGGACGACGACCCTGCGGGCACGGTCCGTAAATCTCTCGAACATCGGCGGTTACCTGCTCTCCCTCACATCGGTACTCCGACTCGCATCGGCACGTAA
The DNA here is from genome assembly GCA_002101905.1 of Mycobacterium shimoidei. Taxonomy (GTDB): domain Bacteria; phylum Actinomycetota; class Actinomycetes; order Mycobacteriales; family Mycobacteriaceae; genus Mycobacterium; species Mycobacterium shimoidei. Next base: position 82,587 of record LQPU01000025.1, on the reverse strand, counting down.
AGCCAACACCGCGTACCTGCCATCCACTGTAATGGGCGGCCGGCCGGGCTTCCTACCTTGCGGTCGTTACCACAATCAACATGCCCGGTGCTCACGCAGCCGTAATACGGCAACGCGGAATATTGGTGAAACGTTTCCCGGGATGGACGGATGATCAGTTCGCCACCAGCGAACGTGCTCCGAACTGTCAGGTGGCGGCGTGGAATGCGTCGATGATGTCGGCGGGGATACGGCCGCGTGTGGACACATTGTGGCCATTGCGACGCGCCCACTCCCGGATCGCCGCACTTTGCTCGCGGTCGATGGTGCCGCGACCGCGGCCGGCGGAACGACCTCGACGGCGACCACCGACTCGGCGGCCGGCGTCGACCCACTTCTTCATGTCGTTGCGCAGTTTTGTAGCGTTCTTGGTCGAAAGGTCGATCTCATAGGTCACCCCGTCGAGTCCGAATTCGACCGTTTCGTCGGCGGCGCCTTCACCGTCGAAATCGTCGACCAAGGTGACGGTCACTTTCTTCGCCATTACTCACCCGTCTCTTTCCGTGCACTGTGGATTTTGTGTGCAAGCCGTGCAAGAAGTTTGCAACCCGGTGACACCAATGTGCCATATGAACGCATGGTATTCAATAGCGTCAGCATCGCACAGTTCAGTTGCCATGCGGGCGAACAATCGGAAACAAAACTGTCTCTCTAATTGACAGTCCAGTCAAAGCCATCAGCAGTCTATCGATACCCATTCCAGTTCCCGTGCAAGGCGGCATACCGTACTCCAGCGCAGCCAGAAAATCCTCATCAATCGCCATAGCTTCGTCATCGCCGGCCGCGGCCGCACGCGCTTGGGCGGCGAATCTCTCCCGTTGCACGATCGGGTCGATCAACTCGGAGTATCCGGTGGCCAGCTCGACGCCGCGCAGGTAAAGGTCCCACTTCTCGGTGACGCCAGGGGTGGTGCGATGCTGCCGGGTCAAAGGCGTTGTTTCCACGGGGAAATCGCAGACAAAGGTGGGCGCGGTCAACCGGGCGCCGACCGTATGCTCCCACAGTTCTTCGACGAGTTTGCCGTGCCCGTAGCCACGGTCGGTGGGAACCTCGAGGCCGAGCCCGTCGGCGATACCACGCAAACGCTCCACGGTAGTCTCAGGCGTAATCTCTTCGCCAACGGCCTCGGATAACGAAGGATACATTTGAATCGAGGCCCATTCTCCGTCGATGTCATAGACACTGCCGTCAGGGAACGGAAGTTGCCGAGTGCCGATCGCCTCATCGGCTACCTGTTGAATGAGCTCACGGGTGACAACAGCCGAATCTTCATAGGTTCCATATGTCTGGTAGGTCTCGAGCATTGAGAATTCCGGCGAATGGGTGGAATCGGCGCCTTCGTTTCGGAACACCCGATTTAGTTCGAAGACCTTGTCAAACCCGCCCACCACGCAGCGCTTCAAGAACAGTTCCGGGGCGATCCGAAGGTACAGATCGATGTCGAGCGCATTGGAATGGGTCACAAACGGCCGCGCGGCCGCACCGCCGGCCAATGTCTGCAACATCGGCGTTTCCACCTCGAGAAACCCGCGCTGCTCGAGCGCCGAGCGTAATGCGCGGACAACCGCAATTCGCTGCCGGGCGACGCTGCGGGCCTGCGGCCGGACGATCAGGTCGACGTAGCGCTGCCGGACCCGCGACTCTTCATTCATCTCCTTGTGCGCGACCGGCAGCGGGCGTAACGCCTTGGACGCCATCTGCCAGGAATCACCGAGAACGGACAGCTCGCCGCGGCGTGAGCTGATGACCTCGCCGTGCACGAAGACGATGTCGCCGATATCGACATCGGCCTTCCAGGCGTCCAGCGCTTCCTGTCCCACGCCGGCCAGGCTGATCATCGCCTGCAAATTGGTGCCATCGCCGTCCTGCAGTGTTGCGAAACACAATTTCCCGGAATTGCGGATGAAAATCACCCGGCCGGCGACGCCCACGATTTCACCGGTGGTCGCGTCGGCAGGCAGATCGGGGTAGGCGGCGCGGATCTGCGCCAGCGTGTGAGTGCGTTCGACGGCGACCGGATAGGGATCGCGGCCCTCGGCGAACAACCGGGCGCGCTTGTCCCGACGGATCCGAAACTGCTCGGGGATGTCGCGATCGTCGGAGCTCACGACGTGCCAGCTTAAATCAGCCCGTCAGCGGGCCGTCTTGAGCCGCCCGCGCTGGCTGTCGCGGTTGCGTTCGAACACCAGCCGCAGCCCGTGCAGGGTCAGGTGCTGGTCGTAGTGGTCGACGGAGTCCAATTCGGCCAGCAGCAGGGGAGCGGTGTGCCCGGTGGCCACCACCACGGCGTCGGTGCCGCCGAAGCCGTCTACGTCCTCGCGGATCCGCTGCACCAGCCCGTCGACCAGGCCAGCGAACCCGAACACCGCGCCGGCCTGCATGCACTCGACGGTGTTCTTGCCGACCACCGAGCGGGGTCGGGTCAGCTCGACTCGCCGTAACGCGGCCGACCGGGCTGCCGCGGCATCGGAGGAAACCTGTACACCGGGTGCGATGGCGCCGCCGAGGAACTCTCCTTTTGCCGACACCACGTCCACGCAGATCGACGACCCGAAGTCGATGACGATCGCCGCCTTTCCGTACTTGTGAAAAGCTGCCAGGCAGTTGACGATTCGGTCGGCACCCACCTCTTTCGGGTTGTCGACGAGCAGCGGGATGCCGGTGCGCACGCCGGGTTCGATCAGCACATGCGGAACCGACGGCCAGTACTGCTCCAACATCACCCGAACCTCGTGCAGCACCGATGGAACGGTCGACAGCGCCGCTGCGCCGGTGAGTCGCTCGGAGTCATCACCAATCAGGCCGTCGATCGTCAGTGCCAGTTCGTCGGCAGTGACTTCGGCTTCGGTGCGGATCCGCCACTGCTGCACCACCTTCGCGTGCTCCTTAGCCCCGGACAGCAGCCCGACGACGGTGTGCGTGTTGCGTACGTCGATTGCGAGAAGCACGACTATCGGGGGGAGAGAAGTTCGCCGGCATCGTCGGGCACGAAGGCGGGATCGTGACCCAGGTCGATCGGACGGTTGTCGGCGTCGACAAAGACGATCCGCGGCTGGTAACTGCGTGCTTCGGTGTCATCCATGGTCGCGTAGGCGATTAGGATCACCAGGTCGCCGGGGTGAACGAGATGTGCTGCGGCCCCGTTGATTCCGATCACACCGCTACCCCGCTCGCCGGTGATCGCGTAAGTGACAAGCCGGGCGCCGTTGTCGATGTCGACGATGGTCACCTGTTCGCCCTCGAGCAGGTCGGCAGCGTCCATCAGGTCGGCGTCGATGGTCACCGAGCCGACGTAGTGCAGGTCGGCCTGCGTGACGGTCGCCCGGTGAATTTTCGACTTGAGCATTGTCCGTAGCATCAATTCCTCCAACCTGATTCATATCCGGTCGACACAGCGGGCTCCCGCCCGTCGACTCCGACGGCAGTTCCGATTTCGATTGCGACGTTGTCGAGCAGTCTGGTAGTCCCGAGTCGGGCCGCGACCAACAGTCGGGCGGGGCCGCTGGCGGGCGCAGGCCCCAATGCCGGGTTGCGCACCTCCAGATAGTCGACCTCGATCGCGGGTATCGCCGCGAGCACCTCGCGGGCCGCCTGAAGTGCGGCGTCCGCACCGGCCGGTGCGGCGCGCATGCCGGCCAACAGCGCCGCCCACAGCATGCCGGCCAGTTCCCGCTGCTGTGGGTCGAGGTAGCGATTCCGCGAAGACAGTGCCAGGCCGTCGGTTTCGCGCACGATCGGCACACCGATCACCTGCACGTCGACGTTGAGGTCGGCGACCATCTGGCGCACCAGGACAAGTTGCTGATAGTCCTTCTCGCCGAAGAAGATCCGGTCGGGCCGCACGATCTGCAGCAATTTCAGCACGACGGTCAGCATGCCGCCGAAATGCGTGGGCCGGGCCGCGCCTTCCAGTGCGGATCCGAGCGGACCGGGGTGGACGGCGGTGCGCGGCCCGTCGGGGTACATCGCAGCGGCCGTCGGGGTGAACGCCACCTCCACTGCTTCGCCACGCAGCAAGGCCAAGTCGGCTTCCAGGGTGCGGGGATAGGCGTCGAAGTCCTCGTTCGCGCCGAATTGCAAGGGGTTGACGAAAATCGACACCACGACCACCGAACCGGGCACCCGTTTGGCGGCACGGATCAGGGCCAGGTGCCCGTCGTGCAGTGCCCCCATGGTGGGCACCAGCATTACCCGCCGCCCGGTGTGCCGCAGGGCACGGCTGACGGCGGCGACGTCACCGGGTGAGGAGTACACGTTGAGCTCGCCGGCCTTAAACGTCGGCGCCGTGTTGATGCTCATCGCGTCAACACCTCGAACATCTCGGCAGGGCTGTCGGCGCGCTCGGCGGTGCGCAGCGCGTTCACCCGGTAGGCCTGGGCCAGCGCCGGATCCACCGCCGTCAGCGCGGCCAAGTGGGCCGCGACGACGTCGGCGTCGCCGCGTGCTATCGGGCCGGTGAGCGCGGCCTGCCCCCGTTGCAGAGTGTTGTCGAGGGCCGCGCGGGCCAGCGGTCCAAGGACGCGTTCGGCGATTCCGTCGGGGTCGTCGACTCCGAGTTCCCCGGGCAACGCCGCCCGCAGGGCCTCCAGCGCATCAACGAGCACGGTGACGAGGTGATTGCTGCCGTGCGCCAACGCGGCGTGATAGAGCATGCGGGCCTCTTCGCGGACCCGGAACGGTGCGCCGCCGATTTCCAGCACCAGCGACTCGGCAATGGTGTAGCCAACTTCGTCGGCGGCCGTGATCCCGAAAGCGGTGTCCGCCAGACGGGCGACGTCCTCGTCGGATCCGGTGAAGGTCATCGCCGGGTGAATGGCCAGCGGTACGCAGTCCTGGCCGGTCAGCGGCGCCAGCACACCGATACCGTTGGCTCCCGATGTGTGGGCCACGATGGTCCCGGGCCGCACCGCCGAGATGGCGGCCAAACCCGAAACCAGCCCGCCCAACTCGGCGTCCGGCACCGCCAGAATGAGCAACTCGGCGCTGCCGGCAACGTCGTCAACGGGCGCTACCGGGGTGTCGGGCAGCCACCGCTGCGCGCGCCGGCGCGATGCTTCGGAAACGGCGCTGCACGCCACGACGACGTGGTCGACGTGCTCCAAGGCGGCGCCCAAGGCGGTGCCTACCCGGCCGGCGGAGATGATTCCCACCTTGAGCCGGGCCGGGCGCAATCCGTCGAGCTGCACCATCGCAGACGACCCTCGCAAGTTTCTTAGTTCGTTCCAGTCCCGCGTTGCGGGTACCGGACGGTCACCAAGACTTTACCCCGGTGATGATCTCGGCCGCGACGTGGCCTGCGCCACGGTCAGTCCTCGCGACGCCGGCGCCGACCGCCCGGGGTTGGGGTGGCCTGCAGCCGGGCCAGCAGTTCGGCGACGGACTGACTGCCGCTCGGCGGAGCAGACGGATCCGACGTGTCGTCGCTGCGGTGCCGGGCCGCCGGCTGCGGCGGTGACGACATGACCGGGGCTGTGTGCGGTGGTTGCGGCGGCGGCTCCGCCGTGGATTCCGCGGCATGGCGGGCCCGCCGGCCACCGGATTCGTCAGCTCGCCAGCCGCTTTCAGCGCCGGCGGCAGGCGTCGGCTCGGCTGGCGTGGCGTGTCGGCCGCGTCGCTCGGCAGGCGGCGGGGTCGCCAGTGTGGGCTCGCGGGCCGCCGTCGCAGTGTCCTCGGGCGCGCTGCTGGGGACCCCGGTGCCGGCAACCCAACTGCTGCCCGGCGATTCCGGTGGTTGCCATTGCCTTGCGGAGCTGACCGGCTGCCAGTCGGAGGCCGGCGGTGGCGGTGTCGGAGGTGGCGGTGTCGGGGGTGGCGGTGTCGGAGGTGGCGCAGGCTCGTATCGCGGCTCGGGCGGCGGCGGTGCCGACGCCTCATGCCGCGGCCGGATGTACGGCGGCGGTTCGGCCTCGTAGCGCTCTTGCGGAGCCCAGGCACTGGGTGGCGGCGGCGACGATTGGTCGGCCGGTGCTTGGCGCTCTGGTTGCGGCCACTGCGCCCCGCGGTAGGGGGAAGCGGGCTCAAACGGGGGACGGTATGGGTCCTGGTAGTCGTGCCGCGGCGGCGGCACCAGCGGTTCCTCGGGTACGTCGATGATCGAGCTGTCATCGGACCGGCGGGACGCCTCCTCCGCCCGGACCGAGGCGACCCGGTTGATCCGTTCCCGTGGGCTTTCGGTCTCCCGGTCCCACTCGCTGTAGCCCCGCACGCTGCCGCGCTCTGTTTCCAGCGCCGGCCGGTGGTTCAAATCGGTGTCGAACAATATCTCCAGGTTGGTGCGCAGCGCGGACAACTCGGCCCGCAGTGCCGCCAATTCGTCGGCGGCCTGCGCACGCAGCTCGGAGGCGAGTTCGCGACGCAGTTGGGACTCGACCGTGAGCTCGTATTCGCGGCGCGCTGAAATCTCCCGGTCCAACTGCAAGTCATAGACCAACTTCAGGTCCCGCACCCGCGCCTGGTCCACGTCGCTTTGCCGGCGATAGATCACCGACACGAAGGCGGCGACGACGGCGGCCCACAGCGCCAGAATCACTGCTAGCTTGAGGAGCTCCACCCGGTTGGTGAAAACCAGTGCGGAACTGGCCGCGATGGCGAGAACCAGCAACGCCGTCAAGAGCAGCCAACCCGGCCTGCGGCCGCCGCGCCGGACCCGGGCGCCGCGGGACAGAACGGTCATGGGCCTGAGAGTACCGGGCCGAGGTCAATCCGCGTGTCGTCGCAGTCCGGCGATTCTCACCTGGGCTAATCGCCCGGCAACTGCGGGGGCTAACCGCTCGCCCCCTCGCCGCCCTCGGTCGGCTCGCCGGGCGACTTGCAGCAATGTTGTAGCCAGAGCGCGGCAATCACCAGAGCCAGCGCGCTGACGGCAGCCACCGCCGTGCCCGCCGTGTCCTCCCCGGCCACCCGAAGCCACGACCGTCGCGGCAGCAGGTAGGCCAGCACACCCAGCCACCAACCCAGCACCAGCGCGCCGACCCAGGCCGAGGCCTTGGCGACCACCAGGCTGCGTGCCACCGCGAGCGGGTGCAGCCAGCCGGGCCCGTCGCCGATCTCGCCGTCGTCGATCTTGGCCCGCACGTAGCGCCCCCACAACGCCTCGGCGACCGCGACCGCGAGCAGCGAGAGCCCTGTCCACACCGTGATCGGCGGGAACCACCGATATAGCAGCACCACCAGCAGGTATCCGACAATCGCAGCGCCGACGGCCGCGGCAGTCAGGTGACGCTTGCGGGTGGGCCCCATCAGCTTCCCGACGGATGGAGCGTCAGTTCGGTCTTGCGGACACCTGCGCGGTCGGCCGGGTCCAGTTCGGCCAGCAGCTTTGCGACGAGTCGACGCTGGCCAGTGACCGTCAGCTCGGCGTCGGGATCGATCGCCAGCCAGGGCACCAACACGAAGGCCCGCAGATGCGCCAGCGGGTGCGGCAGGGTCAGTCCGTTGTCGCGGGAGAACAGCTCGGTGCCGTCGTCGTAGCCGCTGATCAGATCGACGTCGAGGGTGCGCGGACCCCAACGCTGGCCCCGCACCCGGTCAGCCGCCTGCTCCATCTCTTGGGCGCGGCGCAGCCAGCCGTGCGCGTCGAGCGTCGCCTCTTCGGCGATCAGCACCGCGTTGAGAAACGGTCCCTGCTCCACACCGCCCCACGCCGCAGTCTCGTATACCGGGGAAACCGACAGCACCGTCGGACCCAGCCGGTCGAGCACCGACTGCAGCCGGGCCAGCCGGTCGCCGAGGTTGGAGCCGATCGAGAGCACGACTCGTGTCATTGCAGCCCTCCGGCGGGGATCACCGACCCCCGGCCGCCGCGCCTTGACCGTCGCGCCACCACCGCCACGTCGGAGAACGGGTGCTGGATCGGGGCGTGCGGTTTGTGCACTGTCACTTCGACGGCGTGAACTCGCTTGTCGTTCATCACATCCTCGGCGATCTCGCCGGCAACGGTTTCGATCAGGTTGCGGGCCGGCCCGGCTACGATATCCGCTGCCCGTTGAGCCAGCAGCCCATAGTCATAGGTGTCCGCCAGGTCGTCGCTGGCGGCCGCGTCGGCCAGGTCGATCCACACCGTGATATCCACGACGAAATCCTGACCGTCGGCGCGCTCATGCTCGAAGATGCCGTGCCGACCGCGAACAGTCAAGCCGCGCAACTCGATTCGGTCAGCCATCGGTCCAGGCTCCCACGACCTTGAGCGCGTCAACGGTAGCCCGCACGTCGTGCACCCGCACGCCCCACACCCCGTCGAGCGCAGCCAGCGCGGAGATCACGGCGGTCGCGGTCTCGCGGCCGTCGGGTGGCCGCACGGCCCCGTCCGGACCGGCCAGCAGCGTTCCCAGGAATCGCTTGCGTGAGGCGCCCACCAGCACCGGCACCCCGGTGGCGACTAACTGCGGCAGCGCATGCAACAGCGCCCAATTATGTTGTGCCGTCTTGGCAAATCCCAGTCCGGGATCGATGATCAGCTTCGCCGGGTCGACGCCGGCGGCCACCGCTGCGTCGACGCTTTGCAGCAACTCGGCGCGCACCTCGCCCACCACGTCGTCGTACCGCGGCACCTGATGCGGGCGCGCGCCCGAGACCGATCGCCAGTGCATCAGCACCCAAGGCACACCGGCCTCGGCCAGCAGTGGGGCCATCGCCGGATCGGCCCGCCCGCCGGACACGTCGTTGACGATCTGCGCGCCGTTATCCAGTGCGGCACGTGCCACGTCGGCGTGCATGGTGTCGATGCTGACTGTAACGCCTTCTGCGGCAAGGGCTTTGATCACGGGTACGACGCGAGCGGTCTCGACGTGCGTGTCGATGCGCACCGCGCCGGGCCGGGTCGACTCACCCCCCACATCGATGATGACCGCGCCGTCGGCGGCCAACGCCAGGCCGTGCTCGACGGCGCTGTCGACGTTCAGGTAACGTCCGCCGTCCGAGAACGAATCGTCGGTGGCGTTCACCACTCCGATGACCTGGACGCGGATCGTGCTCACTTGCGCAGGATGAGCTCGAGCGCTTCAGCTCGAGATGCCTGATTGGTCTTGAACTGGCCGCGCACCGCCGACGTCGTGGTAATCGCGCCGGGCTTACGGACGCCGCGCATCGACATGCACAGGTGCTCGGCTTCCACCACGACGATGACTCCGCGGGGATCGAGCTTGCGCATCAGGGCGTCGGCGATCTGAGCGGTGAGCCGCTCTTGCACTTGCGGCCGCTTGGCGTACAGGTCAACCAATCGAGCGATCTTGGACAAACCGGTGACCCGGCCGTCATGGCCGGGGATGTAACCCACGTGCGCCACGCCGTGAAACGACACCAGGTGGTGCTCACAGGTGGAATACAGCGGGATCTCCTTGACCATGACCAGCTCGTCGTGCTGTTCGTCGAACGTGGTGTCCAGCACGCTGTCCGGGTCGGTGTAGAGCCCGGCGAACATCTCTTGGTAGGTGCGCGCGACCCGGGCCGGGGTGTCCTCGAGGCCGTGACGGTCCGGGTCCTCGCCGACCGCGTACAGCAGCTCACGGATCGCTGCCTCGGCGCGCTCTTGGTCGAACGTGGGCTTACGCAGGCTCCTAAAGCGGGGATCCGGCTGTGCTGTTGATGTCATCGATGGCCCCGTATTCTCAGCCGCGCGCGGGCGGGTTAGACCGGCTCGGGTCCCCACTTTGTTGGTCAGGGGGCGGGCCGGCCTCCGGCGTCGGCTTACCAGGCGGCGGGTATGGCGGGTAAGGCGGCGCTGGCTGGCCCGGATGACCACCGTAATGCTGCGGTGGTTGCGGCCAATGCGGGGGCTGCGATCCCGGCGGCGGGTACCAGTAAGTGGGCGGCTGCGGAGGCGGGGGCCACCCGGGAGCACGCCATCCGGCGGGCGCCCCGTAGTCAGGTTGTTGTGCATGCGGTGCAACCGGCTGCCGCGGATCGTGGGAACCGTTGGCTCCGTTGGTAGCCCGTTCGGCCTCGGCCTGAGCGGCTTCTTGTGACGCACGAGCGATCGCAGCCTTGAACGCGGGCTCGGGCGCCGGCTTGGGCCAGGGCTCGCCGCGCTCGATGGCCAACTCGCCGGGAGTCTTGATGGGCGGCTTGTCGGACGGGACGCGGCCACCGAAATCGTCGAACATGGTTAGTCGCGGGCGCTTTTCGACGTCGGCGAAGATCGCCTCCAACTCCGCGCGGTGCAGCGTCTCCTTCTGCAACAGTTCGCCGGCCAACGTGTCGAGCACGTCGCGGTATTCGGTGAGGATCTCCCAGGCTTCGGTGTGGGCGGCCTCGATGAGTTTGCGGATCTCCTCGTCGATTTCGCGGGCCACCTCGTGCGAGTAGTCCGGCTGAGTGCCCATGGTGCGGCCCAGGAACGGGTCGCCGTGTTCGGTGCCGTATTTGACCGCACCCAGCCGTGAGCTCATGCCGAACTCGGTGACCATCGCCCGGGCAACCTGGGTGGCCTTCTCGATGTCGGATACCGCACCGGTCGTCGGCTCGCGGAACACCAGCTCCTCGGCGGCCCGACCGCCCATCGCGAACACCAGCTGCGCGATCATCTCCGAGCGGGTGCGAAGACCCTTGTCCTCCTCGGGGACCGCGACCGCGTGCCCGCCGGTGCGTCCACGGGCAAGGATCGTCACCTTGTAGATCGGTTCGATGTCGGGCATCGCCCAGGCCGCCAGCGTGTGCCCGCCCTCGTGGTAGGCGGTGATCTTCTTCTCCTGCTCGCTGATGAGTCGGCCCTTGCGGCGCGGTCCGCCGATCACCCGGTCGACCGCCTCCTCCAGGGCCGCGCTGGTGATCACGGTGCCGTTCTCGCGCGCGGTCAGCAGTGCGGCCTCGTTGATGACGTTGGCCAGGTCGGCGCCGGTCATGCCGACGGTGCGCTTGGCCAGCCCGTCGAGGTCGGCGTCGGGGGCCATCGGCTTGCCCTTCGAGTGCACCCGCAGAATCGCTTTGCGACCGTTGAGATCCGGGTTGGAGACCGGGATCTGGCGGTCGAAGCGGCCGGGCCGTAGCAGCGCGGGGTCCAGGATGTCGGGGCGGTTGGTAGCCGCGATCAGGATGACGCCGGCGCGCGGGTCGAAACCGTCCATCTCGACCAGCAGCTGGTTGAGCGTCTGTTCGCGCTCGTCGTGGCCGCCGCCCAGGCCGGCGCCGCGCTGGCGGCCGACGGCGTCGATCTCGTCGACGAAGATGATGCAGGGGTTGTTCTGCTTGGCCTGCTCGAACAGGTCTCTGACCCGGGAGGCGCCGACGCCGACGAACATCTCGACGAAGTCCGACCCGGAGATCGTGAAGAACGGCACCCCGGCCTCCCCGGCGACCGCGCGCGCCAGCAGCGTCTTACCTGTCCCGGGTGGGCCGTAGAGCAGCACGCCCTTGGGGATCTTGGCGCCCAGCGCCTGATACCTGGCGGGGTTCTGCAGGAAGTCTTTGATCTCGTAGAGTTCCTCGACCGCCTCGTCGACGCCGGCCACGTCAGCGAATGTGGTCTTGGGCATGTCCTTGCTGAGTTGCTTGGCCCGCGATTTGCCGAAGCCGAAACCCATCCGGGCTCCGCCCTGCATGCGGGAGAACATCACGAACAGCCCGACCAGCAGCAGCAGCGGCAGCACATAGATGAGCAGCGATCCCAGGATGTTGCCCTGGTTGACCACCGTGGCGATCTGAGTGTTCTTGCTGCTCAATGCGTCGAACAGCGGTACGGCGTATCCGCTGGGGAATTTGGTGATGACTTTGTCGGACCCGTCGGTGTCCTTGTTGGCCTGTTTCAGGGTCAACCGCAGCTGCTGCTCGCGGTCGTCGATCTGGGCGCTCTTGACGTTGTCGGCCTTGATCTGCGCGACCGCCACCGAAGTGTCGACGGGCTTGTACCCGCGAGTGTCGTCACTGAAGTAGAAGAACGACCAGCCGAGCAGCAACACCACGGCGATCGCCGTCAGTGTCCGGATCACGTTTTTTCGGTTCATCAATCATCGGCCGTGCCCGGCCAGGTCCTTCCCGATACGCGCAGCTCGAATATCCAGGTTACCGTCCGGGCCTCTGACCCGGCGCGCCCCCGTCGGCATACTGTTAGATCAACGAACGAAGGTTCCCAACACCTTCCCGGGTGGCGGAGCTTGTGCTTTGGTGAGACACGTGCCCGATACTGTGCCCTCGACTGAACGCACCATCGAAACCAATGGTGTGCGCCTGCACACCATCGAAGCCGGGGAACGCGGCTCGCCCGTCGTCGTCTTAGCGCATGGGTTCCCCGAGCTCGCCTACTCGTGGCGCCACCAAATCCCGGTACTCGCCGCCGCCGGGTATCACGTGCTGGCCCCTGATCAGCGCGGGTACGGGCGCTCCAGTAGGCGCGACGCGATTTCCGACTACAACATCGCCGAATTGAGCGCCGATCTGGTCGGGCTGCTCGACGACGTCGGCGCCGAGCGGGCGGTGTTCGTCGGCCACGACTGGGGCGCCCCGGTCGCGTGGAGTTCGGCCCAGCTGCACCCGGACCGAGTGGCCGCAGTGGCCGGGTTCAGTGTTCCGGCCGTGCCGCGCGCGGCGGTGCCGCCGACGCAGGCGTTCCGTGAGCTGTTCGGCGAGAACTTCTTCTACATGCTCTATTTCCAGGAGCCGGGGGTAGCCGACGCCGAACTGGGCGCCGATCCCGCGAAGACCATTCGGCGCATGATGGCGGGCCTGCGGCCACCGGGTGATCACGAAGCCGCCGCGCGCATGCTGCAACCGGGTCCGGCGGGGTTCGTCGAGCGGTTGCCCGAACCGGACGGCCTGCCGAGCTGGATCAGCGCCGAGGAGCTCGACCACTACATCCGCGAGTTCACCCGCACCGGCTTCACCGGCGGGCTGAACTGGTACCGAAACCTCGACCGCAACTGGGAGATCCTGGCCAACCCGGTGTCGGCGACCATCACGGTGCCGGCGATGTTCGTCGCCGGCGCCGACGATCCCGTGCTGGGATTCATGCGCCGCGACCGCGCGACCGAAGTGGTGACGGGCCCGTACCACGAGGTGATCATCGAGGGGGCCGGCCACTGGCTGCAGCAGGAACAACCGGACCGGGTCAACGAGGTGTTACTGGACTTCCTATCTGGATTGGAGCTGAAGTGAACCGCCCACTGAACTTCGGGGTGTTCATCACCCCGTTCCACCCGACCGGCCAATCCCCCACGGCGGCACTGGAATACGACATGGATCGGGTGGTGGCGCTGGACCGGCTGGGTTTCGACGAAGCCTGGTTCGGTGAGCACCATTCAGGTGGCTATGAGCTGATCGCCTGCCCGGAGGTTTTCATCGCCGCGGCGGCCGAGCGCACCAAGCACCTTCGGCTGGGCACCGGTGTGGTGTCGCTGCCGTACCACCATCCGTTGATGGTCGCCGACCGGTGGGTGCTGCTCGATCACCTGACTCGCGGGCGGGTGATGTTCGGCACCGGCCCGGGCGCGCTGCCGTCGGACGCCTACATGATGGGCATCGACCCCGTCGAGCAGCGGCGGATGATGCAAGAGTCGTTGGAGGCGATCCTGGCGCTGTTTCGCGCCGCGCCCGACGAGCGGATCAGCCGTCACTCCGATTGGTTCACGCTTCAAGACGCGCAGCTGCACATCCGGCCCTACACCTGGCCGTATCCGGAAATCGCCACGGCAGCAATGATTTCACCGTCCGGTCCCCGACTCGCGGGGTCAATGGGCACGTCACTGCTGTCGCTGTCGATGTCGGTGCCCGGTGGCTACGCGGCGGTGGAGAACACCTGGGAGATCGTCCGCGAGCAGGCCAAGAAGGTTGGCCGCGACGAACCCGACCGGGCCAACTGGCGGATCCTGGGCATCGTGCACCTGGCCGACAGCCGGGATCAGGCGATCGACGACTGCACCTACGGGTTGCAGGATTTCGCGATGTACTTCGGTGCGGCCGGATTTGTGCCGTTGGCCAATCTGGTCGAGGGCGCCCAGTCACCGCACGAGTTCGTCGAAGACTATGCAGCCAAAGGGAACTGCTGTATCGGCACGCCGGACGATTGCATCGCCTATATCGAGGATCTGGTGGAGCGGTCCGGTGGCTTCGGCACCTTCCTGCTGCTCGGTCACGACTGGGCTTCCCCGCAAGCCACCTATCACTCGTACGAACTGTTCGCCCGCAAGGTGATTCCGCATTTCAAGGGACAACTCGAAGCACCGCGGGCATCCCACGAGTGGGCTCGCGGTATGCGCGATCAGCTGTTGGGCCGGGCCGGCGAGGCGGTGGTCAAGGCCATCAACGAACACACCGACGAGCTGAAGCTGGAAAGCGAGCAGGCCTGATGCGCGCCGCGGTACTGCGCGACCGGCGCATGGTGTTCCGCGATGACGTCCCCGATCCCGTTCCCGGCCCCGGTCAGGTGCTGGTTTCGGTGCGCGCGTGCGGAATCTGCGGATCCGATCTGCATTTCGCCGCGCACGGCGACGAGATGCTGTCTATGACAGAGCAAATGGGTGTTGGTGCCCCGACCGTCGACCTACAGAGCGACGTTTTCATGGGCCACGAATTCAGCGCCGAGGTCCTGGAAGCCGGACCCGACACCGACACCCATGCACCGGGGACTCTCGTAACGTCGATTCCGGTGCTGGCGTCCCCCAGCGGCTTCGAGCCGATCGTCTACTCCAACACCACACTCGGTGGTTATGCCGAACGGATGCTGCTCTCGGCGCCGCTGCTGTTGCCGATTCCCAATGGGTTGGACCCTAAGCATGCCGCGTTGACTGAACCCATGGCGGTCGGCCTGCACGCAGTGAACAAGTCGGCCATTGCGCAGGGTGAAACCGCGTTGGTATTGGGCTGCGGTCCGATCGGAATCGCCATCATCGCAGCATTGCGTATCCGCGGCGTCGAAACCATTGTGGCGGCGGACTTCTCACCGAAACGACGTCAACTTGCCGCCGCGATGGGCGCCAGCGATACGATCGACCCCGCCGAGGGCTCACCATTCGACACCGTCAACCCGAAGGTGGTCTTCGAAGCCGTCGGGGTGCCCGGGATCATCGACGACGTGATGCGCCGCATTCCGCCCGGGAGCCGCATCGTCGTTGCCGGGGTGTGCATGCAGCCGGACACCGTGCATCCGTTCTTCGCGATCGCCAAAGAGATCAACGTGCAGTTCGTGCTTGCCTATGACCCGACCGAGTTTGCCGAATCGCTGCGCTCGATCGCCGAAGGCGACATCGACGTGCGGCCGATGATCACCGGCGAGGTCGGCCTCGACGGGGTCGGGGACGCGTTCGACGACCTGGCCGATCCCGAGCGACACTGCAAAATTCTCGTCACCCCTTGAGGGGGTCTAGCGCCAGCCGACGGACTTTAGCTAGCCTGCGTTTTAGCCCTCGAATCGGAAGGGGGTGCCATCGGGTTGATTGGGCAGAGCGCCATCAACAGGGTGTGATCCGGCGCAGATCCGCGCCGCTCGACCGCAAATCGAATTCATTGCATACCAACCCATACCCCGTTAAAGAGGGAGAAATGCCATGATGCTAACGGGCTTTCGGATGCCCGCCGCGATCTTTATGACCGGCGGCGCGGTGGTCGCGGCACTCGGTTTGGCTGCGGCCCCAGCCGCCTACGCCGATGATGAAGGCTGGGGCGCGATCGCCGTCTCGATCGACGGAAAGTCCGTCGGGGTGGCGACGAATCAGCCCAATGAGTACCTGGCCAACGAGGCCGCCACCAATGACTGCCGGCAAGGCGACGCCACCTGTAACGTGCTGATCTCCTTCAAGTCCCCCGACTGCGGCGCGGTTGTCAAGAGCGACGACCACTATTTCGGCGATAGCGGTGCCACAACGCAAGAGGCCGAACAGAACGCCATGAACCAGAGTCCGGGCAGCACAGTGCTGCGCTCGGCGTGCAACGACAACTCATCTGCCGGCACCAGCAGCACGCCTACAAGCGAGGGCACCACGCCAACCAGCGAGGGCACCACGCCGACAAGCCCGAGCAACGCGCCTGCAGGCGGGTGACGGAAGCTCGCGCGTAGCGCGGGCAGCGAGCGAAATACCGGCGTTCTAGCGCGCGGCGCCAGGCGGTTCGAGCATCGGTTGGTCCGGAGACTTCTTGATCGACGACAGCTGGGGCAGCTGGTGTCCGGCGTTGAGCGTCGTAGGTGGCCCCACACTCGGCTGCCGGTTCTCCGCAGCATTCGTAGAGGCGGTGAAATCTCGCGCCGATATGACTTCATCCTTTCCAACATGGAGTCTCCGGGCATGTAGGCGGCTCAACTCCCAAATACCCGGCTAATTTGGTGCATCGACCCTGCCCGCGGAACGGATATGCTTCGCAGGACACCAGTAGGGAGTTGCGTGGTGCCTGAGCCGTTGAAAGTCGACCCGATAGATCTGCACATCTCGGCCGATCAGATGAGTATTCATCATGCTGAACTGCGGGCCGCGCATACCGAGGCCAACAGCGATATTGAAGGGGCGCAAGCCGGCTGGGTCGGAGTCTCAGCCGTGGCGCTGCAAGCCAAACTCGCCGAATGGCTGGCTACCACCGAACAGCTGTGTGGCAGCATTGCCGACCACGAGCAGGCCTTTCGAGCAGCCGTCCAACAGTACGAAACGGTTGATGCGGACGGCGCGGAAAAGATTACCCACGAACTCGGATGACGCTCACTCTCGCCGATATCGACCGCTGGCAACCGGGTGAGGTCCGCGAAGTCGCGACCGCGCTGGGCAAACGCGGCGCCAGCGCAGATGAAGTGAAAGCGGGCCTGAGCCGCTTGCCGTTGATCGCGAGCTGGCAAGGCAGCGGGGGGGATGCCGCCAAAGCGTCACTCGACAAACTAAGCACACACCTAGCCGGGCACGCCGACGAAATGCAAACGATCTCCTCGGCGATGCGCAAATCGGCCGATGAGATTCAAAGCGTGAAAGACACCTTGAGCGGCATCGATCGCGATGCCCACGCGTGGGGTTTCGGGATAGACCGTGCCAGCGGGACAGTCGCCCCCGTCGACGGGCTCGACCTGGACCACCCATCAAACCAGCAGCATCGAGCCGAACTTGAAGCGCGGCTCAAGAAGGTTCTCACGGACGCCAACACCGCTGACGGCGATCTGGCTCGCGCGATCACCACAGCCAACCATGACGCGACCGGCCCTGCCGAAACCCGTCCCGACGTGCGGGCGGCGTTATCGGGACCGTTACCTGACGACCCCGAGCAGTTCCACGACCTGTGGGACAAGCTGAGCCCACAAGAAAAGGATTGGCTCTACAGTCAAGACCACAGCATCGGAAACCATCCCGGAATGCCGTGGGACCCTGAGGACCATCTCGGTAAAGACCATTTCAACCAATTGCGTTTATTGGAGCTTCGACAGAATGCTCAAGCAGATGTTGACCGGCTCCAGCAGCAGGCCGACGCTTTAGCGCGCCAGGCATACATGGGTGATCATGATGCCGCCGCGAATCTCAATGCCCTTGCCCCGCAACTGGCGGCGGCGAGGCACACCCTTGACGGCTACAAAGCGGTGCAGGCCGACATCGACAAAAACGATGGAGTGAAACGCTACTTGGGATTCATCGACGACAAGGGACATGCCGCTGTTGCCATCAACAACCCTGATATCGCAACGCGTAACGCTCTTTTCGTGCCCGGTACCGGCCAAGACCTCGCCGCTTTCGGCGGCGCTGACGCAAAATCGCGGGATATGTATGACGCTGCGATGCACGCTGACCCCACCCTGAAGACAGGCGAGGTGTCGGTAACAACGTGGATGGGTTATGACCGGCCGATGGACATTTTCGCTGCACGACATCCTGACCCTGCTATCGCCGGCGCAGGCGCTTTGGACTCGTTCGAAAGCGGGAACCGTGCCTCGCACGTGGGACCACCGTCGGTTGACACCGTGATCGGACACAGCTACGGCTCAACCCTGGTGGGTGCTGCCGCTTCTGGTGGGCATCAGCTCGAGGCGAACAACGTGATTGCTGTGGGCAGTCCCGGCATGCTAGTCAACGATGTCTCCGGGATGAGCCTCGATCCGGGTGCCAAGGTCTACGCCACGTTGGCGAACAACGACATCATCGGTCCTGCAGGTTTGGTCACCCAATTCACACTGGGACCCGAACCAATATCCCCAGACTTCGGGGCCACCATATTAGCTGCAGCACCCGGGCCTACGACCAGCTGGGGAGTCGACGCGCACAGCAGCTACTGGGAACCGGGAAACATTGCGCTCGCCAATATGGGTGCAGTCATTGCAGGCGTCGAGCCGCCACAAATCTCGAACATCAAAATGAGCGGGCAGTGAAGAACCCAGGTCCCACCCGAAAGACGGCGCGCACGTCCATCGCTGTCCTTCTGGTCGGAATGCTCTTCACAGCGTGTAGTCATCACGATGCCGACCCGCTTGGGCCGCCAACGCCGACGGGCGCCACAATCCTTGGAGGACAACCCATGACATCCGCACCACCGCCTCCCCCGGGCTGGAAACTGCAAGAGGTCATCCCGCAAAGTCAACAGCAAGCCCAGGACACCGTGCTCGGGTATCTGAAGAAAACTCTTCAGGCTCTGCCCGCAGGCATTGTGCTCGACGCGACTCGTTATGGAAGCGCCGGGCACGACAGTTACTGCGACGACAACGCGACGACTCCGGGCTCACCCCAACGGTTCCACACGATTGGTGACCTTAGCCACCCTGGTAATACCGACTGGGATGCGATAGTAGCGAAGACGGGTGATATTTGGAAAAGCTGGGGATGGTATGTCTTTGAACGCGACGGGTTCTATAAGCCCAACCGATTTGGCTATGCCCCGGACGGTTATAGCCTGCAAATCGTTTCCACATCCAAGCCCGGCTATCCGCCTAGCCTTGAGGGTGTGTCTCCTTGCTTTCCAGGTGACCGCGCGCGCGACGATATTTCTATCCCGTTGGTCTTACGAGGCGACTGACCCACCGAACGCGGTCCTGCCAGGTGTGCCGGTAGTGGGGGTATAGTGCCCTCACGTAGGCAATCTCAAATGCCTTTGTCGCCAGCATCGACACGTTGAATTACATTCAAGCGGTGACCGAGACCCGCGCCGCCGTCTACCTGCGCATATCTTCCGACCCGACCGGCCAACAACAAGGCGTGACCCGCCAGCGCGAGGACTGTCTCAAGCTGTGTGCCGACCGTGGGTGGACGCCGGTCGAGTTTGTCGACAACGACGTGAGTGCGTCTTCGGGTAAGAAGCGCCCCGCTTATGAGCGGATGCTCGATGATGTGCGCGAGGCTCCATCCGACCAAACGGTGCGGTGCCGCCACTGCGTCAAGACTTAAACATGCATGCCGAGATGCATTGCGAGTTGCACGGTTCGGTCCCGGCGGTGCGTCGGGAACCACGAACGCATTTGCGCACACAGATCATGCAGCAGCGGATGAACTGCGGCGGCGGGTACTCAGCGGCCCCACCCCGTTCATTCAAGTGAGCGGGGGTTGTGTCGTTCGGCGGCGCTATCCTCGGCTCGGTGTTGAAGCGAGTGCATAGTTGGGCCACCACAGGCTCCGGTGATCCGATCCCTACCGCTCTGACGGTCGCGGGTTGCATCGTGAGTGCCTTCGCTCTCGGCTGGGGGTTGAGCGTTGACTGGCGAGGTTTCGCACTGAACGTCGCTGCCAGCCTCACCATCGTTGGACCCGCCCTGTTCCTCTCGAACATTCTCGTGAAGCGCATACAGGACGTGCGGGCTCGGCATCGGCTTGCGCCACTGGCGCAGACGGTCCTCTTGATACTGCATTCCGCCGTTCAGACGACGCAGCAAGCACTCGATCTGCTCGGCGTCGACGCATCTCTCGACGTGCCATCAGATCCAGTCGAGGTAACGACCCTGCAGCGGGTCAAATCAGCGGTGGACGCGGCGAGGGACGCCATCCCCCGGTGGAGCGGCAGCCGTCGTTCCCCAACGCGCTCAAGTTCAGAGAAGCCCTGCAGTTCCCGCGTTTTGGTGTGGTCGTACGGCTAGTCCGCCAGATGGATGAGATATGCCCGATGCCGGAAACGATCACGGCGGCGAACATCGCCGACGACTGGGAGGAGGGGTGTGGCGTCGATTTGGGTTACTCGGCTGGTCCCGGTGGGCAGGGGATTCGCGACCGCCAGATCGGATTAAACCGAATCACTCAGAAATCCGATGAGGCCAATAAGGAGACGACTGTGGTGGGAACCGCGACCTATATGTCCGTGGTTGAGCACTGTTTGATCCACGCGCAAGCAATTATTTGCCGCCTCGACAAGGAGCTTCCGGCTGGATTGGCGTAGGTCATGCCTTGATGCGCTGGCGGGCTTTGCTCGCGAGTGGTAGGTGGTCGATGTGACGGACTCGACAGTGCGGCTGAGCTTCGATCATCTCGAACGGTCGCCCCAGGTCGCCGACTCGATCGAGGAGCAGCTCGCCGCGGTCGATGCGACGGTGTCCTTCGCCCAACCGGCAGGTTGGGGTGATCTGGCGGTGCATGTTTCGGACATGTCGCCGTTCGGCGCGATCGACCAAGCGCGCCGGGCAGTGCGTGAGGTAATCGACCGTGACCCGGTCGCGTCGCGCTGCTCACGCAGGCCGAGATAATGAGCCGCGCTGACGCTGCGTGCCAAGGAGTCGAGGATTTGCGCGACCGGCTGAGCGTCTATGAACCGGGGGGCGTGACGATCGAGGTTGGCAAGCTCGCCGTCAAGCTAGGGCTGGACTCTGAAAAACCAGCACGCCGAGGCTAAGTCGTGCGCCCGCTGATAACTCGACCCTCTGGTCGTCGTCCGTCTGGTCGTCAGCTGTCCCCACTTGTGCAAGCCGAACGGCGACGCGCCGAGCGCTGTCATCGCGCGGGTGAGCGGCCCGGCCAAAATCTCGCTGTGCAACCGTGGCAGCGGCACTTGCGGAGCGGCGCCGTTGCCACGACGGCGCACAGCCATTGCCACGACCGCTAATGTCGATCCATGGCCTCAGAACCACCCCTGCCCGGTTTGAAGGCAAGTTCTGGCAAATCGAAACCCCTGAACGACAGGTGCCAGGTCAGTTGGAGCTCAGCGACGGGGCAAGGCCGGTGCTTGAAACGGTGGGCCGCATCTTTGATGAGCGCGCCTACCGCATCACAGTTTCAGAGCATGGCGGCGTGACGATCGCCCACTCCGGCGATCCGGATGACCTCGTAGCAGATTTTCAGCCGAGGAACATCCACGGTGAACTGCGCGACGGCAAACGGGTTTCGCTTGTAGAGGCGCAGGGGGGCGCTGATCCAAATTCCTTTATGCGTGGTCAGTATCGACAGAGGTTCCGTGCGCGGCGCGTGGTGATGGATGAGCACGTCGACGGCGCCGCCCAGGGGTACGCCAGTTTCAAGTTTGTTGTGAGAGGGTGCGGTTGGTGGCAAGTGCCCGACGAGGAGGCACAGACGGACGACGGCCACCGGCTTCATCTTAGGTGGGAAGAAGACGACCGATCGTTCGAGTTCTCCTCATCCAGTCCCATGACCTTCCGACAATTCGAACCTAGGGTGCTCAGTCCGATCACAACATTAACGTCGCTCGTAACCGACAATCCGGCAGACGTCAGCGGATTACACGTACGACTTGCGGATGACGGCCCCTGGAGAAAGGTCTATGAGGATGAAGACCCGATAGGGCGAACGAGTCACCCGCTGCTAGATACAACCCACCTCACCGCAGACAGATTCGCGAAGTGGATTGATCTCCGGAAGCGCACCTACGGCCTCGATGCGGCGGCCATCGCGGTATTGGAAGGCGTCGCGATACAGACGGAGGTGCTGACTCTGGCAGCAGTCGCAGAAGGGCTGCACCGCAGGCTGTTTGACAAGAAGACGCGTGTTCCCGCGCTGGAACCGAACGATGTCAAGAAGGCACGCCGCGCGGCGCGGCAAGCCGCACTTGACAAAGTGCGCGAGATCGACCGGTGCGGACGGCCCCGGCTTACCGACGCCGACCTCGCCGAGTTTGAGGAGGCCATCAACGACGCCTTCTCGTTCCTCAATGAGCCGAAATTCCGCAGCAGGATGACGGAATTGATCGAGGACGCGCAGAGCTCCATCCCGAATATTGCGGTTAACTTTAACGATTGGCCCGCAGCCGTCACAAAAGCCCGCAACACCCTCGCTCATGAAGGAACCGAATCCGACAGCGAGTCTGAGCATTTCTTAGATTTGTTGATCGCCCTCGGTTACTCCATTGCTTGGGTGCTGCGCACTGTGCTGCTCAAGCAGGCGGGGTTCGATGGCGCCACTCTTCAAGCAGCATACGCGGACTCGTCGCGTTACAACCACCACGTTACGAACACCAGATACCTCTTGGCTGGTAGCCCGTACGCGTCCGAAGAGAGTCTGTGAATCGACGATGGTGCATGCGTAGCTCGCCACACATGTATAGGTCACCCAGTCTGGCCGCGCAGGTCGATAGCCGATCGGCGAGCTTCTCAGGGTTGGTGGCCTCGGCGTCGATAGCCCCTGGCCACGTCCATAACGACCAATCGCTCCGCTAGGTTGCCTACTGCTGTCGATGACAACAGGCGAGCCCGGCGCTGATCTCATCGGCCACGAGCTGCAAGGCGGGTGAACACCGTTACTAAAGCGTTCTTCAGGGACTCGCTGCCATGATCGGCTGAGACCTTTAGTGGTCAGCGGGGATATGCAGCTACCGGACGGCACTTCGATCTGGACTTCGGCGATTGGGCAGACTTACGGCGCCAGTGCCGATTAACCAAGCCCGGCGCTCGCATTACTTCAGCGGCGACTGGTACCGGTCAGCATGGTCGCCAGCGCGTCCAGGACGCCGGGAACGAGCCGGTAGTAAGCCCATTTACCCCGTTGCTCACGGTCGATCAGGCCGGCCTCGACCAGAACCTTGAGGTGATGGGAGACAGTGGGCTGGGACAGGCCCACGGGTTCGGTCAGATCGCAGACACATGCCTCGGCGTCTTTGTGCGCGGCGATCAGCGACACCAGCCGCAGCCGCGTCGGCTCGGCCAGCGCTTTGAGCACAGCGGCGATCCGCTCGGCCGCTGCGCTGTCGAGGACACCGCCGGTGACTGGCTGGCAGCAAGCGGATAGGTCGGTGACGAGCATGGAACGATTCTGCCACACATATTGACAATCATCGATCTATGCGCCACTCTTTGTCATATAGATATCCATCGATGCAAAGGTGGCATGAAATGAAGAAGCCAGACGCCGAACTGCAGGAGCAGGTGCGTTCCCGTTACGCCGAAGCGGCCACAGCAATCACTGCCGGCGATACCGAACTCCTGACCGGGGATAGCTGCTGCGGCTCATCCGGGCCGGCGGATCTCGACGAGATCTTCGGGGCCACCCTCTACAGCGCCGACCAGCACGCTGAGCTGCCCGCCGAAGCCGTCGCGGCAAGCCTGGGATGCGGCAATCCGACGGCGGTCGCCGAACTGCGGGCAGGCGAACGGGTCCTCGACCTCGGATCCGGAGGCGGTATCGACGTGCTGCTGTCTGCAAAACGGGTGGGGCCGAACGGATTCGCCTACGGCGTCGACATGACGGACGAGATGCTTGCCCTCGCCGAGGCGAACAAAGCCAAAGCTGACGTGTCCAACGTCGAATTCCTCAGGGGCACAATCGAAGACATCCCGTTGCCGGACGCCGCCGTCGACGTGGTGATCTCCAACTGCGTTATCAACCTTTCGGTAGACAAGCCCATCGTCTTCGCCGAAATCTTCCGAGTTCTGGCGCCCGGCGGCAGGATCGGAATCTCCGATGTCGTCGCCGACAATCAGCTCAGCTCAGCCGACCGAGCCGAACGCGGCTCTTACGTCGGCTGCATTGCGGGCGCCCTGTCCCAACAGGAGTACCTCGACGGGTTGGCGGCAGCCGGGTTCGTCGACGCGTCGGTGACCTTTACGCATCGGGTCGCCGACGGCATGCATTCCGCGATCATCCGGGCCACCAAGCCGGCTACGGCTCTACGTTGAGATTGCGCGCAGGGTCGTGATTTCGCTCAGACAACTGCACTGAAGCGCAATCTCAACGGTGAATGGTTAGCGCTTTGCCAGCGCGGCAAGGTCGTGCGGCCCAGCAGCCGGGTAGCCGCCCGCTGATTGCAGCTGTCGCGACCACCCACCGACGAGGTCGATCAGCTCGTCGAGGTCGTCAGCCAATGCCGCAGTGATCGGCGCACATCCCGCATCGGTGGCAACCTCGATGGCCTCCCGCGCTTCCCGGCCGGCGTCGGTGAGCGCACCATCGCGGATCAGTCCGCGCGATTGCAGGCGTTCCTCCCCCGCAGCGAGGTCGTCGTCGGTCCAGGCTCTGGTGCGTATGTAGCTGCGCAGCGGCAATCCCCAGTAGAGCTCGGTGATCAGGCCGATCTCCACAGCGTCGAAATCGGCAGTGGTCCAGACATTCACGTGGACATCGCCGCGGTACTCACGCAGCTCGTCGGCCAAACGCCAGGCGTCTGCCAACGGTTCACCAGGCAGGCCCTGGGCGACCAGACCTGAAAAGAGCGGCTTGCCGGCCAACGGCAACCGTTCAGTGGCCCGCCGGAGCAGCTCCAGCACACGGCCGACGCCGTCTGGCTCAGCACCGAGAACACGATGCAGTTGGCGCACCGCACCGTCGGTTCGTGTCGCACAGAGCGTTTCCGCGTCGGTCAGCGTCCATCCCTTGGTGACCGCCGGCACCACGACCGCCGGGTTGAACACCGCGAAAGCCGCGGCAACCACCTCACCGGGCACCTGTCCCATCACCGAGCCGCGGCTGCAGAAGTAGGCCGCACCGTCCGGCATCTCGACCTCGCCCGCCTTGCCGGGGCTGGGCCCGAACCCGAGTGCCTGATAGCCGCTGTGACATTCCGGCGCAAAGTACACCTGTCCCGCGAAGGGCTCGAGGGCGTTGGCGAGCGCTCTTTCCGGTGTGACGGTCATGACTGGGAATCCTCGCATAGGGTGCCTGTCATGCTCCGTCTTGTCGTCGCGTTGATCCTCGCCGCCGCCACGCTATCGGCATGTGACGGCGATTCTGCTCCGGTCAAAGACAATCCGCGGCAGGTGACAGTCGTGGGCGCCGGCCACGTGGAGGGTGTGCCGGACACCCTGACCGCCGACGTCGCCATCGAGTTCGTCGCGCCCGACGTCACCACGGCGATGGACAGGACCAACGACCGCCAGCAGGCCGTCATCCGCGCGCTGACCAACGCCGGTGTGGACAGCAAGGACATCAGCACCACCGACGTCACCTTGCAACCGCAATACGCCGGCAGTCCCGGAACCATCACGGGCTATCGCGCGGCCAACTCCATCCGGGTCAAGATCCGCAAGACGGACGCGGCGTCGCACCTGCTGGCCGTCATCGTCGAGACCGGGGGCGACGCGACCCGGATCAATTCGGTCAGCTATTCGATCGCCGATGACTCGCAGCTGGTGAAGGACGCGCGGGCACGTGCGTTCCAGGACGCCAAGAACAGGGCCGAGCAGTACGCGCAGCTGTCCGGGCTCAAACTGGGCAAGGTGCTGTCGATTTCGGAGAGTTCCGGTTCCACCCCACCGCCGTCGCCGATGCCGCGCGGCGCCATGTCGACCGAGGTTCCGCTGCAACCGGGCCAGCAGACGGTGAACTTCTCAGTGACCGTGAACTGGGAGCTGCACTAAGCGTTAGTCCTGATAAACCCGCGGGTCCAGGGTTCCGATGTACGGCAGGTCGCGGTAGCGCTCGTCGTAGTCCAGTCCGTACCCGACGACGAATTCGTTGGGAATGTCGAAGCCCACATAGGCAATGTCGGCGTTGGCGCGCCGCGCGTCGGGCTTGCGCAACAGGGTGCACACCTGCAGCGACCGTGGCCGCCGGGTGGCCAGGTTGCGCCGCAGCCAAGACAACGTCAGACCGGAGTCGACGACGTCCTCGACGATCAGCACATCGCGATCGTTGATGTCGCGGTCGAGATCCTTGAGGATGCGCACCACCCCCGACGACGACGTCGACGACCCGTAAGAGCTGACCGCCATGAACTCGAATTGGGTCGGCAGCGCGATCGCGCGCGCCAGGTCGGTGCAAAACAGCACCGCGCCCTTGAGCACGGTGATCAGCAGCAGGTCTTGACCACCCTCGGCGATCACGTCGCGGTAGTCGTCTTCGATCTGTGCACCGAGCTCGACGGTGCGCTGCCGGATCTGCTCTTCGGTAAGCAACACCGACTTGATGTCCCCCGAATAGAGCTCGGCCACGCCCACAGCCTAAGTTGTCGGGCGGCGACCCGTCCCCCTCGCCCCTACGGGGCTGGGGGTGCCCCCAGCGCCCGGCTCCGCCGCGCCGCTAGATGGGCGCGGGCCGCAGCCTCAGCACATCGCCCTTACGACCAGCGAACAACCGTTGCCCGCGCAGCTTTGAACCGACCGCTACCCCGCCTTGACCCCGCCACGCGGTGACCAGCGTGTCGACTCTGCGGATCTGGTCATCAGTCAGCCCGACCGCACCTTCGGCCAATAGCCAGCTGCGGATCACTCCGCGGCGGATCGGGTCGGGCAGCTCCGCCAACGCGCGGGCGTCCAGCCCGTCGGCGGTGACCGTGGCGGTCAGCGCCTCTTCGACCAGGGCATCGATGAAGTCGGTTTCCTCCCGCAGTGCCGTCGCGGTGCGGGCCAGCGCCTCGGCCACCCCGCCGCCGAGCACGTCTTCCAGCAATGGCAGCACCTCATGGCGCAGCCGGGTGCGGGTGAAGCGACGGTCGGTGTTGTGCGGGTCCTGCCATGCCGTCAGCCCTAGCTCTGCGCAGGCGGCATGGGTGACGTTGCGCCGTACTCCCAGCAGCGGTCGACACCACGGCGGGTCGAACGGGCGCATCCCGGCGATCGAGCGGGCACCCGAACCGCGGCCCAACCCGAGCAGCACCGTTTCCGCCTGATCGTCGAGCGTGTGGGCCAGCAGCACCGGCTGATCTTTCCGGGCGTCCTCCAGCGCCCGGTAGCGGGCCGCGCGGGCCGCCGCCTCCAAGCCGCCGTCGCCGCTCACTTCGACGGAAAGCACTTGCGCATCAACGCATCCCAACCCTAGCGCCTGCGAGTGTGCGGTGACCGCGATCTCGGCCGAGCCGGTTTGTAAGCCGTGGTCCACAATCAGCGCGGTGGTCGGCAGCATTGCGGCGGCGACGGCGGTGAGCGCCAACGAATCCGGGCCTCCGGACAGCGCCACACACCACCGCTTCGCGGTCGGCAGATATTCCTTCACATAGGAGGCGACGACACGGCGAAGCGCTGTTACAGAACCCTGTCGATCCATCGCTCGGGATGCTCGATCTCGTCCGGCAGCGGGAGCGTCTGGGGGCTGGACCAGACGACGTTGAATCGTTCCATCCCGACCCGCTTCACCACCTGGTCGACGAACGCCTTGCCGCGGGTGTATTGGCTGAGCTTGGCGTCGATACCCAGCAACGCCCGCAGAAGGCGTTGCAGCGGTGGCTGTTTGCGCTGCCGGCGGTCGTCGAATCGGCGACGGATGGTGACCACCGACGGCACCACCAATGGTCCGACGGCGTCCATCACATGGTCGGCGTGGCCCTCCAGCAACGTGCCCAGCACCAGCAGCTGATCGAGAGCGTTGCGTTGCGGCTCGGACTGCACGGCGCGCACCAGGCCCAGCACCCCGGTCGAGTGCGGACCGCCGTCCGACGACTCGGCGCGGCCGCGGACGAAGCCCGCCAGCCGGGTGATCACCTGGGCAACGTCGTCACCGCTTTCCTGAGTGAGCACGCCAAGCGCTTGGGACATGTAGCCGGAAAGCCACGGGTTGGCGGTGAACTGCACCCGGTGGGTGACCTCGTGCAGGCACACCCACAGCCGGAAATCGGAAGGCTCAACCCGTAATTGGCGCTCGACCGCCAACACGTTGGGATACACCAACAGCAGACATCCCGTGTCGCCGGCGGCGAACGGGTCGTACTGTCCGAGAATGCCGGAGGCGACGAACGCGAGCACTGCGCCGGTCTGCGCGCCGGTGAGTCGCCCGGTAATGAAGCCGCGCGGCTGGTCGGCGCCGCCCGTCATCACGCGCATCGACTCAGCGGCCGCGCGCACCCACGCCGCCCGGTCGACGATGCGGGCGTCGGGCACCACATCGCTGGTGTCCAAACCGGTGACGTCGCGCACCGGCGGTTCGGCCGCTTTGGCGGCATTGGCCAAGTCGTCGATCACCTGCCGACGGGTGTAGTCGGTCGACGGCGGACCGGGCCGCGCCAGCCGTTCGCCCACGGTGGCGGCGAACTGCCAATCGACGGCACGCCCGACGGTCAGCTCGGGTGCCGTCACGTCGCGCATCCACACGACCATAGAGCCGCGGCCAGGTTGTCGATCGCAATACGGCCGGTTGGGCCGGCATCGTTGGAGATCAGCGCGAAGGTCAGCACCCGCCCGCTGGCGTCGGTGACCACTCCGGCCAGCGAATTGACGGCGGTCAGTGAGCCGGTCTTGGCCCGCAACCAGCCCGTCGCCGGGCCGGGCCGGTAGGTGGGATCAAGAAAACGGTCGGACAGCGTGCCGCTGCCGCCGGCGATCGGTAGCAGATCCAGCAGCGGCCGCAACGCCGGCTGATCCGGTCCGGCAGCCGCCTGCACCACCGAATCAAGCGTTTTGGCGGTCAGCCGGTCGTCGACCGACAGCCCGCTGGCATCGCGCAGCATGGCATGGCTGGTGTCGACGTGCGCGGTGCTCAACCGATTGGTCACCGCGTCGACCGCACCGGTGAAACTGCGCGGCCGGCCCATGGCGGCGGCAACCTCGCGGGCGATGCACTCGGCCATCACGTTGTCGGAGGCATCCATCATCTGCTGCAGCCGCTGAATCAGCGGCGCGGACTGCACGGCGGCCAGCTGTCGCGCACCCTCGGGTGCCGGGTGGGCGGCCAGCGTCACCTTCGCCGGGTTGATACCCAACCCGATAGCCAACGCACGGCCGGCGTCCAGCGCCGGGGTGTGCGAACGGGTGGATTGGTCGGTGGCCGGCTGCACCCGCCCGCCGTCGAGCATCACCGACTCGATCGGGGCGACGTCGCCGCCCTCGATGTCGCCGGGGTCCCAGCCGGGAGCCACCGTGGGACCGCTGAAAGCCGAAGTGTCCACCTGCACGGCGGTCGGTGTCACGCCGCTGCGACGGACCTGATCGACAAGATCGCCCATGCGGGCCGCGCCGCGGTACCAAGTCACCTGGCCGGGCGCTGCGCCGGACAGAGTTGGATCACCACCTCCCACCAGGATCACCACCCCCGGCTGGTCGGCCGCGACGACCTTGGTGGTGACCCGGGCGTTGCGGTCCAATGCGAGCAGCGCGGCGGCGGCGGTGAGGGTTTTGTTGGTCGACGCCGGCTGCAACGGCAGCTCGTCCTGGTGTTGCCAGAGCTCCTTGCCCGTCATCGCGTCGGTAACCCGTCCGCCCAGCGTGCCCAGATTGGGATCGGCCGCCACCTCCGCCAGCGTCGCGGCCAGCCCGCTTGTGGTCGGCATGGGCGCATCGTCGGATACCGGCACGACCCCGGGTTTCGCGGTGACCGGTGCTGGTGCCGGCATGGTCTGGCTGGCGCCGGGCCCACGGCCGGTCGCCGTGAAGAACGCGCCCGCCGCCACCAGAACGGCAACTATCGCAAGCACGGCCGCCCCCACGAGCAGGTAGGTTGACCGCCGCCACCGAGTGGGACGCATGTCTCTCCTGACTGTCTGGTCCCATTCTGCCAACCACCTTGCTCTACTAGGGTGGACCTCCGACGTCCGCCGACGAGCGGTGACACCCCGCACGAAGCCTGAAGGAGCCGAACCGGTGCAGTTCGACGTGACCATCGAGATCCCAAAGGGCCAGCGAAACAAGTACGAAGTGGACCACGAGACGGGCCGGGTCCGGCTGGACCGCTATCTCTACACCTCGATGATGTACCCCGCCGACTACGGATTCATCGAGGACACCCTCGGCGAGGACGGTGACCCGCTCGACGCCATGGTGTTGTTGCCCGAGCCGGTTTTCCCGGGCGTGCTGGTGGCGGCGCGACCGGTCGGCATGTTCCAGATGACCGATGAGGCCGGCGGCGACGACAAGGTGCTATGTGTCCCCGCCGGCGACACCCGATGGGACCACATCAAAGACATCGACGACGTTCCCGCGTTCGAGCTCGACGTCATCAAGCACTTCTTCTCGCAGTACAAGGCGCTGGAGCCGGGCAAGTACGTCGAGACGGCGCACTGGGTCGGACGCGCCGAGGCCGAAGCCGAAGTGCAGCGCTCAATCGAGCGGTTCAAGTCCAGCGGTCACTGAAGGCGCCCTTGGCCTTCCCAACTGTCCGGCAGCATCGGCATGCTCGGGCTATCCGGAATTTCCTGGCCGCCCAGGGTGACCAGCCCGCCCGCTTGCACATCCGAGCGGCACACAGTCCCGGCGAACCCCAACTGCCCAGCGCCCATACTGTCGTCGGCCTGCAGGTACTCGTAGCGATAGCCGGGCAGGTCGATACCGCCACGTCGTCGACGTAGCCACACGTGCTGTGGCTGCGCTGCGGTCGCGGCCGGCGCGGTCGCGGCGGCTTCGGCGGCCGGGACCGCGGATTTGGACCGCGTTACCAGTGCCGAATCACGGCTCAAGCCAAGACCACTCACCAGATAGCCGAAACCTTCTGCACCGGTGACCGGTGCCGGTGGGACGGGCGGGGTCGGCGGCGGTGCGGCGGCCGAAGCGACCGCTGACGCCGAGACGGCCGGCGCCGCCGGTGCCGTCGGGAGCGTCGGCACCGGCGGGGCAGCGCCGCTCGTCACCGAAATCGTCGGCGGCGCAACGCCGGACGTCACAGGTTGTGGGAGCGGCGCGACGACGCCCGGAGCAGCGACCTCGCTCAGACCGGCCAGTCCCGACAGCCCGGCCAGGCCGCCGAGATTGACCAGCCCGCCCAGGTTCGGGATCGCCATGCTCAACCCGACCGCGCTCAACAGCGGCAGCTCCTGGATGAGGAACCGCAGCGTTCGCAGCGTCCAGTTGACGGCGCGATACGTCTGCCAGGCGACGAAGAAGGAGATCAGCTGCGAGGACTGCGAGGGGTCGAGCAGCCCTTGCCAATTCTCCTGTAGCCACAGCAGGGCCTGCTGGTTGCCGTTGAAGAAGTTCGACAGGTTCAGCAGGTATTGCGAAGGGTCCCAGTTGGGTTGGCCCTGCCCGGGAATCTGCTCGCCGTTCGGCCCGAACAGCATCTGCCAGATCTCAGCCGGCGTGGGCAACTGAAATGACCCGCCGCCGCCGCCGTTGCCCCCTCCGCCGCCACTGCCGGGTCCTCCGCCACTACCGTTGCCGCCCGCACCCGTACCGCCGCCGGCGCCGCTCCCGGCGCTGGCCGGCTCGGCGATCGCCTGATAGGTGCTCATGGTGGTGGCCGCCTGAGTCCACATCCGCGCGTAGTCGGCTTCGTTGAGCGCGATCGGAATCGTATTAATGCCAAAGAAATTCGTGGCCACCAATATGCCGTGAACGATGTGGTTGGTGGCCAATTCCGCCAACGTCGGCATGGCCGCCAACGCCGCTGTGTAGGCGGCGGCCACCGCTTCATGCTGGGCCGCCGTCTCGGCGCTGACGGCGCCGGCCAATCCCAACCACGCCAGATACGGCACGTGTGCCGCCACATACTGTTCGGCGGTCGAGCCGTCCCAGGCAGCCTGAGCGCCCGTCAGGGTGGCGGCCAGTTCGCTTGCCGCCGTTTCATATTCGGTGCTCAGCGACGTCCACGCCGACGCGGCGGCCAACAATGGACCCGGGCCCGGACCGCTGCTCAGCAGCGCTGAATGCACCTCCGGCGGAAATGCCATCCACACCGGCGTGAGCATTGTCAGTGGCCCGCACCCAGATACGTCGAGGCCGCCGCGGCGTCGGCGGCCGAATAATTTGCGCCGGCCAGGTTCACCCCGACACCGGCGCGGCCCAGCACTTCGACCCCCTGGGTCGCCGCCGACTCATGCTGGGCCCCACGCGCGCTGAACATCGCCGCGGACTGCGTCGATACCGCATCCGCCGCCGGCGGTACCACCGCGGTGATCAGCGGCGCCGCCCCGGCATGCGCGGCCGCCAACCGGGCGGCGATCGCCTCGACGGCCGCACTGGCCGCAGCTAAACCCTCGGGAACGACTTGCAGTGTCATCGCAATTACTCCTTCCGGGGCGCTGGCGCCAAAGGCGGTGCACCCCAGTCGATTCCGGTGGCGATAGCCCAGCCAAGCAATCCCGCCACCAAACCGAAACCCAAGTGGAACAACACCTTTTCGGCCATCCCGGCCCAGACCTGTATGCCCACGAGTGCAACCAGGTGGATCGGCGCGGCCGCGAATGCAAGTAACCAGCGCCGTTCACGCACTATCGGCGCTCCGGCCACCACATACAGCAACACCGCTGCGGCCAGGTAGCGCAAACTTGCGTGACCACCCGGGCCGGCGTGCAGCATCAGCGCCGCAAAAGTCGAGCCCGCCCCGACCGCAATCACCGTCGGTCGGGTGCGCGTCACCATGGCCACCGCCACCAGCAGGGTCAGCCAGACCAGTCCCCGGTGCCCGGGCAGCCCCAACGGCATCCGCGCATCCAAAGACACCACGATCGCCAGCAGCGCCAGCACCGGGAAGCCGACCTCACGAGCGACGACCACGCTATTCGCCGGCTGCCGCATCGCCGTCGGTACGCGATACGACCCGTTATTGCCCACATACAACCGCACGTGCGGAACTTTACTCCCGATACATTCCTTGGATGCGATATCCGGCTGGCAATAGGCTGTGACCATGCGAACCGTGACACTTCGGCTTCTGGCGCCGGTGATCATGGTGATTGCCGTCATTGCCGGCCTCGGGGTCAGCGGTTGCGACGCGTCGGAAACCGACGAATCACTGGTGGTGCAGCAGGGCAGCCGGGCACTCGCCCACTTCACCGTGCGCCAGCTACAAGGACTTCCCCAGGTCGAGATCACCACGCCGCAGTCTCGGGGCGCCAAGGTCCAAAAGGGGCCCACCGTGCGTTCCGTGCTCGACGCGGCACACGCCGACGGCGTCATCGTTGTGCGGGTCGACGGCCGCGACCCGGCTCAGACGCTCAGCGCCGCCGAGCTGACCAACGACGTCATCTTGGACATCACCAAACGACACACCCTCAAGCTCACCGGAGCCAACCTGACCCTGGACCGGTGGGTCCGCGACGTCACCGCCCTGGTCGTGAACCCGTGACTGATGGCGATGGCATCCTGGCATTGTGAGCCCGGTCGTGCACTTCGCCGCGAACTTCTGGTGGTTGATATTCCCGCTTGGCGGTGTGATCGGTGGGGTTGTGCGCACCATCGCGGCGGCCAACGAGCGCCGAGCCGAGCGACGGCTCGAGCGATATCGACTGAAGCAGCAGGCCAAGATCGCGATCGCAGAAGCGTCGGCGCGAAACCGAAGCAACGAGCAGAGCTATCGCCGGGAGCTGAGCAAGCTCATCGCCGAACATGACCGCACCAACGCGCGCTGGTTCGACTACGAAATGGATATCGCCAAACTGCTCGACTTTCCGATGATGACCGACATGCGCAATCCGCTGACGATTGCATTTCACAAGGCCAAGCGGCGCGCGGACTTGCTGCGTCCGGAACGCCTCGAGGACATGCTCGAAGACCGGAGCGCGCAACTGGACTACCGCGACGCCGTACACGAATACATCGCCGCGTTCGAGGTCGCCGAGGCCGAAGCGATCCGGCGGCGTCGAAGCGACTTCTCCGCTGACGACCAGCAGCGATTGGCTCGGGCCCAAAATTTGTTGCACCTGGCCCAAGACAGTGCGGCCAGCCCGCAGGAGCGCCAAAGCGCCTATGCCCGGGCGAGCAAGGAGCTCGACGGCCTGCTCGTGCTGCCGGCGCCGGTCCGCGCCAGCATCGAAGCACGCATTGCCGGCCAGATCGAGGCGTGAGAAGTTAGTCCAGCCGCTCCAAGGCGAGTTGAGTCAGATCGGTGTAGCAGTCGACGGCCATCGTCAAGTCGGCCTCCGCCAAGATCTGCGACACCACCGTCCGCAGACCCTCGCGCCCACCGACCGCCAGGCCGTAAGCGTACGGTCGGCCGATGCCGACCAGCGCGGCACCCAGGCCAATAGCGCGCAGCACGTCGACACCGTCACGAATTCCCGAGTCGAAAGTCACCGGCAGATCACCGGCCGCGTCGAGAACTGTTTCCAGATGGCAGATCGCGGGGACACCGCCATTGGCTTGGCGCCCACCATGATTGGAGCAGGCGATGACGTCGACACCCAGCTGCCTGGCGCGGGCGGCATCGTCAGGCATACAAATTCCCTTGACGATCAATGGTAATTCGGTGAGTTGCCGTACCCAGG
This sequence comes from Mycobacterium shimoidei, assembly GCA_002101905.1. Lineage (GTDB taxonomy): Bacteria > Actinomycetota > Actinomycetes > Mycobacteriales > Mycobacteriaceae > Mycobacterium > Mycobacterium shimoidei. The sequence continues at coordinate 48,246 of LQPU01000025.1, read as the reverse complement.
TGATGTCATCCCAGGTGAATCTGGGATTGGCGAAGACTTCCAGCCACACCGCGCCCGCGTGCATCGGGTCGAGATCCTTTTCGCTTGTCACCCCGGCCAATTCGAGGAAACGGGGGTCGGAGGTGTAGTTGGCGATGCAGTCGCCGCGCATCATCGGCATGAACCCATGTGACAGATCCCGCGGTCGCCAGCCCACGATTCCGTAGTCCACGGTGACCGCGATGGCGTCGTACCCTGCCTGCTCGGCTCGCCTGACGAAACTCTCGGTGAGCTTCTCGTCAACGGTCGGGTAGAGCTGAAAAATCCCCAATGAGTCGCCCCGTGCGTCGGCAACTTCTTCCAGCGTTGCCGACGACAAAGTGGAATACATTCCGACGAGGTCGAGCTCGGCGCAGACCCGAGCCGCCTCCAAGTCCCCCTCCGGCCGGATGTTGCCGAGCACCCCGACCGGGCACAGGAAGACCGGCGTCGGCAGCCTGCGCTCCAAGAAGGTGACCGACATGTCGCGGTCGCTGCGGTCCCGCAGCATCCGGGGCGTAAAGCCGTACCGGCGCAACTCGGCGACGTTGGCGTCCTGGGTGTGCTCGTCACCGGCGCCGCCTTTGACGTAGCCGTAGATCAGCGGGTTCATGTTTTCCCTGGCGCGGTGTTCCCACTCGCTGAATGTGAACGGAAATGATGAAGTTTTGTTGAGAACGCCGGCTTGGTAGAACCGATATTGGTAGTCGCCGAAGTTGCCCATTGCCGCTTCCCTCCTAGTCGGTGACGACCGGAGTCGGCTACCCGCTGCGGTCCATGGCTACACCGACGCTGTCTTTGTCTTTGACGTCTTTGACACGGGTCTTATAGAGGCTGGCCGCCGCCGTGATCGCGAGAGTCACCACGATGACAGCGAGGCTGAGCAGCGTTGGGATCTCAGGCACCTCGAGGGGCTTGCCACCGTTGATGAACCACAAATCGTTGCCGTGCAAGGCGTGCAGCACCAGCTTCACCCCGATGAAAAGCAGGATCACGGCGAGACCCTTGGACAGGTAGACCAGCCGTTCCAGCAAGCCGCCGAGCAGAAAATACAACTGCCGCAGGCCCATCAGTGCGAACACGTTGGCGGCCAACACCAAATACGGCTCGCTGGTGAGGCCATAGATGGCGGGAATGGAGTCAACGGCGAATATCAAGTCGGTGGCGCCCAGCGCCAAGATGACCAGAAACATCGGCGTCATCAGTCTTTTGGCGCCGTCTTTGACGTAGAGCTTGAGGCCGTCCCAGTCGTCGGTGGTACTGAAATGCCTGCGCGCGAACCGCACGACCGCGTTGTCGGTGCTGTCGTCGAACCCGGCCTGGCGTCCCAGTTTGACGGCGGTGTAGATGAGAAAGACGCCAAAGACGTAGAAGATCCACTCGAACTCTCGAATCGCCACTGCGCCAAGACCAATGAAGATGCCACGGAATACCAACGCGATCACGATCCCGGCGAACAGCGCTTCCTGCTGGTACGCCTTGGGCACATTGAAACTCGCCATGAGGACCATGAAGATGAACAGGTTGTCGATCGACAGGCTGTACTCGGTGAGCCATCCGGCGAAGAACTCCAGCCCGAACTCGTGGCTGTGGGAGCTCCAAACCCAGATCCCGAAGATCACGGCGAGCCCGATGTAGGCCGACAACGCGAGAGCGCACTCACGCACCGTCGGCTCGTGCGGCCGGCGCGCAACAACCACCACGTCAAACAGCAGGACGGCGATCATCACGCCGAAAACGGCGATCCACTCCAACAGCGTCACGTGCACGGGATACCCCTTCTTCCGCCCACTGTCTCAATTGCAGGTTGCCAGCGGATGGCGGGAAGGTGACCTGCTCTGAGTATTTTCGAACCGTGGCGATGCCGGAGGTCCCCGCTCAAGCGTCGACCGGGCCGGTCGCTCGCGGCAGCGTCGCCAGAGTCGGGCTGGCGACCGTGCTGACCGCCTTGTGCGGCTACGCGGTGGTCTACCTGGCGGCACGGGACCTGGCTCCGGCCGGATTCTCCGTCTTCGCCGTGTTCTGGGGTGCGTTTGGCCTGGTGACAGGCGCCGCCAACGGGTTGCTGCAGGAAACCACCCGGGAGGTCCGCGCGACGCCCTACACCGAGATCGCCGCGGGTGGCCGTACCCGCCCGCTGCAGGTGGCGGGGATGGTCGGGGCCGGGGCGGCGGTCGTGATCGCCGCCAGCTCGCCGCTGTGGAGCAGCCAGGTGTTCACCGGCGAGCGCTGGCTCTCGGTGGGTCTGCTCAGCGTCGGGCTGGCCGGATTCTGCGTGCATACCACCCTGCTCGGCATGCTGGCCGGCGCCGACCACTGGACGCACTACGGCGCACTGATGGTGACCGACGCCGTGATCCGGGTGGGGGTCGCCGTGGCCGCCTTCGTGCTCGGGTGGGGTCTGGGCGGATATCTGTGGGCGACGGTCGCCGGCGCGGTTGCGTGGCTGATCATGCTGGCGGTGGCGCCCACCGCCCGCGCGGCCGCCCGGTTGCTGACGCCCGGGGGAACCGCGACGTTCCTGCGGGGCGCCGCGCATTCGATCACCGCGGCCGGTGCCAGCGCCATCTTGGTGATGGGATTCCCGGTGCTGCTCAAGGCGACTTCGGCTGAGCTGGGCGCGGCCGGTGGCGTGGTGATCCTTGCCGTGACATTGACCCGCGCGCCACTGCTGGTGCCGCTCACCGCGATGCAGGGCAATCTGATCGCGCACTTTGTGGACGCGCGCACCCAGCGGTTGCGGGCGCTGATCGCGCCGGCGCTGCTGGTCGCCGGTATCGGCGCCGTCGGCGTGCCGGCTGCCGCCCTGGTCGGCCCGTGGATCCTTCGGGTCGGGTTCGGCCCGGCCTACGACGCCGGCGGCGTGCTGCTGGCGTGGCTGACGGCGGCGGCGGTGACGATCGCCATGCTGACCCTCACCGGTGCGGCCGCGGTCGCCGCGGCATTGCATCGCGCATATGCGGTGGGCTGGGTGAGCGCTACCGTGGCGGCCACGGCGCTGTTGTTGTTGCCGCTGCCGCTGGAGACCCGCACCGTCATCGCCCTGATGTGCGGGCCGCTGGTCGGTATCGGTGTGCACCTCACGGCGCTGGCCCGCCCGGCCGGGTAATTCATTCCCAGCCAAATTTCCAGGTAAGTTGTGCTGTCGAAATGGGTTACCACGACGTGTGGGTCATCGTTCCGGCCTTCAACGAGGTTGCAGTCATCGGCGAGGTGATGGCCGATGTCCGGTCGGTCTTCGATCACGTGGTGTGTGTGGACGACGGAAGCACCGACGGCACCGGTGAGGATGCGTTGCGGGCCGGTGCTCATCTGGTGCGCCACCCGGTGAATCTGGGTCAGGGCGCGGCCATCCAGACCGGTGTCGAGTACGCGCGGGCGCAACCGGGCGCGCAGGTATTCGTCACGTTCGACGGCGACGGTCAGCACCGGGTCAAAGACGCGGTGACGATGGTCGACCGGCTGGCCCGTGGTGACGTCGACGTGGTGATCGGAACCCGCTTCGGCCACGGGGTCAGCAGGCCCCCGCTGGCCAAACGGATCGTGCTGCAGACCGCCGCCTGGCTGAGTCCGCGTGGTCGCCGACTGGGCCTGACCGACACCAACAATGGCCTGCGGGTGTTCAACAAGACGGTTGCCGACGGGCTGGACATCACCATGAGCGGGATGAGCCACGCCAGCGAGTTCATCATGCTGGTCGCCGAAAACCGTTGGCGGGTAACCGAAGAGCCTGTCGAGGTGTTGTACACCGAATACTCCAAGTCCAAGGGACAACCACTGCTCAACGGCGTGAACATCATCTTCGACGGGTTCCTGCGCGGAAGGACGTCACGGTGAACTGGATTCAGATTCTGTTGATCGCATCCATCATTTCGCTGCTTGTCTACTTGCTGCGGTCGCGGCGCCGCGCGCAGTCACGAGCCTGGGTCAAGGTCGGTTATGTGATCTTCGTGCTGGGCGGTGTGTATGCCGTACTGCGGCCTGACGACACGACGGTGGTGGCGCACTGGGTCGGGGTGGACCGGGGCACCGACTTGATGCTGTACGCGCTGATCATCGCGTTCGTCTTCGCCACGCTCAGCACCTACATGCGGTTCAAGGACCTGGAATTGCGTTACGCGCGACTTGCCCGGGCGATCGCATTAAAGGGCGCGCAGTCACCCGAGCAGGGCTAATCAGAATGCGCGTGCCGGAAGTAGTCGACGGCGCGCCGCACACCTTCGTCCAGCGCTACCTGCGGGCGCCAGCCCAAAACCCGTTGGGCCAAACCGATATCGAGGCATGAGCGCTTGAGATCACCGAGCCGCGGCGGGTAAAACTCCGGGTTGTCGGGAGCGCCCACCGCCGCGGCGACCACCGAATGCAGTTGGCGATCCGAGGTTTCCACGCCAGTGCCGATGTTGAACCGCTGCCCGCCGCCCACCGGCCCGGCCGCTTTGACGAACGCATCCACCACGTCGTCGACGTACACGTAATCCCGGGTGTTCGATCCGTCCCCGAACACCCGGGTGGACTTGCCGGACAGCAGTGCCTGGGCGAAGATCGCGACGACCCCGGCCTCGCCGTGTGGATCCTGGCGTGGCCCATAAACATTGGCGGGTGCAATGTGCGAGCAATCCAGCCCGTAGAGATGCCGAAAGGTGTTGAGGTAGATCTCCGCTGCCACCTTGCCCGCGGCATACGGCGATGCCGGATCGGTCGGTTCGGCCTCGCTGGTCGGGTACTTGGGCGGGGTGCCGTAGATGGATCCGCCGGACGAGGTATTCACGATTTTGCGCACCCCGGCGGAGCGCGCGGCCTCGGCCAGCCGAATCGTGCCGATGACGTTCACCGAGGCGTCGAACTGCGGGTCGGCCACCGAGTGCCGCACGTCGATCTGCGCGGCCAGGTGAAACACCACTTCGGGTCGGTGTTCGTCAAGGATGGCCTGCAGATCGGCGGTCACGATATCGGCCTCGACGAAGGCGAACTCGGGATCGTCGGCCAGGTGCGCGAGGTTGGTGGCTCGTCCCGAGGCGAAGTTGTCCAGCCCCACCACCGCGTGACCGTCGGCGCGCAGGCGGTCGACTAGCGTCGACCCGATGAATCCGGCTGCCCCGGTGACCAGTACACGCACCGGCCCACCATACCGGCGGGTTCCGGCAGTGGCGCTGGCCGCCGTCGCGCTGGTCGCGGTGCAGTTGGTGATACGCGGGGTGCTGGCCTTCGGCGGCTACTTCTACTGGGATGACTTGATCCTGGTCGGCCGGGCGGGCACGCACAGCCTGCTGTCGGCGGCGTACCTGTTCGACGACCACGACGGCCACCTCATGCCGGGCGCGTACCTGCTGGGCGGTGTCATCACCCGGCTGGCGCCGCTGAACTGGATCGGGCCGGCGATCAGCCTGGTGGCGCTGCAGCTGTTGGCGTCGCTGGCGCTGTTGCGGGCGCTGCAGGTCATCCTGGGCTGGCGGCCGGTGCTGCTGGTCCCGCTGACGTTCGCCCTGTTCACCCCGCTGGGCATTCCGGGCTTCGCCTGGTGGGCGGCGGCGCTGAACTCGCTGCCGATGCTGGCGGCACTGGCCTGGGTGACCGCGGATGCGGTTTTGCTGGTGCGCACCGGCAACTGGCGCTATGCGGTGACGGGCGCGCTGGTGTACCTGGGTGGCTTGTTGTTCTTCGAGAAGGCTGCGGTGATTCCGTTCGCGGCGTTCGCGATTACTGCGCTGCTGTGCCATGTTCAGGGCGATCGGGCGGCGCTGAAGACGGTCTGGCGCGCTGGAATTCGGTTGTGGGCGCCCGCGCTGGCCCTGACCGCCGGATGGGTCGCGGTCTATCTGGTCGTGGTCAACCAGCAGCGGTGGAGCACCGATTTGGCGATGACGGTCGATCTGTTGTGGCGTTCGATCACCCATGGGATCGTGCCCGGGCTGGTCGGCGGGCCCTGGGTCTGGGACCGCTGGGCGCCGGCCTCGCCGTGGGCCACACCGCCGCTGCTGGTGCGGGTGATCGGCTGGCTGGTGCTGGCCGCGGCGCTGGTGGTCACGCTGCTCCGCAAGCAGCGCATCGCGCTGGTGTGGCTGGCCGCGGCCGGCTACGTCATCGTCTGCCAGGTACCGATCTACCTGATGCGCTCGTCGCCGTTCACCGCGCTGGAGCTTGCCCAGGCGTTGCGCTACCTGCCCGACCTGGTTGTGGTGTTCGCGCTGCTGGCCGCGGTGGGATTCTGCGCGCCCAATCGCCCGTGGTCGCGGTGGTTGGACCCGTCCACGCGGCGTCGCGCTGCGACGACGGGCCTGGCGGTGCTGTTCGTTGCCAGCAGCTGCTACTCGACTGCGACGTTCTCAAAGTCGTGGCGCGACAACCCCGCTCAGCCCTACCTGCAAAATGCGCGCCGCGGTCTGTCTGCCGCACATGCGCAGTCGACTGCGCCGATGCTGGACCAGGAGGTCGATCCGCTGGTGTTGCAGCGGGTGGCGTGGCCGGAGAACCTGGCCAGCCACATGTTCGCGCTGCTGACCGATCGTCCGGAGTTCGCAACGGCCACAACGCAATTGCGCATGCTCGACAGCTCTGGTCGGCTGGTCGACGCGCGGGTGGCGTGGATCCGCACGATCGTGGCGGGTCCGGTGCCGCAGTGCGGGTATTTCGTGCAGCCCGATAGCCCGGTGCGGCTTGGTCTCGACGGCCCACTGCTGCCTGCGGATTGGACCGCCGAAATCAATTACCTGGCCAACAGCGACGGCTCGCTCACGATGTCGCTGTCGGAAGGTGAGCACGTCAAAGTGCCCGTGCATCCCGGGCTGAACCGGGTTTACGTGCGGCTTGCCGGAGCCGGCAATGCGATAACCGTGACAGCCGACACCGCCGCGCTTTCGGTGTGCATCGCGGCCGGCCCGGTCGGATATGTGGTGCCGGCCTGAACGCGCGAGCGGCGGAGCGGGGTGGAGCCACCTAGGAGAATCGAACTCCTGACCTGCTCATTACGAGTGAGCCGCTCTGCCGACTGAGCTAAGGTGGCGTGCCCCTTGCGGGCGGGACGAGTCTACCGGTCGGCGCGCAACGCCTGGCCGATGGTGGCGACCATGGCATCGACGGCGAACTTGGGTTTGACGTTGACGGCCAGGGCTTCGCGGCATTCCAGCACCGCCTCGATGCAGCGCAGCAGCCGTTCGGGCGACGCGTGCGCGGCCATCGCCGCCACCCGTTCGGTCATGTCCGGGTGGTTGGCCCGCACGCCGGTCGCTCCGGCGGACATCAGCAGGGCGTCCCGGAAGTAGGTGGCCAGGTCGATCAGCGCACGGTCGAGCGCGTCTCGGGACGCCCGGGTCTGACGTGACTTCTGCCGTCGCTCAAGGTCTTTGATCGCGCCAGTGGCGCCGCGCAGCGCGCCCGCGGTCCCCTTACCGGTGCCGCCGGCGCCGAGCGCGGTACGTAGTTCTTCGGTTTCGGCCTCGTCGCGGCCGGCGGTCAGCACCAGCGCCTCGGCCTCCGCGGCGGCCACCAGCTCTTCGGCGGCGGCATAGGCCCGCGACGGGGTGGCCGCGTCGCGGGCCAGTCCCAAGGCCCGCTGCCGCCGCTCGCGCGCTTCGGGGTCGGTGGCCAGCCGCCGAGCCCGCCCCACATGCCCGCCGCTGACCGACGCCGCCCAGTTCGCGGTGTCAGCGGCCAGCCCGTCACTGTCCACCAACACCTGCGCGATCGCCTCCGCCGACGGGGTCACCAACGCGACGTGCCGGCACCGGGACCGCAGCGTGATCGCGATGTCTTCGGGGTCCACTGACGGCGCGCACAACAAGAACACCGTCGACGGCGGCGGTTCCTCGACGACCTTGAGCAAAGCGTTCGCCGCGCCCTCGGTCAGCCGGTCGGCGTCCTCGATCAGGACGATCTGCCAGCGGCCGGTACTCGGGCGGCGGGAGGCGATTTGCACAATGGCCCGCATATCGTCGACGCCGATGGACAGCCCCTCGGGTATCACCCGACGCACGTCGGCGTGGGTGCCGGCCATCGTCGTCGTGCAGGCACGGCACTGGCCGCAGCCGGGGACTCCCGGTGCGGTGCACTGCAACGCCGCCGCGAAGCACAGGGCCGCCACCGATCGTCCCGAGCCCGGCGGTCCGGTGATCAGCCAGGCGTGTGACATGGCCGCGCTGTGAGCCGAATCACCGCGGGCCGCCTCGGCGGCGGCCACCAGCTCGGCTTCCACCGTCGCCTGGCCAACCAGCCGCGCGAATACCCCGGACATCACCGGCAACACTAGTGGCCGGTGCCGACGGCCCCGCAAAATGGCAAACGGCGCACCCCGCGCAGCCGGTTTTTAGCTACGTGTTCGTCCTCGTCGACCGATACGGTGGGCTCGTGAACACCGCAATGCCACTTCCCAGGCGAATCATTGGATTCGTCCAGTGGCTGGTGCGCACCCCATGGCCGGTGTTCTTGCTTTCGGTGCTGCAAGCCGACATTCTCGGCGCGCTGTTCGTGCTCGGGTTCTTGCGCTACGGGCTGCCGCCCGAAGACCGCATCGAGCTGCAGGACCTGCCGCCAGGCAACCTGGCGATGTTCGGGGCAGCGCTGGTTGTCCTGTTCATCTGCGGCTCCGCGCTGAGCACGCGGCTGCTGGTGCCGGTATTCCGCTGGCAGCGCCGGGAGAGTCTGCTCGCTGAGACCGACCCCTCCGCAACCGAGCTGGCCCGCAGCAGGGCGCTGCGGATGCCCTTCTACCGCACGCTGATCAGCCTGGGCTACTGGACGATAGGCGGCACGGTCTTCATCATCGCCAGCTGGCGACAAACCAGCCATCTGGCGCCGGTGGTGGGGGTGGCTGTCGCCCTGGGCGCCGCCGCCACCGCCATCATCGGCTACCTGCAGAACGAGCGGGTGCTGCGACCGGTGGCCGTCGCCGCGCTGCGCGGTGGGCTACCCGAGAACGTCCGGGCCGCCGGTGTCATCGGACGCCAGATGCTGACGTGGACGTTGTCCACTGGTGTGCCGCTGCTGGCCATCGTGTTGGCGGTGGTCGCCAACAAGGCTGCGTTTCTGCACGGCTCGCCCGAGCAGCTGTTCAACCCGATCCTGTTGCTGGCGTTGGCCGCGCTGGGTCTCGGGTTGGTCAGCACGCTGTTGGTAGCCATGTCGATCGCGGACCCGCTGCGCCAGCTGCGCTGGGCCCTCGGCGAGGTGCAGCGCGGTAACTACAACGCGCACATGCAGATCTACGACGCCAGCGAGCTCGGCCTGCTGCAGGCCGGCTTCAATGACATGGTGCGCGATCTGGCCGAGCGGCAACGGCTGCGCGACCTGTTCGGTCGCTATGTGGGTGAGGACGTCGCCCGCCGCGCGTTGGAGCGTGGCACCGAACTGGGCGGTCAGGAGCGCGACGTCGCGGTGCTGTTCGTCGACATGGTCGGCTCGACCCAGCTGGCGGCCACCCGACCGCCCGGCGAGGTGGTCAGCCTGCTCAACGACTTCTTCCGGGTGGTGGTCGACACGGTGGGCCGACACGGCGGCTTCGTCAACAAGTTCCAAGGTGACGCCGCGTTGGCGATCTTCGGTGCCCCGATCGAGCACCCGGACGCATCCGGCGGGGCGCTGGCGGCCGCACGCGAATTGCACGACGCATTGCTGCCGGTGCTGGGCTCGCTGGAGTTCGGTATCGGCGTCTCGGCCGGCAGGGCCATCGCCGGCCACATCGGCGCGCAGGCTCGTTTCGAGTACACCGTGATCGGCGACCCGGTCAACGAGGCCGCACGGCTGACCGAGTTGGCCAAGCTCGAAGAAGGGCATGTGCTGGCGTCGGCGACTGCGGTCAGCGGCGCGCTCGACGCCGAAGCCCTGTGCTGGGATGTCGGCGAAGTCGTCTCGCTGCGCGGTCGCACCGCACCCACCCAGCTGGCCAGACCCTTGAATCTGGCTGCACCGGACGAAGTTTCGGACCAAGCCAGCGAAGCGAGCGAAATCAGCTAGCTAGCTACTGCTTCTTGGCCGGCGCCTTGCGCCGAGTGCTCTTCTTGGCGCCCCGCTTGACCGGGCCCCGTGCCCGCCGGTCGGCCAGCAGTTCGGCGGCGCGCTCGTCGGTGATGGACAGCACGTCGTCGCCCTTGCGCAGGCTGGCGTTGGTCTCGCCGTCGGTCACGTACGGGCCGAACCGGCCGTCCTTGATCACCATTTGCTTGCCCGACGCCGGATCGATGCCCAGCTCGCGTAGCGGCGGCGCCGAAGCTGCTTGCCTGCCACGACGTTTGGGCTCGGCGTAAATCTTCAGCGCCTCTTCGAGCGTGATATTGAAGATCTGGTCCTCTGTCGTCAGCGACCGAGAGTCCTTGCCGCGCTTCAAATATGGGCCGTAGCGGCCGTTCTGCGCAGTGATTTCCTCACCCGTCTCCGGATCGACACCTACCACCCGCGGCAGCGACAGCAGTTTCAGCGCGTCGTCGAGGGTGACGGTCTGCAGGTCCATGCTGCGCAGCAGCGACGCCGTGCGCGGCTTGGGACCGGTCGGCTTCTTGCCCTTCTTGGCGGTGGCGCCGGCGTCGCCGTCGTTGTCGGGCTGTTCCGGCAGGACCTCGGTGACGTACGGGCCGTATCGACCATCCCTGGCGACGATCTCGTGCCCGGTTTCCGGGTCCACCCCGAGCACTCGGCCCTCCTGCGGGGTGGCGAACAGTTCCTCGGCCAACTCCAGCGTCAGCTCGTCCGGCGTCAACGCGTCGTTGAGGTTGGCCCGCTGCGGCACCAGCTCACCGTCGTCGCCGGCCACCATGCGTTCCAGATACGGGCCGTTCTTGCCTACCCGCACATAGATGGGTCTGCCCTGAGCATCGTCAAACACCTTGATCGAGTTGACTTCTCGGGCGTCGATGCCTTCCAGGTTGACCCCGACGAGCTTTTTGAGACCTCCCGAGCGCGCCACCGAGTCCGGGACGCCGTGGTCGCCGCCGAAGTAGAAGTGGTTGAGCCAGGTGGTGCGCTGCTCGTTGCCCGCCGCGATGGCGTCCAGCTCGTCTTCCATTGCGGCGGTGAAGCCGTAGTCGACCAAGCGGCTGAAATGCTGCTCCAACAGTCCGATCACCGCGAATGCCACCCAGGACGGCACCAGCGCGCTGCCGCGCTTGTAGACGTAGCCGCGGTCCTGGATGGTCTTGATGATCGACGAGTACGTCGAGGGGCGCCCGATGCCCAATTCCTCGAGCGCCTTGACCAGCGACGCCTCGGTGTAGCGCGGTGGCGGGTTGGTGGAGTGCACGTCGGGGGTCAGCTCGGTGGCATCCACCCGCTGGCCCTGGCGCAGGTGCGGCAACCGGCGCTCGGCGTCGTCGGCTTCACCGCCGGCCAGCTCGTCGACGGTTTCCACATAGGCCTTGAGAAATCCCGGGAACGTCAGGGTACGGCCGCTGGCGGAGAACACGACCTGGCGGCCGTCCGACTCGCCGTTGATCCGCAGACTGAGCGTGGTCCCGCGGGCATCGGCCATCTGCGAAGCCACCGTGCGCTGCCAGATCAGCTCGTAGAGGCGGAAATCGTCGCCGTTGAGTTCGCGGCGCACCGCGTCGGGGGTGGCGAAGGTCTCGCCGGCCGGCCGGATGGCCTCGTGGGCTTCCTGAGCGTTCTTCACCTTGCGGGTGTATTGGCGCGGCGACGGGTGTACGTATTCCTCGCCGTAGAGCTGACGGGCCTGGTTGCGGGCAGCGTTGATCGCCGACTCCGACAGTGTCGTGGAGTCGGTCCGCATGTAGGTGATGTAGCCGTTCTCGTAGAGCCGCTGCGCGATGCTCATCGTCCGCTCGGCCGAGAACCGCAGCTTGCGACCGGCCTCCTGCTGCAAGGTCGAGGTCATGAACGGCGGATACGGCCGGCGGGTGTAGGGCTTTTCCTCCACTGAGGCCACCGACAACTGCCCGCCGCGCAGGCCGGTGGCCAGTGCGGTGGCGTTGGCCTCGTCGAGGACGATGACCTCGTCGGGCTTGCGCACCACGCCCTGCGAGTCGAAGTCGCGACCGGTGGCCACCCGCAGGCCATCGACACTGGTCAGGCGGGCGGTGAAGGTGGGCGGGGAGGCTTCGGGGTCGGACACGCTGGCGTCCAGCTCGGCCAGCACATCCCAATAGGTGGCGCTGCGAAACGCCATCCGGTCGCGTTCGCGCTGCACGATGATGCGGGTGGCCACCGACTGGACCCGGCCCGCCGACAGCTTGGGGGCGACCTTCTTCCACAGCACGGGGCTGACCTCGTAGCCGTACAGACGGTCCAGGATGCGCCGGGTCTCCTGGGCATCGACCAGGTCGGTATCCAAATCCCGGGGATGCTCGGCGGCGGCGCGGATCGCCGGCTCGGTGATCTCGTGGAACACCATCCGCTTGACGGGGATGCGCGGCTTGAGGGTTTCCAACAGATGCCAGGCGATCGCTTCACCTTCGCGGTCGCCATCCGTGGCCAGATAGAGCTCGTCGGCGTCCTTGAGCAGGGCTTTGAGCTCGCTGACCGTGCTCTTCTTCTCCGGACTGATGATGTAGAGCGGTTCGAAGCCGGCGTCGACGTTGACACCGAGCCGCGCCCACGGCTCGGATTTGTACTTCGCGGGCACGTCGGCGGCGTTGCGGGGCAGGTCACGGATGTGTCCGCGCGACGATTCGACTACATAGCCGGAGCCCAGGTAGTCGGCCAGTTTGCGCGCTTTGGTCGGCGACTCGACAATCACGAGTCGCCGCGCGCTTCCATTACCCCTGGTCGTGGGGCCGCTGCCATTGCCGTTAGCCAACTGCGCTTAGCTCCATTTCTGGTTCCACCCCCCCGATAGGCCCGGCGTTGGTGTGCGTAGGCCCCTATAGACAATTGACAATGTGACACCCGCGACGGGCCGACGCAAACTGACGCCCCGTCAGTAACCCTTCCAATGACCGCTATGCACGCGGCCAGCTCGCCTTCGCCTCCACACTGTCAGGCGGTTCTCCGACATTTTCTACCAGGCGCGAGAGCCGGCGGCGCCCGCTCACCCGCAGCGCCGGCCGCGCGCCGCGGGTACCGATCAGAGTGGGCGCGATGCCGACCCGCATCAGCGCTGACGCCAGGGGGGAATGGGTGTCCGGTGCGTGCGGGTCGAGCCCGAGCAGGTAACGGTCGGCCTCGGGGCTGCCGGCCGCCAGCGTCCAGGCCCGCAGCTCCCGCGGGCCGGGCAGCCACAGCGGAGGCACGGTCTTGACCGCGCCGCGGGTCCACATGGCTGCCATCGCCCGCAGCCGCCCGTCCAGCGCCGTTCGCACCAGCGGGGTGTTCTCGTCGGTCTCGGTGATCTCGGCCACCAGCCCGGCCTCCTCGATCATCTCGGCCAACGCTTCGGCCCGCCAGAGGTGCTCCACCACCACCGAAAGCCGCGCCTGGTCGCCGACCACCACGATCTGCCCGGTGGCCGCCAGAACCCCGCTCAGGTCGGTGACCGCAGGCGGCACCGACTCAGCGGAGAAGAACGAGAGCTGGCTCACGTCAACGACAGTAGGCCCCCCGGCGACGGTGCGCGCCGTGGCGGGGCGGGGCGATAGGAGTGCAGTAGGAGCCCCAACAAACGAAAACCCCCGCCTTCCCATCGAGTGGGAGCGGCGGGGGATTCGTCTGAGGTGGCTCAGATGGAGCGGACGCCGGTGGCCTGCGGGCCCTTGGGGCTTTGACCGACCTCGAATTCGACTCGCTGGTTCTCCTCAAGGGTGCGGAAACCGCTTCCCTGGATTTCCGTGTAGTGGACAAACACGTCGGCCGAACCGTCCTCAGGGGCGATAAAACCAAACCCCTTCTCCGCGTTGAACCACTTCACAGTTCCCTGTGGCATTTCTCGATCTTTCCTTTACTACTGGGGAGCGGGACACCGCCTTTCGGTGGCCCGGGCCCGCTGTGACCGCTGACCTCGCGGAGTTGCCGGAACTTCACCCGAGCTAAAACCTCGCAGGAACCGCGGCCGCAACGTCGATCCTGCGAAAGTGTGACACGAACACAGAAGCTGCGACCGCAGATCAGTCAATCACGTTCCTGGCGTCGGCGACAGCCTCCCGCCGCCAATTGAGCAACCATCCGGTGAACAATTCAGGTGACGGCGGCTTGGAAGGGTGCGTAATGGTGACGTTCGGCAGCGAACTGCTAGCCGTCGCGGTCGCCGGTGGTGAGCCGGGCGAAAACCCGTTGCGCCACGTCGCTGAGCTGCCGGCGCGGGAGGGTCGGCCCGGTCCCTGGCCGGTCTGGGCCGACCCTGAGGTGGTTCGCGCGTTCACCGAGCGTGGCATCAGCTCACCCTGGTCACATCAGCTCGAGGCGGCCGAGCTGGCCCACGCGGGCCGGCACGTGGTGATCAGCACCGGCACGGCGTCGGGCAAGTCACTGGCCTACCAGCTTCCGATCCTCAACACCCTGGCCACCCAACCGCGGGCCCGGGTGTTGTACCTGTCACCCACCAAAGCGCTCGGCCACGACCAGCTGCGCGCCGCCCATGGGCTGACCGCGGCCACACCGCGGCTTGCCGACGTGGCGCCCACCGCCTACGACGGCGACAGCCCGGCCGAAGTGCGCCGCTTCGCCCGGGAACGGTCCCGGTGGCTGTTTTCCAACCCGGACATGGTGCACCTGTCGATACTGCGTAACCACGCCCGCTGGGCGGTGTTCTTGCGCAACCTTCACTATCTGGTGGTCGACGAATGCCATTACTACCGCGGCGTTTTCGGGTCCAATGTGGCGCTGGTGCTGCGCCGGCTGCTGCGGCTGTGCGCTCGATACGGTGGGTCGCCGACGGTCGTCTTCGCCAGCGCGACGACGGCGTCACCGGGCGCCACGGCCAGCGAGCTGATCGGCCGGCCGGTGCACGAGATCACCGAGGACGGCTCCCCGCAGGGCGGCCGCACCGTCGCGTTGTGGGAGCCGGCCCTGCGCGCCGATCTGATCGGGGAGAACGGAGCCCCGGTCCGCCGTTCGGCCGGCTCGGAAGCGGCCAGGGTGATGGCCGATCTGGTCGCCGAGGGCGCACGCACGCTGACCTTCGTCCGGTCGCGCCGCGGCGCTGAGCTGACCGCACTGGCCGCCCGGGCGCGTTTGAACGACATTGCTCCCGAGCTGGCCGACAAGGTGGCCTCCTATCGCGCGGGATATCTGCCCGAGGATCGCAGCGATTTAGAACATGCGTTGGCCGACGGGCGGCTGCGCGGCATGGCCACCACCAACGCGCTGGAGTTGGGCGTGGATATCGCCGGCCTGGATGCGGTGGTGCTGGCGGGTTTTCCCGGGACGGTGACCTCGTTCTGGCAGCAGGCCGGCCGGTCGGGGCGACGCGGTCAAGGCGCGCTGATCGTGCTGATCGCCCGCGACGATCCGCTGGACACCTACTTGGTCCACCACCCTGCCGCGCTGTTGGACAAACCGATCGAACGGGTGGTGATCGATCCGGCCAACCCGTATATCCTTGGGCCCCAACTGCTTTGCGCTGCAACTGAACTACCGCTCGACGATGCCGAAGTCCGGGAATGGGGCGCCGAAGCGGTCGCCGCTTCGCTGGTCGACGACGGGCTGCTGCGTCGGCGGTCCGGCAAGTATTTCCCGGCGCCGGGTGTCGATCCGCATCCTGCGGTGGACATCCGAGGGCCGACGAGCGGCCAGATTGTCATCGTGGAGACCGAGACCGGACGGTTGCTCGGCACTGCCGGGATCGGCCAGGCCGCGGCCTCGGTCCATCCCGGCGCGGTGTATCTGCATCAAGGCGAGAGCTACGTCGTCGACTCGCTGAACTTCGAGGAGGGCATGGCTTTCGTCCATGCCGAGGAACCCGGATATGCGACCTTCGCGCGGGAGCTCACCGACATCGCGGTGACCGGAGCCGGTGAACGCGCGGTGTTCGGTCCGGTCACGCTGAGCTTGGTGCCGGTCACCGTCACCAGCCGGGTCGTCGGCTATCTGCGCCGTCGGCTGTCCGGGGAGGTAATCGACTTCATCGACCTCGACATGCCGACTCAGACGTTGGCCACCACCGCAGTCATGTACACGATCACGCCGGAGGCATTGGTGCGCAACGGAATCGACGCGCCACAGATCCCGGGAGCACTGCATGCCGCCGAACACGCAGCGATCGGGCTGCTGCCCTTGGTGGCCAGTTGCGATCGTGGCGACATCGGCGGGCTGTCCACGGCGGTGGGCCCGGAGTCCGACGGGTTGCCCAGCGTATTCGTCTACGACGGCTATCCCGGCGGCGCCGGATTCGCCGAGCGTGGCTTTCATCAGGCGAGCACCTGGCTGGGCGCAACCGCGGCGGCCATCGAGTCGTGCGAATGCGCGCGGGGCTGCCCGTCCTGTGTCCAGTCGCCGAAATGCGGCAGCGGTAATCAACCGCTGGACAAGGCAGGTGCGGTGCGAGTGTTGCGGCTAGTGCTCGCGGAGTTGGCTCGGGAATCTTAGCGAGACGTGTGAAGGCGACCGACCCCTCGACGATCGACTTCCAGGCGTCTGCATCGTGGCAGCTGCCACCGACGCGCTTTCCTCACTTCTGAAGAACGCAGGTATGCCAAATAGAAACAGCGCGACGAACGGTCGGAGGACGCGAGCCGTTCCCAATCCAAAAGGCTGAGCAAAAAATACCCAACGAGCGGGCCATACGCAACTTACTGCACACGTGTCGAGCAACTGGCGAATTGATTACCGTCGGTCACGAAGCGAATTCGCCGGGCGCGCAACGAACTAATCCATTCATCCAACATCGGTAAAATACGCAGCCATGCCCCGCGACTGGCTGCTGGTGGAAACGCTGGGCGATGAGCCGGCGGTGGTGGCGCTGGGCCGTCAACTGAAAAACCTTGTTCCGATTTCCGCATTTCTGCGACGCAATCCTCATCTCGCCGCCATCCAGACGGCGATCGCCGAATCGATGAAAACCGGTGAGAGCCTGGTCAGTATCACCCCAAAAAGCGACCGGGTAATCCGCACCGAGCCGGTGCTGATGTCCGACGGCCGCATGCACGGTGTACATGTTTGGAGCGGCCCGGCCAGGGTCGAACCGCTTGAGCGGCCGATCCCCGGGCCGCTCAAGTGGGACATGACCGTCGGTATCGCCACCGACACACGGGAGTCGTTGACCAACAACGGCAAGAATCCAGAGGTTGAGGACACCGACGGCCGCGCATTCGCCGAGAACTGGCCGGCGCGCGAGCTCAAGCCCAACGAAAGCAAGGTGCTTGCACTCGCGGTCAACCCCGAGCCGGGTCGAACCCTGTGCGCGACTTGGGACGCCACCGATTGGCAGGGCAACCCGATCAGGGTCGCTTTTGTCGCGCGCAACCTAGTGGAACCGGGCCCCGACGGCAGAGACCATCTGATCGCTCGCGGCATGAACTGGCGCGCCGATCCGGCAGAGCAGGCGGAGTCGAATAACGGGCTGGCCGAGCGCATTCTGCATGGGCTGGCGCAGCCGGGGGTGCATCGCGCCCTGATCGAACTCAACAACTGGACACTGCTGAAATGGCTCGACGAGCCGTGTCCCTTCTACGACTGGCGGCGCAGCGCGCGCAACGCCCCGCGGATCTATCCCGACGACGAGCCGCGGTTGGCGGCGATGATCGACCAATTCGGCGAAGGCGCCGCCTGCGGGGTGTTGCGCATGCCCGGTCACGGCGATGCCTGGGTGCCGGTGCATGTGACGGTCAACCGGGTAGAGCTCGCCGAGCGGACATACGCCGGGCTCGTCACACTACGGTTGCCCACCGACGCCGAACTCGCCGCCGCCAAACTCGACTAAGCCGAGTCGGGCCCGGCCCGCGCGGCGGCGCGGGCAGCGCCCCACCTGCCGCCGGGCAGACCCACCTGCACGGTGACGATCACGTCGAGGCCATCCACCACGCAATCCGTGGTGACGCCTCGCATTTCGCTGACCACCGTCCTGGCCCGCTTGCATGCGGCTTCGGCTCCGCCGGCCAGCCGCCCGGCCGCGGCCAGCGCGGCCAGATCGGCCGCGGCCTGGGCGCGGTGGCGTGCCAGCACAGCCGAACCCAGATACACGCCGCCGCCGGTCACCGACAGCAATGCGGCCATCATCGCCGCCGCCACCACGGTTGCCGACCCGCGCTCAGCGCGACGGTTCTGCCGCCGAGGTTGCGGTGGCCGAGACGCCCAGCGCCGGAAGCAGATTCGATCGGGCGGCGACGGTTGCGACGACGAACTCGCCGTCTCGACGCAGCTGGACCGCGGCACCGCCCGGCGCGACGCGCCGGGCGGCCTCGATCGCCGAACGTTCGTCACCGCGTGCGGCCAACCGCGCCGCCTCACGCGCGGCATCGACACAGCGCACCTGCATCGACACCGCGGTGATCCCGGCAAGGCAGACCACCAGCACCGCGACGAGCGCGGCGATCCCCAGCGCCGCCTCGACGGTGCTTGCGCCGTCATCTGCGGCTAGGTCTTGGTGTTGAGCGCGCGGGTGATGATGTTCGTCAGGGCGGTGACGATGGAGTCGCCGGTGACGACCGTATACAGGATCGCGCCGAACGCCGCTGCGGCAATGGTCCCGATGGCGTATTCGACGGTGGACATGCCCGCCTGGTCGACGACCAGCAAGACCAATCGCGCATGCATCTTCCGAAGCATCTTGGCTCCCTTCGCCTTCCCGTTGCTCATCAACCCGCCTCACAACAGCCCCGACTGCAGTACCTCACCGGCCAGTCCGGCGACCACCGGAACCAGGCCCAAGCAGACGAAGGCCGGCAAAAAGCACAGGCCGAGCGGGCCGGCGATCAAGATTGCTGCCCGCTCGGCGGCCGCGGTCGCCGCGTGGGCGGCATCCTGGCGGCACTGCCCGGCCAGCTCGGCCACCCCGTCGGCGAGCGCCACCCCGGAGGACGCCGAGCGTCGTGCCAGCCGAAGCAGCGCATCGGTCTGCGCATCGATAGCACCGGCCGCCAGGTCCGCCGGCGCCGCCCAGGCGACGGCCGGATCCGCACCCATGGCGAGCAGATCGGAGGCCCGGCGCAGCAACCTGGCCAGCAGCGGCGGAGCGGCCCCGGCGGTGGCGGCCGCGGCGGTCGATGCGGCCATGCCCGCCGCCAGGCAGACCGACAGCACATCCAGGCTCGAGGCCACGGCCAACGGGTCAGGGCCGCGCGCCGGGCGTCGCGGCGAACGTGATCTGCCGATGGGCAAGCCGGCGCGCGCCCGCACCGTCGACGGCCCCGCACCGCTCAGCAGTGCCGCAGCCAGCAGCATCGCCGCGGTACTCACGACGTCACCCGGTCGGTGATGCGGTCCGACCACAACAGCCCGGCGCACGCCAGTGTCACTCCAACCACCAGCAGCCAGCCGCCCGCGCGTCCGTTCAACAGGAACGCCATCGGTCGCGCCCCGATCAGCTGGCCGAGCAACACCGCGAGTACCGGTAGGCACGCCAGGATCGCGGCGGTGGCGCGAGCACCGGCCATCGCCGAACTCACCTGTGTCGAAAAGCGTTGTCGCTCAGCGATATCCCGTTGCGCTGCGCGCATCAACGTCGACAGCGCCAAGCCGTGGTCGGCGGCCAGCTGCCAGCACACCGCCATCCGCTCCCACTGCGTGGGCAACGCTGACGTCCGGGCCGCGTTACGCAGACCGGCGGCGACGTCGGCGCCCAGTCGGGCGCGCGCCGCCACGGCCCGGCAACGGTCGCCGACGGGCCCGCTGGTCTCGTCCGCCGCCACGCCGAACGCCTGCACTGGGTGCGCGCCGACCCGTAGCTCACCGACGAGCACGTCGATCGCGGTTTCCAGGGCCCGGCTCTCGGCACGTTCACCGCGGCCGCGGCGTCGGCGCCGCCAACGCAGGGCGCACGTCGCGGCCAGTACAGCTGCCGCCAAAAAGGTGGTGCCCGGCAGGAGTACCGCGCCGACGACGCCGACAACAGCCCCGCATCCGACCAACAACGGCGCTGCCGGGAACCGGGTTGTGCGGCAACGGTCCGGCGACGCCAGCCGCCCACGGGGCGAGCTCGGTAGCACGAGCAGCGCCAGTCCCAACGCGATCGCAGCCAGGGGATAGCCCGTCACGCCGCATCCCGGTTGCTCAGCAATCGGCGTAGCTCGGTGATCTCGTCAGCCACGCCACGATCGGCATGCCACACCGTGGCGACGCGGACTTGGCGGTCGGCGCGGCGCAGCATGGCGATCTCGCTCACCCGCCGGCGCCCGCTACGGTCGCGGGCGACGTGCACCAAAACCTGGACCGCCGCGGCCAGTTGGCTGTGCAGTGCGTCGCGATCCAACCCGCCGAGCGCGCCCAATGCCTCCAACCGGGCCGGTACCTCGCCCGGGTTGTTGGCGTGCACGGTGCCCGCGCCGCCGTCGTGACCGGTGTTCAGCGCCGCCAACAGGTCGACGACCTCGGCGCCCCGAACCTCGCCGACCACGATGCGGTCCGGCCGCATGCGCAGCGCCTGCCGAACGAGTTGGCGCACAGTGACTTCGCCGACACCTTCGACGTTGGCGCACCGCGCCACCAGCTTGACCAGATGCGGATGCGCGGGCGCCAGTTCCGCGGCGTCCTCGACACAGACGATCCGCTCCTGCGGCGCCACCGCGCCCAACATGGCCGCCAGCAAAGTAGTCTTCCCGGCGCCCGTGCCGCCGGTCACGAGGAATGCCAGCCGCGCGCCGATGACGTCGGCGAGTAGCTCGGCGGCCTCGGGCGCAATGGCCCCCGCCGCGGTCAATGCCGGCAGATCCTGCGTGGCCGGCCGCAGCACCCGCAACGACAAACACGTGCCACCGACGGCAACCGGCGGGAGCACGGCGTGCAGCCGCACCGCGAAACCATCGCTGCCGATACCGGTCAATTGACCGTCCACCCACGGCTGCGCGTCGTCGAGGCGCCGGCCGGCGGCCAACGCCAGCCGCTGCGCCAGTCGGCGCACCGCCGCCTCGTCGCTGAACCGAACCGAACTGCGCCGCAGCCCGTTTCCGTCGTCGACCCAGACCGCGTCGGGCGCGCTGACCAGCACATCGGTGGTGCCTTCCGCGCACAGCAGCGGCTCGAGGATCCCGGCGCCGGTCAGCTCGGTCTGCAGCGTTCGAAGACTGTTCAATACTTCGGTGTCGCCGAGCAGCCCGCCGGATTCGGCGCGGATCGCGTCGGCCACCACACTGGGCCGCAACGGACCGGATTCCGCGGCCAGCCGCTCGCGCACCCGGTCGATCAGCGAACCGGTCATGCAGCCCCCGCAGCGATGTGCGCCGGTAGCAGGCCGAGTATCCGGCGGGCCGCCGCCGCCAAGGCGGATCGGCGTCGAAACCGCAGACCGCCATGTTCGAGTTGCTCGGCGATACGCGGTTCCGCCCGCATCGACGCCAACATTGGCACGCCGGCGGTGGCCGCGACCTCGGCGGCGCGCAGCCCACCTGGCGATGGTCCGCGCACCACCAAACCGACGTTCGGGTTGCTGCGGCGTAGCACCGGGACGATCGTCGCGGTGGCCGCGCATGCCCGCACGTCGCATGGGGTGACGACGACGACGAGATCGGCGGCCTCCAGCGCGGTCTGGCTGGCATCGCTCAGCCGACGGGCCAGATCGCACACCACCGTGGCGCCGCCGCGCCGGCCGGCGTCGATGACCGCGGCGGCCGCTGCGGCGTCCACTTCGTGTCCGCGGCGGGCACCGGAAAGCATGCTGATCCCGCGGTGGCGCGGCAACGCCTCGCGCAGCGCGGTCCAGTTCAGTCGCCCGCCCTGTAGCGCCAGATCAGGCCAGCGCACACCCGGTGCGGATTCGGCGCCGACCAGCAAGTCGATGCCACCGCCCCACGGATCGAGGTCGAGCAGCAGTGGTTCGCGGGCAAGTCGCGCCAGCGCGGCGGCGAACAGCGAGGCGCCCGCTCCGCCGCGGCCGCCGATGACCGCGATGACCGGCCCGCACCCGGCGTCCTCGCAGGCCGATTCGGCAGCCTCGGCGAGTTCGCGGACCAGCTCCTCGCCGTGTGCGGGCAAAGTCAGCACCTGCTGGGCGCCGACCCGGATGGCGGCCTGCCAGACCGACGGCGTCGGTTCGGCGCCGCTCACCACCACGACATGGCGGCGACGCGGCAAGGCGAAGCGCGCGCAGCGCTGCGCCGCCGCCTCGTCGAGCAGCACCACCGCGGCCGCCGACCAGGTTTTGCGGCTCACCGGCGAGCTGTGCGCGCCGTGAACTACCCGGACTCCGGCGGCGGCCGCGATCCGGTCGACCTCGGCCCGCAGTGCGGTGCCGGCCAGCACCGCCAAAATGCCGGGAGTCTTCGGACTGAACGCGCGGGTGGTCACCCGCTCACCGTGCCGGGTTACCGCACCGGGCCGCCAGCACCAAACGACGATCTGTGGACAGCGCGCGATCTGTGCAGAAAGTCAACTAAGTCACAACGCCGGCGCACTGCTCTGGAAGCCGATACCGGTAGCCGATTGACCCGGGAAAGGGACGACCCCCGCCAGGGGGGGAGGAGGCGAGGGTCGTCGTATATCAGCCCCGGGGGGTCGGGCTGATACACCCTCGGCGCGAAGCCGAGTACCGTTAACTATACACATGACAGCGCTACCTAGCGCAAGAGTGCTTGCTAGAGAAAGCACAATGTGTAACGCCGTGCGCTCGACGCCGCGTCGTCGTGAAGAGCGGCCAAACCCCAGCTCACAGTGGGTTTTCCGGTCATCCCTCGCCCCGACGCGCGGCGCCGCCCTATGCTGGGCGCGTGAGCGTCTCCGAGTCGGCCGCTGACCAGCAAACTCCGTCGCCCGCACCGGACAGCCCCGGGCCAGGGGTCCGCACCGCCGCCTTCTTCGACCTCGACAAGACGATCATCGCCAAGTCCAGCACGCTGGCGTTCAGCAAACCCTTCTTCAATCAGGGCCTGATCAATCGTCGCGCGGTGCTCAAATCCAGCTACGCCCAGTTCGTCTATTTGCTGTCGGGTGCCGACCACGATCAGATGGATCGGATGCGCGTTCATCTGACCAACATGTGCGCCGGCTGGAACGTGGAACAGGTCAAGTCGATCGTCAACGAAACGCTGCACGACATCGTCACCCCGCTGGTGTTCGCCGAAGCCGCGGATCTGATCGCCGGGCACAAGTTGTGCGGGCGCGACGTCGTGGTGGTCTCGGCGTCCGGCGAGGAACTGGTGGCGCCGATCGCCCGCGCCCTCGGGGCGACTCACGCGATGGCGACGCGCATGGTCGTCGAGGACGGTCGGTACACCGGCGAGATCGCCTTCTACTGCTACGGCGAAGGCAAGGTGCAAGCCATCCGCGAGCTGGCCGCGCGCGAGGGCTACGCGCTCGAACACTGCTACGCCTACTCCGACTCGATCACCGACCTGCCGATGCTGTTGGCGGTCGGCCATCCGAGCGTGGTCAACCCGGACCGCGCCTTGCGCAAGGAAGCGATCGCCCGCGGCTGGCCGGTGCTGAGCTTCTCGCGCCCGGTGTCGCTGCGTGACCGCATCCCGGCACCGTCGGGTGCCGCGGTGGCGACGACGGCGGCGGTGGGTGTCGGCGCGCTGGCCGCCGGGGCGGTCACCTACTCGTTGCTGCGCCGCTTCGCGTGGTAGGACCCGTCAGATCCAGCAAACGACCAGCGGCTGTACTCATGTCGTTTCGGACTCTTAACACGATTGGCTCTTGCTGTGATACCGGTCACGTAGTACAAAGGAGGCACGGAAGCCCGGTGAGGCCAAGGTCGATCCGGAAGAGAAGGGTCGGTCTCCCGAACCGGGCGCCCAGCACGGTACCCGGCACCCACGCGGAGCCATAGCCGCGATAGAGGCAGAAGTGTTGCGGGCCTGCGTAATTGCGAAGAGCGGACGGCCTTGACGGTCCTTTGGGTGGGGCCAGGGTCGCACGCAGCGCAAGATCGCCGAGGCCAACCCACGCAACCCACAAGTTGCACGCTTGGTAACCGAGTCCCGTGCTAGCGGGCGACGAGCCGATCATGCCGGAGCGTCGCCCGCTGTGCATGTCCGCGGCTCTTTTGTCTCTGTTGTCTCCGGCCGCTGGCAACCTACTTGGCCAGTGAATCGGCGATCGACAGCGCCTCGCGCGCCCCGTCCTGCAGGGCACGGCAGCACAGCTTGAGCCAGGCCGCCACCCCGTCGTGGCCGCCGGCCGCGAAGCCGCGCGCGGCCTCGCGATAGTCGGCGCCGCGACGCATCCAGGTCACCTCGGGCACGCCTAAGCCGCGTGGATCCAGCCCGCTGGCGATGGTGATCAGCCGCGCGACCGCGCGGGCCACCACGCCGTCGGCGCTGCCGAAAGGGGCCAGCGTCAACAGCTCGCCGTGCGCCACCGCCGCGATCAACGGTGCCGGCGCGCGGGTGCCCCCGCTGACCAGATCGGCGAGCAGCTCCAGCCGGGGCCCGACATCCGGGTCGGTGCGCGGCCGGCCCAACCGGTCCTCGTCGACCTGGTCGGCGGCGGCAAGCACGTGCAGGCGCGCCAGTGCCTGCAGCGGCGCTCGTTGCCACACCCCGACAAGGTTGGTTTCGCCGCCCTCGAGCGCCTGCGCCACGCGCAGCGCACCGGCGAAGACCGGATCGCTGGTCGCCGACTCGTCGAGCTGCACCGGTCCCCCGTCGAGCACCGATGACGCCCGCGCCGCCCGCAGTGCGGCTTCGGCGGCGGTGACCGGCCAACCTCGCAAATTGGCCCGGTGCCGATGCACCCGGCTCAGCGCGTCGCGGGCGTGATCGGCAGCGGCGGCGACACCGGGCAGCTCGATCAGCGGGGCCAGTGGGTCAGTGGTCATAGGCGCCGCTAACGATACGTATTCGTCTTTGGCGGTCACCCGCGCCCTGGAATCGCATCGAGCAGCTCACGCGTGTAGGCCTCCCGCGGTCGGCTGAACACCTCCTCGGTGGCCGCGTGTTCGACCACCCGGCCGGCCCGCATCACCAGCACCTCGTCGGCGATCTGCCGAATGACCGCCAGGTCGTGACTGATGAACAGGTAGGTCAGGCCCAGCGTCGCTTGCAGTTCGCCCAGCAGATCCAAAATCTGCGCCTGCACGACGACGTCCAGCGCCGAGACCGCCTCGTCGCACACCAGCACCTCGGGTCGCAGCGCCAACGCCCGGGCGATCGCGACCCGCTGTTGTTGACCGCCGGACAGCTCGTGTGGGCGCCGCCCCAGCAGCGACGACGGCAGCGCCACCTGGTCGATCAGTTCCCGCACCGCTCGGCGTCGTTGCCGACGGTCACCGATGCGGTGGATACGCAGCGGCTCTTCGATTGCCCGGAACACCGAATACATGGGATCCAAACTGCTGTACGGGTTTTGGAACACCGGCTGCACCCGACGGCGAAACTCCAGCGTCGCGCGCCGATCCAGGGCGGCGATGTCTTGACCGTCGAAGACGACGGCGCCCGACGTCGGTGGCAGCAACCCGAGCACCATTCGCGCCAGCGTGGACTTTCCCGAGCCCGATTCGCCGGCGACCGCCAACGTGCGGCCGCGCCGCAGCCGAAACGACACGTCGTCGACGGCGCGCAACTGGGTGTGCCGCCACGGCAACCCATGGGACTGCCGATAGATTTTGGTCAGCCCGCTGGCCACGACGATGTCGTCGGCGGACGCTTCGCGGTCTGCTCGGTGTTGGTCCGCGGCCGGACGCAGCGCCGGTGCCGCCGCAACCAGCCGTTTGGTGTAGTCATGCTGCGGATTACCCAGAACCGCTTGTGCCGCATCGGTTTCCACGACAGCGCCACGGTGCATGACGACCACACGCTCGGCCCGCTCGGCGGCCAGCGCCAAATCGTGGGTGATCAGCAGCAGTGCGGTGCCGAGTTCGGCGGTGAGGCGCTGCAGATGATCCAGCACCTGCCGCTGCACGGTGACATCCAGCGCGGAGGTCGGCTCGTCGGCGATCAGCAGCTGCGGCCGGCCGGCCAAACCGATTGCGATCAGCGCGCGCTGGCACATGCCGCCCGACAGCCGGTGGGGGTATTTTCGGGCCTGCGTCGCCGGGTCCGGCATGCCCGCGTCGGCCAGCAGCCGCTCGGCGGCGACGTCGTTGACGTTGTTGACGCGCAACGCTTCTGAAACCTGGAAACCAACCTTCCATACCGGGTTCAGGTTGGTCGTCGGGTCTTGAGGCACGTAGCCGATGCCCGAACCGCGGATCGCCCGCAGCGTGCGCCGGTCCGCCGCGGTGATGTCGACGCCGTCGAACACGATACGCCCGGCAGTGATCCGTCCGCCGGGCGGTAGCAATCCGAGAACCGCTGCGGCCGTTGTGGATTTCCCCGAACCCGACTCGCCGACGACGGCGACGGTCTCGCCACGGCGCACGGTCAAATCCGCTCCCTGGACCGCGGGGTCGTCGCCGAAGCGGACCTCCAGGCCCTTCACCGTCAACAGCGGCTCGGTCATCGCGCCGCTCTCCCCCGCGACGCCGGATCGAGCGCATCGCGCAGGACGTCGCCCATCATCATGAAACCCAGCACGGTGATCGCCAATGCGCCCGCGGGAAAGAACAGAATCGGCGACCCCGCCCGCAGCCGGGTTTGCGCCACATTGATGTCGCCGCCCCACGACACCACCGACGGCGGCAATCCGACACCGAGGTAGGACAGCGTGGCCTCGGTGACGATGAACACACCCGACGCGATGGTAGCCACCGCGATCACCGGCCCGATGGCATTGGGCACCACGTGGCGGACCAAGATGCCGAACCTGGTCAACCCCAACGCCTTCGCCGCCAGAACATAGTCGCGGCCCCGCACTTCGAGAACCGCTCCCCGCGCGATCCGGGCAATCTGCGGCCAGCCGAACACCGCCAGGATCGCGATCACCGTCCACACAGTGCGGTGATGCACCACCTGCATCAGCACAATGGCGGCCAGCAGCAACGGGATTGCGAAGAAGACGTCGGCGACGCGGGAGACCAACGTGTCGATCCAGCCGCCGTAGAACCCGGCCAGCGCCCCCAGCACCCCGCCGAGCACGAACACCACCGCGGTGGCACCCAACCCGACCGCGATCGATGCGCGGGCACCGTAGACGGTGCGCGCATAGATGTCATGACCCTGCAAGTCGGTGCCGAACCAGTGCGCCGCCGACGGCGCAAGCAGGCTCTGGTCGGGGTCGGCGTAGCCGGGATCGGCAGAGGTGAACAGCGCCGGGAAAGCGGCGACGACGAGGGCGAACCCGATCAGCACCGCAGCGACAATGAACTTCGGCCGGCGCCAGAATCCGCCCCAGAGCTCAGCCATAGCGGATCCTGGGATCCAGTGCGGCGTAGAGCAAATCGACGATCAGGTTGGCAGCCAAGTAGATCACGACCAGCACCGTCACGATCGACACCACGGTCGGCGCCTCTTGGCGGGTGACGGCCTGGTAGAGCACGCCGCCGACGCCGTGAATGTTGAATATCCCCTCGGTGACGATCGCCCCGCCCATCAGCGCACCGAGGTCCGCGCCGAGGAAGGTCACCACAGGGATCAGCGAATTGCGCAGGATGTGGACCGTCACTACCCGCGGTCGGGACAGCCCCTTGGCGGTCGCGGTGCGCACATAGTCGGCGTGCGCGTTGGCGGCCACCGCCGACCGGGTCAACCGCACCACGTAGGCGAATGACACCGAGCCCAGCACGATCCCGGGCAGCAGCAGCCTCGACAATGACGCGTCATCGCCCACCGTGACCGCGGCGATGCCCAGCCGCACTCCGAAGACGAACTGTGCCAGGAAACCCAGCACGAAGATCGGGATTGCGATGATGATCAGACTGGCGATCAGCACCCCGGCGTCGAAAACGCCACCGCGCCGAAGCCCTGCGATCACCCCGAACCCGATGCCCAGCACCGCCTCGACCGCGACCGCAATCAGCGCCAGTCTGATCGTTACCGGAAACGCTTGGGCCAGAACGGTAGTCACCGGCAGACCAGAGTAGGAGCGGCCCAGGTCGCCGCGCAGGATGCCGCCCAAGTAGTGCACGTACTGCAGCCAGAACGGGTCATCGAGGTGATATTGGGCGCGCAGCGCCGCGGCCACCGCGGGAGAAAGCGGGCGGTCTCCCCCCAGCGCGGCCACCGGGTCGCCGGGCAGCAAAAACACCATGCCGTAGATCAGCAGCGTGGCCCCGAAAAAGACCGGGATCATGACCGCCAGCCGCCGCGCGATATACCACGTCATATCAGGCCTTGATGATGTGTTCGTAGTCGGGCAGGCCGTTCCAGGTCAGCGTGACGTTGCTGACGGCCGGCGACCGGCCGGCCACGCTGACGGTGTACCACAGCGGTATGACGGGCATGTCGCGCAACAGGATTCGCTGTGCCTGGTTGGCCAGCGCGTGAGATTCCGCCACGCTGGGTGCCGCCGCGGCATCGGACAGCGCGGCGTCGAAACGGGGGTTGGAATAACCGACGTCGTTGGCTCCGGCCCCGGTGACGAACAGCGGTTGCAGGAAACTGAGCAGCGATGGGTAGTCGCCCTGCCAGCCGGCCCGGAAGGCGGTCGCGATGCTGCGGCTGGTGATTTGGGTGCGGAATCCGGCGAAGGTGGGTTGCGGCGCGCCGACGGCGTCGATGCCCAGGACGTTCTTGATGCTGTTGGCCACCGCGTCCACCCATTCCTGGTGGCCGCCGTCGGCGTTGTAGCTGATTGCGTACTGGCCGTTCCACTTTGAGATCGCGTCGGCCTGCGACCACAGCTGCCTGGCCCGGTCCGGGTCGAAATCGAGCGCCTCGTTGCCGTCGATGTCGGCGTCGTAGCCGGGCAGCGAGCTGGCGGTGAATTCGCGGGCGGGCGTGCGGGCGCCGGAGAAGATCTGCCGGCAGATCTGCGGCCGGTTGATCGCGGCCGACAGCGCCAGCTGGCGCAACCGTCCCTCTTCGCCGCCGAAATGCGGCAGCCGCAGCGGAGTATCGAGGGTTTGGTTGCTGGCTGCCGGTGCAGTGATCGCCCGGTCGCCGAGGTCTTTGCGGTAGACCGGCAGCACACTGGGCGGGATGCTGTCCAGCACATCGAGATTCGACGACAACAGGTCGGCGTAGGCGGTGTCGAGGTTGGCGTAGAGGACGAAGCGCAAGCCTTTGTTCTGCGGCATCCGGTTGCCGTGGTAGCGGGGATTGGGCGTCAGCTCGATTTTGACGTTGTGCAGCCAGGGGTGCTCGCCGGCGAGCTGGTAGGGGCCGTTGCCGATCGGGTGTTGGCCGAAGGCCGCCATGTCGGCGAACGCTACTTTCGGCAACGGGTAGAACGCCGAAAACCCGAGCCGCAGTTTGAAGTCGATGGTCGGCGCCTTGAGGCGCACGGTGAAGTGGTGGTCGTCGATCACGCGCAGACCCGACATCGTGTGGGCAGTAGGTTCGGCGGCGGCGACGTCGTCGAAACCGGCGATCGGGCTGAACAGGCTCTGCTGAAGTTGGGCGTTGGACGACAACGCGCCGTAGTTCCAGGCGTCGACGAACGAGTGCGCCGTGACCGGCGATCCGTCGGTGAACGTCCATCCCGGTTTGAGCGTGATCCGGTAGTTGATGTTGTCGGTCGTCTCGATCGACTGGGCGACCTCCGGCGACGGTGTGCCGTTGGCGTCGTAGGACATCAGGCCGGCGAACAGCCGGTCGATGACACGCCCGCCGTTGGTGTCGTTGGTGTTGGTCGGGATCAACGGATTCTGCGGCTCGCCGGCGTTGACGATAACGACGTCGGTGCGCGTGCCGCCGCCTCCGCAGGCGGTCAGGGCCAGCGCGGCAACGGCGACAACCGCTGCCGCCACCGCACGCACCATGCCAGCGACCCTAGCTAGATCTAATTGTCGGACTCCTCCTCAGGTCGTCCCGACCTGCATCGTCGCCCGACTAGATCCAATTGTCGGACTCCTCCTCAGGTCGTCCCGACCTGCATCGTCGCCCGACTAGGCTCGTCACCGTGACCGAAGCGCCTTCGTCGTACCCGCCGCATCCGGAGTTCAAAAAGCAGGCCAACGTCGGCGACGAGGCATACCGCCAGGCCGAGCGGGATCGGCTGAAGTTCTGGGCCGAGCAAGCCAACCGGCTGTCCTGGGCGACGCCGTTCGAGCAAGTGCTGGACTGGTCGGATGCACCGTTCGTCAAGTGGTTCGTCGGCGGCAGACTCAACGTCGCCTACAACTGCGTGGATCGTCATGTCGAAGCCGGGCACGGCGACCGGACCGCCATCTACTGGGAAGGCGAGCCGGTCGGTGACAGCCGCAGCATCAGCTACGCCGAGCTGCAGACCGAGGTGTGCAAGGCCGCCAATGCGCTAAGCGACCTGGGGCTGGTCGCCGGCGACCGCGTCGCGATCTACCTGCCGCTGATCCCCGAAGCGCTGATCGCGATGCTGGCCTGCGCGCGGCTGGGCGTCATGCACAGCGTGGTCTTCGCGGGTTTCACCGCCACGGCGCTGCGCGCCCGCATCGCTGACGCCGAGGCCAAGTTGCTGATCACCGCCGACGGGCAGTTCCGCCGGGGCAAACCGATGCCGCTGAAGGAAGCCGCCGACGAAGCGGTCGGCGACGACAGCCCGGTCAAGAACGTCTTGGTGGTCCGTCGCACCGGGATCGACGTGCCCTGGACGGACGGGCGTGACCTGTGGTGGCACGAGGTCGTCGGCCGGGCGCCGGCCGAGCACACCTGCGAGGCCTTCGACGCCGAGCACCCACTGTTTCTGCTGTACACCTCAGGCACCACCGGCAAGCCCAAGGGCATCGTGCACACCAGCGGCGGCTATCTGACCCAGTCGTCCTACACCCACCACAGCATCTTCGACATCAAACCGGAGACCGACGTGTTCTGGTGCACCGCCGACATCGGCTGGGTCACCGGGCACACCTACAGCGTCTACGGCCCGCTGTGCAACGGTGTCACGCAAGTTATCTACGAGGGCACACCGTCCACCCCCACCCAGCATCGGCATTTCGAGATCATCGAAAAATACGGGGTGACAATCTATTACGCGGCGCCGACACTGATCCGGACATTCATGAGGTGGGGCCGCGAAATTCCCGACGCCCACGATCTGTCCAGCCTGCGATTGCTGGGGTCGGTCGGCGAGCCGATCAACCCGGAGGCCTGGCGCTGGTACCGCGAGGTCATCGGTTCGGGTCGCACCCCGGTCGTCGACACCTGGTGGCAGACCGAGACCGGCGCCGCGATGATCTCACCGCTCCCCGGGATCGCGGCGGCCAAGCCAGGCTCGGCGATGACGGCGCTGCCCGGTATCTCCGCCAGAATCGTCGACGACGACGGCAAGCAAGTCGAACCGTGCCCCGACCACGGTGAGCACATCACCGGATACCTGGTCATCGACCAGCCCTGGCCGGCGATGCTGCGCGGCATCTGGGGGGACCCGGATCGCTACCGGGAGAACTACTGGACCAAGTTCGCCCAGCAGGGCTGGTATTTCACCGGCGACAGCGCCCGCTACGACCCCGACGGCGCCATCTGGGTGGAGGGCCGCGTCGACGACGTGATGAACGTGTCCGGGCACCGGATTTCCACCGCCGAGGTCGAGTCCGCCTTGGTCGGACATTCCGGGGTGGCCGAGGCCGCCGTGGTCGGCGCCGCCGACGAGACCACGGGACAGGCCATCTGCGCGTTCGTGGTTCTACAGGCCGACCACGCCGACAGCGTCGGTGAAGAGGTCCTCGACGAACTGCGCGATCATGTGGCCAAGGAGATCTCGCCGATCGCCCGGCCGCGGGAGATCCACGTGGTGCCCGAGCTGCCCAAGACCCGCAGCGGCAAGATCATGCGCCGGCTCTTGCGCGACATCGCGAACGACCGCGAGCTCGGCGACACCTCGACGCTGCTCGATCCCGGTGTGTTCGACGCGATCCGGGCGGCCAAATAGCCGGCTCCGTCAGGTAGCCGGCGGCTCGCCCCCGACCGGAACGAACCCGGCCCCAGGGCGGTTCTTGGCGGCGAGGTCGGCAAGCACCGCGTTGATCGACACAACCGTCGCCGGGGTGTGCAGTGGGATGTACTTGGTGACGCAGGCCGGCAGGCTCTCGCTGAAGGCGCCGTGAATCATGCCGACCAGGCGATTGTTGACGGTGACCGGCGCCCCGGAGTCGCCCTGCTGGCCACAGACCTGCATGACGATGGTGCCCGGCTCCTGGCCCGGCCCCCAGGTCACGCCGCAGGAGTTGCCGGTGGTGCGACCCTGCTTACAGGCGATCTGGCCGGACGACGGATCCGGGCCGATACCGTCGATCACGAAACCGCCGTAGTCGGGCACCGGCGCGACCTTGGCCGGGTCGAACCGGATGACGGCGTAGTCGAGGCTGTCGTTGCCGGCCACCATGGTGCCCAGCGGACCGCGGTTCTGCGCGGCCTCGGCGGCCACCTCAGCGCCGGGGCCGCCGCAATGGGCGGAGGTGAAGCCGATCAAGGCGCCGGTGTCGTCGTTACCGATGCTCGTCAGCGTGCACATGGTGTCCCCGTCGATGACGATGCCCGCACCGCCACCGATCGGGACGCGGTCGTCAGCAATCGCGCTCGTCGACGCCACGGCGGGTACGCCCAGCAGTCCGATCGCCGCGGCCAATGCAGACACGACGCGGAACCGGCGGTGCGTAGTCTGCAAAGTCGTGCTCCCGTCGACGAATCCGAGATGGATGCGCCAGTCTAGCGTGATGTCAGTCCGGTTGGCCTCGTCTGGCAACGACGGCCATGGCAACATGAACCGCGTCGACAGCGAACCGGCCGGCTTCGAGGCGGGCCGGGCCCATTTAACCGGGAGGATCGTCTGTGAGTAGGCCAGATCGCAAGAGCTCCGGCAATGGCGTGCCCGGTACGGTGACCACAATTCCGCTGACGGATCCGCATGCGTTGCCGGCCGAACCCTCGATCGGAGATCTGGTCAAAGACGCCACCGCGCAAATGTCGACGCTGGTGCGCGCGGAGGTGGAGCTGGCCCGCGCGGAAATCACCCGCGACGTCAAGAAAGGCCTCACCGGTAGCGTCTTTTTCATCGCGGCACTGGTGGTGCTGTTCTACTCGACCTTCTTTTTCTTCTTTTTCGTTGCCGAGCTGCTCGATCTCTGGTTGTGGCGCTGGGTGGCCTACCTGATCGTGTTCGGGATCATGGTCGTGTTCACCGCGGTGCTGGCGTTGTTCGGTTATCTCAAAGTCCGCCGCATCCGCGGTCCCCGGGAGACCATCGAATCGGTCAAGGAGACCCGCACCGCGTTCACCCCGGGGCAGGACAAGTCCGGGTCGGCGGCGGTCAGTGCGCCGCAGGGCGGGACGCCCGCGGATCCCTCGGGTTGGTAGATGGCCGCTCCAGATCCGTCGGTGACCCGTATCGACGGGCCATGGCGTCATCTGGACGTGCATGCCAACGGCATCCGGTTTCAGGTCGTCGAGTCGACACCACCTGCCGGGGAGTCGGCCAGGCCGCCGATGGAGCGGCCGCTGGTGGTCATGCTGCACGGCTTCGGCTCGTTCTGGTGGTCCTGGCGGCACCAGCTGCGCGGGCTGACCGGGGTGCGGGCGGTCGCGGTCGATTTGCGCGGTTACGGCGGCAGCGACAAACCGCCCCGCGGGTACGACGGCTGGACGCTGGCCGGTGACACCGCCGGGCTGATCCGCGCGCTCGGGCACTCCTCGGCAACGCTGATCGGCCATGCCGACGGCGGGCTGGTCTGCTGGGCCACTTCGGTGCTGCACTCCCGGCTGGTCCGCGCCATCGCGGTGATCAGCTCGCCGCATCCTGCTGCGTTACGCGCCTCGGCGTTGACCACCAGAGATCAAGCCCGTGCGCTGCTACCGTCGTTGTTGCGCTACCAGGTGCCGATGTGGCCGGAACACGTTTTGACCCGGCATAACGGCGCCGAGATCGAGCATCTACTACGCAGCCGTGCCAGTGCGAAATGGCTTGCATCCGAAGACTTTTCGGAGACCATCGGCCATCTGCGCCAAGCGATCCAGATTCCGTCGGCAGCGCACTGTGCGTTGGAATATCAGCGCTGGGCGGTGCGCAGCCAGCTGCGCGACGAGGGTCGGCGGTTCATGCGGGCGATGAACGCCAACATCAATGTGCCGTTGCTGCACATCCGCGGAGATGCCGATCCCTACGTGCTGGCCGACCCCGTCGAACGCACCCGACGTCACGCGCCGCATGGACGTTATGTAACGCTCTCGGGTGCAGGGCATTTCAGCCACGAAGAAGCGCCCGACGAAGTCAACGGACACCTCACGCGGTTCTTGGACAAGGTGTACGGACTGGGGGTCAGCTAACGCACTCACCGGTGGGGACCGGCGCCGTGTCGCCGATCGCAGATAGTTGACCGGCCACCTCTTTGGCGGTCAGCACGAAACCCGTGTCATTGTCGTCGACCGCCGCGCCGAACACCATGCCGAGCACCTTGCCGTTCAGGTCGATCATCGGGCCGCCCGAATTTCCTTGTTCCACAATTGCCCTGACCGTGTACACCTCGCGCTCCACCGTGGAGTTACGGTAGATATCCGGACCGGACAACTTGATGACGTCACGTATCCTGGCCGGCGTTGCGACGAAGCCTCCGCCCCCCGGATAGCCCAGAACCAGAGCGTCATCACCACCTTTGACGGGGTGCTCGGCGAAGGCCAACGGCGACGACGCAAGATTGGGCACTGCCAAGATAGCGACATCCGCGTTCGGGTCATAGGAGACCACGGTGGCGTCGTAGGGATTTCCGCTCGCCTCGACGGTGACGTTGTTCGCGCCGGCCACCACGTGGGCGTTGGTCATCACACGGTCGTGCGAGAGCACAAATCCACTGCCCTCCAACACTTTCTGACAGCCAGGAGCGACCGAGCGGATTTTGACCACACTGGGCTCGGTGGCGGCCACCACCGGGTTGCTCACCAGGTCGGCGTCGGGTGTCGCGACCGCCGCAACCGGAGTGCGGCTGAACGGTTCAAGCACCTGCGGCAGACCTGAAGTGTCCAGCAACGCCGACAGCCGCCTGGGCACCGTCTTCAACCAGGGCGGTGCCACCTCGTTGACCTGGGCGAGCACCCGCGAACCACGCACTGCCGCAGCCAGACTGGGCTCATTAGACGAGGTGGTGAGCGGAGTCGCCAGCATCCAGGCCGCAACCATCACCACCACCAGCTGAACGGCAACCCCGATGACCGAGTCGAGAAACCGGATGCCGCCGCTGTGGATCGCGCCGCGCACCGCCCGGCCGAGCACCACACCGGCGACCTCACCGACGACGACCAGCCCAAGGATCAAGAACAGCGCCGCGAACAATTTGGCGCGGGGAGCGCTGATGTGCTCGACGAGGTGCGGGGCCAGCAGTACCCCGGCGACCGCGCCCAGCAGCACTCCGATGAACGACAGTAGCGAGCCCAATGCCCCTGAGCGCCAACCGGAAACAGCCGCGATGAAGGCTATCGCGAGCACCGCGATGTCCAGCCACTGTGACGAGGTCATCACCTACCACCCTCATGGTCGAGCAGAGCCATAGCTTCGTCGAGCTCGCGGATATCGTTGCTGTCCCACGGCTGCGCCCAGCCGGCGACATCCAGCATCGCTGAAATTACCTGGCCGGTGAAACCCCACACCAGCATTTGGTTCAAGAGAAACGCCGGCCCGGCGAAGCGACGGTGCAACGCGCGACGGTACACCATCAGCCGATTGGCCGGGTTGATGAAGGCCCGCACCGGAACCCGCGCGACGATTGCCGTTTCCGCCTCGTCGACGACAGCCACCGGCCCCGGATCCGGCGAGTATGCGAGCACGGGAACCACATGAAAACCTGACGGCGCGATGAACGTTCGCTCCAGGGTGGCCAGCGGATGCAGCCGGGTGACGTCGATGCCGGTCTCTTCGTGGGCTTCCCGCAAGGCGGTGGCCACCGGTCCGTCGTCGCCGGGATCGGAGGCACCGCCGGGAAAGGCCGCCTGCCCGGCGTGATGGCGCAGCGTGGCGGCGCGCACCGTCAGCAGCAGGTCGGCGTCGTCGGGAGGGGCACCGTCGGTCGACGCGCACTGCGGACCGGAGAACAGCACCAGCACCGCGGCATCGCGTCCGTCGCCGCGCAGCGCTGCACCCTCCTTCGCCGCGGTCACCATGGCCAACACATCGGCCGGCAGCCGACGCCGGAAGGCCTCCGGCACCTCGCTGACGTTGTCGACGAGCGGGCGCAGCCACGACGGGCTGAGTTCAGGCGTCAGTGGAACCGCAGCGGTCACCGGCGCCTCTCCTTTCTAACTGGCTGCATCGACCGCGGCCGCGATTTGCTCAGCGCTGTCGAAGGCCCGCGGCAGGGTCTGCGCAACGCTACCGTCCGGCGCCAGTACGACCGTCGCGGGCATCACATTTGGTACCCGCAATGCAGCGGCAATCCCCCGCCGGCCGTCCTGCAGGGTGGGCAGGCGCACACCCAATTCGGCCAGCAGCAGCAAAGCGGCGGTCTCATTCTCGTCCTGGTGCACGGTCACCACCGTCACCCGCGACCCGGCGCGTCGCTGATATTCGGCCATCGCCGGCAACTCGGCCTTGCATGGTTCGCACCAATACGCCCACAGGTTGAGTACCACCCTGCGCCCGGCCAGCGCGCGAGCCACGTCGACCACCGAACCGTCGGCTGCGCACTCCGCGGTGACACCGCGCAGGGCTACCGGGCCCGGGTCGTCACCGGCGCCCGGACACGGCGGCAAGGCGGCGCGCTGCCGCGGCCCGGCCAGCGCGGCCGGGGTGTCGGCGTCGCGGTGTTCGCGGCCCGGGCCGCCGATCACCGGAGCGGTCGGCGCGGTCGAGGAGCCGGACATGTCGCGCAGCTCGACGAGCAACGCCGCGACCAGGATTCCCACCGCGACCAGGATCGCAACGGTCCAGCGGGTCCGAGAGGTCATGAACGGGTTCGGTCTACAGTCCGGCCAGGGCCAGCAGGTGCTCGGTTTCCGGGCCCTGGACCAGCTCGGCGGCGATCAGCGGCTCGGTGGGCCCGAGCCCGAACGAGGGGCAATCCATGGCCAGCACGCACACGCCGCACGCGGGTTTGCGCGCGTGACAGACCCGGCGGCCGTGAAAGATCACCCGATGGCTCAACAACGTCCACTGGTCGCGTTCGATCAGTTCGCCGACGGCGTGCTCGATCTTGACCGGGTCCTGCTCGGTCGTCCACCGCCACCGTCCGACCAACCGCTTGAAATGGGTGTCAACGGTGATCCCGGGGATACCGAACGCATTGCCGAGAATCACGTTGGCTGTTTTGCGTCCCACTCCCGGCAGGCTCACCAGCTCCTCCATGGTCGACGGCACCTGGCCGTCGAACCGCTCGACCAGCGCTTGCCCCAGGCCGATCAACGCCGTCGCCTTGTTGCGGTAGAAGCCGGTGGGGCGGATGAGATTCTCCAGCTCATCGCGGTCGGCTTGCGCGTAATCCAGCGCGGTGCGGTAGCGGGCGAACAACGCCGGCGTGGTCTGGTTGACCCTCTTGTCAGTGCTTTGTGCCGACAAGATGGTCGCCACCGTCAATTCCAGCGGTGTGGTGAAGTTCAGTTCGCAATGGGCATGTGGAAACGCTTCGGCCAGTTTGCGATTCATTCGCCGAGCTCGTCGCACCAACCCCAGGCGGGTCTCAGCGGACCAGCGTCGGGCCACGGCGCCGCCGCGCTTGCCCGTTGTCACGCCCGTCAGCGTAACTGGGGAAGATATCCGCTATTCCGTGATCCCACTGAGACCTTTGCCGTGTTTACTGGCTCCTTGTGTCCTGGTTGCTGGTGGGGTTCATCCCGGCGTTGCTGATGCTGGCAACGTACGGGCTGCAGCGACTTGAATCGGGCTTAGTGGACGAGACCCTCACGGCCAGCGACGTCGCGGAATTCTTCCGGGAGGCTGAGGCCGCCGAGATGAACACGCTGGCCCGCGAGGGCATGCCGCAGGCCCTGGATTGCCTGCATCGCCGCCGTGCACGGCAGGCCGCCGGGGCGGATCCAGTCCGGCAGGGCCCGGCGGCGCCACGGCACAGGCATTCGCGGACGAATCGGCAATTTGGGCCGCCCCAGCACGCTAATCATGTGTAGCGTTGGCACGTTGAGCTAGCGGCCTACCTTTAGACTCATCTCACAACCGAGTGTGGGCCGATGCGCAAATCACACTGATGATCTGAAAGGGCAATGTGGACGAGATCCTGGCGAGGGCCGGAATCTTCCAGGGTGTTGAACCCAGCGCCGTCGCCGCGCTGACCAAGCAACTGCAGCCCGTCGACTTTCCCCGCGGGCACACCGTGTTCGCCGAGGGAGAGCCCGGCGACCGGCTCTACATCATCATTTCCGGGAAGGTCAAGATCGGTCGCCGGTCCCCGGACGGCAGGGAAAACCTGCTGACCATCATGGGCCCGTCCGACATGTTCGGCGAGCTGTCGATTTTCGACCCCGGCCCCCGCACATCGAGCGCGACGACCATCACCGAGGTGCGCGCGGTGTCGATGGACCGCGACGCGCTGCGCGCCTGGATTTCCGACCGTCCGGAGATCGCCGAGCAGCTGCTGCGAGTGCTGGCCCGCCGACTGCGTCGTACCAACAACAACCTCGCCGACCTGATCTTCACCGACGTGCCCGGCCGAGTCGCCAAGCAGCTGCTGCAGCTGGCCCAGCGGTTCGGTACCCAGGAGGGTGGCGCGATGCGGGTCACCCACGATCTGACTCAGGAAGAAATCGCGCAGCTGGTCGGTGCGTCCCGAGAAACGGTGAACAAGGCGCTGGCCGATTTCGCGCACCGGGGCTGGATTCGGCTGGAGGGCAAGAGCGTGTTGATCTCCGATTCGGAGCGGCTGGCCCGCCGAGCGAGGTAAGCGCGGGCGCAGCCCGGGCGCGACCGAGCGAGCATCCGACACCGAGCGAGGTAAGCGCGGGCGCAGCCCGGGCGCGACCGAGCGAGCATCCGACACCGCGCGCGTTGAGATTGCGCTCAGGGTCGTGACCTCGGCGATTTCACAGCACCAGGCGCAATTTCAACGCCGAAGGTAGTCCAGCTGTGCCTGCACCGACCATTCGGCGACGTCCCAAAGCTTCTCGTCGACGTCGACGTAGACATGTTCGACGACCTGGCGCACGGTTGCGTCTTCGCCGAGTTCCTGCAGCGCTTGGCGTACCTGCTCCAGCCGCTGTTCGCGGTGCGCCAGGTATTCGGCCGAGACCGCCGCCAAGTCGGGCAGATCCGGCCCGTGGCCGGGTAGCACCACCCGGCGACCCAGACCCTGCAGGCGGCGCAGCGACTCCAGGTAATCAGCCAGACCGCCGTCTTCCTTGTCGATAACGGTGGTGCCGCGGCCCAGCACGGTGTCGGCGGTCAGCACAACGTCGTCGAGAACAAACGACACCGAGTCCGCGGTGTGGCCCGGGGTGGCCATCACCTTGATCGTCAAGCCGGCGGCCTTGATCACCTCCCCGTCGACCAGGTGGTCGCCGAGGTTACGCAGAAAACCGCTGCCCCTCGACCGCACCGGGGCGCCCGTCGCAGCCACCAGCTTGTCGATGCCGTCGGTGTGGTCGCCGTGGCGATGGCTGATCAAAATCAGCGCGATACGCCCAACGTCGGCAAGCCGGCCGATGTGCTCGTCGTCGTCGTCCGGTCCGGGATCGACAATCACCACCTCGTCGCTGCCCGGCCCGCGCAGCACCCAGGTGTTGGTGCCCTCCAGCGTCATCAGGCCGGGGTTGTTGGCCAGCAGCACCGACGCCGTGTCGGTGACCGGCCGCAGCTGCCCGTACGCCGGATGAGTCAGCAACCGACCTCGACCACCAACTCGACTTCCACCGGCGCGTTCAGCGGCAGCTCGGACACGCCGACCGCGGATCGGGCATGTGCGCCGCGGTCGCCGAACACCTCGGACAGCAGATCCGACGCGCCGTTGATCACGCCCGGCTGGCCGTTGAACCCGGCTGCCGACGCGACGAACCCGACCACCTTGACCACCCGGGTCACCGCGTCGATGCCCACCAACGAATCGACGGCCGCGAGTGCGTTGAGTGCACACACCCGCGCCAGGGCTGCCGCCTCCTCGGCACTGACCTCGGCGCCCACCTTGCCGATGGCGGCCAGCTTGCCCGCCTGCATCGGCAGCTGGCCGGAGGTGTACACCAAATTGCCGGTGCGCACCGCCGGTACGTAAGAGGCCAGCGGTTTGGCCACTTCCGGGAGTTGGATGCCGAGCTGGCCGAGCCGGGTGGAAACGCTCACTTCGGGCGTTTTAGATACGCGACGTGTTGCTCCCCCGTCGGCCCGGGTAACACCGAAACCAGCTCCCAACCGTCGGCGCCCCATTGGTCGAGGATTTGTTTGGTGGCGTGCGTCAACAGCGGGACGGTCGCGTATTCCCAGGCGGTCGGTTGGGTCATGACCCGAGCTTATCGTTAGGGCATCGGGCCTTCTGGCGCCCGGCGACCATGCAGGCCGCGGAGCGGCCTGAAGAGCAGCAGGGCCTTCTGGTTAGAGTGCATTGGTGGCGACCACACCGAGCGGCAGCAGTCACATCGGCTGGCCATCGCGTTTGGAGAAGGCCCGCCTGCATTTCGTGACGGGCAAGGGCGGCACCGGCAAGTCCACAATCGCGGCCGCGCTCGCGCTGACGCTCGCGTCCGGTGGACGCAAGGTGTTGCTTGTGGAAGTCGAAGGGCGCCAAGGCATTGCGCAACTTTTCGACGTGCCACCGCTGCCCTACAAGGAAATCAAAATTGCGACGGCCGAGCATGGCGGTCAGGTCAACGCGCTCGCGATCGACATCGAAGCTGCGTTCCTGGAATACCTCGACATGTTCTACAACCTCGGCATCGCGGGGCGCGCGATGCGGCGAATCGGCGCGGTCGAGTTCGCGACGACGATTGCGCCCGGCCTGCGCGACGTCCTGCTCACCGGGAAGATCAAGGAAGCGGTGATCCGCGTCGACAAGAACAGGCTTCCGGTGTATGACGCGGTGGTCGTCGACGCACCACCGACCGGGCGGATCGCGCGCTTCCTGGATGTCACCAGGGCGGTTTCCGACCTGGCCAAAGGCGGGCCGGTTTATTCGCAGGCCGAGGGTGTGGTCAAGCTGCTGCACTCCGACGCGACCGCCATCCACGTGGTGACGCTGCTGGAGGCGCTGCCGATGCAGGAGACCATGGAGGCCATCGACGAGCTGAAGGAGCTCAACCTGCCGATCGGCTCGGTGATCGTCAACCGCAACATCCCCGCCTATTTAGAGTCCGACGATCTGGCCAAGGCCGTCGAAGGCGATATCGACGCCGACGCCGTGCGCGCGGGGTTGGCCGCGGCCGGCATCAAGCTCAGCGACGACGATTTCGCCGGCCTGCTCACCGAGACCATCCAGCACGCCACCCGCATCGCGGCCCGCGCCGAGACTGCGCAGCAGCTCGACGAGATCCATGTACCGCGCCTTGAGCTTCCCACCATCGCTGACGGCGTCGATCTCGGCAGTCTTTACGAATTGTCCGAATCGCTTGCAAAACAAGGTGTTCGATGAGTGTCACGCCGCCCAAACTGGATATCGCCTCGATGTTGAGCGACACCGCCAACCGCGTGGTGGTGTGCTGTGGCGCCGGCGGCGTCGGAAAGACCACCACCGCCGCGGCCATGGCACTGCGGGCAGCCGAGTACGGCCGCACGGTGGTGGTGTTGACGATCGACCCCGCCAAACGGCTGGCGCAAGCGTTGGGAATCAACGACCTTGGCAACACGCCGCAACGTGTGCCGCTGGCGCCCGAGGTGACCGGCCAGCTCTTCGCCATGATGCTCGACATGCGGCGCACGTTCGACGAAA
The DNA here is from genome assembly GCA_002101905.1 of Mycobacterium shimoidei. Taxonomy (GTDB): domain Bacteria; phylum Actinomycetota; class Actinomycetes; order Mycobacteriales; family Mycobacteriaceae; genus Mycobacterium; species Mycobacterium shimoidei. The sequence continues at coordinate 6,539 of LQPU01000025.1, read as the reverse complement.
TGGTCGTGCAGTATTCCGGACCCGAACGGGCACAAGCGATTCTGGACAATCAGTTCTACCAGACGGTCGCCACGTCACTGGCCGGTACCCAGGAGTACATGGCCATGGAAAAGCTCGGCCAGTTGCTGAGCCAGGACCGCTGGGATTTGGTGGTGGTGGACACTCCGCCGTCGCGCAATGCACTGGACTTCCTGGATGCGCCGAAACGGCTGGGCAGCTTCATGGACAGCAGATTGTGGCGGCTGCTACTGGGTCCCGGGCGCGGGATCGGTCGGCTGGTCACCGGGGCCGTCGGGCTGGCGATGAAGGCACTGTCGACCGTGCTCGGATCCCAAATGCTCGCCGACGCAGCGGGTTTCGTCCAATCGCTGGATGCCACCTTCGGGGGTTTCCGGGAGAAGGCGGACCGCACCTACGCGCTGCTGAAACGCCGCGGCACCCAATTCGTCGTGGTGTCTGCGGCCGAGCCGGATGCGTTGCGGGAGGCATCGTTCTTCGTCGACCGGCTCTCGGAGGAGCGCATGCCGCTGGCGGGGCTGATTCTGAACCGGACCCATCCGATGTTGTGCTCGCTGCCGGTCGAGCGTGCCATCGACGGTGCGGAGACGCTGGAGAACGAGCAGCACAGCGCCGACAGCAGCCACGCGCTCACCATTGCGGTGCTGCGGATTCACGCCGACCGCGCGGCGACCTCCAAGCGGGAAATCCGGCTGTTGTCCCGGTTCACCGGGGCCAATCCGCACGTGCCGGTCGTCGGAGTGCCATCGTTGCCGTTCGACGTTTCCGACCTCGAAGCACTGCGCGCGATCGGCGACCAGCTGACCGCTTAGACAGCGTTGCGGTGTTTGCGCTGGTTAGCGAAAAACTCCGCCCAGGACACCACCTCCGGGTGCTGCTTGAGCAATGCCCGTCGCTGGCGTTCGGTCATGCCACCCCACACGCCGAACTCCACCCGGTTGTCCAATGCGTCGGCGCCACACTCGAGCATCACCGGGCAATGCCGGCAGATCACCGCTGCCTTGCGTTGCGCCGCACCCCGGACAAACAGCTCGTCGGGATCAGCCGCTCTGCAGAGGGCCTTCGATACCCAAGCAATCCGCGACTCGGAATCCGAGCGGCCCGCAGCATTGCCTGTCGATGCTCCATTGCGCACCACAGTCCGCGTACCTGACACCAGCGTCCCCTTCGCTATCAACCGCCGGTAAGGCGGCTCCACCCCTCGGTGCAGACGGACAGTGCGATCTACGCCACACTATGCACTTCGGTGTTACCTGTATCTCACTGTGCCGATAATTTAAGTGGTCAGCGGCGATTGTGCAAGATGTGATTTTCCTGAATTTTTGGACGACCGTCCAGCCCGAGGGGTTGTGGAGCCGGCGGAGCGGACCGCGGATTTCGCCGATAACGGCCCGATAACGCCCTGACCTGTGACGCAGGCGGAAATTCGGATAATTCCTCAGTAGCCACTCGAGACGACACCTGTCGCGACGCCGCTAGTCTAGGAGCCATGCCGGAGCGCGTTCCGACTGCGATTACGGTCGCCAAGCTCGCCGGATGCTGCCTGCTGGCCGGCGTCCTCCTGGCGGCTCTGATGTTTCCTGCGGCCGGCGGAGTCGGCCTGATGTCCAACCGGGCCTCGGAGGTCGTCGCCAACGGCTCGGCCCAGCTTCTCGAGGGCGACGTTCCCGCTGTGACGACCATGGTCGACGCCAAGGGCAACACGATCGCGTGGCTCTACTCGCAGCGGCGGTTCGAGGTGCCCACCGACAAGATCGCCAACACCATGAAGTTGGCGATCGTCTCGATCGAGGACAAACGGTTCGCCGAGCACAACGGCGTCGACTGGAAGGGCACGCTGACCGGGCTGGCCGGCTACGCCTCTGGAGATCTCGACACCCGCGGCGGCTCGACGATCGAGCAACAGTATGTGAAGAACTATCAGCTGCTGGTGCTCGCGCAGACCGATGCCGAGAAACGCGCAGCCGTGGAGACCACGCCGGCACGCAAGTTGCGCGAAATCCGCATGGCGCTCACCTTGGACAAGACCTTCAGCAAGCCTGAGATCTTGACTCGCTACCTCAACTTGGTTTCGTTCGGCAACAACGCATTCGGTGTGCAGGACGCCGCGCAGACCTACTTCGGTGTGGACGCCGCCGACCTGAACTGGCAGCAGGCGGCGCTACTGGCCGGGATGGTGCAGTCGACCAGCACACTCAACCCCTACACCAATCCGGACGGTGCGCTCGCCCGGCGGAACCTGGTGCTGGACACCATGATCGAGAACCTTCCGCAAGAAGCCGACGCCTTGCGGGCAGCCAAGGCCGAGCCGCTGGGAATCCTGCCGCAGCCCAACGAATTGCCCCGCGGCTGCATCGCCGCCGGAGATCGTGCGTTTTTCTGCGACTACGTGCAGGCGTATCTGGCTCGCGCGGGCATCAGCAAGGAGCAGCTCGCCCGGGGCGGCTACCTCATCCGTACGACGCTGGATCCCGACGTGCAGGCGTCGGTCAAGCAGGGCATCGATGCCTTCGCCAGCCCGGATCTTGACGGCATCACCAGCGTGATGAGCGTGATCAAGCCCGGCAAGAAATCGCACAAGGTGCTGGCGATGGCCAGCAACCGCAGGTACGGGCTGAACACCGACGCCGGCGAAACCATGCGGCCACAGCCCTTCTCTTTGGTCGGCGACGGCGCCGGGTCGATCTTCAAGATCTTCACGACGGCGGCCGCGCTGGAGATGGGGATGGGCATCAGCGCCCAGCTCGAGGTGCCCGGCAGCTTCCAGGCCAAGGGGATGGGCAGCGGCGGCGCCAAGGGCTGCCCCAAAGAGACCTGGTGCGTAATCAACGCCGGTAACTACCGCGGGTCGATGAATGTGACCGATGCGCTGGCCGCTTCGCCGAATACCGCGTTCGCCAAGCTGATTCAGCTGGTGGGCGTGCCGCGCGCGGTCGACATGGCGGTGCGGCTCGGGCTGCGCTCGTACGCCGATCCGGGAACCGCCCGCGACTACGACCAGGACAGCAACGAAAGCCTGGCCGACTTCATCAAGCGGCAGAACATCGGCTCGTTCACACTGGGCCCGTTCGAGGTGAACGCGTTGGAGCTGTCGAACGTTGCGGCGACCCTGGCCTCCGGCGGCGTGTGGTGCCCACCCAACCCGATCGACAAGCTGATCGACCGGGACGGCAACGAGGTCGCCGTCACCACCGAACCCTGTGAACAGGTGGTGCCCGAGGGGTTGGCGAACACGCTGGCCAACGCGCTGAGCAAGGACAGCCAGCCGGGCGGTACGGCAGCGGGATCGGCCGGGGCGGCGGGCTGGAACCTGCCGATGTCCGGCAAGACCGGCACCACAGAGGCGCACCGCTCGTCGGGTTTCGTCGGCTTCACCAACCAGTACGCGGCGGCGAACTACATCTTCGACGACTCCACTCACCCGTCGGATCTGTGCTCCTCGCCGTTGCGGCGTTGCGGCAGCGGGAATTTGTTCGGCGGTAACGAGCCGGCCCGTACCTGGTTCACCGCCATGAAGCCGGTGGCGAACAATTTCGGCGAGGTGAAGCTGCCGCCGACCGACCCGCGCTACGTCGACGGCGGCGCCAACTCGCGGGTGCCCAGTGTTGTCGGTCTCGATGTGGAAGGGGCGCGCACGCGGTTGAAGGAAGCCGGTTTCCAGGTCGCCGACCAACCCGCATCGGTCAACAGCACCGCCAAGTACGGGGAGGTGGTGGGAACCTCGCCGAGTGGTCAGACCATCCCGGGCGCGGTGATCACCATCCAGACCAGTAACGGCATCCCGCCGCCACCGCCGCCACCGCCGGAGGGCGCGCCGGTACCGATCGGCTCGCAGGTCATCGAGATCCCCGGATTGCCTCCGATCACGATTCCGCTGCTGGCGCCGCCGCCTCCGCCTAACGAGCCGCCGCCCCCGTAGCTTGCGCGCGGCGGGTCACCACATGACGCCGTGGTGATCACCACCAAATCACGGGGCGGCAGTACTCTGCTTTTATGTCCGCCGCTTGGAAAGCCACCGGTGCCGCCACGCTCGGCTTGTCGCTCACCGGCATCGGTTACGCGTCGATCATCGAACGCAACGCGTTCGTGGTGCGCGAAGTGACGATGCCGGTTTTGACCCCGGGTTCTTCGCCGCTGCGGGTGCTGCACATCAGCGACATCCACATGCGCCCCACCCAGCGCCGCAAGCAGGCATGGCTGCGCGAGCTGGCCGCCTGGGACCCAGACCTGGTGGTCAACACCGGCGACAACCTGGCGCACCCCAAGGCGGTACCCGCGGTGGTGCAAACCCTCGGTGACCTGCTGTCGGTGCCGGGCGTATTCGTCTTCGGCAGCAACGACTACTTCGGCCCGCGCCTGAAGAACCCGTTGAACTACGTGACCAACCCCGCGCATCGCGTACACGGGAAGCCGCTGCCCTGGCAGGATCTGCGGGCGGCGTTCACCGAGCGTGGCTGGCTGGATCTCACGCACACCCGGCGCGAGTTCGAGGTGGCCGGGCTGCATATCGCCGCGGCCGGCGTGGACGACCCGCACATTGCGCGCGACCGGTACGAGACGATCGCCGGGCCCGCGTCGCCGGCCGCCAACCTGCGGCTGGGCCTGACGCATTCGCCCGAGCCGCGGGTGCTGGACCGCTTCGCCGCGGACGGCTACCAGTTGGTGCTGGCCGGCCACACCCACGGTGGCCAGGTGTGTCTGCCGTTCTACGGCGCACTGGTGACCAATTCGGGTCTCGACCGGTCTCGGGCCAAGGGCGCGTCGCGTTGGGGCGCCAGCATGTGGCTGCACGTCTCGGGCGGGATCGGTACCTCGCCGTTCGCGCCGGTGCGATTCTGCTGCCGGCCCGAAGCGACGCTGCTGACCCTCGTCGCGGCCCCGACCGGTGGCCGCGATCCACACATCAACCGGGGGCGCTCGCAGCCGACGTATTCGGTGCATTGAGCGAACAGACCAGGGTCGCGGTTCGCAGCCGACCACGCGGCTGGACCGACAATGCGATTCGTCTGATCGAGACCGACGCCCGGCGCAGCGCCGACACCCACCTGCTGCGCTATCCGTTGCCGTCGGCTTGGAGCACAGACGCCGATGTCGAGCTCTACCTCAAAGACGAGACCACCCATATCACCGGCAGCCTCAAGCACCGGCTGGCCCGCTCGCTGTTTCTGTATGCGCTGTGCAACGGCTGGATCGGCGAGGAGACCACGGTGGTGGAGGCGTCATCGGGGTCCACGGCGGTGTCGGAAGCCTACTTCGCCGCCCTGTTGGGCCTGCCGTTCATCGCGGTGATGCCCGCCTCGACCAGTGCGTCGAAAGTTGCGTTGATCGAATCTCAAGGCGGCCGTTGCCATTTCGTGAAGCATTCGGGCGACATCTACGCCGAGGCCGAACGGGTTGCCGAGCGGACCGGCGGACACTACCTCGACCAGTTCACCAACGCCGAGCGAGCCACCGACTGGCGCGGCAACAACAACATCGCCGAGTCGATATTCGTCCAGATGCGCGACGAGAAGCACCCGATTCCGGAGTGGATTGTGGTCGGGGCGGGCACCGGCGGCACCAGCGCGACGATTGGGCGCTACATCCGCTATCGCCGGCACGCCACCCGGTTGTGTGTGGTCGATCCGGAGAATTCCGCGTTCTACCCCGCCTATGCCGAAAATCGCTACGACACCGTCATCGACGCGTCGTCGCGCATCGAGGGCATCGGCCGGCCGCGGGTCGAACCGTCGTTTCTGCCGGACGTGGTCGACCGGATGGTCTCGGTTCCCGACGCCGCGTCGATCGCCGCGGCACGGCATGCCAGCGACGTGCTGGGCCGCCGGGTAGGTGCCTCGACGGGCACCAATCTGTGGGGAGCGTTCGGCCTACTGGCCGAGATGGTCGCGGCCGGCCGCGCTGGCTCGGTCGTCACGCTGCTCGCCGACAGCGGCGACCGTTACGCCGACACCTACTTTTGCGACGACTGGGTCAAGGCCCAAGGGCTCGATACCGGCCCCTCCGCCGCGGTGTTGGCCGAATTCGAACGCACCGGGCGCTGGGTGTGATCCCACGCGTCGTGCGCCTCACTGGCCGGAGCGGTCAGCAGTAGCCACAGCACGCAGAGAGCCAACAGGCCACCGAACACCACAGCGCCCAAGACCGTCATGATTCTCTCGCTCCTCTTGCACCGATTCGGTGGATATAAACAGTACTGATATCGAGGCGTATTCCGCGGTAACTGTGAGGGACGTCGCTGAGCGCTGATGATGTGATCTACCTGGCACAGCGCGTCAAGTTGGAGACGAGTGTTCGGGTACCCGTTGTCTGCGGCCAGTATGCTTTAGCGGCATCGCGGGTCAGTGCGATACGCTGTCGTGGCTTTATACGGGGTGTGGCGCAGCTTGGTAGCGCGCTTCGTTCGGGACGAAGAGGCCGTGGGTTCAAATCCCGCCACCCCGACACTGTGATGTCTCAAGACATACGAATAGCCCGAACCCTCGTTTAGGGTTTGGGCTTTTTTGTTGGTCGACCGCTGGGCA
>LQPU01000024.1 GCA_002101905.1 Mycobacterium shimoidei | reverse complement strand
GGGTGGGGACTTTTATCTGGCCACCAACGGGGACCTCCACTTGGCCACCAGTGGGGACTTTTTCATGGCCACGGACATGGCCGTTGCCATGCTGTCGATCTTCGTGGGGGGTGGTGGGTTGATCTGCTGGTCGATGATGCAGACGGCGATCGAGGTCGAAGAACGCTCGCCGGGCATTGTGCAGGTGGACCGGTTGCAGTTTCGTGCGGTGCGGTTCCTGGCGATGCTCACCGTGCCGGCCTGTGTGATCGCCACCTTGGCCGCGGTACTGGGCTGGCTGCTCGCGCCACATTCGGCGGTGCTTTACGTCGTGACCGCCACTGGCGGCGGCCTGGCGGCGGAGGCCACGGCGATTGCGGCCACGGTGACCTCACTGGCAGTGCCGAACTGGCAGATGGTGCTGTACCAGGACCGCTGTGCACGCGTGCTGGCGCGGCATCGCCGGTGGAAGGCCTGGTGGGATCGGATCAGCGCCGATGAGCCGGAAAATTACCAAGACCCTGCACTGCCGGCGGATGAGAACGGCCAATCGAACTCCGAACAGAGCGGCGCCGGCGCGGGAATCGCGGGCAGCACCCTGGGCTCGATCGTCCAGACGGCCCTCACCGACGAGGTGCCGCAGGCGTGGTGCGGAGGCTGTGATGAACTGCGCCCGTCGGCCGAGATGAAATGGGCCGATGACGGCTGCTGCTGGCTGTGCAAGGCCTGTCAGGCTGAGCGCAAAGATCCTGGTGTGAACAAGACGGTGGTCGGGCGCTACCCGCGGGACGAGGCATTGCGGTGCCCTTCCCGCTCGCATGACAGCTCTGGTGACCCGATCGGTCGTTCTGAAAGAGCTCATCGGTGTTGTTGTCGGGTCAAACAATCGACATCTCCTGCGCGGGTGCGGGCGCGGGTTCCGGCGGTGCATCCTGCAGGCGTGGGTCTAGCGATGGGCAGTAAGCCACGGCGGCCGCCGCCAGGATCATCGACGCCTCATCAAGGGTGTACCCGGCGTTCATCAGCTTGGTCACTGTGATCCGCCAGTTGTTGCCCATCGCCATGTCCTGACAGGCGCCGATACCTTGCGCTCGGATCAGAGGGGGATTCCAAATAGTCATCCCCAGGCTTCGCAGGGTGGAGTAGTAGACATAGTCCTGCGCCGGATCGGCGTGCGCGGACGCGGCGAGACCGGCGCCTACCGCCAACGTGGCAATCGCAAGTATCGGCGCAAGGGAAAGCAACCGTATTCGGGGAGCAATCATCTCGGCGTCACTTCCTGTGTGCTCGGTGCCGGCGCGAATTGCCGCGCAGGCACCCGCTGGTGGTTAGCCGAGAAAGCTGCAAGCACCCACCGACAAACCCGGGAGTACGCCGAAGACGCAGACGTCAAGTCGACACGCCACAGATACACGGGATGTTCGAGAATTTTGTCGGAGCGATCCGCTAGCCTCCCGGGCGTGTACAAGGGTCTCTATGAGTCGCTACTGACCGAACGGTTGCAGCAGGCGTTGGCCGCGCGACCTGACCTGCATCCCATGTTCGACTCCATTGACGACGCCGAGCAGCCGCTGGCGATCGCGCGGCATCTCAGCGCGGTCATTGAGCGCTCGCTTCGGGCCGCTGCGACGCCTCAGGACCGCGCCGAGCTAGTGCAGCGCATCCTGGTCGCGCTGCCTGATCCCGAGGCGATGGTCGAGGCACTGCATCAACGCTCACCCGACAAAATTGAGCGCCTCGACGAGGTGAGGGCAACGAACCAGCTTGGTGTGGCCCGATTGCCCCGGCCAGCTACCCCATTGTCGGACACGGCACTGATGACTAATGCACACAACGAGCCGACGCTGGCTGCCGAGTTGCGTGCCGAACTCGCGAGCGCGGATCACGTGGACTTGTTGTGCGCCTTCGTGAAATGGCACGGTTTGCGGCTGCTCGAAGACGAACTTCATGAGCTACGGCTACGTGAGGTGCCGCTTCGAGTGATCACGACTACCTACCTCGGGGCCACGGACGCCCGCGCTCTTGATGCCTTAGTTGAGGAATTTGGTGCGCAGGTGCGGGTCAACTACGAAACCGACCGCACCCGGTTGCATGCCAAGGCGTGGCTGTTGCGGCGCGACACGGGCTTTCATACGGCCTATGTGGGTTCGAGCAACTTGTCGCATGCCGCGCTGGTCGACGGGCTGGAGTGGAATGTGCGGCTCTCCGCGGTGTCGACACCGCATCTGCTGGAGAAGTTTCGAGCGACCTTCGATTCCTACTGGGAAAACCGCGAATTCGAGCCCTACCGGCCAGCGTCAGATGGGGAGCGGCTGCGGCGAGCGCTTGACATCGGTGCCGGACGAGGTCAACGCGACGGGGTCACGGTCACGTTGTCGGGGCTGGAGGTGCATCCCAAGCCGTTCCAGGCCGAGATGCTGGAAGAGCTTGATGCCGAGCGGGTGCTGCATGACCGCCACCGAAATCTGATCGTGGCGGCTACAGGCACCGGCAAGACGGTCGTCGCCGCGCTGGATTACCGCCGGCTGGTGCGTGAGGTGCACGGTCGTGACCTGTCGCTGCTGTTCGTGGCCCACCGCAAGGAGATCCTCACCCAGGCGCGGCGAATATATCGGGAAGTGCTGACAGATCCGACATTCGGTGAGCTGCTGGTCGGCGGCGACCAGCCGACCAAGTGGCGCCACGTGTTCGCTAGCATCCAGTCGCTTTCCGCTGAGCGGCTTTCCAAGCTGGAGCCCCGCCGCTTTGACGTCGTTGTGATCGACGAGTTCCACCACGCCGAGGCCGCGTCCTATCGGCGGCTACTCCAGCATGTGCAACCGATCGAACTGCTGGGCCTGACCGCAACGCCGGAGCGCGGCGACGGCGTGGACGTGCGCGAGTTCTTCGACGGGCGGGTGGCGGCTGAATTACGGCTTTGGGAAGCCCTCGAGCAGCATTTGTTGTGCCCGTTCCACTACTTCGGCATCCACGACGGAGTCGATCTTGATGGCTTGCAGTGGAAACGCGGTGGATACGACCTGACCGCGCTGAGCAACCTCTATACCGGCAACGATGCGCGCACCAGGGTCGTGCTTAAGGAACTGCGCGACAAGGTGGCTGATGTGGCGGCGATGCGGGCTCTGGGTTTTTGCGTAAGTATCGAGCACGCGCGCTACATGGCGGATCGGTTTAACGCCGCCGGGGTCCGGGCTCGTGCCGTATCGGCGGATACTCCTGCCGCCGAGCGGCAGGCTGCGCTGAAAGCGCTACGTGACAGGGAGATCAACATCCTGTTCGCCGTTGACTTGTTCAACGAGGGTCTGGACATTCCTGAGGTCGACACGGTGCTATTCCTGCGCCCCACCGAGAGCGCCACCGTGTTCTTGCAGCAACTTGGCCGGGGTCTGCGGTTGACGCCGGGCAAGACGGTGTTGACCGCGTTGGATTTTGTTGGGCACCAACATCGCGAGTTCCGGTTCGATCAGCGTTTCTGGGCGCTGACCGGGCTGAATCACAAAGCTCTGGTACACCAGCTCAAGCACGGGTTCCCGTTTTTACCATCAGGTAGCCAGATCGTGCTCGATGCAGTGGCGCGGGACGCGGTGCTAGAAAACATCCGCCAACAAGTACAGCCGCGTTGGGCCACGCTAGTTTCGGAAGTGCGGGGTCATCCTAATGACGACCTGACCTCCTATCTCGACAAGTTTGGACGCAGCCTGGAGGATGTGCTGCGCTCGGGTCAGTCTTGGACAACGCTGTGTCGTGACGCCGGCAAGTTCGACACCCAGGCCGGTCCGCGTGAGCGTGATCTGGTCAAGCGGGTTCGTGCGCTCGCGCATGTCGACGACCGGCAGCGTCACGCCATTTATCGAGGCATCTTGGTCGGTGATGCAGTTGGCGCCAATCTTGCCGAGCAACGGTTCGCCGAGATGCTGTTCTACTCGCTGTTTCCCGATGGCGGCGGATTCGGCTCTGCTGCAGAGGGACTGGCCGTGATTCGTGGGGAACAGGTGCTCCACGAGATGCGTCAAGTGGTCGACATCGCCTTCGACGCGGCACGCCGCAATACCCAGCCACTGGGCGAGCTGATCCCGGCCCTCACCGAAGTGCCGCTCGCTTTACACGCCAGCTACTCGCGGGAGGAGATTCTCGCTGCACTTGGCGTCGCGTCGCGGCGTAGGCCGAGCACCTTCCGGGAAGGCGTGGTTTGGTGTGAAGACATCAACGCCGACGCGTTTCTGGTCACCCTGAAGAAGACCGAGACCGACTATTCGCCAACTACGATGTATCGCGACTTCGCGCTCAGCCCAGAGCTTTTCCACTGGGAATCCCAATCGACGACATCCTCGGCTTCCCCGACGGGCCAGCGCTACGTTCACCACCGCGAGCGTGGCTCGCACATCTTGCTCTTCGTGCGCGAGACAAAGACGAATGCGCTTGGTACGTCGCCGTACGTGTTTCTCGGCCCGGCCGATTACGTATCGCATGAAGGCGAAAGGCCGATGGCAATCACCTGGCGGCTACGCCGGCCCATGCCAACTGAGGTGTTCATGGCTTCGCGTGCTGCGGTGGCGTGAGGGGAGTCGGCCTCGCGTGTACGCGGCCGCCCGAGCACGGAGACAGCAGCTCGGTATGACGTGCCATGCCACCCGCAATTGCGGACACATTGTGAACCGTTCCGAGTTTGATGCCGGCTTCATGTTTGAGACGTCGCCGGCTGGGACGCCTAGGTTTGAGCGTAATAGG
>LQPU01000023.1 GCA_002101905.1 Mycobacterium shimoidei | reverse complement strand
TTGAGTTCCTAACTGGAGTCAAGCCACTTGTGCGCTCGTCATAGGCTTGGGTTTAGCGGGCTGGGATGTTGGAGCGCTTGGCGACTTCTGTGACTCCTGGCCCGCCTTATTGCGGCGGTCGCGCATGAGTTTGTGGCGGACGTGGTCGCGTTGGCGGGGGTCGAGTTGGTAACGCTGTTTGATAATGGCGCGGCCTTCGGATTCGGTGATCGCGGTGCTGTCGGTGTCGCGCAGTTCGTAAGGCTGTCCGGCGCGCATGCAGGTGGCAATTCGGGTGACCAGCATGGCGGCAAGGTGGCAGATCGCTGAGTCGTGGTGGCGGTCCCCGGCCATCAGACGCTGGTACTTCGCGGCGAATTGGGGATCGACTTTGCGTGCCTGATCGGCTGCGGTGTAGAGCATTTCGCGCAGCAGCGGGTCGCCGGCCTTAGTGATCGACGATTCGGTTTTAACCACCCCTGATTGGCTGACTTTCGGGACCAGGCCGGTGTAAGCGCGGATCGCCGCCAACGAGGTGAACCGGTGCGGGTCGCCGATCCGGCCGGCGATGACCGCGCTGATGGTGGGGCCGACGCCTGGCGCGGACGCGACGATCCCCTGCGGATCGGCGTCTGCGTAGAGGTTGGCGATCCGCTCATCGATGTCTTTGATCTGACGGGTCAAAAACAATGCTTGTTCGGCCTCATGGGCGATATCGGCGGACAGTTCGGCGAAGTTCACCCCATCGGTGCCCTCGACATTCCATAGAACGAGAGTTTCTGTGGCCGCGGCGATCAGGCCAGCAGCATGCTCGTCACGCCAATTACCACGAGATCGCGCGGCAAGGAACCGGGCCAGCCTGGCCTGTCCGAGCCGGATCACCGCGTGCGGATCGGCGTAACGAGCCAAAAGTTCCAGCGCGGCATTACCGTAATTCGACCCGAGCACCGCATACCAGGTCGGTCCCAGCAACTCGATCAGCGCGTCGAGGCGGGCGTAGACCGCGGTGCGGCGCTTGACCATTGTGGAACGCTGCTTGACCAGTCGCCGCAACGGGTCAGCCGGGCCTTGCCCGGCGTAGGGACGCAACCCTTCGGGATGCAGCAGCGGCAGCCGGGCCAAAAGCTCCGAGTCGATCCGGTCGTTCTTGGCGTGCTTGGAGTAGTACTTGCGCAGGTCAGCCGACTGCGTGGTCGGCACCATCACCACCTTCGCGCCGCGCCGGCGAAACCACTCGGCAATCACGATCCAGGCGTTTCTGGTGGGCTCGAGAACCACCGTCAACTCAGCCGGACCCTCCACACCCACACCGGCCCACACCCGCTCCAGCTCGTCGGGGCGGGTCATGAACTTATGGCCCCGCCACACCGTCTTGCCGTCACGGGCCAGCGTCGCTTGATGCGCAGCTCGAACCGCAACGTCGATCCCCAATGTCAATGCCACTGCCAAAACCCTCCTGCCACAAGCTCTTCCAGATCGCCTGATGACTGACCGCCGCGGCCACGGCCCAGACATTCTCTAAGCAGGAGTCCACACAAACCACTGGCTCCAAGTTCCCGAATAAGGACACCGCACGACCAGACACCGAAGCCCACGGGAGGCCGCTCAAACCTCAGAGATCACCACGTGTCCCAGTCGTACCCTCGGACCTGCCCGTGGACTCACACAGAGGCTAAATGTCGT
>LQPU01000022.1 GCA_002101905.1 Mycobacterium shimoidei | reverse complement strand
TGACTGCGGCTGCGGGGGAGGCGGCGGCTGCGGGGGAGGCGGCGCCTGCGGAGGAGGCGACTGCGGGGGGAGCGGCTGCGGTGGCGGCGAGTGAAAACGCCCGGTAGGTGACTCGGACGGCGGTCTAGGTTGGCGCTTCGAGGGTTGGAGTGGCCCAGTCGTTGCCTCGGAGGGCGGCGGTAGCGGCCGAGGCGGAGGTTGACTGGCGGGCGCCTGCCCGACCGGCGGAACGTGCGGTCGAGCGGGCGGCGGTGGACCCGGCGGGGGCGGTGGCATCGGTGCTGCCGCGGCGCCGAGCTGGAACACCAGCCGCGGTCCATAACGCGGATCACCGACGGTGAGGGCCTGCCCGTCGTGGATGACGACGGTGGACATCCGCACCCCGTCGAGGTAGATGCCGTATCGGCTCCGGTCGAAGGCGACCCACTGCCGGCCGTCGTGGTGCAGTACCAGGTACGTGGGTGAGGCGGTGCCGTCCGTGCCGTCGATGCGGATGTCTGATCGGTTGTCGTGGCCCACGGTGATGTCGCGGCCGGCGGGAAACGTGTACCGCTTCGATCCAACCCAAACAGTCAACGGGGAAGGGTGCGCCTCCGTCCGCATGGCTTCTATCTTCCCCCAGCTTCGGCATCGCGCATCTTGGGTGATCAGAAGGGGTTTACCCCCGATGATGCGCCGATAATCCGCCGGCTACCGCGATGCGCTGGGCCGCGAGGTGTCGTCGAGCAGCCGACGCAACACGGCGACCGCGTCGACCAGGATTTCGCGGTCTTTGGGCTGCAGCCGTCCGAGTTGCGGCTCGATCGCGGCGGCCCTGTCGGCGCGGACGCGGTTGAGGGTGCGCAGTCCCTCCGGCGTGATGCGGATGCGTACCGCTCGGGCGTCGCCCGGGTCGACCGTGCGGGTGACCAGGCCGGCGTCTTCCAGCCGTCGCACCTGGGTGGTCATGGTCGGCTGCGAACAGTGGTCCACCGCAGCCAGGTCACAGATCCGCGCTTCACCCTGGGCGTCGATCGTCGACAGCAGGCGGGCCTGCGCGGCAGGTAGCGGCATTTGGATGCGCTGGGTGGCGTAGCGGTTGAGTCGGGCGACTACCGCCAGCAGATCCGCCCCCAGGCCGGGGACGGCCTCAGTGGTGTCGTCGTGGGCGGGAGCAGGCCGCGCCGTTGCGGATGGCGTCATACCCCCATAGTTGCATAGCCTGACTATCTACACCACGTATTGAGGCATGTTCGTCCACGAACCGGCACGGCGTGCGCGCACGGAACAGGCGTCGACGGCTGGCAGAATCGGTGCAATGACGACCGGCTCAGCGACCGCGCCCCACCGGGCGCGATCGCTGCGTCCGGGCGAACTCGCACAGGCCTCGGTGATGGCCGCGTTGTGCGCGGCGACGGCGATCATCTCGATTGTCGTTCCGTTCGCCGGCGTGCTGGCACTGCTGGGCACCGTGCCGATGGGGCTGTTGACCTACCGTTACCGGCTGCGGGTGCTGATCGCCGCGGCGGTCGCTGCCGGCATCATCGCTTTCCTGATCGCGGGCATGGGCGGATTCATCAACGTCGCCAACGCCGCCTATATCGGCGGGCTGACCGGCATCGTCAAGCGCAGGCGTCGCGGCACACCGACCGTGGTCGTCGCGTCGTTCGTGGCCGGTGTGGTGTTCGGTGCCGCCGTCGTCGGCGCGTTGGCCGTGCTGACCCGGCTGCGGCAGTTGATCTTCGACGCGATCACCGCCAACGTCGACGGTGTTGCGGTGGCGATGACGCGGGTCGGTCTGGAGCAAGCCGCCGGGCAGTTCAAGGGGTTTTTCGCCACTGCGCTGCATTACTGGCCGTGGCTGGTGCTGGGCAACGGCGTGGTCTCGGTGATGATCGTGTCGCTGATCGGCTGGTGGGCGCTCTCGCGGGTCCTGGACCGCATGCGCGGCATCCCCGACGTCCACAAGCTCGACGAATTAGCCGAGAGCGGCCCGGTCGGTCCGGTTCCGGTGCGGCTCAACCAAGTCCGCTTCCGCTATCCGCGCAGCAACCAGGACGCCCTGCGCCCGGTCAGCCTTGATATCGACGTCGGCGAGCATGTGGCGATCACCGGTGCCAACGGCTCGGGCAAGACCACGCTGATGCTGATACTGGCCGGCCGGGAACCGACGTCGGGCAGCGTTGAACGCCCCGGCGCGATCGGCCTGGGCCGAGTCGGCGGCACCGCCGTCATCATGCAGCACCCGGAGAGTCAGGTGCTGGGCACCCGCGTCGCCGACGACGTGGTGTGGGGGCTGCCCGCGGGCACCACCATCGACGTCGACCGGCTACTCAGCGAAGTCGGGCTTGAGGGGCTTGCCGAGCGCGACACCGGAAACCTGTCCGGCGGTGAGTTGCAGCGGCTGGCCATGGCGGCGGCCCTGGCGCGCGAACCGGCGCTGCTGATCGCCGACGAGGTCACCAGTATGGTCGACCAGCAGGGCCGGGAGGCGTTGCTGGGCATCATGTCCGGCCTCACCAAGCGGCATCGCACCGCTCTGCTCCACATTACGCACTACAACGACGAGGCCCAATCTGCCAATCGCACAATCAATCTCAGCGATTCTCCGGATAACGCCGAGATGGTCGAGACGACGGCCCCGCCGGTGGCCAATGCGGTGGGCGCTCGTCGCGGCGACAAACCAGTGCTCGAACTCATCGACGTGGGTCACGAATACGACTGCGGCACACCGTGGCAGAAGACTGCGTTGCGCGACGTCAGCTTCACGGTGGGTCAGGGCGACGGACTGTTGATCCATGGCGGCAACGGCTCGGGCAAGTCGACGCTGGCCTGGATCATGGCCGGGTTGACGACACCCACCACAGGCTGCTGCCTGCTCCACGGCCGGCCCACGCACGAGCAGGTCGGTGCTGTGGCGCTGTCGTTCCAGGCGGCCCGGCTGCAGTTGATGCGCAGCCGGGTGGACCTGGAAGTGGCCTCAGCAGCGGGCTTTTCGCGCCACGACCAGGACCGGGTCGCGAGCGCACTGGCCGCGGTGGGACTGGATGCCGCGCTGGCCCGACGACCCATCGACCAACTCAGCGGCGGCCAAATGCGCCGGGTCGTGCTCGCCGGACTGCTGGCGCGATCGCCGCAGGCTTTGATCCTCGACGAGCCGCTGGCCGGACTCGACGCCGTCAGCCAGCGCGGGCTGCTGCGCCTGCTGGTCGACCTGCGCCGCGAGCGGGGTTTGACCGTCATTGTGATTTCACACGATTTCAGCGGTCTCGAGGAGCTGTGCCCGCGCGCCCTGCATCTGCGTGGCGGCGTGCTCCAACCGGCCCCGGCAGCGGCAGAGGACGTGGCATGACCGCCAGTACGATGACACGCCGTCCGGCTCGCCGGCCCGGGCGCCCAGTCGTGCTGTTGCGCCCGGTGCCGGGCGGCTCGGCGGTCCACGATCTGTGGGCTGGAACCAAACTGATTGTGGTCTTCGGCATTTCGGTGCTGCTGACCTTCTATCCGGGCTGGGTGTCGATCGGACTGGTGGCCGCGCTGGTGCTGGCGGCGGCACGGATCGCACACATTCCGTGGGGCGCGTTGCCGTCGGTGCCGCGCTGGCTGTGGATACTGCTGGCCTTCGGCGCGATCACCGCGGCGCTGGCCGGAGGTGATCCGGTCATCCATCTGGGGGCGAGCGGGATCGGGCTCGGCGGGCTACTGTACTTCCTGCGCATCACCGCACTGTCGATCGTGTTGCTCGGGCTCGGCGCGATGGTGTCGTGGACCACCAACGTCGCGGAAATCGCCCCGGCCGTAGCCACCTTGGGCCGACCATTGCGCTGGCTCCGCATCCCGGTCGACGAATGGGCGGTCGTCCTGGCGCTTGCATTGCGCGCCTTCCCGATGCTGGTCGACGAATTCCAGGTGCTTTACGCCGCGCGCCGGTTGCGGCCCAGACAGATTCCGCGCACTCGTAGAGCGCGTCGCCGGCGGTGGGCCTTGGAGCTGATCGATCTGTTCGCAACGGCAATCACCGTGACCCTGCGGCGCGCCGACGAGATGGGCGACGCGATCACTGTCCGCGGCGGAGCCGGTCAGATCTCGGCGGCGCCGTCACGGCCCAAACTGGCTGACTGGCTGGCGTTGTCGATCTCGCTGGCCGTCTGCGTGGCTGCTATCGCCGTGGAGCTGATGTTCGGCGGCTAGCGCCGTTTCGTCTCACGTGTTCGCAACCTGCTCGCTGGTTGCGGCTGCCCGCTGTTGTGGTGTCGGCACCGGCCGATCGTAGGCGCTGTCAATGAGCGGACGCTGTAGAGCGTCAAGCTGATCGGCTTGCGCACTTTGGCCCCACCATCGCCGCCACGTGTTGAGCGGCAGGTGTTGGGTCGGAATCAACAGTGCCGTGATGTTGCCCCGCCGTGTCACCACGTTGGCCGGATGATCGAGGCGAGCATTGGCGTAGTTGTGGATGATGCCCGCGCCATACTGGGCGTTCTGCAGCGCCAGCGGGTAGTTGGGCGACATCATGGCAGTGGGAAAGTCACTCCATCCGTCATATTCCCGGGCCATCAGTATCACTTCGTTGGCGATGTCGGGTGGAACACCCTGCCGAACAGCGACCAGCTGGTCGTTGCGTGCGAACGTGTCCCCTAACAGCACGAACCGGACCCCGGGCGGCGGTGTGTGCCGAGCGAGGTAAAGCGAGATCACTTGCGAGCCGAGGCTGAACCCGAGCACCGTGTCACCGGCGTGCAGCGGAGTATTGGCCAGCGCGGCTACACCCGCGTCATTGTGCAGGCCGTCGGCCGGGTAAGGCACCTTGACGCATGGACATAACGTGCCGCCGAGCTGAAGTTTGGTCATCGACATGGAGATCCCGTTGACGCCGTCATAGTCGAATGGTTCGACTGTGTAGGTGACGGCACTGGCACGAGCGGCGCCGGGATTCATCGGCACTGCGACGACGATGATCGCTGTAAGCACCAGCCATTGTCTAAGCCGTCCGCGGCTCACCCGGTGGAAATTACCCGACGGCAACCCAATCGGGTTAGCGGCGCGCCGCGGCATTCGCCGCGGCCTGTGCTTCCCGGAGGGTGGTCGCCACATCGCGGCGCCCGAGAAACATTTCGTCGAAGTACGGCTTGAGGGCCTGAAAACCTGCGGGAAAGCCGGCGCCGCCGGGTGCGGGGATGCGCGGGCCGCGCAGCACCGCAAAGAACGGTGTGACGTCGACGCCCCTGCTCGCCCAGTAGTCGAAGTAGACCCGCTGCGCGGACCGCACCGCCGGAATGGCGCTGCCGCGACGGCCCAGGTACTCATTGCCCGCCTTGCTGCCCATCCAGGTCAACACCGCTCGCACCGCATCCGGGTGTGTGGATGCCGAGTTCCCGGCGGCGGCAATGCCATTGGTGACGCTGACCCGGCCCGCGGGACCGGCGGGCAGCATCGCTACTCCCCAGTGAAAGCCGGCCTGTTCAGCCACGGCCGCCAGGTTGTACGTGCCGGACTGAAACAGCGCCATTTTGCCGGCCAGAAATTGGTTGCGGGAAAAGTCGTTGTTGTCGTTGGTATCTGATGCCGGAGGAGCGACGTGCTCGTGGTTGATGAGTTTGACCAGGTAACTGAATGCGCTGCGAGCACCGGGGTTGTCGAAGGCGAACCGGTCGCCGTTCTGAAACACCCCGCCGGCCGACCCGACGTAGTTCAGGTAGATGCCCTGGGGGTCGTTGGCGGCGTTATATCCCCACTGTCTGACCCGTCGGGCATCAAAACCCGGCGTCGTCGCGGTGTGTCCATCGGCGTCCACGGTGAGCCGGGCCAACAGTGGTCGCAGGGTGTCGTTGTCCGGGCCCCACCGCAATGCCGCTAACTCGGCCGGGTCGACGCCCGCGGCCTTCAGAAGATCGGCGTTGTAATAGACCGCTATGCCGGCATCGGTCAGCTGCGGGACACCCCACAATGTGCCGTCGCGGCTGAACTGCTCAACCACCGACGGCTCCCAGTCCGAGGCGTCGGCTTCGATTTTCATCAGCCGCCCGTTGTCGGCGTAGTCGGCAAGGTAGGCGTTGGACAGCCAGAAAATGTCGTCGGCGCCACCGCCGGCGACATCGGTGCGCAATGTGTCGAAATAGCTGGAATACGCGACCACGTTGGTGCGCACCTCGATTTGCGGGTGGGTACGGCTGAACGCCGCAAACGACTCACGGTAGGCCGCGGCCACCTGCTCATCCCACAGCCGCACGGTCACCACGATCTTGCCGCCGTGCGGGCTGGCCGAGATGTCCAACAGCACCGCCGTCGCGACCAGCAGCGCCGCCACCAGCACCACCGATAAGGCGGCCACCGTGGAAACACGTGGGCGGGTCATTGAGATTGCGTCCAGTGTCGTGAATCGGCGAAAGCAACAGCCCTACACGCAATCTCAACGCGGCGACAACTCATTTGAGCCCCGTGACCACGATCGACCGCACGATGTGGCGCTGGAAGACCACGAACAACACGATCAGCGGCACGATCGCCACCGTCGTCGCGGCCATCACCAACGTCCACTGGGCATTGAAGCGGGACTGCAACGCCGCCGTCGCCACGGTCAGCACCCGCCACTTGGGACCGCTGGTGATCACCAACGGCCACATGAAGTTGTTCCACTGCGAGACGACGGTGATCAGCATCAGTGTGACCAGCACCGGACGGCTCGCGGGCACAATTACGTGCACGATCACATCCAAGGTGTTGGCGCCGTCCAATCGGGCCGCATTGACCAGGTCGTTCGGGATCGCCCGGAAGTACTCCCGCAGCAAAAAGATGGCGTAGGGGGAGCCGAACACAAACGGCAACACCAACGCCCAGAACGTGTTCCGCAGGCCCAGCTGGGCCATCATCAAATACAGCGGCACCACTGTCACGGTGCCCGGCACCATCAGCGTGGCGATGTAGATCCAGAACAGTAGATCGCGCCCGGGAAACTGCAGCCGCGCGAAGGCATAGGCGGCCAGCACCGAAAAGCTCAGCTGGCCAAGCAGAATCACCGCGGTCATCAACGCGGTGACGGCTAAGGCACGGCCGAAGCCGGCACCGCCCAGGTCGGCGTAGTTGGTCAGCGTCGGCGGGTGCGGCCAGGACAGCGGCGTACCGGTGGCGAATTGACGCGGCGAAGTGAACGACGTGAGCAGCCCAAGGGCGAACGGCGCCAGCGTGATCACCGCGCCTACCGCCAGGCCGGTGTAGGCAAGTGCTGCCTTAGGTGAGGTCATAGCTGATCCGACGCCTGAAGAACAGATGCTGAACGACGGTGACCCCGACCAGGATCACGAATAGCACCATGGCCATCACCGCCGCCCGGCCGATCGCCGCCGACCCGAACGCCTCGACATAGATCCGATGCGCGACAAGATCGGTGCGTCCGGCGGGCCCGCCGCCGGTCAGCGCGTACACCGTGTCGAAAACCTGAGCTGCGCTGACGATTCCGGTGACCAGCACAAAGAACGTGGTGGGCCGCAGCATTGGCAACGTGATGCGCCAAAACCGCTGCCAGCTGGTCGCGCCGTCGGTGAGCGCCGCGGCGTGGATCTCGGCCGGAATCGCCAAGATCCCCGCGAGGAAGAACAGCGCGACGTAGCCGACGTTGGTCCACACGATGACCGCGGACACCACCGGCAGCGCCAAACCGGGATCGCTGAGCCATTCGATGCGATGCCCCAGCACCGTGCTGACCGCGCCGTCGCTAGGCGAGAGGATCCAGCGCCATAACACGGCGATCGCCAGCGGCGCGCAGATCCACGGCAGCACATAGAGCGTGCGAAACAGTGCGGTGCCGGGCAGCCCGCGGGCCAGCAGCGCCGCGGCCAGCAGGCCCAGCACCGTCTGGGCGGGCACCACGATCGCCACGAACAAAAGCGTCACCAGCAGCGAGTTGCCGAACGTCGCATCGCTCAGCACCGAACGCCAATTGTCCAGCCCCACATACTCGATCGGGCCGAGCAGGTCCCAGCGATGCAGGCTCAGCCACACCACCACCAGTATCGGCAACAACAAGAAGGCGGTGACCCCGAACAGGCTTGGTGCCAGCAACGCATAACCGAGCGCGGCGGACCGGCGGTGGGCCATAAATGTATTAAAACCGCTCGTTACGGTGGAACGGTGACGCCGAACCGGGGGATTGACGCCGAGTTCCTCAGTCTGCCCCGCCACGAGCTGGCCGACGCCGCGCTGTCAGCCGCCACCGCGCTCGGCGCCACCCACGCCGACCTGCGGATTCACCGCATCACCACCGAGGTGATCAGGCTGCGGGACGGCCAGCTGGAGAGCTCGGTCATCGACCGCGAGGTGGGCTTGGCGGTCCGGGTGATCGTGGATGGCACCTGGGGGTTCGCCTCGCACGCCGAGTTGTCGGCGTCGGTCGCCGCCCAGACGGCCAGGCGGGCGGTGCGGGTGGCGACTGTGCTGGCCGAGCTCAACGACGAGCGCATCGAGCTGGCCGCCGAGCCGGTCTACCCCGACGCCGCCTGGGTGTCGAGTTATCGCATCGACCCGTTCGCCGTGCCGACCGCCGACAAGATCGCGTTGCTGCAGGATTACTCCGGCCGGCTGCTGGGCGCCGACGGAGTAGATCACGTCTCAGCCGCCGTGACCACCGCCAAGGAGCAAACCTTCTACGCCGACACGTTCGGCTCGGCGATCACTCAGCAACGGGTGCGGACGGGCTCCGCTTTGGAGGCCATCGCCGTCGATGCCGCTGCGGGCGGATTCGACAGCATGCGGACGCTGGTGCCGGCGACCGGCCGCGGCTGGGAGGTGATGACCGACGACGAGATCTGGAATTGGAGCGACGAGCTGGCCGAAATGCCTTCGCTGTTGGCCGAGAAGCTCAAGGCGCCCAGCGTCAAGCCTGGTCCCACCGACGTGGTGATCGACCCGACCAACCTCTGGTTGACCATCCACGAATCCATCGGGCATGCCACCGAGTACGACCGCGCCATCGGTTACGAAGCCGCCTATGCCGGCACGTCATTCGCTACACCGGACCGGCTCGGCAGTCTGCGTTACGGGTCGCCGGTGATGAACGTGACCGCCGACCGCACCGACGAATTCGGTTTGGCAAGTGTGGGTTACGACGACGAGGGGGTGGCCGCGCAGCGCTGGGACCTGATCCGTGACGGGATCTTCGTCGGCTACCAGCTCGACCGGGTGTTCGCCCCGCGGCTCGGCCTGTCCCGCTCCAACGGATGCTCGTACGCCGACTCGCCGCACCATGTGCCGATCCAGCGGATGCCCAACGTGTCGCTGCAGCCGGGTCGCGACGACCTGTCTACCGCGGATCTGATCAGCGGGATCGACGACGGCATCTACATCGTCGGCGACAAGTCATGGTCGATTGACATGCAGCGCTACAACTTTCAATTCACCGGTCAGCGCTTTTACCGGATTCGGGGCGGGCGGCTTGACGGTCAGCTGCGTGACGTGGCGTATCAGGCCACCACGACGGATTTCTGGAATGCGATGGAGGCGGTCGGCGGGCCGTCGACGTGGCTGCTGGGCGGCGCGTTCAACTGCGGGAAGGCCCAGCCGAACCAGACCGCCGCGGTCAGCCACGGTTGCCCGTCGGCGTTGTTCCGAGGCATCAATGTGCTCAACACTCGCACCGAGGCCGGCCGATGATCGGCGCGCAGCAAGTCGTCGACAGTGCGCTAGCCGCGGCGAGCGCCGACGAAACCATCGTGATCGTGACCGAACGTGTCGCGGCGTCGCTGCGCTGGGCCAACAACACGATGACCACCAACGGGGTATCCACCAGCCGCAGTACCACGGTGATTTCCATTGCGCGACAGGGTAAGACAGCACGAGTGGGATCACTGCGGACCGCCGAGGTGGACCCGGAATTGATTCCCCGCCTGGTCCAGGCGTCAGCCGAAGCCGCGGCCGCCGCGCCGGAGGCGAGCGATGCGGCCCCCCTGCTGAGTGGCTCGGGCGTGCCCGACGATTGGGATGCACCTGTGCCCGGGACAGGGGTCGAGGTGTTCGCCGACGTAGCCGCGTCGTTGAGCCAGTCGTTCCGGGGCGTTGAGCTGCTGGCCGGCTTTGCCCGCCACGAGTTGGAGACGACGTTTCTGGCGACCTCGACCGGCGTACGCAGGCGTTTCACCCAGCCCACCGGCACCGTGGAGATCAACGCCAGACACGGTGAGGCCAGCGCGTGGATGGGTGTCGGAACGCTTGATTTCGTTGACGTGTCCACAGACTCGATGCTCGAGCAGCTGTCCACTCGGTTGGACTGGGCCGCACGGAGAGTCGAATTACCCGCCGGACGTTACGAGACGATCATGTCGCCGTCGACGGTGGCGGACATGATGATCTTTCTGGGGTGGTCGATGGCCGGGCGCGGTGCGCACGAAGGCCGCACCGCGCTGTCGAGGCCGGGAGGGGGAACGCGGTTGGGGGAGCGGCTCACCGAGTTGCCACTCACCATGTATTCCGACCCTCATGCCGCGGGCCTGCGGTGCCTGCCCTTCGTCGCGGCCGACAGCTCGTCGGAAACCGTGTCGGTGTTCGACAACGGGATGGAAATCGAGCGGGTCGACTGGATTCGCGACGGCGTCATTAACGCGCTGGCCTATCCGCGGGCGGCGGCCGCCGAATTCGACGCACCCGTCGCGATCGCCGCCGACAACCTGCTGGTCACCGGCGGTGAGGCGTCGCTGGACGACATGATCGCCGGCACCGAGCATGGCCTACTGGTGAACACGCTGTGGTACATCCGGGAGGTGGATCCCACCACGATGCTGCTGACCGGGCTCACCCGCGACGGCGTGTATCTGGTCGAAGACGGCGAAGTGAGGGGAGCCGTCAACAACTTCCGGTTCAACGAGAGTCCGCTGGATCTGCTGCGGCGGGCCACCCAAGCCGGTGTCAGCGAGCAGACGCTGCCACGGGAGTGGGGAGATTGGGCCACCCGCGCCGCGATGCCGTCGCTGCGGATACCGGACTTTCACATGTCATCGGTGAGTCCGGCGCAGTGACCTCGCAATCTTGGCAACCAGGCGCAATAATCCTTCGGTGGACGTTCGTGACGAGCTGGCGCGATTAGTGGCACTATCCGGCGGCCCGATCGGAACACTTGTTCGCCGGGTGTGCGCACAGACGCTCGGGCTGCCGGCGTTGCCCGCCGTAAGTGCGGCGGAGGATTTTGGGTCGGATGTCGAAGCTGCGGTGACGGAATTCGCCGAGCAGTTCAGCATTGACGTGTCGATGATCGGTGACGAGCAACGATCAAAGTTGTGGTTGGCGTTGGGCGACAAGACTTTCGGCGTGGTAGTGCAGATGTACATCGCTGACTTCGTCCCGCGGGTCCGCGCGGGCCTGGAATCGCTCGGTGTCGGGCAGGATTACCTCGAGTGGGTTTCGGCGCCGATTTCGTGGGATCACGACAGCGATCCATCCGGGGCGGTGTTCGACGGCTTCCTGCCGGCCGTAGCCCGCATGCGAGCGCTCGACCCGCTGACCGCTGAGGTTGTGCGGTTGCGGGGGGCGGCGCAACACAACTGCCGATTGTGCAAGTCGCTGCGGGAGACGACGGCGCTCGATGCCGGTGGATCGGAATCTCTTTACAGCGATATCGAGCGCTTCGAGACGTCATCGCTGCTGACCGACAAGCAGAAAGCGGCGCTGCGTTATGTGGATGCGTTGATTTGGTCGCCCGCGCACATCGACCGCGGTACCGCCCTTCGCGTCCGTGAGTGCTTCTCCGACGCTGAAGCCATCGAGCTGACGTTTGACGTCATGCGCAACGCCAGCAACAAGATTGCCGTCGCATTGGGTGGCGACGCCCCACGCGTCGAGCACGGCACCGAGCGGTATCTGCTGGACGCGGAGGGTCAAACGGTGTTCAGCTGACGATCCCTCTGCGGGGTGCGGTAGCTGCATCTCCTGGCAGGTACCGGCGGCTCCGCTCGCTATCCGGACAGGTACTAAAGTCGGGTCGTGCAGGGGCGGTAGCTCAGTTGGTTAGAGCCGCGGACTCATAATCCTTGTATTTCGGCGTTTGGCGCGTTGGTTGACGTTGGCGCTTTCGAGATGCACCTGCTTCTGCCTGCGCGGATTAGGCTCGTTGCGTTGGCTGGCGTTGGTCGAGTCTGGAAGTGCTGCGGTATCTACTGCGGTATCAGACGGGACTCGTGGCTAGGGGCCGCTGCTGTTTGGCCGACAGTCCGCAAACCCAGATCGCGTCAGCGAGCGGCCGGATCAAAAACACCGTGCATGTCGCTGCGCGCATTTGGGCTGAGATTGTGCAATCCTGTAAGGCTGCCCACGAGAAGGGAGCCACACCACGATGTGATCAGCAAACAGGAAGGACTGTCGATATGACAGATGGTATAGAACAGGAAGACCTAGAGCGCGTACGAGTCTGGGTCGGCCGGCTCCAGGAGTTCACCTCAGCGCTGGACGCAGTCGAAGGCACAACGCCCAGCGACTTCGGCGAAAACGTATGTGAGGCATGGCAAAGCATCGTCATGTCAGATCCTCCACCGAAGACAAGTGCGGCGATCTTGATTGCCTTGGAGGCGCTGAACGCTCTGATGAAGGTGATGGCCAAAGCGGCGATGGACTGGGCGGATACGCCCGACGTACGAGACCGGCTGACGCGAGATGCTGCCCAGCGGCTTGCGAAGGACGAGTTGGATGGCATCGCGCGCGGTGGCCAGCGTTGGCTCTCAGAAGGGATGCCGTCGGCGGAACAGATCGAGCAACGGCTTGCCGCCGTGGTTGCGGACGTGAAAGAGGCAAAGGACTTGGTCGAGAAGCGTAATGCCGAGTTCGACGAGGATGATGCCAAGGCCGCCGCTGACCGTTACGGAGCGATTTTGGGATACCGCGACCCGAACCATGACGCGGACATCATCTTTACGAAAGTGTGTTCATTCACTGAGGACGAGAACAGGCGCTATCTGGATGCCTACGACCGGATTCGGCGGATGCTGGATAGTGAACTGTTGCGGCACATCTCTGACGAGAGCGATGTGCTGTGTGAAGTGTTGGCCGGGATTCTCCAGGATCTACAAAACAATCGGATTTCACTGACCGATGAGGACGCGTGGGATGAGCGCAGGCGCAAACTTCGCTCGGCGCTGATCTCTTGCACCAGTGCGCTACAGATTCACGAGGATCAGACAATCCGCGCTGCGCGAAAGACATTCGGCCGAAACACGCCGGAAGTGCAAGCGGTGCAAGCCTTGTTCAACGACTTGAAGACGACGTCGTTTGAGTATCGCTGGCTGGAAGAGTTGCGCGATGCACTGCAGCACGGTGATATCAACGCGTTCAAGTACGAGTTCACGGCACGGCTGCACGGCGAGCCCGCGGCGAACGTGTACATGGATCGCGAGTACATGCTGGAGTTCACCAGGCAGGCCAGGAACAAGCCATGGCTAAACCGTCGTGAGCTGGAAGCGATGACTTCTGATCCAAGCGTGCTGGACATGATCAAAGTGATACAGCCTGAAATGGGTGAGCTGCAAAAGAAGCTCGATAAGATCCTGTACCCGAACGTGGCTGAGGATGCTGCCACGCTGAAGGAACTGATCGGCCGGTTCGAGGGCAGACAAGGTCTGTATGCGATGCAAACCGGTCCAGGTTTCACGCGACGGCTGGGGGTGCCATCGTTTCATCGACTAGCGCCGCGTGTGCTGTCCTTCGCGGACAATTACCAGGGCGATGCGTAGGTTCCCGTACTTGACGCTGATCTCGGCCAGATCAAACGGGCGACACAACTCCTGTCGTTAGTGGCTATTCAACACGCGGCCCGAGGCGCTCATCGAGCGCCTCGTCTTCGTCACACGTGATTGCGGGGGTGACTCCCTTTGTTCCTACCGTGAGCCGGAATGGTCCGCGTTCCCACCGCCAGCGGTTGGCAATCGTCAGGGCGATGAGGTCGAGGAACTGTAGGCCTTCCGCGTTGAACCGGCGCACGGCGCTCCAATCAGCGCCCCCGGCCACGACTTCGGCTGTGAGGCGTTGCCTCAGAACGGGTTCAACCTCGCGGCGCATCAATTCAGGGATGCTGACGCGGTCTGTCCACACCAGCCAGCCCCATCCCCGGCTGTGCGCGTAAACGCGGCCGGCGTCGAACTTGTCCTGGTTGACCGCATAAGCGACCTCATAGATCGGTTTCACGGCTCTTCGCAGTTGAGGGTGTAGAGCTGGCCGGCGCGTCGTTACCGGGGTAGGGGTCGAGGTCTTCTGAAGATGA
>LQPU01000021.1 GCA_002101905.1 Mycobacterium shimoidei | reverse complement strand
CATGGCGGGCACCCATGAGACCAACACCACCGCGATGCTGGCCCGCGACCAAGCCGAAGCCGCCAAATGGGGCGGCTAGCAAAGACGGGCTCGTAGGTTAGATGGGCGCAGAACCCAACGCCGTCGAGCTGACCGTCGAACAGGCGTGGTTCATTGCCGACTCCATTGGCGCGGGAACCTTCCCGTGGGTGCTGGCAATCACCCCGCCTTACACCGACGCCGGCCAACGCGGCGCGTTCGTCGAGCGGCAGAAAGCCGAACTGACCCGGATGAGACTCATCTCCGCCGACGGGGTGATCAACCCCGCGGTGGGCGAGTGGATCCGGGTGGTTTGCTTTCCGGAACGGTGGCTGGACCTGCGCTACGTGGGACCGAACACCGGGCCTGCCCGCGGCGACATGCTGCGCGGCATCGTGGCATGTCGCGGCGACAAAACCGTCGTGGCGCTGCGCAATGCGCAACTGGTCACCTTCACGTCGATGCGTATCGACGACGCGCGGGCATTGGTGCCGGTGCTGGGAGTGGGACTGGCGCAGCGACCGCCCGCGCGCTTCGACGAGTTCAGCATGCCGGCCCGGGTCGGTGCGCGGGCTGACGAGCGGCTGCGCAACGGCACACCGCTCGTCGAGGTGCTCGAGTACCTCGGTATTCCGGAATCCGCACGGCCGGTTGTGGAATCGGTGTTCAACGGTCCCCGCAGCTATGTCGAGGTCGTCGCCGGTTGCCGCCGTGACGGTCGGCACGCCACCACCGAAGTCGGGATGAGCATCGTCGACACCACCGCGGGCCGGGTGCTGGTCGCGCCGTCGCGCGCCTTCGACGGCGAATGGGTGTCGACGTTCAGTCCCGGAACACCATTTGCGATCGCCGTCGCCATCGAACAACTGATCGCGACGCTCCCGGACGAGGAATGGTTTCCGGGCAAGCGGCTGTCACGAGACTTCACTGTGTCCACCTAGCCCAGATTCACCGAGAGAAAGAGAACTCATGTCCCACCAACGTCCGAGGATCCGCTGATGTCGAGCGCCGTGATGCCGATCGTGCGGGTTGCCATCCTCGCCGAGAGCCGGTTGACGGAAATGGCTTTGCCCGCCGAGCTACCGCTGCGCGAAATCTTGCCTGCGGTCCAGCGTTTGGTGGTTCCCACAACTGGTCAAGATGCCGCCGACAACGGCGATATCGCTGACGAGGCAACACCCACCCGGCTGAGTCTTGCCCCGATCGGCGGAGCGCCGTTCAGCCTGGACGCCAGTCTGGACACCGTCGGCGTCGTCGACGGCGACCTGCTCGCGTTGCAACCGGTGCCCCCCGGCCCCGCCGCGCCCGGCATCGTCGAGGACATCGCCGACGCGGCAATGATCTTCTCCGAGTCGCGGTTGAAGCCGTGGGGAATCACCCACATCCAGCGTGGGGCGCTGGCCGCAGTCGTTGGATTCGTAATCGTGGCAACCGGTTTCGCGACCGCGCACCGGGTGGCCACCGGGATGAACGCCGGGCTGTTCGTGGTAGGCGCTATTGCGGTGCTCACCGCGCTGGCCGGCCTGACGGCACGTTCCACACGGGTGGCGATGACCCTTTCGGCGACGGCGCTGGTGCCGATCGCCGCCGCGCTGGCATTGGCCGTGCCGGGCAGCTTCGGCCCCGAACACGTGATGCTGGCCGCCGCCGGAGTTGCCGCGTGGTCGCTGATCAGCATCATCCTGCCGCGCCGCGAGCCTGTGCAGGCCATCGAATTCTTCACTGCCACAGTAGTTTTAGGCGCCAGCGTGTTGCTGGCCGCGGCGGTCCAGTCGGTCTGGCAGCTACCGCTGCTCAGCCTGGGCTGTGGACTGATAGTGGTGGCGCTGCTCGTTGCCGTCGAGGCACCGCAACTGTCGGCGCTGTGGGCGCGGTTGCCGCTACCGGTCATTCCGGCGCCCGGCGATCCCACTCCGTCGGCGCCCCCGTTGCGTGTGCTGCAGGATTTGCCGCGGCGGGTCCGGATCAGCGACGCGCACCAGACCGGATTCATCGCTGCTGCGGTGTTGCTCAGTGTGCTGGGGTCGTTGGCGATCGCCGTGCGGCCCGAGACGCTCTCGGCGTGGGGCTGGTATGTAGTGGCAGCAACGGCGACCGCTGCCGCGCTGCGCGCCCGGGTGTGGGATTCGGCCGCCTGCAAAGCCTGGCTGCTTGCCCAGCCGTATCTGGTCGCGGCGGCGCTGCTGGTGCTCTACACCTCGACGGGGCGCTACGTCGCCGCGCTGTGCGCGGGCGTCGCGCTGGCCGTGCTGGTGCTGGCCTGGGTGGTGGTCGCGCTGAACCCGGCGATCGGATCGCCGGACAGTTATTCGCTACCGGTGCGTCGGCTGCTCGGCTTTGCCGCGGCCGGCATCGACGCGTCGCTGATCCCGGTGATGGCCTACCTGGTCGGGCTGTTCAGCTGGGTGCTCAATCGATGATTCGTGCCGGGCTAGCCTGCGTCGCCGCGGTTTTGACCGCGGCGACGTGGGTGTGTCCACCGGCTGCGGCGATCAGCCCGCCCGTGGTCGACCCTGCCGTGCCGCCACCCAACGGCGCGCCGGGGCCGGTCCAGCCGATGGAGCAACGCGGGGAATGCACTGTCTCGGGCGTCATGCCCGGAACGGATCCCGGTGCCATTACCGCCAACCAGCAGATGATGAATCTGCCTGCGGTGTGGAAGATTTCCCGGGGCGACGGTCAGTTGGTGGCCGTCATCGACACCGGTGTGCGTCCGGGTCCCCGGCTGCCCAACGTCGACCCCGGCGGCGACTACATCGAAACCAGCGACGGCCTGACCGACTGCGACGGACATGGCACCCTGGTGGCCGGCATCATCGCCGGCCAGCCCGGCGACGACGGCTTCGCCGGCGTCGCACCCGGGGCGCGGTTGCTGTCGTTGCGCGCCGCCTCGGCGAAGTTCTCGCCGAAAATGGCTGGCGGCGACTCGACTTTGGCGCAGGTGTCGTTCGACGTGGCGGCGATGGCGCGGGCGATCGTGCGCGCGGCCGACCTCGGCGCCCGGGTGATCGACATCTCCTCGGTGACCTGCCTGCCCGCCGACCGCAGCGTCGACCAAACCGCGCTCGGTGCCGCTATCCGCTATGCGGCCGTGGACAAAGACGCGGTGATCGTCGCGGCCAGCGGCAACAGCGGTCCGACCGGCTCGGCCGGCGGCATCGCCTGCGAGTCCAATCCGCTTACCGACCTGAGCCGCCCCAACGATCCCCGCAACTGGGCAGGCGTCACGTCGGTGTCCATCCCTTCGTGGTGGCAGCCCTATGTGCTGTCGGCGGCCGCGCTGACGCCGGACGGCCAGCCCGCCAAATTCAGCATGGCCGGCCCGTGGGTCGGCGTCGCCGCACCCGGGCAGAACATCGTGTCGGTGAGCAACCGCGACGACGGCGGTCTGGCCAACGGGCTGCCCAATGAACGCCAGCAGTTGGTTCCGTTGAGCGGCACCAGCTACGCGGCCGGCTACGTTGCCGGTGTCGCGGCGCTGGTCCGCAGCAAGTATCCCGATTTGACCGCCCAGCAGGTGATACACCGCATCACCGCGACCGCGCACAACGGGGCCCGCGCGCCCTCCAACCTCGTCGGTGCCGGCACCGTGGATGCGATGGCGGCGCTGACCTGGGAACTGCCGGCCGCCGCCAAACCCGACACGGCACCGGTGAAGCACATCCCCGCACCACCCGAACCCGCGCCGAAGAATTACACCCCGCTGATCGTCGCGGTCGGCGGATCCGCCGCCCTGGCGCTTGTCGTAGTGGCCGCGGCGGCGATCGCCGCGCGCCGCCGAAAGGAGCTCACCTCGTGAGGCAATCGCATACCGGACGGATCACGCTGGCGGTGTTGGCCGCGGTGGCGGTGGGTATGGCATATCCGTGGCAGTCGACGCGTGAACGGTGGGTCCTCGGCGTCGCGATCGCCGTGCTGATCATCCTGGTGGCGTGGTGGCGCGGCATGTTCATAACGACGATGCTGCGTCGGCGAATAGCGTTGCTGGCCCGCAGACCTGGGCGGACCCATAAGCCCGGGATCGACGTACGGACGACGGTGCTGCTGCGGGTGAGCGCGCCCGACGCCGAAGCCGACCACGTGCCGCTCACGATGATTGCGCAATACTTGCACCGCTACGGCATACGTGCCGACGCCATCCGGGTCACCAGCCGCGACACCGAATCGGATGCGGGAGTACCACAGCGGCAGACGTGGATTGGGCTGACCCTTTCGGCCACCGACAACCTCGCTGCTCTGCAGGCGCGTTCGCCGAGCATTCCGCTGCACCAGACCGCGGAGGTCGCCGCGCGGCGGCTCGCCGACCACTTGCGGGAGATCGGCTGGACGGCCAGCCTGGCCGAACCCGACGACGTCCCGGCGGTTTTCGCGTCGACGGCCCGGGAAACCTGGCGCGGCATACGCCAGGGAGGCGCCGATTACGTTGCAGCATACCGAGCCAAGGCCGACACGGCGCTGCCGGAGCTGCTCGCGGTGATCCGGTCCTATCCAGCCCGCGAAACATGGACGACGCTCGAAATCGCCGGCGCGGCAGAGGCTCCGACGGTTGCGGTAGCCTGCGCGCTGCGCACGAATACCCGGCCTGGGGGCCGTGCACCGATTTCCGGGTTGTCACCGCAATCCGGAAACCACCGGTCGGCGCTCACGGCGCTGCAGCTTGGGTCAACCGAAAGATTGGACGGACACACCGATTTACCTGCCGACCTGCTCAGTCAGCTGCGCTGGCCGAGCAGCGCCCAGCAACTGCACGCCGCGGTCTAACTGAACATAAAGCCCTGCAAGAATTGAGTCATTCGGCGCAGATACTCCAGTTGGCTGATGTGCATCAGGTGACTTCCCGGAAACCAGTGCAGCGCGCAGCGATCCCAGTGCTCCCAGAGCATTTCGGCTTGGCCCGGTGGGGCGAAACGGTCACCGAGACCGGTGATGATCAGCCGGCGGTCCATTGCCACCATCGGCTGGTAGTTCAGCGGACAGTGATAGGACAGTGCCGCGCTCAGCTCGTCGCGGCCGATTTGGCCGATTCGCAGCCCGAGTGAAACCAGCACATTGGCCGGAAACCAGTCGTCGAACAACTGGATCGGCGTGACGACAGGGCAATTTGGGATCACCGCCTCGAGCCGGTCATCGACGGAGGCGATCAACGACGATGTGTAGCCGCCAAGTGATATACCGGTCAACGCGATCCGGTCCACGCCGGTGTGCTGAAGATAGTTGACCAATGACCGAAAATCGTGCACAGCCTGGGCCATCGCTTCGGCGAAACCGGTCAGACCATGGGCGAAGTAACCGTATCCGCTGAATGGAGACTTCTTTTCGGCACGCCTGCCGTGGAACGGCAAGGTGTAGAGCAGAACGTCGTAACCCGATTTGTAATACCAGGGCAGCGAGAAGAACAATCCGTTGAGTAGGTACGGTGACCCCAAAAAGCCGTGGATGACACAGAGCGTCGGCCGTGGCCCGTCGCCGTGGCGCCAATGCTGGGCCCGTACCACATTGTTGTTGCGCAGGCTCCGCCATTGTTGGCGCAGAGCAGGATTCACCGTCTCGAAGCTACTGGCGAACTCGATGTTCTCCACATTGCCGTGTGCGATTCTCTCTGCGATCACGTTGGCCGGCCGTGCCAGTACCCGAGGCACCGATGTCGGAGCCGGAAAGGAGATCGCCGAATCACGCTCACCGGCCAGCTCGGCATAGAAGCGCAAATTGGCCCGCTCCCTGCGGGATTGGCTGCGCAGCAGGCTGGTAGCTAACACCGGCGGCGCCATCGTCGCCGCGAGCATGGTGGCCACCGCCGTCCGCAGGCCGATGTCGCTGAGTGCGGTCGCTTCGACAAAGGCTCGTTGGCGTAGCGGCAGGGCCGCCAGATCCGGCAGGCCCGCCGCACCGGCGTCCGCGCCGGGTACATCGGGAATCGGAACGGGCGCGCTGAGCGGATCGGCGTCGGACGTCATTGTCGGCTGGCCTCTCTGGTGTCGAGCGGGTGAAACAGCGTAGCCGCATTCTGGTAGAACACGGCGCGCAACCAATCGTCGTCGATATCGGGTAACCGGGTGACGGCGCGCATCGCATCAGCGTAGCTGTAGGGGATGTTCGGGAAGTCGCTACCGAACAAAATGCGGTGACCCAGCTGGCGCAGCCGGCGCAGCTGATCCGCTGGGAACGGCATGGTCTCGTCGACGAAGGGAGTGAAGGCCATGGTGGTGTCCAGTCGCACGTCGGCAGCGCTTTCGCAGATGTCCAAGAATTCGGCATATTCCGGCATCCCCATGTGCGCGATGATCAACCGCAACTGCGGGTAGCGGCGCAGCAGACGGCGTATCGGTTCAGGCCCGGTATGTTCGCCGGGTACCGGCCCGGATCCACAGTGGATGACGATCGGCACCCGGGCATCTTCGATGACGCCCCAGACCTGGTCCAGCAGTGGATCATTCGGATCGTAGTGGCCTACCTGAACATGTGCCTTGAATACCTGTGCGCCGTCGCGGATAGCGGCTTCGACATATTCGCCGGCATCGGGTTCGGGGTAAAACGTAGCGGTCGCAATGCAATTTGGTGTGGACCTCGCGAACTCGCCGGCCCATTGGTTCAGCCAGGCCGCCATATCTGGTTTGTGTGGGTAGACCAAGGCGGTGAAACCGCGCACCCCGAACAGCCTCAGCAGCTCTACTCGTCGGGCCTCGTCGGACCGGTAACTGATCGGCCAGTACCGGCCGACCAGCGGGCCTGCGGAGTCGAAGTACTTCCACACCTTGTCCATCACCGGCTTCGGCATGAAGTGGGTGTGTACGTCGATCACCCCGGGCAAGCCCAACTCAGACCAGATCCGCCGAACGTTTGCAGCGTCGTCTTCGTCAGTCATCTCCACCCTCGTCTAACGTTTCTCTATACCAGTCGGCTCGTAGGTGTCGATCGGAAGGACCAGACATGTGGGATCCGGACGTTTACCTGGCGTTCGCCGATCAGCGCGCCCGCCCGTTCTACGACTTGTTAGCCCGGGTAGGCGCCGAGCACCCGCGGCGGGTGGTCGACCTGGGTTGTGGTCCCGGCAACCTCACCGTGGAGCTGGCCCGACGCTGGCCCGACGCCACCATCGAGGCGCTGGACAACTCACCGGAGATGGTCGCCGCAGCCCGTGAGCGCGGCGTCGACGCCACCGTCGGCGACCTGAGGACCTGGACACCGCAACCGGACACCGACGTGGTGCTGTCCAACTCCGCAGTGCACTGGGTGCCCGAGCATGCTGAACTGATGGTTCGGTGGGCCGGTGAGCTGGCACCCGGCTCGTGGATCGGCGTGCAGGTACCCGGCGCATTCGACAGCCCGTCACACGCGGCGGTGCGTGCGGTGGCTCGCCGCGAAGCTTGGGCAAAGAAGTTGAGCGACATACCGTTTCGGGTAGGCACGGTGGTCGACACGCCGATGCACTACGCCGAACAACTGATCGACGCCGGTTGTACGGTCGACGCCTGGGAAACCACCTATCTGCACCAGCTGCGCGGCGAGCACCCGGTGCTGGACTGGATCAGCGGCACCGCGCTGCTGGCGGTGCGCGAGCGGCTCAGCGAGGAGGACTGGCAGCAATTCCGCGCCGAGCTGATCCCGCTGCTCGCCGACGCCTACCCGCCGCGGCCCGACGGGACGACGTTCTTCCCGTTCCGGCGGATCTTCGTCGTCGCGCAGGTCAACTGACCGGCGCCGAGAGTGCAACTACCGACAGTCCTACTCGCGAAATGCGTCGGTAACTGCACTCTCGCGGAGCGTGCTCAAACCGGCAGGCCCAGCTGCTCCGCCTCCGCGCGGTAGCGGTCCACCCATTCGTCGGAGCGCTGGTCGGCCTGGCGCTCCAAGACCGGCGCGGGCGCCAACCGGGGATCCTGTCCGACCGCTTCCAGCACGGTCGCGACGATAGAGGTCAAATTGCGCCACAGCACCGGGTAGGAGACGTCGATCGGCTCGATCTGCTCTTCGGCGAACCAGTTCCGCCAGCCCTCCTCCTGAGCGCGCAGGAGCCTGACGATGTGGGCAATCGCGCCGGCGTGGTAGGTGGCGCGGGAGTCGCGTTCCGGGTCCGGGCGACCGCGCCACACCCTGGTCTGCACCGCCCGCCAGAACGACACCGCCTGCGACACCGTGTCGGGCCGGTAGACGTGCACGTAGACCGGCTCGCTGCCGATCACGTCACGGATCGCTGCCCGCAGCGTGTCACCGGAGCGATCCGGCAAGCCCGCGGCCCGCTGTTGCAGCAGCGCCGTCTGGTTCCACATCAACTTGCCGCCCCAAATGCCGTTGGGTGTGCGGCCGGAACTGCGGATGTGCTCGCGCCAGGCCACCGCGCTGGCGGTGTCCGGTGTCCCCGGCTCCAGCGGATCGAGCAGCCGCAAAATCGTCTCGTCGTCGACGTCGGCGAACCACTCCCGCGGCTGGGGCGCCATACCGGTCGACGGCAGATATTGGAAGAACTCCTGCGGCTCGCCGGCACACCCGGTGGCGCGCAACGATTCCACCAGCAGCGTGCTGCCGCAGCGTTGCGACGCGAGCACCAGATACGACGTTGGCTTGTCAGCCATCGCCCGAGCTTATTTCCTGCTCGTCCTCGATGCCGCGGTCCACGGCGATCGCTGAACGGCTGGTCGGCACCTTCGGCGCGTGAATTCGTAGGTAGGTCTCGGTATAACGTTCGGCGATGCGGCTGCCGGCGAAGTCCGACGGTATGACATCGCCGGTCTGCTGCCGCCATTCATGGAGCAGGACAGCAAGGTCGGCGGCGATTGCGGCTGCTTGGCCGGTGTCGTCGGTGGCCAGCAGGTTATTGGTCTCATTAGGATCAGCGCGCAGGTCGTAGAGTTCGCGCCGCGGCCGCGGCGCGGTGACCAACGGGGCGACGGCATGCCCCGATGGGCTCTCCTCGATGTCCCACGGCAGATCCAGCAGCGGCCGCTGAGCATAGTTCTCGATGTAGCTGTATTCCTTTGTGCGGATGGCTCGTATCGGATCGAACGAGTCGTGATAGGTCTTCGCGGTGTACACGTGCTCACGAACCGGTGACTCGTTCGGTGAAAGCAACGCACGCGCATGCGACTTACCCTCGATGTCGGCTGGTTCGTCGACACCAAGCAGCTCCAGCAAGGTCGGCACCAAGTCCACACCGCTGAACAACTCGTCGTAAACCCTTGAACCCAAGCGCATCCGGCCCGGCGGACGGATGATCATCGCGATGCCGGTTCCGGCGTCGTACAGCGTCGATTTCGCTCGCGGAAACGCCGCGCCGTGATCGGTGAAGAACACCACCCACGTGTTGGTGTCGAGTCCGGTGTCGGCGAGTGTGTCCAACAGGCGCCCGACCGCGGCGTCGGCAGTGGTGATCGACCCGTAGAAGTCGGCCATATCCTGGCGGACTTCCTGCGTGTCGGGCAGATACCCGGGCAGCTGAACTGCGGTCGCGTCGGCGGGCTGATAGCGATCCCGCGGATAAGGCCGGTGGGTTTCGAAGAACCCGGCCGTCAACAAAAACGGGCGGCCCGAGTCGTAGTCTCGCAGCCACTTTTGGCTTCGCTCCACCACGTACTCGCAGTACGAGTTGGAGACGTCGAACTCGCTGAACCCGAGTTGCGACGGATACGATGTCTCATGCTGCATACCGAAAAGTACTGAATGCCAACCGGCTTCACCCAAGATTTGCGGCAGCGTGCGGACTCCCGAGCGGTACTCCCAGCCATGGTGCGCCAGGCCGACGAGCCCATTGCTCTGGGGATAGCGGCCGGTGAACAACGATCCGCGAGACGGCGAGCACAGCGGTGCGGTGGCATGTGCTCTGGTGAACAGAATGCCTTCGGAGGCAAGCTGGTCCAGCCGCGGACTGGACACGTCAGGGTGGTCGTAGACGCCGAGATAGCGGCCCAGGTCGTGCCAGTGCACGATCAGTACGTTGTCGAGTTTCCGCTCTGTTTGGTCGCTGCCGCTGATGGCCGTCACCCTTCTGGCTTCTCCGTTGTGCCCCAAGTGTTCTCCGAAACGAATTCTGCCAACGGACGCCCAACCGCCCAGCCGTCCAGTTCCAATGCGGGCCGGTCGGGAAAGTCGGGCACCGGGCCCAGACACAGTATCGCGACTGGTTCCGCGTCGGCAGGAATTGACAGCAAGCTGGCTAACCGCCGCGGGTCGAACAGCGACACCCACCCCATGCCCAGACCTTCCGATCGCGCTGCCAGCCAGAGGTTTTGAATCGCACACGACACCGATGCCAAATCCATCTGCGGTAGCGTGCGGCGACCGAACACGTGCGTGTGTCTGCCCTCGCACAACGCCACCACCAGCAGTTCCGCACAGTCGAGGATGCCTTCGACTTTCAATGCGAGAAACTCATCCGCACGCGGGCCGAGCGCGTCGGCGGTCAGTAGGCGTTCCTCGTCGACCAAAGCGTGGATGCGCCGCCGCAACGAGTCATCGGTGATGCGCACGAAGCGCCACGGCTGCATCAGGCCGACGCTGGGTGCAGTGTGCGCGGCCTGCAGCAGCCGGACCAGCACATCCTCTCCGATTGTGCTGCCCGGCACGAACCGGCGCATGTCGCGGCGTTCAGCGATCACGCGGTAGACGGCTCGCCGCTCCAGTGGGCTGAACGCGTGATCGTGCACAGGGCCATGGTAGAAACCGCTACGGGCGATAGGTGACGCCGACCGCGCGGAACACGTACTCCGGCGGTACGTCGAAGTCCAGCGACCGGCACGGCAACCCGGCCAGCACGTCGCCGGGGATGGTGGTCTTGTAATGCAGCGACAACCGACCGTGGAACGCCGGATCGACACATCCGACGTCCAGCTCAACCTGCAGACCGGCCGCGGAAAGCCGCGCGGCGGCCGGACCGGTCTGTGGTGCGTCCCAGCGCGCGTCGACGGTGGTACCGGCCAGCTTCGGCAGCGACGACAAGGTGCCCAGCACCCGCTCGGAGGTGATCGCCAAGGACCCCACGTAGCTGGCTACGCTGTGGGCCGAACGCAGCCCCGGGATGGCACCGCTGAATCGCCGGGTAACCGGGACATAGTCGGCAAGGTAGACCAGCCCCTCAGCGTCTACCTGAGCGCGCACGTCCGCGGGCAGCTTGCCGATGCCGAGCAGTCGCCGGACGATGACCGCCATCCGCCCAGTATGACGGCGGCCGCGAAGCCCCTGGTAGTCCCGTGGTAACGGTGTAGTGGTGGTGTCACTCCGCCGCAGCGTGGCCCTGACCGCCGCGGGCGCCGTGCTGGTGTATGTGGTGACGTGGCTGGGTTATCGGCACGACTGGGCCTGGTTGAACCCGATCGACTCGTCCTCGTTGAGCGCGCTCTACCATCTCGGGGCCGACCACCCCGGGTGGATACGGTTTTGGCAATTCGTCTGCACGGCGTTCGGCCCGGGAGCGTTTCGGCTGCTGGGTGCGCTGGTGGTGGTGATCCTGCTGGTCAGACGGCAGCTGCGCACAGCGCTGTTCCTCGTCGCCAGTGTGGAGCTCAGCGGCGTGATCACCCAGGCCGCCAAGGGTTTGGCCGATCGCCCCCGACCGGAAACAGCCCTGGTTGTCGAATCGTCGTCGTCGTTTCCGTCCGGGCATGCGCTCGAGGTCATGGTCGGGGTGCTCGCGCTGCTCAGTGTGCTGCGGCCATTGCTGCGACGGCGGCTGCGTTCGCTCGCGGTTGTGGTGGGCGCGTTGGTGGTATTGGCCGTCGGGTTCGGCCGAGTCGCGTTGAACGTGCATCACGTATCCGACGTGCTGGCCGGCTGGGCGCTGGGATATCTCTATTTTCTGGTGTGCGCGTTGGTGTTTCGTCGCTAAGGCCCACGCTTGACGGCAATCGGCTTACCCGACAATCGTTTCGACGCCTCCGGCGGAGCCGCGGTGATGCGTCCCTGCACCGGCGCGCCGTTTCGCACCGACGGAGCGACGACGCGTTTGGTGTCCGGCTTGGGCTCGCTGGGTGAACCATGGGAAACAG
This sequence comes from Mycobacterium shimoidei, assembly GCA_002101905.1. Classification (GTDB taxonomy): domain Bacteria; phylum Actinomycetota; class Actinomycetes; order Mycobacteriales; family Mycobacteriaceae; genus Mycobacterium; species Mycobacterium shimoidei. Next base: position 212,799 of record LQPU01000021.1, on the reverse strand, counting down.
GCATGCCGCCCGGCGGCATCATCGGCATGGCGCCCGGCCCAACCTTCGGCGCGGTTGGCGGCTCCGCAGGTCTCGGCGGGACCGCCGACGTGGTCGACGCCGCGGGCACGGTGCCCGGCGACGGAACCGCCGGTGGTCCGAGCACCGCGGTCGGCACGGTGGCGTCGGTGCCGCCGACTTCGAAACCGTCACCGCCACCTGCTGTTTCAGCGTCGTCGTCACCACCGAACGGGTCGTATGGCAGCGTATCCACGTCCGCAACGCCGCCACCGACCTGCTGCAGCCCGCCCATGCCGGCCTGCATGGCCTGCTCGCCGACCTGGGCGGCCTGTTGCGGGACTTGGCTCAGCGACTGCACCGCACCGCCGAACGCCGCAGCCAGCGCGCCCGCGATTCCGGCCACCCCGGCCAACTGTGCGGCCGAGCCTTGTTCATTGGCCGGAAACTTCGCTTCGGCGTCGGCGGTCTTCGCGGCGCGGTCGGAGTGTCCGGCCTGCGCGTCGATGTAGTCGGTGGCGACGCCGAGGTTGGCGGCGGTGCCCAACGTCGCCAGCAGGTTGTCGACGATCGAACCGGGGCCGGCAACCGCGGTGGGCGTGATGGGTGGCGGTGGCGGATTCGCCGCCGCCGCAGCCGCATAACCCGACGGTGACGCCCGCAACGGGCGGCTCATGTCGGCCCCGAAAGTCCCGAAAGTAGCGCGGTCAGCTGCTCGCGGACCTGATCGTGGTGGGGGTAGCCGAACATGCGTCCGGTGTCGACGCCGTGCTCGGCGGCGAGCTTGCGAGCCGACTTGTCGATACCTTCCGCGCCGAGAATCTTCTGGACAGCGTCGAGAATGTCCTGGCCGTAGATCGCCGCCGCCGCGTTCGCCCGGGTCTGACACTCCAGCACGACGCCGACGAGGCGGTCGAGTTGCTCCGCAGCCGAGCCGTGCCCGTCCTGGATCCGCATTATCTGACGGTGGCCGTCGTCGGCGATCGTGGTGAGTTGCGCACGCAGCGCGCTGGCCGCATCATTGGCGGATTGAAAAGCAGCCCTCTTTGTTTCGTACTTCTCCGCGATAGTGCGCGCGTGCTCTTCGCCGCGTTCAAACGCCGCCCGCACGTCGTCAGCGGTCACGCCCTCCTGGTCGGCGAGTGGTCCGAAACGGGCCTGGCGCAACTGGTCCTGTAATGCCAGATATGCCGCGGCGACGTTGCCGACATCGGCCGACGCGCTGTTGAGTATGGCCAGATTCGATCCCGACGGCCACACGTGACCGACCAGAACCTGCGACAAGCGGCCAACCGGAAAGTCCGACCGAAAATCCGACACGGGCCGATGGTATCGCTGTCCGGCGATTGCGCTATTCAGTCTGAATTGCTGCACACCGGTGACCCGATCGACGCTAAACCTTTACTTGACACTCAGATTGGTTACCGACGACGATGAACCGGTGCGCCGACTGTCGGGTTCGCTTTTTGCTGCGCTGGGCGCGGTCTGCATGATGCTGGCGGCAGCGCCGCTCGCCGCCGCTACCGGCGCGCCGTGGTTCGCATCGGCGGTCGGTAACGCCACCCAGGTGGTTTCGGTTGTCGGAGTGGGCGGTTCGGACGCCAAGATGGACGTCTATCAGCGCACCGCCGCGGGCTGGCAGCCGGTGGCCAGCGGCATCCCGACTCACATCGGGTCGGCGGGCCTGGCGCCGAAGGCCAAAAGCGGTTATCCGGCCACCCCGATGGGCGTCTATTCGTTGGACTCCGCTTTCGGTACAGCGCCCAATCCCGGTGGGGGACTGCCTTACACGCAGGTCGGGCCCAACCACTGGTGGAGCGGTGACGACCACAGCCCGACGTTCAACACCATGCAGGTCTGTCAAAAAGCGCAGTGCCCGTTCGACACCTCAGCAAGCGAGAATCTCGATATCCCGCAGTACAAGCATGCGGTGGTGATGGGCGTCAACAAGGCCCGCGTGCCCGGCGACGGCTCAGCCTTCTTCTTTCACACCACCGACGGTCGACCGACCGAGGGCTGCGTGGCCATCGACGACGACACACTGGTGCAGATCATCCGCTGGCTGCGGCCCGGCGCGGTGATCGCCATTGCGAAGTAGTCATCCGCCGAGGCCGATGAGATCGGCGAAGTTGACCAGTGTGCCGGCGATGGCTATTGCGATTGGTGCGCCCGCTTCGAGTACACCCAGGAACGGGATCAGCCCCACATCGGCGGCGATCGGCTCACCGATCGCGCCGATCAGGTCACCGGCCTCGAGGTTATCCATGAAGAGGCTCAGGTTGTATGCGGGCAGCGATGTGAAGAGTGCATTGACCGAGTCTGCAACTGGGAGCAAGGCTGCGTAGTCGGCCGAAAGGGTGGCCGAAAGCATGTTGATGATCTCGGTCGGCGACGAGGTGAACAGCGATACGTCCGAAGCCGGAAAGCCGGCGAGATCGCCCAGCCCGTTGCGCGCGAGTTCCAGCAGCGCAGGCAGATTGAGCAGTTGCGAGATGTCCGTCGCGTCTGTGAGGCCGAATGCGTGCACCAGGCTCACCACATTCGCCAGCAGCGGGCTGTCCAGAATCGACAATGGGTTGTAGTTGTCCGGATTCAGCAGTTGCTGCACGGAGTCGGTGACTCCTTGCTGCAGCCCGTTGGCCAGCGCCGCGAAAACATCGCTCCAGTTGAGATCGGTTGGGAACAGCCCGAAGGGCGTGAACTCATTCGCCGGACCGGGATCCCAGCCGTCGGTGATGCTGCCGTAGCCCAGATTCACCAGGATCCGCATGTCCGGTTCCAGCAGATCGTAGAGCGGCTGACCGATGAACGGGATCAACTGCAATGGCTGCAGCAATGGCAAGTTCTCGGCCGGGATCATGTAGTAGTTGGTCAGCCCCTCCCCGGTGAGCGCCGCCGATCCGGGCAACAGAATCGCTTCGCCACCGTCAGCCACCGGCGTGAGCTGTTCGGGGGTAAGACTCAAGTACGTGCTGTGCTGGAGAAGGAAGCCCAGTAAGGCGTTCACATCCGACAACAAATTGATCGGGTAGCGCGGGAAGTCGGCGACGCCGTCGTACTCGGTCGTGTAGATGTCGGCCGGGTACTCCCCACTTGGTGTCGGGGCGCTGGCCGAGAAGCCGAGGCTGGGAATCGACAGGCCGTCGCCGGCCGGAACGTCGAAGCGGGCGAACATGCCGCCGTTGGGAAGGTTGGGATCACCGACCAGCACAAAATGCACGTAGTCGCTGGGCACCCCTTCGTCGTGCAACTGCTGCATCGTCAGTGAAGAGATCCCGGCGCTTTGGGACCAGCCGAAAACCACGACCGGATCCTCGGCACTGACCTGCCCGGTGGCGATTTGCTGATGTATCGCCGAGTCGAGGATCTGCTGTCCCTGGGCGACCGAAGCGAGGTACGTCAGGCTCTTGGGCCCGGTGATCGGGTAAAGCCCCTCCGGGGTAAACAGCGCCTCGGTCGTGCCGGTGAAACCACGTGGCTGCAAGTAGAGCTCGTCGGCAAGATCGAGGTAGGGCTGCGGAGGAAGAGAAAGGGTGCTGGGACCCATGACCAGCGCCGTGCCGTCCCCGAGCGGCGAATCAGCGGTGTCAGTGCCCAGCAGCCGCACCGCCTGACTCTGGGCCGACGGTGCCGGTGACATCGACGGGACAGCGGCCAGGCTTGCGCCAGCGATAGCGAGAACTGTTAAGAGATAGGCACGAAATGCGCGGGGCATAACCGCTCCCGAAAGTGATGTTTGTAGTCGGCCAAGTAACGCACTAAAACATCCGCAGCCTAGGGACGAGATCGGCGGACGGTCAAGATTAGTTCCACCGCCAGCCGCGAGGTCAGGCCAACGCGCGACCGGGAGTCACCTTGAAATCCATGCCCGCCAAAGACATCGTCGCCTCGTAGGTGCGGTCATACCCGGTGGCGCTGATCCGCCAGCCGTCGGGTGTGCGCCGGTAGCGGTCACGATAGAACGCCGCCCCGACGAGCATGAAGTTGAACTCCGCGACGATGACGCGGTCCTGCAGATACCAGATGGCCGACGCCTCGTCACCGTTCACCGTGATCTCCGGGTGGGTCACCCGGTGTTCGGTGATGACATTTGGTCCCAGCGCGGAACGCATGTAGTCGACTAAGTCTTTGCGGTTGGCGAAGTGATGCTCCTCGCCGACAGATGATCCGTAGTCACCCTTGACGTCCTCGGTCAAGGTGTCGGCGAAGTCGTCCCAATGTTTGGTGTCCAGCCCGCGCAGGTAGCGGTACTTGACCTGCTTGATCGCTTCGATGTCGTCATAGGAGCCCATCACGACATTGCAGCACAGCGCTGCAGGTAATGCGTCACCATGTCGATCAAAGCGCGACGTTCCCGCTGCCAGTCGACGGGGACGCCCACGATCATCTGGGCCAACACGACACCGCGTAAAGCCGCCCAAATCACGTCTGCCACACCGTCATTCGCAGGATCATCGGTCACCAATCGGCCGAGTTGGGCGATGGCATCGTTCATCTCGAGCAGATGCCGTCGTGAACTCCACCGGGTGGCGCGCAGGATTTCGAAGGCGGCCATCGACGTCGGGCTGCTGTAACAGCTCCACGCGGTGTCGACGACGACTTCAATGCGTTGGCGCAGTGGCAGTTCGCCGATTTCGGCCGATGACAGCGACTGCAGCAGCTTGGCCACCCCGTCGTCGACGACGGCCATCAACAGCCCGGCGCGGTCGCCGAAGTGGTACTGGATCACGCCCCACGTCACGCCCGCGCGCTCGGCGACGTGTTTGGCCGTCGCGGCCGGGAACCCTTCCTCGACGATGCAGCGGACTGTTTCGTCGATGATCCTTGCGCGCGTGTCATCACCGCGCTTGCGCGGCGCGCTGGTGCGCCGGGTGGGGGAAATCGACATTGTTGACTTTATAACATAGTCAGATCTATTTTTGGGCGGTGAGCCGATATGCGCGGCTGTCCCGTGAGCAGCTGGCCACCTTGGTCCCCGAACTGCTGTTGATCGGTCACATGATCGACCGCTCCGGCATGGCCTGGTGCATTCAGGAATTCGGCCGCGAGGAGATGCTGCAGATCGCCATCGAGGAATGGGCCGGGGCAAGTCCGATCTACACCAAGCGGATGCAGCGGGCGCTGAACTACGAGGGCGACGACGTGCCCACCATCTTCAAGGGGTTGCAACTCGACATCGGGGCGCCGCCGCAGTTCATGGATTTCCGCTACACCGTGCATGACCGCTGGCACGGCGAATTCCATCTCGACCACTGCGGCGCCTTGCTCGACGTCGAGCCGATGGGCGATGAATACGTCTTCGGCATGTGCCACACCATCGAGGACCCGACGTTCGACGCCACCGCGGTGGCGACCAATCCCCGCGCGCAGATGCGGCCCATCCACCGCCCGCCGCGCCAACCCGCAGACCGGCATCCGCACTGCGCGTGGACGGTCATCATCGACGATTCCTATCCGCCCGCCCAGGGCATTCCCGCGGTGGACACCGTGCGCCGAACATATGCTGCCACTTGGGAACTCGATGCTATCGACCCGTCTGAGGAGGGGCTGGCCGACTACTCGGGCCCGCTGGTGTCCGATCTCGACTTCAGCGCGTTCTCGCATTCGGCGCTGGTGCGGATGGCCGACGAGGTGTGTCTGCAGATGCACCTGCTGTATCTGTCGTTCGCGATCGCGGTGCGCGCGCGGGCAGGCGCTGAGGCGGTCTCGGTGGGCACCCGCCAGTTGATCGGCCTGGCGGGCCTCGGCGCCGAGCGGATTCACCGCGCACTGTCGCTACCTGGCGGCGTCGAGGGCACCATGCGGGTGCTGGGGTTGCATCCCTTGCTCAACCCCATTAGGTACGTGCGCAGCGAGATCTCAAAGAACCGGCTGATCGTGCAGCGGTCACCGGCGCATGACGACGCGGCCTGGATTTCATTGTGTTCACCGCAATCGGTCCAGCCGCTGCAGGCGATCGCCACCGCGGTGGATCCTCACGTCGAGGTGCGGGTCAGCGGCTCCAGCGCTGACTGGACCGCTGAGTTCGCCCAAACTGACACCGCCGCAACGGAACTGCCCGAGGTATCGGTCGCCAAGCTCAGCGGCGGCTCGACGTTCCAGTTTCAGCCGCGCCGCTCGCTGCCCCTGACGGTCGTGTGAGTTCATTCTGCGTCCACCACGTTGGTTACTCGGACTTTTGCGTGGTGACCGCAGAGTCAACGTGCCGACGGCCTAGCCCAAAGCCGTCAGACCGGCTACCGCGCGCCGCAGTACGGCCGGGTCGGGGCGCTTAGCCGGGTCAAGCAGCCATTGCACACCGAGCCCGTCGACAAGGGCGATGAGGATCGATGCCACCGATTCGGCTTCGCGACCCCCGCCCAACGCGGTCGCGATATCGCGGCGGAATTCCTCGTAGTAGCCGGCCAATTGGGCTCGAGCATGCTCTGATCGCTGCGCGTGCGCGAATGCCTCCACGAATCCGACGAACAAGGCCCGGTTGGCGTCGAACACCTCGTAGAGATCTTCGACCGCGCTGGCGGCGCCGGCGCTGACGTTCGGCGCCGAGGCTGCCATCGTCTTCTGAAAGCCTTCGATCCAGCGTCGCAGGCTCTCGGCGATGGCCGCATTAAGTAGGCCCTCGGTCGACCCGAAGTGATACCGGATGGCACCAAGGCTGACCCCGGCCGTGCCGGCCAAATCGCGTGCACGGGTGCCGCCGTATCCGCGCTCCCGCAGACAGACGATCGCCGCTTCCAGCAGGGCCTCTCGGTTACCCATCAAACTCCTTGCACAGATGTCTTAAGACATCTGTATCATACCGGGTATGGCCTCTACCTCGCCGACGCCCGGGCCGTCGCGGCGCCAATCACTCCGGTACTGGACGCAGATCCTGCGCGATCCGCTGGCGGTCTACATTGCGTTGGCTTGCGACTATGGCGACGCGGTGCGCATTCCGCTCACCGCCAAGCACACTTTCTTCCTGCTCAGCCGTCCCGAGCACGCCGAACACGTGTTGGTCGCCCATCAGGACCATTACGTGAAGGCCTTCACCTACCGGCCGCTGAAAGCGATTCTCGGCGACGGGCTGCTGACTGCCGAGGGCGATACCTGGCGTCGGCACCGTCGCCTGGTCCAACCGGTGTTCAGCCACCGCCACGTGCAGACGTTCGCGCCGGCCGTCGTCGCGGCCGCCCGCGATCGCACGAATCGGTGGACGCCGGGAGCCACCATCAACCTCGCCGACGAAATGCGGACGCTCACCATGCATGTGATCGGGCGGGTGCTGTTCGGGATCGACCTGGCCGACGACGCGGAACCGGTCGGGCGCGCGGTATCACGGCTGCAGAGCGCGGCAACCGCCGCCATGCTGTTGCCGAATCTCGGTTCGCCGCAGCGTACGCGGTGGCTGGCCGCCCACGTCATCCCCGGCCTCGGGCGAGCCACGACCACGCTGGAATCGCTGGTCTCCCGCATCATCGATGCGCGCATCGCCGCGCCGCACACCGAGCCCAGCGATCTGCTGGATCTGTTGCTGGCTACCGAAGAACCGCTGAGCCGCAGCGAGATTCAGGACGAGGTGATGACGCTGGTGTTGGCCGGACATGAAACCACCGCCAACACACTGACCTGGGCGTTGGCCCTGCTCTCGCGCCATCCCGCCGCCCGCGATCGGTTGGTCGCCGAGGTCGACGAGGTGATCGGCGACGGCGATCCGCAAGCCGCCGACATGGAATCACTGGTGTGGACCCAAGCCGTGGTGTCCGAGACCATGCGGCTCTACCCGCCGGCGTGGACCATCGAGCGCGACGCCGTCGTCGCCGATAACATCGCCGGTGTCGAGGTGTCGCCGGGTGACACCGTGGCTATTTCGCCGTATCTGCTGCATCACCACAGCGAATTCTGGCCCAACCCAGAGGGATTCGACCCGCGGCGCTTCATGCCGGATCAACACCACCCGCGCTACGCGTTCATCCCGTTCGGTGGGGGAAGGCGCATCTGCGTGGGTGCCGGGCTCGCGCAGCTGGAGGCGACGATCGCCCTGGCCACATTGTCCCAGGCGGTCCGCCTCGACCTGGTGCCCGGAACAGTGGTGCGCCCGCGCGCCGACATCACGCTGCATCCGCGCGGACCGGTAACCATGACCGTCGCCCCACCCGTGCGCGCGGCTCATGCGGCGGCTGAGCCCCTTACGGTCGGGTGAGCCAACCTGTCAAGAGGTTCGGCGGTATCACTTCGGTGACACGACCGCATCGACCGGATACCGATCGCTGATCGGCCGGCGTTGGCGGTGGTCAACCGCGGCTATGGTGAACGCTGGCCGCCGACCGTTCTGATGCAAGGTAATCGCTTATGTTCGACCCGTTGGGGTTGTCGATCGGGACCACCAACTTCGTCGCCGTGCGCAATGGCGTCCCGCCAGTGACGCGGCGCGCGTTACTGACTGTTTATCCACACCGCCGCCCAGAAATTGGTTTGCCGCAGCAGAATTCGGGCTCCATCGATACCGGCTCGTTGATGGCTGGCTTCGTCGAGCGAGTCGGCAGCGCAACCCCGCTGACGTCGGCCGGTGGGACCACCCACGACCCGGCTTTGCTTTTGGTCGAGGCGTTGGACGCGATGATCTCCGCGACCGGCGGCGACGCCTCGACGTCGGAGATCACGATCGCGGTACCCGCGCACTGGAAAGCCGAAGCTGTTCGGGCCCTGCGTAATGCGTTGCGCACGCATGCCGGATTCGTCCGAAGTGGCACCGCTCCGATCCTGGTCTCGGATGCCATTACTGCGTTGACGGCGTTGAACTCCGATGCGCGGTTGCCCGCCGAAGGGGTAGTGGCACTGCTGGATTTCGGTGGCAGCGGTACGAACATCACGCTGGCAGACGCCGGCTCAGGCTTTGTGCCGATAACCGAGACAGTCCGCTGCACCGACTTTTCCGGCGATCACCTCGATCAAGCTCTCCTCGTTCACGTCTTGGAACACCTGGGTCCGGCCGGCGGAATCGATCCGGAAAGCACTGCTGTCGTGGCGAGATTCGCACAACTGCGCCAGGAGTGCACCAATGCCAAAGAGCGATTGTCCACCGAGACCGTGACCGAACTGGTTGCCGAGCTGCCGGCCGGTCGCAGCACCGTTCAGCTGAGTAGGGCAGAGCTGGAGCACATCGTCGACGGTCAGCTGAACGCCGTGCTGGCTGCGTTCGACGACATCTTGGCCCGCAACAGCCTCGACCGGCGTGATCTGGCGGCGGTAGCGATGGCAGGCGGGGGCGCCAGTATCCCCCTTGTCGCGCAGCGGCTTTCAGCCGATACCGAGACGCCGTTGGTGACGGCGGATAAGCCTGCGCTGGCGATGGCGGTCGGCGCGTTGATGTTCGACTCCCGCAGGGCAACCGAAGAGCTCGCCGAACAAGTCGAGACGCCGGCGGCGATGGCTGCGCTGGTGGGCGCATCCGTTGGTGCGTCAGCCGGCAATTCCAGCGCGACCACCGACCGCTTCGACGCGACGACGGGCGGCTTCGGATTACCCGACCTCACCGACGACACCTTGTTCGACGACGTCCCGCCGGGCCCGGTTCAACAGTTGGCGTGGTCGGAAGCCGACGAGACCGGCAACGATCCGCTGTTCTACACCGGCGCGCCGTACGAGGACGAGTTTCGCGCCCCTCCGTCGCAGGTGCTTCCGAAAATCGAGCTGCCGCCCACGGAGGTTCCGCAGCGTCGATATCGCTTACCTCAGCTGGCGCTCGGATTGGCCGCATTGGTCGCGATGGTCGCGGTCGGCGGGGTGGCGTACTCGTTGACGAGCGCCACCGGTCCTTCGGCGCCGCCGGCACCGAGCAGCAGCAAGCCCGTGCCTGCGTCGCCGCCGGCCAGCTCGCCGCCGCCGTCGCTGTCACCGAGCCCGTTGGCCCCGCCGCCACCCAGTGCCGCGCCGGCCCCGAGCGAGGTACCCCCGCCGCCCAGCAGCGTCGAGGTGCCGCCCCCGCCGCCACCGGTGACCACGACCCATAGCCCCCCGCCGAGCAGCACAACCCCGCAGCAAACGACAACTTCGACGACAACCCCGACCACCACCTCGTCCACCGCCCCGACCACTACTACGACCACCACGCGCCCACCGTCGTCGTCGACGAGCACACCGACGACGGTGCCGATGACCACCGAGTATCTGACGCTGCCGTTAGTCCCGGTGCCCATCCCGGTCCAGGTGCCGCAGAACCAGGCGCCGCCGCCCCAGAATCCGTACTTGAATCCGGGCGGGGGCTACTACCCCGGCGGGGGTTACTGACAGGCAGCTACCAGTTGTCAGCCCGTCAAACAATCCGGGTTTCTTTTCCTTGCTCGCCGAGTACGCTGGAAGCGCCACGGTCGGCGGGCTGATGCGGTCGTGCTGTCGCCGTCCATGCGACCAGAACTTGATAGCTCCAGCGAACTGGTAAGGCCGCATGGCGTTCAGGCGGCGCGCCCCTCCGCTCGGGCCTAGCGAGCAGAAGATGGAGGGGAAGTGGACATCGTACTTGGTGTTTCGATGGCACCAACGACGGTCCGCGTGGCGCTGGTTCAAGGCGAAACCGCCGACGGCGCCACGGTCGAGCAAGACAGTTTCGCGGTCGGCGCCGCATCCAGTGCCTGCGAGCAGGTGATCGAAGCGATCCTCGGCACCCGAGAAGGCGCGCTCGAGGGCGGCTACCAGTTGATGTCGACGGGGGTGACCTGGACCGAGCCCAGCGAAGTCGGTGCGCTGCGTGACGCACTGGACGCCCGCGACATCCGGGGTGTGATGCTGGTTGCCCCGCTGCTCGCCGCGGCCGCCCTGACCCAGAACGTCGGTCATGCCCTCGGCTACGACTACATCGCGCTGCTTTTCGTCGAGGCCGGCAGCGCCACCCTGGCCGTGGTGGACACCGCCGACGGGTCGATCGTTGATCTGCATCGCCAGCGGGTGGCGTGTGCGCCCTACAGCGCCCAGGCCGCCGCCGAGCTCGCCCTCCTGGTTGAGCGCTTGGACCAGCTGGAGTCTCGTCCCGGTGGTTTGTTCATCGTCGGCTGTGGCGTCGACGTCATCCCGATCAAGCAGCATCTGGAGGCGGCGGCCTCACTTCCGGTCAGCGTTGCCGAGGAGCCGGATATGGCCCTGGCCCGCGGAGCCGCATTGGCCTCGGCCAACGCGCCGCTGTTCGCGTCCTCGACCGCCGCGCTCGCTTACTCCAAGGATCCGGGAACCGGCGAGGTGCGGCCCGGCGCGCTCGCGTCCTATCGGGATGCCAACGTAGCCAGCGGAGCCCTGGCCTACAGCGCCATCGCCGATGAAGCCGATGACACCGATGAGCCAAAGCGGCAGCACCGGCCGTTACTGCTGGTCGGCAGCGGAGCTGCGGCAGTACTCGTCATCGGCGTTGCGGCGCTGGTGATTTCATTGGCCGCTGATCTGCGGCCCACGGCCGGCCAGACCGGCAGCGATGCCGTCGCGACCAAGCAGGCGCCGCCGAGTGACCACCCGCCGGCTGCCGCAGCACCGGCCCCGGCGCCGTCGGCCAAGCCGGCGCCGCCAGCCGCGCCGGCGCCGCCAGCCGCGCCGCCACCTTCCGCTGCACCGCCACCGGCACCCGCGGCCCCGTCACAGCCGCCGGAAACCATCCCGGCACCGGAGCCCGTTGCGCGGCAGTCGCCGCAGCGGGCAACGAACCCGGCTCCGGCGCACCAGGCGCCACGGCAGACCCCGGCCAATGTGCCGCCCCCGCCGCAAGAGGCGCCGGCGCCGCCACCGGCTGCACCGCCACCGCCGCCACCAGCCGCACCGCCGCCCCCGCCGGCTCCACCCGCCCCGCAGATGCCGCCCATGACGATGTATCTGCACCTGCCGTTCGTCACGGTGCCGATCCCGATCAATCCGCCACCGCCACCGCCGCCGCCACCACCGGGACCGTAGGAGGACTGCCATGAGCGAGAACGGTCCGTTCGGATTCGACCCCGACGATTTCGACCGCGTGATCCGCGAGGCGGGGGAGGGGCTGCGCGACGTGTTCGAACGGTTTAGCCGGTTCATCACGGTGCCTGGCGAGCGGGCCGGCTGGTCGGCACTGTTCGAAGATTTGGCACGACGGTCGCGCACCGAGCCGGAAACGGCCGGGGAAGCCGGTGACGGCGTGTGGGCGATCTACCACGTGGATGAGGACGGCGCTGCGCGCGTCGAAGAGGTGTATGCCACCGAACTAGACGCGCTGCGTGCGAACAAGAACAACACTGACCCGAACCGCAGAGTCCGCTTTCTGCCGTACGGGATCGCGGTCAGTGTTCTCGACGACTCCGAAGAAACCTGAGGTGCCGCGCCGGTCATTCAAGTCGCCACGTCGGCCGTGACGTGGAATCATCGACTTGTGCCTCAGATGAATCGGCGGAACGCCATATTGACGCTGGGGGTCGGCGCGCTGACCGCCACGATTCGCCTTCCGGCGGCTGAGGCGGATCCGTCTCCGCCGGCCGCGCCACCCGGCGCGGCTCCCGGAAGCTACATGTTTGCCGACGAGTTCGACGGCCCGGCCGGTCAAGGGCCCAACCTGTCGAACTGGACGGTGCAGACCTGGCAGGACGACGTGTTCCCGCCGGTCGAGGGGATATACCGGGCTCAGAATGTTTTTCTGGACGGCAATTCCAACCTTGTCTTGCTCGCCAACCAGGAAAACGGCGAATACTTCAGCGGCAAGCTGCGGGGCAACTGGAGGGTGCCCATCAACACCACCTGGGAAGCGCGGATCAAGCTGGATTGTTTGTCCACCGGCCTGTGGCCCTCGTTCTGGGCAGTCCAGGAGGATCCGCTACCGGATGGCGAGGTCGACGTCTTCGAGTGGTACGGCAACGGCAGCTGGCCGCCGGGAACGACGGTTCACGCGGCGTCCAACGGGAAAACCTGGGAAGGCAAATCGATCCCCGGGTTGGTCGATGGCGCCTGGCATGTCTGGCAAATGCGTTGGGATGAAGGCGGTTTCAAGTTCTCTCGAGACGGTGCGGAATACTTCAGCGTTCCGCCCAAGCCGATCCACGTCCACGGCGCTCCCCCAGAAGACATGCGGTGGCCGTTCAACAATCCCGGCTATTGGTTGTCTCCGATGTTCACGCTCGCGGTCGGTGGCCCGGGCGGCGGCGATCCCGCCCTGGGTAACTTCCCGGCCCAAATGCTCATCGACTACATCCGCATCTGGTGAGTTAGCGCAGCGCCTTGATGACCTGAACCAGGTTGAACTGCCAGCGCTCGACCAGTCGGAAGCCCAGGTCACGCGGAACGGCGAACGCCGGTGTCGGCCCATAACGTGGTCCGGGGTCCAGCATTGAACCGCGTTGGTGTCGGGGCATCGACTCGTCGGCTTGCGTGATGATCCACACCACCTGGCAGTGGCTCAACGGCGTGGCGACAACTTCCGGGATGAGGTTGGTATCGAAGACGTCGCGGCGGTCCGTCGCCCGCTGCCACAACGTGAGGTCGATCAGCTTGCGGTAGGCGTCCGGGCGTGCCGCCATCAAAGGGCGCATCGGAGCGGGCATGAACGTCACCGTGTCGTTCACCAGCAGACACTCGCCCGGTTTCGCTTGGGCAGTGATCAAGTCCGCCACTTGGCTGTAGTCCATGCCGTATTTCGCATACGGATTACGTTGGGCACGCACATAATTCGGTGCCGCAGCGGCGGCGAAAACACACAGGATCGCCACCGCCATCCAGGGCTTGCTGGCTAGAGCGCCGATACAGACACCCAGGATCACGGCCAGCGCGGGCGCGGTGAACGACAGGTAGCGCGGCGTGTAAATCGGATGAAGCCATGCCGACGCGATCACGACCAGGGTGGTCGGCAGCACGATCCAGCCGATCGCCAGGGCCAATAGCTGGCGATCCGCCGCGGCAAGTCGCGCGGACGTAAAGCGCCACAGGGCAATTGCGGCTGCGACCACAATTGCCGACAACACCGCGAAGGGCGGACTTCTTTCGAAATATTGCTGGACCACCACATCTTCGATTGTTCGGCGCCCAATCGGTGCGATCCAGCTGATCTGGTGGGCTTGACCGACGGCGATGACCATGAATGGCATCAGCGCGCCCACAGTCAAAATCGTGGTAGTGACGAAGGGCACCACTACTTTTCGTCTGCGCAGATAAGCGAGGACGAAGACGACGTGCGCCACCGCCAACAACAGGAGATACATGTCCAGCAGAATCGACATTGTCAGGCCAATCCCGTAAAACACCCAGGCCCAGGTGTTTTCACGGCGTGCGGCATAAATGAGCAGCACCGTGACCCACACGGCAGCCAGCATTGAAAGGGCATAGGGGCGGGCTTCGATCCCTGCCCACGTCGCGCGCGGCAAGATCCCGCAGATGACACCGGCAGCGAGCGCGGTGGTGCGCGACGAGAACTGCTTGCCCAGCACGACCACTGTCGCCGCTGCGCCGCCCACAGCCAGCCCGCTGGGAACACGGGACCAGAATTCGGTCGGCGGGAAAATCTCGAACCAGCCGTGCATCAGCAGGTAATACAGGCCGTGAACTACGTCGACGTGGCCCAGCATCTGCCACAGCTGACTCAGCGAGCGACTGTATGACGCCGAAATGGTCGCGGCCTCGTCGTACCAGAAAGACGGCCGGCCAGCACCGCCCAGGCTCACCGCGGCCGCCAAGACTCCGACGAACAGCGGATCCAGGCCAGCTCGCCGCAACCCGCTGAACACCTCGCCATGGTGCCAGAAGTCGGCTGCTATCGTCCCTTGGTTGTGCCTGAGATGAGTCGACGCAGCATGATGTTGACAATCGGGATCGGCGCAGCGGCTGCCGCGATCCCGGCACCCAAAGCCCGGGCCCACCCGGCACAGCCGACGCCGAGCGCGCCGGCCCCCGGAGCCACCGCCGGGGCGTTCCTGTTCCACGATGAGTTCGACGGCCCGGCCGGCTCGGCCCCCAATCCGGCGAACTGGACGGTGTCGAACCATCGCACCCCGGTCCGCAACCCAGTCGGCTTCGACCGGCCCGAGTTCTGGGGGCAGTACCGCGACAGTCGCGAAAACGTGTTCCTGGATGGCAAATCCAACCTCGTTCTGCGGGCCACCAAAGACGGCAACAGCTACTTCGGCGGGCTGGTCCACGGCAACTGGCGTGGAGCCATCGGGACCACCTGGGAAGCGCGGATCAAGCTCAACTGCCTCACCGGTGGGTGCTGGCCGGCCTGGTGGTTGTCCAATGACTTTCCCGGGCGCGAGGGCGAGGTCGACCTACTCGAGTGGTACGGCAACGGGGAATGGCCGTCGGGGACCACCGTGCACGCGGATCCGTTCGGCACCGCGTTCGAGACCCACCCCATCGGGGTGGACGGCGAATGGCACACGTGGCGGGTCACCTGGAACCCGACGGGCTTCTACTTCTGGGAGGACTACGTCGACGGCGCGGAACCGTACTTCAGCGTTCCGGCGATCGGCATCGAAGACCTCAACGACCCGATTCGCAAGTGGCCGTTCAACGATCCCGACTACACGATGTTTCCGGTGTTGAACCTTGCCGTCGGTGGGTCCGGCGGCGGTGACCCGGCGTCCGGTTCCTACCCGGCGGAGATGCTCATCGACTGGGTCCGCGTCTTCTAGGCCAGCGCTACACCGTGGCCCGGTCGTGCCCTTCCCAATATTGTTTGCGCAGATCCCTTTTCAGGATCTTGCCGGTCGGGTTACGGGGCAGCTCGTCCCTGATGTCCACCGTCTTGGGGCACTTGTAGTGCGCCAGACGCTCCCGTGACCACTCGATCAGCTCGGCTTCGGTCACGTCGCCGTCCACCGTGACGACGGCCTTGACCGCTTCGCCCCACCGTTCGTCGGGCACGCCGAACACCGCGACATCGGTGACCGCCGGATGGTCGGCGAGCACCCGTTCGACTTCGATGGAGTAAATGTTCTCGCCGCCGGAGATGATCATGTCCTTGAGCCGGTCCTCGACAAAGATGTAGCCGTCCTCGTCGACGCGGCCGATGTCACCGGTGCGGAACCAGCCGTCTTCGGTGACGGCCTCAGCGGTCGCGTCGGGTCTGTTCAAGTAGCCCTTCATCAATTGTGGTGTGCGGAACCACAATTCGCCTGGTTGGCCGGTCGGCACGTCGGCGAGGGTGTCCGGGTCGACGACCCGCAGCTCGGCATTGGTGATCAGGGTGCCGGCGCTGACCAGCCGTTCGGGATGGTCGGTGTCGCGGTGCGCGTCGGGCATCAAATGACTGATCACGCCGCATACCTCGGTGAGCCCGTACACCTGGATGAAATCGGTGCTGGGCCAGGCCTCCAGCGCGGCCCGCAGCAACGGCAGCGGCATCGGCGAGGCGCCGTAGAAGAAGGTCTTGAGTTGGCCGAACAGCTTGATCGCGTCCGGGCCGGACTCGAGCACCTTGGCCAGCACCGCCGGCACCAGAAACGTCCGGTTGGCGCCCTGCAGAATCGCACCCGCCAGCGACGCCCCGTCGACCTCCCGGGTCATCACGCTCGGCACGCCGTCGTAGATGCCGAACTGGACATAGGACGATCCGCCGACGTGGAACAGCGGCATCGACACCATGTTCTTGTCGCCCTCGTCGAAGCCCCAGCCCTCGTGTGCATTGATGGTGTGCGCCAGCACATTTGCCTGGGTGAGGGCGACTCCCTTCGGCCGCCCGGTGGTGCCCGACGAGTACATCACCATGCACACGTCGTCGGGTGTGACGTCGGCGCCGCGCGGAACCGGTGCGGCCTGGGCGAGCAGCGCCTCGTATTGGTCGCCGTCGCCGCCCTCTGGGGTGACCTCGACGACGTGCTCGACGGTCTTGAGCTTGTCGCGGATCTTGTCGATGCTGGGCCGCAACTCGGTGCCGACGATCAGCAGCTTGGCCCCGCAGTCGTTGATGACGTAGTCGAGCTCGTCGGCGGCGAGCCGGAAGTTGATGATCGCGTTGGCCGCGCCGATCGAGGCGGCCGCCATCGTCAACTCGACGCACGCCGGGTGGTTCTTGTCGAGGAACGCGACGATGTCGCCGCGCCCGATGCCCCTGTCGGTGAGCGCTCCGGCCAGCCGCCGCACCCGATCGTTCCATTCCCGCCAGGTCCAGGTACGGCCCAACTCGGTGCCCAAATAGGTGAACGCCTCGTCGTCGGGCTTGAGGTCGGCCCAATGGGTCAATCGGTCGTCGAGAAAGCGGGGCTGGAGTCGCGGTTCACTCATGCTTTGAAGGGTGCCAGCTCTTTTATATCCGTGTCCAGTAGCTGGGTAAGTGGGGGACCCGCTGAAGTGGCTGCCAGAGGCAATTAGTTATGATTTCGTGACTATTCCTCCGTTTGCTCGTAAGGTGCTTCCGTGGGCCGTCACCGATTACCCAACGACCGACGCCGGTCATCGGTAGCCCTGGCCGCTCTGGGAGCCCCGGCTGCGGCCGTGTTCTTTTCCGTCAGCGGAAGCGCTCATACCTCTCCTGATCCCAGCCGGGTCGGCGGCGGCGATGCGCCGTGCTGCGTGCAGGTTGTGGCCGCCTCGCCGGCCGCGCTGTCATCTGCTCGTGCTGGTCTGAGCGAACCGATGGCGGCGTCGAGAATGCGGGTGGTCCACGAAGAAGCTCCGCAGGCACTACCGCCGGGCAAGGCTCCTGAGCGAGGTCTCCAGGTCAAGACGATCCTGGCGTCGCGCACGATCAGCGCGGTCTTCCCGGAGATCCAAAGTATCGGCGGCGTTCGACCCGACGCGCTGCGCTGGCATCCCAACGGGTTGGCCCTCGACGTGATGATTCCCAACCCCGGCAGTGCCGAGGGCATAGCGCTCGGCAATCAGATCGTGGCCTTCGTGCTCAAGAACGCCGATCGGTTCGGGCTGCAAGACGCCATCTGGCGCGGCACGTACTACACACCGGCCGGCCCGCAAGGATCCGGGTACGGCCACTACGACCACGTCCACATCACGACCACCGGCGGTGGATACCCGACCGGCGGCGAGGTCTACATCCGCTGACGCGCAGCGGAATCATCGATTCGTAGTCGAAGTTGCGTCGAGTTGTGACACCGTCGTGACTCCTTCCGTCCTTGCGGCTCAGTACTTTTAATAGGGTCGGCGTTTCGAACATCACCGTTTGGAAACGGCGCGGTGCGGCGCGTGTCGTGTTTGGCAGTGGTTCTGCTACCAATTGAGTGCATGTTCAACAGGGCCTTGGCCGCCGATGGCCAGGTCCGAGTAGAGGGGTGACGTTTGATGGCGGTCTTCGGTCGATTCGACATCAAAGCAATTGCCGGCGTTGGGTTGTGCGCGGCCGCTGTGGTACTGAGTCCGGACGCGGCGGCGGCCCCGCTGAAAACGGGCGGCGCCGCCTGCCTCCATGAAACGTCAGGCGAAGTGGCGGCAGCCGGCGGCGAACTGGCAGCGGCCGGCGGTGCAGCTGCCGGTGGTGCGGCGGCTGGCGCGGGTACGTGCGGAGCGGCTAGCGCTGCGGTCGCCGACATGGCCGGTGTTCCGTTGGCGCTGCCCGGGCCGGTAGGAGCCCCCGTGCCGGCGGGCGCACCGGTGCCGGCAGGGGCTCCTATACCCGCTGGGGCGCCGGTGCCGCTCGGCGCCCCCGTGCCGCTGGGCGCGCCGGTGCCGGCTGGTGCTCCGGTCGCGCCGGTGGTGCCGGCCGGTGCGCCGCTGATCGCGCTCGGAGGGGCTCCGGCGGGTGCTCCACTCGTCGATATGTCCGGAACGTACGCGGGCAAGGATGAGCCGACTGGGCCGCCGCCGTCCGGCGGGCCGGTGCCCGGTGAGCCGGTTGCGCCCGGTCCGGCGGGCGCTAGCTAGCGGCCCATCCACAACCGTAAACAGTTAGTGAAAAGCCTGTGCGCCGAGAGTATTTCGGTGCACAGGCTTTCGCGCGTCAGTTGAATGCCGAGTCTCGCGAAGCCACCCGATGTGGTCGCTCTACTCCTGATTCCTGCACAATCACCGGGTCGCCGATGTTGACCGTGTTGAAGTACCACTCGGCGTCCTCGGGGCTCAGGCCGATGCAGCCATGGCTGACATTCTCCAGCCCAAGTGAATTGACGGCCCACGGAGCTGAATGCACGAAGAGCCCACGGTTGGTGATCCGCACGGCGTAATCCACCGGAAGGTGGTAACCGCTCGGGTCGTCGACGGGGATGCCGACGCTGCTGGAATCCATCACCACCGAGCGTTCTTTGGACAACACCGAATAGACGCCGACCGGCGTCGGGAATTCGGGTCTGCCCATCGAGGCCGGCAGCACGCCCTCTTCTCCCCAGTGGGGTCGATGATGTGGTGCCGGCCGTCGCGGCGGCGGTCCCGTCTCGACGCCGTCGATGCTCACGGTGAACGTGTGATCCGCGATATCGGCAACGCCGACAACCGCAGGGCCCGTTTTGAATTCAGCCGACAGCCCGCTCACCGACAGCTCCACCGTGCTGTGCGCCGGCCAAAACTGGTCGGGAACCCACTGCACCGCCCGATCGTCGAGCCACTCGAATTTGCCGGTCATCGCGGGTGTCGATTTGACGTCAAGGGCACGCTCGACGGCGTGCCGATTGGCGACGGGCGCATCGAACGTCACTACCACGGGGTGCGCCACACCCACGACCTCACCTCGCGTCGGTAGCACCGAGGCGATGGTGAACCCTGAAGGCTGGTTCGTTGCCACCAGGCGTATGTCTGCCGGCCCCGCAACCACACTCGCAGCGATCCCGACAATCGCAAGAACGCACCCAACAGCCGCTCGCATGGCTTCAATCCTTTTTAGTGAACCCTTTTAGTGAACAGAGTTGCAATAGTTGATCGTAGGTGTGTGGTGATGCGTGGAAGCGCAAGGGCGCGTGAGCGATTCGGTCAAGGCTTCGTCACGGTTTGGCTACGGCGAGCCATAGCGCAACTCGATTGCGCTATGCGTACAGTCGGCACCGCGCGACGAGTATGTCGGCCAGTCGCTCGGGTTCGCTGATCATCAGCATGTGACAGGTATCAATCTCGATCAGCGTCTGCACACCACCGAGCGCCGCGATGCACCCGCGTTGAGTTCGTGTTGAGATGGCCCGGTCACGCCGGGTGAGTATCCAGGTGCGTGGCACCTCGTCGGGCAGCCCGCTGCGGTCCACGCTTTCCAAGGCGATGGCTGGTGAATCGGGATAGCAATGATCGAGTGTGAAATTGACTTGTGCGGGTGTCATTCCGTTGCAAAAGGCGAACTTCACCCACGCGGTCGGGAGGCGGCCCGCACGGCCCTTCTGCACGTTGCGTTTCGCGGTGCGCCGCGCATACCACCCCAGTGCGCCGGGCAGCGTGTCGACGAGGGCGGCACCGTCCGGTGGTACGAACGCCGTCGCGAGGATCATCTCCCTTACTCGTGTCGAGCCAAGCTTGGTGACGACGGCGGGGACCGTCACGCCCGCATAGGAATGGCCGACGATGATCAGGTCGTCGTCGGGTGCAGCGTTTTCGATATCGGCAACCACCGAGTCAACCCACTCGTCGATGCATGCCGTGATGAGGTTGCCTGGTTTGCCGCGGTGCCCCGGCAAATCGACGGCGAGCACTTTGACCGTCGGATCGGCGCGATGGATCGCATCAATGGTGGGGTCCCAGCAATCGCCGGCGAAGCCGCCTCCATGCACGAGAACCAATGCCGGCAGTGCCAAGCCGAGCCTCCTTCGGCGCAGTACACGCAGGACCGAATGGTAGGAGGCGCGCTACTGCGACACGCAGGATTCACCTAGGTTCGAACTCGTGCGCAGGACCATCGACTGGGACGGCGACGCGGTCACGATCATCGACCAGACCGCGCTGCCGGGCGATTACCGGGTTCTTCGTCTGCGCACCGTCGATGAACTCATCGACGCGATCCGGCGTCTGGCCGTCCGCGGCGCCCCGGCGCTGGGTGCGGCAGGCGCTTTAGGCGTCGTGCTTGCCGCCCGTGAGGGAGGCGACGTACGGGCCGCGGCTGAACGGGTCGCCAAGGCGCGGCCGACTGCCGTCAACCTCAGTTGGGGAGTTGCCCGCGCGCTCGAGAAGCTCGACGAGGGCACCGAAGCCGTGCTCGCCGAAGCCCTGGAAATCCTCGACGAGGACGAACGCCTCAACCGCACCGCATCCGCCCACGCCGCCGAGATCGTCCTCGCGGTATGCGATCGCCGCCCGCTACGGTTGCTCACCCACTGCAACGCCGGTCATCTCGCCACCGTGGCGTGGGGCAGCGCACTCGGCGTGGTCTGGCACCTTCACGACCGCGGACTCGTCGAGTCGGTGCTGGTGAACGAGACACGTCCACTGCTGCAGGGTGCCCGGCTCACCGCATGGGAGCTGGCGCAGGCCGGTGTGCCGTACCGGGTGCAGCCGGACGGCGCTGCCGCCGCGGCAATGGCGCGCGGCCTCGTCGACTGCGTGCTCGTCGGCGCCGATCGGATCGCGGCCAACGGCGACGTGGCCAACAAGATCGGCAGCTACGGCCTGGCCATCGCGGCGCATCACCACAACGTGCCGTTCGTCGTGGTCGCGCCGTCGTCCACGGTCGACACCTCGATCCCCACCGGCGCCGACATAGCCATCGAGGAGCGCGCGCCCGACGAAATCAGGACGTTCAGCGGTACCGCGATCACCCCCGCGGACGCGGACGTTTTCAACCCCGCTTTCGACGTGACCCCGGCGGAGCTGATCACCGCCGTCGTCACCGAGGACGGCCGCTACCTGCCGACGCCCGGCCCGCCTCGCGCATAGGCGATGTCGCCTCCGGTCATCGCTCGTGCTTTTGGTCGCCGATGGTGATGACCTTGCCGCGGTTGATGGACACCCAGTCGCGGGCTTCCAGGTATGGCCGGAACGTCTCGGCGATGCATTGCTCGTCGGCAGGAGTTTTCGGTCGCTGCAGTTCGTATAAATGCGGAAACTCCGTCCAGGCGACGACGGCGTCCCACAGTCGAACCGCGGCATCGCCGGTGGGCGGATCGATCAACACCGGCCCGAACAGGCATTGCCCGTCAGGGAAGTACAGCGTGGGCACGCCGTAGCCGCCGGCATCGACGACCCGTTGATGGTCGGCCATTACCTCGTCGTGGGTCGTCGGGTCGGCGATCGCCCGGTCGACAAGTCCGGTATCGAAGCCGAGTTCTGAGAGCAGGTGGCGGGCAACGGATTTCTGGTGCGGCTTGTGGCCCTCGACGTGCAGTGCGCGGCCGGCGCGTTCGTACCACGCGTCGACGTCGGCCATCGACTGGCGACGCAGCAGCGCCCCGATGCGCATCATTGACCAGCCGTAGGACCACTCCCGCTCCCATGGATGCTTCTTGCCCTCTTGG
The DNA here is from genome assembly GCA_002101905.1 of Mycobacterium shimoidei. GTDB lineage: Bacteria > Actinomycetota > Actinomycetes > Mycobacteriales > Mycobacteriaceae > Mycobacterium > Mycobacterium shimoidei. Next base: position 190,522 of record LQPU01000021.1, on the reverse strand, counting down.
CGGTTGATCTCCTCCAGGCTGAAGAAGCGCCAGTTCACCGCGAGGCCTGTCAGCTCTCGCACTTCGCGGATCCACCGAGACGTCTGATAGGCGTACGGGCACATGACGTCGAAGTGGAAGTCGACGGAAACTGGGCGACTGGTCACATCGTGAACCTCAGGTTGCGGGCGGTGCGGTCACCGAGCTCGTCATCGCCCTTCCAGGTGACCGCGCCGGAATCGATTTGAGCCTGCGGGTCGATGCGTCCGCACGCGAGCTGGATGAAGGTTGTGGAGTTGGTGCTCAGCGTCACGTCCGGATTATCAAGGCGTTCAACTTTTTTCGCTCGTCCATCAACGGCGACGTGTAACTGACGCGCGATCGGTCCGGTAAGGTTGAACGTGACGCTCTTTCCGTCGGGCAGGCCCACCTTCTTGCCGACGATGTAGCCGAGGGAGCCAGCTACCTCGGCCAGCGCGATCTCGGCGCTGATACCGGTGTCGTCGGTTTTGCGAGCGAGCGGCGTGGTGATGTCACGTTCGTGTACCCAGAAGTCGAACACCCGGATCTCCAGGAACCGCCCGTAGGTGCCGGGGCCAACCGGCGTCCACGACGGCCGCTGGAGATCGGTCTCCGATAGCGCGGCCAGATCGCTACGCCGGCGGTCATAAACGCCGCGGACCACTCCAAGATAAGCGGCGCCTTCTCGGTTGGCCTCGCGCAAGAAATCCGCCGCCTTGTCGAATGGTGGCGGGGTCTGGTCGTCGTCGGGCAACCACCCCGCCATCACCGCCTCGATGCTGGTGACGTGGTTTACCACATCGCGGACTGTCCAGTCCGGGCATAGAGACTGCGCTCGCCACTCGGCATCGCTGAGGCCGGCGCACAGAGCTTCCATCGCGGCGTAACAGGCCTGCAGAGCGCTGACAATCCTGCTCAGGCTGCCAGCTTCCGGTGTTTCCAACGGTCGTCCTCTCCTCTACACCAGGACTGTAGCCGGGCAGCTAGCCGGGCGACCGCGTGAGTCGCAGCGGGCCCACAGCCGAACGCGGTACGGCTCGCGCAGGGCACGCGCCAGGACGACGGGAGGTCATCGAACGATTCAGCCGGATAACTTGTCGATTGAGGTAGTGCGTTACGCGTGTCGGAGCCTGCGCCGTTCTGCGACACTTTAACTTTGCGTCGCCACGGGGGCGATACATCAGACGCGAAAGGAACGCCATGCCTCCTACCGAATACCAAGTCGTCAGCGGCGACACCCTCTGGGGGCTTGCCGAGCGATTCTATGGAGACGGCAGCCTGTCTGCTGTCATCTCGGCTATCAACCATCTCGCCGACCCCGATCAAATCGACGTCGGTCAAGAATTGTTGATTCCCTACGTCACGTTCCGCCACCAGGTGAGGGTTGAGGACGGGAAAGAGAGTCTGGCGCAACAGTTTTACGGTGATCCTAGCCTCCTCGAGATCATCCCGATCGCCAACCACGCCGCACAACGGGACTTGGTGGTCGGCGAGTGGCTGCTGATCCCCGATCTGGCCAACGCGCACGGTCACCAAGTGGTTTCGGGCGAGACGTGGGAGGTGCTCGCGGAGCGTTGGTACGGCGAGTTCGGTTTGTGGCCGATCATCGCGATCGCCAACCACATGGAGAATCAGGACCCGCCAGTCGGTCAGGCGATAATCCACCCGCGCCTGAATTGGCGGCACACCGTGGTCGCCGGCGACACCTTGTGGCAGCTCGCCGCCAACTATTACGGCGACCCGGGCGATGAGGAGCGGACGAAGACGATGGTGGAAATGGTCGCGGCTGCCAACCACATCCAGGATCCGGACCAATTGCAGGTCGGACAGGTACTTTTCTTCCCGTCGTTCGACTAGTAGAACCGGTATAGGGGTATTCGAGTAGCGCGCTACCCGTGTTCGCCATCCACTCGTGGACCACGATGGACTCAGGCTGACAAGTCGAGAGAGGCCCCAGTATGTCATACTTCGCACGCCTCGCGGTCCGCAGTCCGCAGCCGTTTGACATCGTCGGCGACAGCTTCCTCTTGTGCGGCTTAGGTGGCGCGTTTGAGGGAGTGGTGGGGTCGGCAAGACTGACCGACCGCAACGGCGCAGTGCTGACCGAGATTTCGCCGATGTTTGTGCCAGGCAGCGGCTCTTTGTTCACCCTTTTCGACTTCGCGGTTACGTATGGTGTGCCCGCGACCGCGGAGGGGACATTGACAGTCGACGCGGATAACCCAAGCGGGCTGCCCGAGAATGACTTTCGGGTGACTGTCCCGCTGACGTTCGGACGCCCCCTGTTGGGTTCATCCTATGCCGGATTTTCGCAGCACCTCGTCGTCGCCGGTGACACGCTGTTCGGCATCGCGGAGAACAGCTACGGCGACGGCAATTTGTGGCCGCGGCTGTTCACTGCCAACCGGGACAGGATCAGCGACCCCGACCTGATCGAGGTCGGCGAAGTCTTGCGAATCCCGTTCGAGGGGCCGTAGAACCTGGGCGCAGGCCTTGGCGCTCGAGATACGTTGAGAACATGAGTGCTGCCGGCATCGTCCTCGTCGCACTCGCGATTGCCGTCGGAATTATCGGCATCGTGGTGCCGCTATTGCCGGGCACGTCGCTGGTGTTCGTCGCGATCGTGGTGTGGGCCGTCGTCGAGAACAACATCACCGCGTGGGTGACACTCGGCGTGGTGGCCGCGCTGCTCGGTGTGGCGACATTGATCAAATACATCTGGCCCGTGAAGCGGATGCGGGCTGCCGACGTGCGCAACCTGAGTTTGGCAGCGGGCGCGCTGGTGGGCATCATTGGTTTCTTCGTAATCCCGGTGATCGGCCTGGTGATCGGCTTCGTGCTGGGTGTCTACGTGGCGGAGTTGGCCGCCCGCGGAGACCAGCGAAAGGCATGGACCTCGACGAAGCACGCCGTGAAAGGTGTCGCGTTGTCGATGGGTGTCGAGTTGGCTGCCGCACTGCTCGCCACCGCCGCGTGGGTGTCCGGGGTGTACCTAACCCAGTAGGCGCCGCGCTGAGAGCGTTGTACCCCGAATGGTTTCCAACGACTTCGTGCTCTTCTCGGCGACCAGGCCGCTGACGATCTGTTCGATGGGCGGCGCGTATTTAGTGGTTCCCAGGTGTCCTTGTGGTTGATAGCGGAATCGATCTGGACAGGTGGGGCCAGCAAACAGGTTCGGCGTGAGCATCTGACGGACTGTGGCCGTTCATGCAGCTGCCACCTCATCGAGATCGGATGGCCGGCTGCTTTTCAAAGATCGCCGGCACGATCTCGTCGAAGCCCTTGAGGGCCAAGGGCTCAACGTGCCAACCCGGCTGTTTCTCGACTGCCGTCGCAGTGGATTGGGCCATGACAAGATGACCATCCTCAGCTCTCCCGCAGAGCCGGGACGCGAGGTTCACTGCGCTTCCAACGGCTGTGTACTCGAGTCGTGTCATGGAGCCGATGGCACCAACCGCGCATTCTCCCGAGGCGATCCCGACGCCGACACCGAGCGGGGCGTCGGGTGAGGAGTAACCCGCCATGAGTAGGCCCACTTCGGCGAGGAGATGACGGGCCAAGTCCACGGCGGCGTGGGCATGGTCAGGTCGCGGGAGCGGGGCGCCGATGAGGATGAGGATCCCGTCACCCGCAAAGTCAGTGATAGTGCCGCCGAACCTCCTGGTGATTTCGACGACGATTTCGTAGTACGTCTGCAGGACCTCAGACATGAGGTCCGGGCCCTTGCGCTGGGTGAATGCGGTGAAACCCCGGAGGTCGATGGACAGCGCGCTGAGTGACAGGGTCCTTCGACGAAGGGTCTCGGTCAGGCCACGTTCCCGAATGGTTTCGGCGACCTCGGGGGACAGGAACCGAGCCAGGTTCGCGCGCTCTTCGAACAACGCCTGTCGTTGGCGCTCGATGATGCGCTGGTCGTGATAGGTACGTCGGGTGACCCGCTCGATCGCCAGGGAGACGACGAATCCGGACATGAGGGCGGTCACGGGGATGAACACACCGACGATGAAGTCGTTGAGCGGCATCCGCCCGTCAGCAAACCGCACCACCGCAATGACTTCGGCCAAGGCGATGTAAGGCACCACCGACGCGAAACTCAGCCCGGGAGGCAGCCGGAACAAGGTCATCCCGAAGAACGCGGCGAGTGTGACGCAGCCCGCTGTGATGGCGAAGTTCTCGAACTGGATCGTCATCAGCACGGCCAAAACGCCGCCGAAGAGGTTAATGGTCGCTGTAAAGGGCATAAGCCAAGACAGGAACCGATCCGAGTTGGCGATGGCGGCGCCCAGAAGATGCTGCACGACCGCGACCGCGATGAGAAAGAGTGCCAGCGTCCGCAGTTTCAGGAGCGCGCCGAACGAAACAGCAACGAAGGCGAGACTGGCAGCTAGGGCGCCGCCGTACATGGCAAACAACGTGAACGGCCGAACATGGCGCTTCCGCCACGCTTGATAGTCGAGCTCGACATCGGTACGAGTGAAACGCAGACCGTAATGGTGTGACGCCAGGCTCTGCTCAAATGTGTCCACCAAGACCCCTTTGAGCCGACAGCCCCATCCGACTCGGCCCAGCATCCCAATCAAAGCCATGGTGGGCAACGACCACACAGGCTGTGGCCTCAATAGACGTAGGACAGGCAATCGAGCCGTTGCCCGTCGGCGATTCGAGGTGGTCCACCTTGGAGGAGATCCTCAGTTCGACGGTGGTTGGTTCTCAGCCGTTGGCGGTTGGCTCACTCGTTCCCCCTTTTTGTGGCGTTGACAGGAGCCAAATCTAAGGCGCACAGCGGTTACCTAGTAGCGATTCAGGCAACGCCAGCTAACAATGTTGTGCCGCTCAATCGGTAGCACCGCCCGCAAACACGGGAGCAAGGCGGGAGCGAGTGTCTCGGCGTATTCAGATAGCAGCGCGGAAGCCGAGGCTGACCAGCTAGATGTGGAGCCGATGACGGGAATCGAACCCGCGTTCTCAGCTTGGGAAGCTGATGTTCTGCCATTGAACTACATCGGCAGGATGCTGGCACAGAAGGCTAGCATTTGGCGCCGCGTCGCTCATCAACAACGTTAGGCCAGGGATACGCTCGTCGCGTGCTGCTCTCCGATCGCGACCTTCGGGCCGAAATCGCCGCCGGCCGCCTCGGCATCGATCCGTTCGACGACACGCTGGTGCAGCCGTCCAGCGTCGATGTCCGCCTCGACAGCCTGTTTCGGGTGTTCAACAACACCCGCTACACCCACATCGACCCAGCCCAGCAGCAAGACGAGCTGACCAGCCTGGTGCAGCCCGTCGACGGCGAACCGTTCGTGCTGCACCCGGGCGAGTTCGTGCTCGGTTCGACGCTGGAGCTGTGCACGCTGCCCGACGACCTCGCCGGTCGGTTGGAAGGGAAGTCCTCGCTGGGACGCCTGGGCCTGTTGACCCACTCGACGGCGGGTTTCATCGACCCCGGCTTCAGCGGCCACATCACGCTGGAGCTCTCCAACGTCGCCAACCTGCCGATCACGCTCTGGCCGGGCATGAAGATCGGCCAGCTGTGCATCCTGCGGCTGACCAGCCCGGCCGAGCATCCCTACGGCAGCGCGCGGGCCGGTTCGAAGTATCAAGGTCAGCGCGGGCCGACGCCGTCGCGCTCCTACCAGAACTTCCTCAAGTCCACCCAGATGTGACCACAAGGAGATTCCTTAGGAGTCCCTATGCATAACTGGTCGGCCGGGAGTTCGACGGTAGCCTCGAAGTAGCGGTTCAATCGCGCGGAAGTGCTGCTGCAGCGGTGAACTCACTGGTAGAGGGTGTGCGCGGCAAGCGCCCCCCGGCGCGGTGTGTGTTCAGCTAGCGGATGACTTGGAGGAATGGTGGACACCGTACTCGGTGTGTCGATGGCACCCACGACGGTCCGCTTGGTGCTGGTCGAGGGGGAAAACGCCGACGGAGCCACCGTAGACCAGGAAAACTTCGCGCTGGCCGGTGGTGATGAGGCCGCGGCCAGCGCACCCGATCAGGTGATGTCGGCGATCCTGGGTACCCGGGAAGGCGCCGCCGAAGCCGGTTATGAGCTGGTTTCGATCGGTGTGACGTGGACCGATCAGCGGGCCGCGGCGGTACTGCGGGACGCTCTGGCCGCCCGCAAGATCGAGAACGTCATGCTGGTCTCGGCCTTCCTGGCCGCGGCCGCGTTGGCGCAGTCGGTGGGCAACTCGATCGGTTATCGGCACACCGCGTTGCTGTTCGTCGAGCCGGACACCGCGACGCTGGCGGCCGTGGATAGCACGGACGGGTCGATCGCCGAGGTGCGCCGCGAGGTGCTGCCCGACGACGATGACGAAGCCGTGGCCAAAGTGGCCGAGTTGGCGTCAGGCGCCCAGAACTTGGAAGGCCACCCGGACGGCGTGGTCGTCGTCGGGTCCGGCGTGGATATTCCGTTGATCAAGCCGGTGCTGGAGGCGGCGACTCCACTTCCGCTCAGCGCGCCGGAAGAGCCGGACACCGCGCTGGCGCGCGGAGCGGCATTGGCGTCGGCGAACGCGCCGCTCTTCGCGTCGTCGACCGCGGCGGTGGCCTACGCTCACGATCCGGGCACCGGCAACGTCGATCCGTATCTGCTCGAGCTGGCCTATCGGGCCAGCGCCGACGCGCCCGCCGCCGCAGACACGGGGGAGGGTCTGGCCTACAGCGCGGTCGGGGACGCGGACGCCGGGCCGTTAACCGGGGCGGTAGCCGACGACCTACCGGCCGAGCAGCCGAGCCGCCGGCCATTTCTGGTGGCCATGAGCGTGCTGACGATATTCGTCGTCGGCGTTGTGACGCTGGTGATTTCGCTGGCCGTGAGTATCCGGCCGTCGGTCGAGGATCGGCCCAGCCTCAGCCAAAACGTGATCACCCCACACAAGCAGTCGCCGCCGGCCCCGCTGCCGAAGGCTCACGTGCCACCTCCGCCCGCTGCGGCTGCACCGGCCCCGGCTCCAGCCGCGGCGCCGGTTCCGGCCGCACCCCCCGCGGCGACTCCCGCACCCGTGCAGGTGCCGGCCGCCGTTCCGGCTCCCGCGCCCCCTCCCGTGAATGTGCGGGTCCCGGCGCCGGCACTGCCACCGGTCGTCGCGCCGCCACCCCCACCACCGGCGCTGCCGCCCATACCGCCGATTCTTCCGAGGATCTTCTCTCCGCCGGTACTTAACCCGCCGCTCGCCCCGCGAGGTGGCGACCACGGACGCGGTGGCTGGGATCGCGGCAGGGGCGATCACGGCCGCGGCGGCGGTCACGGTCACGGCGGATGGGGCCACATCGGCGGCGGTTGGGGGCACGGCGGTTTCGGTGGGTTCGGCGGAGGCCATGGCCGCGGCCACAGGTAAGGTCGGCCGCTACGCCGGAACGCCGCTACGACCTACCCCTGCGGCAGTATCGGGTACTCCTAGAGCCAGCGGCCGACTGACGGCGAAGATTTGGGAGGAGTAGTGGACACCGTACTCGGGGTGTCGATGGCACCCACGACGGTCCGGATGGTGCTGGTGGAAGGCCAGGACGGCAATGGCGTCATCGTCGAGCAGGACAACTTCGACGTGCCCGCCACCGCACCGCTGAGCGCATCCGAGCGGGTGATCTCAGCGATCCTCGGCACCCGCGAGGGTGCCGCCGAAAGCGGCTACGACCTGCGATCGACAGGGGTCACCTGGACCGATCCGACCGAGGCCGCCCAACTGCGTGATGCATTGGCCGCGCACAAGATGGAAAACGTCATGCTGGTGTCGGCGTTTTTGGCCGCGGCCGCGCTGGCACAAGAGGTCGGCAACGCCGTCGGCTATAGCCGGACCGGGCTGGTGTTCGTCGAACCCGACACCGCGACGATGGCCATCGTTGAGACGGCTGATGGCTCGATCACCGACGTGCGCCGCGAGCCGCTCACCAGCGGCGATACCGCCACCGAGCTGGCCGCCCTGGTGCGCGATATGCAAACCTCGGCCGCTTCGCCAGACGGGTTGTATCTCGTCGGCTCTGGGGTGGACATCGCACCACTCAAGCCCCGGCTAGAGGCCACCACCCCGCTGCCGGTGACCGTGCCCGAGGAACCGGACACGGCGCTGGCCCGCGGTGCGGCGCTGGCGTCAGCGCACGCGCCGTTGTTCTCGTCGGCTACCGAGGCGCTCGCCTATGCGCGGGATCCGGGAACCGGAGCGATCGACCCGTACGCGGTGGCGCCGGCATACCAACCGGACTTCGACGCGCCCCTCGATGCGGGCGGCGCCGCCCTGGCCTACAGCGCCCTCGCCGATGACGAAGCCGACGCCTACACCGCCGTCGCCGACCAGCAGGATCACGGCACGCGACGGCGCATGCCGGTACCCCTGCTGGTCAGCGCGGTAGCCGCGATATTCGTAGTCGGGGCGGTGGCGCTGGCTGTCGCGCTGGTTGCCACGATGCGCCCGACGCCCGCCGACAATCCCAATCCGGAAAGACAGGTCGTTCCGGGCACTCAGCTGCCGGAGCAAGCAAAGCCACCGGCCCCGCCCGCGGCCCCCACTCCGCCGGAGGCCCCTGCGCCTGCGGAGGTGCCTGCTCGTGCGGAGGCACCCGCACCTGCGCCGGCGGCGCCGGCGCCGGCGGCTCCGGCTCCGGTAGCTCCCGCGCCGGCACCTGCCGCCCCGGCACCCGCGCCAGTGGCTCCGGCCCCGGAGGCTCCGCCGCCGGTGGCTCCCGCGCCGGCACCTCCGCCCGCGGCTCCGGCTCCGGTCCCCATTCCGATTCCGGTCGGTCCCCCAGGACACGGCCCGTTCAACCCTGGTCACGGCGGAGGCGGCTGGGGACCGGGCGGCGGTCACGGCAGCGGCGGCCCCGGCGGTGGCGGCGGCGGTGGCGGCATCCCCGGTCTGCCCAACATCCCGGGTATCCCGGGCCTGTAGCGCAGCGCGGCCCGCAGCGGCGTCCCGTGATTAGCCGGCGCGTAGCCTGACCGCGTGGACTACGCGGCGGCATTTATCGAGCAAAATCGCGCATTCGGACAGGTGATTTGTAGCGCCGACCCGTCAACCCCGGTGCCGACCTGCCCGGGCTGGACACTGGAGCAGCTGTTTCGCCACGTCGGCCGTGGCGATCGCTGGGCGGCGCAGATCATCACCGACCGTGTCGACGAGTTTTTAGACCCGCGCAAGGTCGAGGGCGGCAAGCCCCCACCAGACCGCGACGACGCCATCTCCTGGTTGCACGCCGGCGCGCGGCGGCTGATCGACGCCGTCGAGCAGGCCGGGGTCCAAACACCGGTCTGGACTTTTCTCGGGCCGCGGCCGGCGAACTGGTGGATCCGTCGACGCCTGCACGAGGCCGCCGTGCACCGCGCCGACGCCGCGCTGGCCGTCGGTAGCGACTATGTGCTCGAGCCGCAGTTGGCGGCCGATGGCATCACCGAGTGGCTGGAGCGCGTCGAGGCCCAGGCTGGCTCTGACGACACGCCGCTGCCGATCGAGGGCGACCACACCCTGCACCTGCACGCCACCGACCCGGGGCTCGGCGCAGCCGGTGAGTGGACCATCCGCGTCGACGGCGGCCGGATCAGCTGGTTGCATGATCACGGCAAGGGCACGGTGGCGCTGCGCGGCACCGCGACCGACCTGTTGCTGGCGATCACCCGGCGAGTTGCGGTCGCTGACACCGACATCGCGATGTTCGGCGACGATGCGGTGTGGCAGAACTGGCTCGACCACACGGCGTTCTAGACGGCGCTCACGAGGTACGTTGCACACCATGACCACATCGGAGATCGCCACCGTGTTGGCATGGCACGATGCGCTCAAGGCGGGCGACCTCGACACGCTGGTGTCGCTGTCCAGCGACGACATCGAGGTCGGTGACGCGCACGGCGCGGGGCAAGGCCACGACGCGTTGCGGAGCTGGGCTGCGGCCCGCCCCCAGAACGCCGAACTTGGCCGGATGTACGTCCACGACGGTGTCGTGGTGGTCGAACTCAAGCTCGCCGATTCCACTGCGGCAGCGGCATTTCGGGTGGTCCATGACCGGGTTACCTCGGTATTCCGGCACGATGATCTGCAAACCGCCTTGGCGGCAACCGATTTAACCGAAAGCGACCTCGTCGACTGAGGACTGATGATGCGTGGAATCATTCTCGCCGGCGGTTCGGGTACCCGCCTTTATCCGATCACCATGGGCGTGTGCAAACAGTTGCTACCCGTCTACGACAAACCGTTGATCTACTACCCGTTGTCCACATTGATGATGGCGGGCATTCGCGATATCCAGGTGATCACCACCGCCCATGATGCCCCGTTGTTTCACCGACTGCTCGGCGACGGATCGTCATTCGGCATCAACATCAGCTACGCGGTCCAAGAGCGCCCCGAAGGGCTGGCGCAAGCTTTCGTCATCGGCGCCGACCACATCGGCAACGACTCGGTGGCACTGGCGTTAGGGGACAACATCTTCTACGGCCCCGGGCTGGGCACGAACCTGAGCCGGTTCCAAAACGTCCGCGGCGGAGCCATTTTCGCCTACTGGGTGGCCAACCCGTCGGACTACGGTGTCGTCGAATTCGGCGCCGACGGCATGGCGCTGTCGGTGGAGGAGAAGCCGGCCACACCGAAATCGCACTACGCCGTGCCGGGCCTGTATTTCTACGACAACGACGTGGTCGAGATCGCTCGAGGTCTGCGCCCGTCGGCGCGCGGCGAGTACGAGATCACCGAGGTCAACCAGATCTATCTGAATCAGGGCCGGCTCTCCGTGGAGGTGCTGGCGCGCGGCACAGCATGGCTGGACACCGGGACGTTCGATTCGCTGCTGGACGCCAGCGACTACGTGCGGACTTTGGAGCGCCGGCAGGGTCTCAAGATCGGCATCCCCGAGGAAGTGGCGTGGCGGATGGGCTTCATCGACGACGAAGCCCTGACACAGCGCGCCAACACGCTGCTCAAGTCCGGCTACGGCAGCTACCTGTTGCAGCTGCTGGAAATGCGGTGATCGCCTACTGACGGTAGCTGGCCAGGAAGTTGCCCAGCCGCTCGATCGCGTTCGCCAAATCGCGCGACCACGGCAGCGTCACGATACGCAGGTGATCCGGTGCGGGCCAATTGAATCCGGTGCCCTGGGTGACCAGGATCTTCTCCTGCAGCAGCAGATCCAACACGAGCTGCTCGTCGTCCTCGATGTCGTAAACCTCGGGGTCCAGCCGCGGGAACGTGTAGAGCGCGCCGGCCGGTTTCACGCAGGAAACCCCGGGGATCTCGTTGAGCTTGGTCCAGGCCACGTCGCGTTGTTCGCGCAGTCGTCCGCCCGGCAGCACCAGGTCTTCGATGCTTTGGTAGCCGCCCAGGGCGACCTGAATAGCATGCTGCGCAGGAACATTCGGGCATAGGCGCATATTCGCGAGCAGATCAATGCCCTCGATGAAGCTACTCGCATGGTCCTTGGGGCCGGTGATTGCCAGCCAGCCGGCTCGGTACCCCGCCACCCGATAGGCCTTGGACAATCCGTTGAACGTCAGGCACAACTGATCTGGCGCCACCGCGGCCATGCTGACGTGCTTGGCATCGTCGTAGAGGATCTTGTCGTAGATCTCGTCTGCGAGCAGCAGCAGCTGATGCTTGCGCGCCAAGTCAGCCATCTGCTCGAGTACTTCGCGACTGTAGACGGCACCCGTCGGGTTGTTCGGGTTGATCACCACCAGTGCCTTGGTGCGTTCGGTGATCTTGGACTCCAGGTCGGCGATGTCCGGCTGCCAGCCTTGGGTTTCGTCGCACAGGTAATGGACCGGGGTGCCCCCGGCCAGAGACGTCGACGCCGTCCACAGCGGATAGTCGGGTGCGGGGATCAGCACCTGGTCTCCGTTGTCCAGCAGCGCCTGCAGGGTCAGCGTGATCAGCTCGGAGACACCATTGCCCAGATAGACGTCGTCGACATCGAATCGTGGGAAGCCCTCGACGAGTTCGTAGCGGGTGACCACGGCCCGGCGTGCCGGAAGGATGCCTTTGGAGTCCGAGTAGCCCTGCGCGTACGGCAACGCCTGGATCATGTCGCGCATGATCACATCGGGTGCCTCGAAGCCGAATGGCGCCGGGTTGCCGATGTTGAGCTTGAGGATGCGGTGACCCTCGGCTTCCAGCCGCGCGGCGTGCGCATGCACCGGGCCGCGGATCTCGTAGAGCACGTCCTGCAGCTTCGAGGACTGCGCGAACGTCCGCTGCCGCGGCTGATGCGCGGCCGCATGCCACGGCAGCTGGTGAGTAGTCACGTCAACCATGGTGCCATGGCTGTCCAATAGAAATTTGCCATACGCCGTTACCGCTTGCCCGGTGGGCGGGCTCCGCGCGCGATACCCAGGCCTTTCACCGGCGGGGCCGGAGGAGCCTCAGCTTCGCTGGCGCCGTCCTTATCGGTGGCTGCGTCCGCGGCCGGGGGCTTCGCTTGCGATTCCGGTTCGCCCTTTGCCTCACCGGTCGCGGGCTGCGCGGCGGCGGTCTTCTTGGCGCCGGGCCGTTTGGCGCCGGCGGCGATCCCGAGCCCCTTGGCTGGGGCAGGAGCCTTGGCTTCCTCGGTCGACGGCGCTTGGGCCGCTTCGGCTTTGGGCGCCGCCTTCTTGGCCCCGGGCCGCTTCGCACCACCGGCGATGCCGAGACCGGTCACGGCTTTGGCGGCCTTTTCTTCGGCGGGCGCGGCAGCCTGTGGCTCTTCGGTTGTCTTCGCCGACGCGGTCGCAGCCGGCGCCGCAGCCGGCTTCGGGGCGGCCTTGGCGGCCCGCTCGGCCGCGGCACCCTTCTTCGGTAGCGTCACCGTGCTGCGGTCGATGGTGTCCAGCAGGATGTTCGCCACGTCGCGCACATCGACGTCCTCACGGCCGGCCGCCTCGGCGCGGTCGTTGACGCCGTCGCTGACCATCACCCGGCAGAACGGGCAGGCGGTGGCCACCGTGGTGGCGCCGGTGCCCAGGGCCTCGTCGACCCGCTCGTGGTTGATCCGCTTGCCGATGTGCTCTTCCATCCACATCCGCGCGCCGCCGGCGCCGCAGCAGAAGCTGCGCTCTGCGTGCCGCGGCATTTCGGTCAGCGTCGCACCCGATGCGCTGATCAGCTCACGCGGCGCCTCATAGACCTTGTTGTGCCGGCCCAGATAGCACGGGTCGTGGTAGGTGATCGACGGTCCGTCACCGTCGAGCGGCTTGACCGAAACCAGCTTCTTGTCGCGCACCAGCCGGTTGAGCAGTTGGGTGTGGTGCAAGACGGTGTAGTTGCTGCCCAGCTGCTTGTATTCGCGGCCCAGGGTGTTGAAGCAGTGCGGGCAGGTGACGACGATCTTGCGGTCGACGGTTTCCACGCCTTCGAACACCCCGTCGAGTGTTTCAACGGCCTGGGCGGCCAGCTGCTGGAACAAGAACTCGTTGCCCGACCGGCGCGCGGAGTCCCCGTTGCAGGTTTCCCCGGTGCCCAGCACCAGATACTTCACGCCCGCGATGGCCAGCAGCTCGGCGACGGCCTTGGTGGTCTTCTTCGCCTTGTCGTCATAGGCACCGGCGCAGCCGACCCAGAACAGGTACTCGAAGCCGTCGAAGCTGTCGACGTCCTCGCCGTAGACGGGAACGTCGAAGTCGACCTCACTGATCCAGTTGGTGCGGTCCGCGGCGTTCTGGCCCCACGGATTGCCTTTGGTCTCAAGGTTTTTGAACAGCACCGACAGTTCAGAGGGAAACTCCGACTCCATCATCACCTGATAGCGGCGCATGTCCACGATGTGATCGACGTGTTCGATGTCCACTGGGCACTGCTCGACGCAGGCGCCGCACGTCACGCATGACCACAACACGTCGGGGTCGATCACACCGCCCTGCTCTTCGGTGCCCACCAGCGGGCGGTTGGCCTGCTCGGGCCCGGAACCAGGCACCCGGCCGAAACCGGATTCCGGAACGTGGTGCCCCTCGCCGCGACCGGACTCGATGTAGCCGCCTTCGGCGTCGGCCTCTTTATTGCCGAGCAGATACGGCGCCTTGGCCATCCAGTGGTCGCGCAGGTCCATGATGACGAGCTTGGGCGACAACGGTTTTCCGGTGTTCCAAGCCGGGCACTGCGACTGGCAGCGGCCGCACTCGGTGCAGGTGGCGAAGTCCAGCATCGCCTTCCAGCTGAAGTCCTCGATCTTGCCGCGGCCGAATTCCGCGTCGTCCGGCGGGTTTTCGAAGTCGATCGGTTTGCCATCGGATTCGATCGGCAGCAGCGGACCCAGCCCGTCGGGCAGCCGTTTGAAGATGACGTTGATCGGCGCCAAGAAGATGTGCAGGTGCTTGGAGTGCAGCACGATGATCAGGAACGCGAGCATGACGCCGATGTGCAGCAGCAGCGCCACCGTCTCCAGGATCTCGTTGCCGGTGTGGCCGAGCGGACGCAAGATCGTGCCGAACAACTGGGACAGGAACGCGCCGTTGCCGTAGGGCAGCGTCCCGTTGTTGACGGCCGACCCGCGCACCAGCACGTAGGTCCAGATGACGTTGAAGATCATGAACAGGATCAGCCACGCGCCACCGGTGTGTGAGCCGTAGAACCGCGATGTCCGGCCTATTTCACGCGGGCTGCGCATGATTCGGATGACGGCGAACGTCGCGATACCGAGGAACACCGCGGTCGCGAAGAAGTCCTGCAGGAATCCCAGTGCGTCCCATCGGCCGATGATCGGAATGTGGAAGTTGGGCACAAAAAGCAGCCCGTACGCCTCGATATAGACGGTCAGCAGGATGAAAAAGCCCCACATCGTGAAGAAGTGGGCGAGACCGGGGATCGACCATTTCAACAGCCGACGCTGCCCGAACACCTCGGAGAGCTCGACCCAGATCCGGCCGACGATATTGTCGGTGCGGCCGCTGGCGGGCTGGCCGGACAGCACCAGTCTGGCGAGCCAGCTGACCCGCCGCAGGGCGAACAACCCCACGATGGCCGTCATGCCGAGCCCGACTACCAGTCTGATCAGCGTCTGCGTCTCCACGGAGTCTCTCCAATTCTAAGTTACTGATCGGTAACCTAATTCTGGTTACTAGCCGGTAACTTAACTGCTAGGCGTGCTCATAGTGTCACCTTCGCGGCGCTGACCGCGACAAAGGCTGTCCTAAGTTGACCCATCTATTGATTGAAGCGATGGCCCGGGATGTGGGGCACGTATTCGCGCCAACGGTGGTGATGGGACGGCGGCGGGGGGACCGGCGCTTCGGTGCCCAGCGGTGGTTCGGCTGGTCCCGCGCTCGTGGTGGGCTCGACCGTGGTGGTTGTCGTTGTTGTCGTTGTTGTCGTGGTGGTGGTCGACGTCGCGGTCGATTGGGTGGTGGTCGGCGAGGTGGTACTCGCCGGTGCGCTTCCGCTGCTGTCGTTGGCCAGGATCACCAGCCCGGAGATGATCACCGCGATCAGAATCGCGACTAGTAGGCCCCAGCCCGCCAGCGCCCAGGGTTTGAGATACCACGGCGACGGTGTTTCGGTGCGGGCGAACAGCTCGTACGTATTGCTACCGGCGCCCGAACCGTCTGAGTAGTCGTCGTCGTGGTCTGGTCGTTGGCTGCCCACCACGGGGAGCGATCGTAACGCTTCTGCCGCCGCCCGGCAGGCCGGCGCTGCTGCCACAACTCATACTGAGGCCGCGATTCTCAGCAGTTACCTTTCGGCGCAATCTTTTTCAGAAATGCGGCGGCAGTGTGATGACGGTCGGTACGTGCGGAATGGTGATCGTCGGCGGCAGCGGCGGCAGCGGCGGCAACTTGGGCAGGCGTGGCGGCTCATGCACGGGAGGGTGCCCGGCCGGCGGCTGGGCAGGGGCGTTGGTGTTCGCCGGCGGTGGCGGCGGTGGCGGTGCCTCTTCGGTTGAGCTCGACGGAGCAGTGGTGGCAGTCGTGGTGCTGGTCGTCGACGGGGTGGTGGTGGTCGTGGAGCTCGGCGTCGTCGACGTGGTGGGCGAGGGCGCGCCGCCACCGCCGGTGGAAATCTCGACGATGCCGTAAGCGATCAGGGCGATCAGGATGGCGACCAGCAGCGCCCAGGCGGCCACCAGCGAGCGTTTGCGATACCACGGGGCCGGTGGCCGGTCCGGCTCGGGTGGTGGGCCTGGCTGCGCACCGGCGGGGGGGTGTTGTCCGGCCGCGCTGTAGTCGGCCATCCTGGTCGGCTGCTTGCTGGGGTCCTCCGGCGGGCCGTAATTCGCCACGGACCCGATGGTACGCAGCGTCGAGCCTCAGAGCTGCCGTTGCACCTCGGCGGCGAACAGCTCCAGATGGTCCAGATCGGACAGGTCCAGCAATTGCAGGTACACCCGCTGCACGCCGACCTCGGTGAATGGCCCTAACCGGTCGACGATCTCGTTCGGTGTGCCCACCAGCGGAGAGTTGGTCCGCAGCTCGTCGAGCTCGCGCCCGATGGCCGACGCCCGGCGAGCGATTTCTGCGGTGTCTCGTCCGGCGCACACCACGAAGGACGCGGAATAGACCATCGAATCCGCGGACCGTCCGACAGACTCGACTGCGCTGCTGACCCGCTCGAATTGAGTGCGCACCGTGTCCAGCGAAGCGAACGGCACGTTGTACTCGTCGGCGAACGTCGCGGCCAGCGCCGGAGTCCGCTTGGCGCCCAACCCGCCGACGACGATCGGCGGGTGCGGACGCTGCACCGGTTTGGGCAATGCGGGCGACTCGGAGATCGCGTAGTGGGTTCCGGCGTAGTCGAATGTTTGACCGATCGGCGTGGTCCAAAGCCCGGTGATGATCTCAAGCTGCTCGGTGAGCCGGTCGAATCGCTCGCCCAGCGGTGGGAAGGGGATGGCGTATGCCCGGTGTTCGGGCTCGAACCAGCCGGTGCCGATACCGAAATCGATTCTCCCGCCGCTCATGTCGTCGACTTGGGCGACCGAGATGGCCAGCGGTCCGGGGTGTCGGAAGGTCGCTGACGTGACCAGGGTGCCCAACCGTATCGACGAGGTCTCCCTGGCGATCGCGCCCAGCGTCACCCAGGAATCCGTCGGGCCGGGCAGGCCGTCGCCGCTCATCGCCAGGTAGTGATCGGAGCGGAAGAATGCGGAGTAGCCCAATGATTCGGCGGTCTGCGCGACGACGAGCTGCGTGCCGTAACTGGCGCCTTGTTGCGGTTCTACGAATACCCGAAAGTCCACGCCCGACAGAGTAGGCCGTCGGACGTTTAATACGTTTCCACCCTCTCGATGCTGACGAACATGCCGTGGTCGGTGTGGCTATTGGTGAAGCGGGTGCCGCTTTGGGTAGCCACGATCGTCCAGCCCTGCGCGTCGTAGGTGCGATAGTCGATTGTGACGGTGGGAATGTCGCCGAGATTGCCCAAGATCCAGTGCACCTCTCCGTCCGCGGTGATGCTCACGCCGTTGGCGTGCTCACCGTCCTGCATCGGGGAGTTGGTGAACGGCGCTTCGCACCCGACGCTTTCGGTGTTGATCTGGCAGCGGGTCTGCCCGGATTTGGTTTCGATGAAGACATAGCCGTTGTGATCGGGCGGCAGCGAAACGGCGCCGGGGGGCGCCTGCGGCCGCGTCGGGCTCGGCGGTGGCGACGGCTTCCTCGTCGGCGGCGGCGGTAGCGTCGGCTTGGCCTTGGGGTAGGACGGTTCGGTCGGGCCGGCGCCCGGGAGTGCTTTCGGCGTGCCGTCGACCGTCGAACTGCACCCGGCGATCAGCGTTGCGCCCGACAGCAGGCTTGCTAGTGCTATCTGCGATAGCCGCACGTACGCCAGCGTACTGACGAAGTGACGCAAGTGACTGCAGTGACACGCTTCGCCGGCGTGCTCGCGAGAGTGCAACTGGCGACGGTCTGACTCGGGAAACGTGTCGGTAGCTGCACTCTCGCGATAGATGGTGCCACGCAATCGGATTCGGTCAGCGATTCAGTAGTGTCGGCCAATGGACATTTCATGTGCGTTCGCAACCTCATCCGACACGCCCGGGCATGTGGAGTTGGCTGAATCCCTCGGTTACCAGCGGGCCTGGCTCTACGATTCGCCCGCTCTCTATCCGGATGTGTGGATGGTTCTCAGCCGGTGCGCGGAGCGCACGTCGCGGATCGGCCTGGGACCCGGTGTGCTGGTGCCCAGCCTGCGCCATCCGATGGTGAACGCCGCCGCCATCGCCGAGCTGGTCGGTCAAGCACCTGGCCGGGTCGCGGTGGCGATCGGTTCGGGCTTCACCGGCCGGTTCGCGCTCGGCCAGCGGCCCATGGCGTGGCGGCGGGTCGCCGAGTACGTCCGCTGCTTGCGGGCTCTGCTCGCCGGCGACACCGCGCAATGGGAGGGCGCCGTGATCCGCATGCTGCACTTGCCGGGCTTCGGCGCGAAGCCGCCGATCGATGTGCCGATCCTGATCGGCGCCGACGGCCCAAAGGGTTTGGCCGTCGCGGGCGAGCTCGGCGACGGCGTGTTCTCCGCGGTCGTGCCGCAGCCCGACGCGGTGAAGGCAGCCGACTGGCGGGCGTTGTTGGCGTTCGGCACCGTGCTCGACGAAGGAGAGGAGCTGACCTCCGCGCGTGTCGCCGATGCCGCGGGGCCCGCGGCGGTGGTGCTGTATCACGCGATGTACGAACGCGGCGGCGCTGACGCGGTCGATGCCCTACCGGGTGGGCGGGCATGGCGCGAGGCGATCGAAACCTGTCCGGATAACGAGCGGCATCTAGCCATCCACGCCGGACATCTGGTGAAGGCCAACCCGCGCGATGAGCCGCACGTCGCCGAGCTCATACCGTTGGCCAGTTCGACGGCGCTGACCGGCACTCCCGAGCAAGTCGGCGAGAAGATCGGGCGACTGGCCGCGGCCGGCGTCACCGAGGTCGTCTACCAGCCGGCCGGCTCCGACATCGCGCGTGAGTTGCGCACTTTCGCGTCCGCTGCCGGTCTTTCGGGCTAGTCGGCTGCCGCACCCGACATCGCCTCTGCGGCGCGGTGTACGGCGTTGACGATGCCCTGATAACCGGTGCATCGGCAGAAGTTGCCGGACAGCCCTTCACGGATCTCAGCGTCGGTGGGTGTCGGGTTGTCACGCAGCAAGGCGGTGATCGACATGACGAAACCCGGTGTGCAGAACCCGCATTGCAGCCCGTGGCATTCGCGCAGCGCAGACTGCACCGGCGAGAGTTGACCGTCGGGGGAGGCCACGCCTTCGACCGTCGACACTTCCATGCCGTCGGCCTGCACGGCGAAGATCAGGCATGAGCGTATCGCCTGGCCGTCCAGCAGCACCGTGCAGGCGCCGCATGCGCCGTGCTCACAACCCAGGTGCGTGCCGGTCAGGCCGCAACGCTCGCGCAGGAAATCGGCCAGCGTCATGCGCGGTTCGACGTGTGCTTCGGTGTCGTGACCGTTGACGGACAGCCGAACCAGTTGTTCATGCATTGAGTGCCTCCGTGCTGGCCTGGGTCCACGCTCGTGCCACCATCGCGGCGCCAACCTTGCGCCGGTATTCGGCCGAGCCCTGCAGGTCGGTCGGAACGTCGTCGAGTCCGCTCATGGCGAGTTCGCCGACGTCCGTGGGGGTCAGGTCGCGCGCCGGTGTACCGACAACGGCGCGCTCGGCCGCCGATGCCCGCAACGGTGTTGAGCCCAGCCCCAGCAGCCCGATCGCGCAGCGAGACACCCGGTCCTCGTCGTCGACCTGCACGGCCAGCACTGCACCGGCGATCGCGAAATCGCCATGGCGCCTTGCTAGTTCGTGCACCGAATAGCCGCATCGGCCAGTCCACACCGGAAACCGGACCGTCGTCAGTATTTCGTCGGACGCCAGCGAGGTCTGCCACAGCCCGGTGAAGAACTCCGCGGCGGGGATCTGGCGCCGCCCGCGCGGCGACAGCGCGTCCAGCTGCGCATCCAGCGCCAGCGCGACTGCGGCGTACTCCGCGGCCGGATCCGCATGTGCGATGGCGCCGCCGAGCGTTCCCCGGGTGCGGATCTGAAAGTGCCCGATGTACGGGGTGGCCAGCGTCAGCAGCGGTACCGAGTCCGCCACCTCGTCGTCCATGCCGACGAAGGCGTGTGGGGTCGCGGCGCCGATCCGCACTTGGCCGTCGTCGAGTTCGATGTTGCGCAACTCGTCGAGCCGCGAGATGTCGATCAGATTCTCGAAGTGGGTGAGCCGCATCGCCAGTAACGGGACCAGGCTTTGCCCACCGGCGAGGATCTTGGCGTCATCGCCGTACTCGCCGAGTAGTTTGACCGCCTGTTCGACCGTGTCGGGGCGGTGATAGGCGAACGGCGCGGCTTTCATCGGCGTCGGCCCAGCGCGAATCCGACGATGACGCCGAGGGCTATCCCGGCCAACACCGGCGCCGCGCGCTTGGCTAGCGGAAGTGCGGCCACCTTGAGCAGGTTGACCGAGTCGGTATCGGCTGGCTGCGCGGGAGTGGTTGCCGCAGCAGAGGTTTCCGCCGAGCCGAGCAGGTCGGCCTCGAGGCGCTCGGCAAACTGGTCGATCAGGTTGGTGGCCACGTCGGCCAGCACGCCGCGGCCGAACTGGGCGGCCTTACCGGAGATGGTCAGGTCGGTAGTGATCGCCACTTTGGTAGCGCCGCCCTGGTCTTCGAGTTGGGCGGTCACCACCGCGGCGGCGTTACCGCTGCCGCGGGTTTCCTTGCCGTCGGCCTTGAGCACCACCCGCTGCTTGTCGGCGTCTTTTTCCAAGAAAGACGCTATCCCCTTGTAGGACACCGTGATCGGCCCGACTTTGACCTTGACAGCACCGGTGAACTCATCGCCGTCGACGCTGAGCAGGGTGGCCCCGGGCAGGCACGGCGCCACGCGCTCGACGTCGGTGAGCACCTCCCAAGTCTTAGCGGGAGGCACCGCGACACGAAACTCGTTGTTGAACTCCACGTTTTCGAGTGTCCTTACTGTTGAGCCTGTTCGAGCAGCGACATGATCGACGCGGGACTGGCCGGCAGCCGGGTGAGCGTGACACCCAGCGGTGCCAGGGCGTCGTTGATCGCGTTGATCACCGCCGGCGCCGATCCGATGGCCCCGCCCTCGCCGACACCCTTGTAGCCACCGACGCCGGGACCGGGAATCTCGACGTGGCCGAATTCGATGGGCGGCACTTCGGTGGCCGTCGGCAACAGGTAGTCGACGAACGTCGACGACAGCGGGTTGCCGTCGTCGTCGTAGACCAGGTTCTCCATCAGCGCGCCGCCGATGCCCTGCACGGTGCCGCCGGCGATCTGACCTTCCACCACGTTCGGATTGATCATCGGGCCGACGTCCTCACTGACGATGTAGCGCGTCAGCCGGACCTGCCCGGTTTCGATGTCGACTTCACACGTGCAGGCGTGGGTGGCGTTGGCCCAGTGGATCGGCGCCTGGGAGGTAAAGCGCGCGGTGGCCTCCAGCGTCGCTGATGTGCCCGGCGGCAGTTGCTGCGGCTCGTAGTACGTCCGGTAGGCCAGGTCGGCGAAGCTGACACTCTTTTCGCCGGCGCTGGCCCGCGAATTCGCCAGTTCCACCTCGGATTCGGCGACCCCGAGGTAGTGCGCCGCGATCGCCACAATCTGCTTGCGTAACATCGCGCCGGCCTCGTTGACCGCCCCGGCTGTCATCGGGGCGCTGCGGCTGCCTTGGGTGCCCGCGCCGTACGGGGTGACCGCGGTGTCGCCCTGGATGGTGGCGACGTCGTCGATGTCGGCGCCCAGCGCGTCGGCGGTCAACTGCACGACGGTGGTCTCGATGCTGTTGCCCGTCGAACCGCCGTTGACGTAGACGTTGATCTTGCCGGTCGGTTCCATCCGGATCGTCGCGCCCTCGGTGGCCAGGTGGCCGGTGGCCGCGCCGGTCGGCTCGATGTAGGCCGAAAAGCCGAGCCCGATATAGCGTCCCTGCGCCAGCGCGTCGCGCTGCTCCTTGCGAAAGCCTTCGTGGTCAAGGATTTTCACGGCCTGCTCGAACGTCTCGTTCGGCGCCACGTGGTCATAGGGCATCCCGTTGGCATTGAAGTAGGGCATCTCGTCGCGGCGCAGCAGGTTTTTTCGGCGCAGTTCGACGGGATCCATTCCCAGCCTGCGCGCGGCGATGTCGAGCACGATCTCGCGGGCCAGCGTTTCGTACTGCCACGGGCCGCGGTAGGCCGCCAATCCGGCGGTGTTCGAGAACACCGTCTTGTAGTTGAAGCTGGCCTTGGGCACTCGGTACGGGCCGGGGAAGAACATCCCGATCGCCGCGGTGGTCAACACCGGGTACGGCGTCGGATAGGCCCCGACGTCCTGGATGAAGTCGATGTCGGCGGCCAGGATCGTGCCGTCGTCGTCGAAAGCCATTCTGGCCGTGCCGTTTACATGCCGTGCCTGCCCGGCCGACATCAGGTTCTCACGGCGGTCCTCGATCCACTTCAGCGCGGCCGGCACCTTGCGGGCGGCAAGCAGGATGCACATGTCCTCGCGCATCGGCACCACCTTCTGGCCGAAGCCGCCACCGGTGTCGCGCATGATGACCCGGACACGCTGCGCTGGAATTCCCAGCAGTCGCGCGGCGAACGCACGTAGCTCATGCGGTGTCTGGGTGGACGCCCAGATCGTGAGTTCATCTGCGGCGGAAGACCATTCGACGACGATGCCGCGGGTTTCGATCGGCACCGGCAGGTAGATCTGCTGGGTGATGTTCTCTGCGACCACGCACGCCGCTGACGCAAACGTCTCCTCGTCCGGCGGAGCGCCCGCCATACCGCCGGCGACGTTGTCGGGATAGGCGTCGTGCACGACCACGTCGGAGCCCACCGACTTGGTGAAGTCGGCCACCGCCGGCAACGGCTGATAGTCGACCTCGACCAGCTCGACCGCGTCCTCGGCGATGTAGCGGCTGTCGGCCACCACCAGGGCGACCGGGTCGCCGACGAATTTGACCTCACCCTCGGCCAGCGGCGGGCGCGGGGTGTCCGGCACGTCCTTGCCGGCCACCGCGTGCCAGGCCTCTTGCACGTCGGGGTTCAGGTCCGCGGCGACGAACACCGCGCGCACCCCGGCCAGGCCGAGCGCGGCGGAGGTGTCGATGCCGTTGATGCGGGCCCGGGCGAACGGACTACGCACAAAACAGCCATGCAGCATCCCGGGCCGTACGACGTCGTCGACGAATGTGCCCCGGCCGGTGAGCAGCCGGGTGTCTTCCACCCGCTGGACCCGGGTCCCAGCGTAACGCGGTGCGACGGTCGCTCGGGCCAGGTCAGCCATGCTTTCGCTCCATCTCGAACCAGCACGGTTATCGCGATATGAGAAGTGCAATGCCATTATATGAGAGTGCGGTTATCACCGTCGACAGGCCCACGATGCGTGACGTCCTGGCTGAGCTGACCGAGATCTGGCGCGCCGGACCCACCGCTGGTCTGGCCACCGCGGTCCGCACCATTGCGTCCTCGCCGCGGCCGCCGGGCGCGGCGATGATCATCGCCCGCTCCTGGGGCGGCGGTTGCCGTCCGTTGACCGAACTCGACGGGCGCATTCACCACGACAGGACACGGGGGTGACAACCGTCGGGGTGCTTCTTGCCGCCGGGGCCGGACGCCGATACGGCAAGCCGAAGGTACTCGTCGACGGCTGGCTGGGCATCGCGCTGCAGGCGCTGCGCGACGGCGGGTGCGACGACATCGTGCTGGTGCTCGGGGCCGCCGACGTTGCGGCCCCGCCCGGCGTCGTCGTGGTCACCGCCGGCGACTGGGACACCGGGTTGAGCGCGTCGGTGCGCGCGGGGCTGGCCCGGGCCGAGCGGATGCAAGCCGACTACGCGGTGCTGCACGTCATCGACACCCCCGACGTCGGTGCAGCCGTCGTCAGCCGGGTCATCAAGTGCGCGTTGGTATCTCGCAGCGGGCTGGCCCGCGCCTATTTCGGTGACCGGCCGGGTCATCCCGTCGTTGTGGCCCGGCGGCACTGGCCCGAGGTGTTGGCCAACATCAGCGGCGATCATGGTGCGGGCGCCTACCTGCGCAGCCGCGACGACGTCGAGCACGTCGAGTCCAGTGACCTGGCCACCGGCCGCGACATCGACGAGAGCGCGTGAGCTAGCGGTACGGTACTGGACAGTACTGCACGGATGGCTTTAGGGTGAGCCTCGTGTCTTGCTCACCGTGGTCGCCCCGGGAAGCCGAGTTGCTATCGGTGACGCTGCAGCTGCTGCAGGAACACGGGTATGACCGGCTGACGGTGGACGCCGTCGCGGCCACGGCCCGGGCCAGCAAGGCCACCGTGTACCGGCGCTGGCCGTCGAAAGCCGAACTGGTGTTGGCGGCGTTCATGGAAAGTGTCCGGCAGGCCGCGGTTCCGCCCGAAACCGGCACCTTGCGAGGCGATCTGCTGCGCTTGGGAGAAACGGTGTGCCAGGAGGCGCGCGAGCGTGCCAGCACCATTCGCGCGATTCTGGTGGAAGTGTCGCGCAACCCCGCGCTCAACGAGGTTCTGCAGAAACAGTTCATCAAGCAGCGAAAAGCATTGATCGACCACGTCTTAGCGCAGGCCGTCGATCGCGGTGAGATCGAGGAAGCCGCCATCAACGACGACCTGTGGGACCTGCTGCCCGGCTATCTCATCTTCCGGACCATCATGCCCACCCGGCCGCCCACTCGTCGCACTGTGCAGGGGCTCGTCGACGACGTCCTGCTACCCAGTCTGACCCGGAAGGTGAGCTGTCGAAAGGCCGGCAGGTGAAGCGGTTTTCGCTTACTCGTCTGCTGGGGCGCTGGTGGATAGTGGTGGTGACCGTCGCGGTGGTGGCGCTGGCGGGGTTCGCCGTTTTTCGGTTACACGGCATCTTCGGGTCGAACAACGACACGTCCACGCCAACCGGCGTGCTGAATGACAGCGTTCCGTTCAATCCCAAACGGGTGGTCTACGAGGTCTTCGGCGATCCGGGGTCGGTGGCAACCATCAACTACCAAGACATCCATGCGGCGCCGCAACGGGTGGACCACGCGCCGCTGCCGTGGAAGTACGAGGCCATCACCACAGACCCCGCCGTCATCGCCAACCTGACCGCGCAAGGCAACAGCAGCACACTTGGCTGCCGCATCATCATCAACGACGAGGTCAAGGACGAGAGGACGGTCAACGCAGTGAACGCCTACACCTTCTGCCTCGACAAATCCGGATGAGCACCCACCACGCCCCGCGAAACCGCTTGCCGCACACCATCCGCCGGCTCGCGGTGCCGATCATTCTGTTCTGGCTCGGCGTAACCGTCGTCACAAATGTCGCGGTGCCACGACTCGAGGCCGTCGCCCAGGCGCATCAGGTCGGCATGAGTTCGCCGAGCGCGCCGAGTTTTCAGGCGATGAAACACATCGGCAAGGTGTTTCAACAGTTTGACTCTGACAGCGCTGCGATGATCGTGCTGGAGGGCGACAAGCCGCTTGGCGACGATGCCCACCGGTTCTACGACACCCTGATCCGCAAGCTCCAGCAGGACAAGAAACACGTCGAGCACATCCAGGATTTCTGGGGCGATCCGCTGACGGCATCGGCTTCCCAGAGCAACGACGGCAAGGCCGCGTTGGTTCAGGTTTACCTTGCCGGTAACCAAGGCGACGCGTTAGCGGGCGAGTCCGTCGACGCGGTCCGCGACATCGTCGACCACACGCAGGCGCCGACGGGGGTCAAGGCGTATGTCACCGGCGCCGCGCCGCTGATCACCGACCAGTTCGAGGTGGGCAACAAGGGAATCCTCAAGGTCACGCTCATCACCTTTTTGGTGATCGTGATCATGTTGGCCTGGGTCTACCGTTCCGCCATCACCACGCTGGCGGTGCTCATCACGGTTCTTGTCGAGATGGCTGCGGCCCGCGGAGTTGTGGCCGTTCTGGGCAACCTGGATTTGATCGAGCTGTCGACCTTCTCGGTCAATATCTTGACATTGCTGACGATCGCCGCCGGGACAGACTACGCGATATTCGTCCTCGGCCGGTATCACGAGGCACGGGCAGCTGGCGAAGACCGAAACACGGCCTTTGACACCATGTTTCACGGCACCGCGCATGTCGTCTTGGGCTCGGGCCTGACCATCGCCGGGGCGGTATTTTGCCTGAGGTTCGCCCGCCAACCGTACTTCGAATCGATGGGCATTCCGGCCGCGGTGGGAATGCTGGTGTCGGTGCTGACTGCGCTGACTTTAGCGCCGGCCGTGCTTGCGGTGGGTAGTCGCTTCGGTTTGCTCGAGCCAAAAGTCACGATGCGCACGCGGGGATGGCGACGCATCGGCACCGCCATCGTGCGGTGGCCGGCGCCGATTCTTGCCGTGACGATGGCAGTCGCACTGATCGGTTTGCTTGCCCTGCCCGGATACAAGACCAGTTACGACTCCAAGCCCTACTTACCGGCGGCCACCCCCGCCAAGGTTGGATACGCTGCCGCCGAGCACCACTTTTCGCAAGCCCGGCTGAATCCCGAGCTGCTGATGATCGAGGCGGACCATGACCTGCGCGACCCCGCCGACATGCTGGTCTTGGAGCGGGTGGCCAAAAACGTCTTCCACACCCCCGGCATCGCGAAGGTGCAGGGGATCACGCGACCGTTGGGGACGCCGCTCGACCACAGCTCGATACCGTTTCAGCTGAGCCAGCAAAGCGTTGGTCAGGTCATGAATCTGCAGTACCAGAAAGACCGCGCATCGGACCTGCTCAAGCAGGCGGATGAGCTAAGAAAGACAGTGGGGATTCTGCAGCAGCAATATGCGCTCCAACAACAAAGTGCCGCAGCGACACACGACCAGACCCAAAGCTTCCACGACACGATCGCCGTCATCAACGACCTGCGAGACAAGATCGGGAACTTCGACGACTTCTTCCGGCCGATTCGCAGCTACTTTTACTGGGAGAAGCACTGCTACGACATCCCGGTCTGCTTTGCGCTCAGGTCTGTCTGGGATGCCATCGACGGCATCGACGAACTCACCGACCAGTTTCAGGCCATCACCGCGTCGTTGGACAAGCTGGATGCACTCCAGCCGCAACTGGTTTCGCTGATCCCACCGCAGATCGAAAGCCAGATGACAAATCTGGCGTTGACGCTCACCAACTACGCGACCAACTCCGGGATCAACAACCAGGCGGCATACGCCAACGACAACCCGGCTGCGATGGGGCAAGCCTTCGACAAGGCCAAGATAGACGACACCTTCTACCTGCCGCCGGAGGTCTTCTCCAACCCCGACTTCAAGCGCGGCGTGAAACTCTTTATGTCGCCGGACGGCAAGGCCGCGCAAATGATCATCACCCACGAAGGTGATCCCGCCACTCCCGAGGGCATCAAGCACGTCGACCTGATCAAGAACGCGGCAAAAGAGGCGGTAAAGGGAACTCTGCTGGAGGGCTCCCATATCTATCTCGCCGGAACGGCGGCGACGTACAAGGACATTCACGACTCGGTCAAGTACGACTTGATGATCGTCGGAATCGCCGCGCTGAGCCTGATTCTGCTCATCATGATGATCATCACCCGAAGCCTGGGCGCCGCGATCGTCATCGTCGGCACCGTGGCGCTGTCGTTGGGAGCCTCGTTCGGACTGTCCGTGCTGGTTTGGCAGGACATTCTCGGTATCCAGTTGTATTGGGTTGTGTTGGCGCTGGCCGTCATTCTGCTGCTGGCGGTCGGATCCGATTACAACCTGCTACTGATCTCCCGGTTCAAAGAGGAGATCCACGCCGGGTTGAAGACCGGCATCATTCGCGCGATGGCCGGCTCAGGTTCGGTGGTCACGTCCGCCGGCCTGGTGTTCGCCGCGACCATGTCGTCGTTTGCCTTCAGTGCGTTGGTGATTCTTGCCCAAGTGGGCACCACCATCGCGCTGGGGCTGTTGTTCGACACGCTGATCGTGCGATCGTTCATGACGCCGACGATCGCGACCCTGCTCGGACGCTGGTTCTGGTGGCCGCTGCGGGTGCGCCCGCGTCCGGCCAGTCAGATGCTGCAGCCCTACGGATCACGTCCGGCGGTTCGCCAACTGCTGCTCTGGGACGACCCCGAAGACGAGGCCGTCGCGGTGGGTTCCCGCTGAACCGAGTGAGAACCTAGGGCGTCGAGTGTGAGCTGAGGGCGGGCTAGAGCCGAAAATCCCGCCCTGGCTTCACAGTCGATGCCAAGGATTCACACTCGATGCCCAGCCGGCCGCAAATCATTACGCGGTCAGCGCCTGCACCGCCGGGCCGAACATGGTCTGCTTGATGGCCCCCAACGTTCCGGGGTCCTTGCCCGCAAGCGGACGTAGCAAGTCCACCGCGGTGGCCGTCACGGCACCCTCGGGTGCCGTCGCGTCGACCAGGCCGTGACTTTCGGCATCGCCGCCGCCGAAACGCCGGCCCGTCGTCATCGAGGCGACCGCGGCCTGCGGGGTCAGTTTGGACTGGATCAGTGCGGCCATGCCGGGGGTGAATGGGATGCGGATGTCGGCTTCGGGGAAGCAGAAGTAGCCGCGGTCGGTACGCATCACCCGAAAGTCGTGCGCCAGCGCCAACATGGCGCCGGCACCGAACGCGTGGCCGACGATCGCGGCCACCGTGGGAACGGGCAACGTCAGCACTCGGGCCAACATGGCTTGCACCCGTCCGACATACCACTGGGTCTGGTCACCATGTGCCGCCAGCCAATCCAGGTCGAGGCCGTTGGTGTAGAACTTGCCGCCGGCGGTGGTCACCAAGCCTTGCGCACCGTTGACGACCTCGTCGAGGTGGGCATCCATCTCGTCGAGAAAGCTTGGTGAGAAGCGGTTTTCATCGTCACCGAGTTCGAGAATTGCGATCTTCTCCTCATAACGCAGGCTAATGGCCATGATTCTTTCCCTTTCCGAGAGGTGGTGGTCCGACCGCCAAGACCGCTCGAACAGCGGCGCGCAGATGCTCGCGTGCTGTCGCGCTTCCCAGGCGATCCCGGCGCAGCAGGATGGCGGTCGGCAAGTCGACGACGCAAGTGGTGATGACGTCAACGGCGCGGGCGTCTTTGCGCTCCCACAGTGCGGCTGCGAGTCGAATCAGCAACCCGACCAGCGATTGGTCCAGATCTTCTAGCTCGGCGGCGATCTCGTCGGGTAATTCCTCGCTGAGCAATTCTTCGCGACGCACGGTCAAGAGCAGTTTGGAAGAATTCGGATACTGCTCGGCGAACAGCACTGGCACCTCGGCCGCGGCCACTACCGCCTCGACGGCGGCCGGCGAGCCCGGGGTCGACAGCGCCTCATCGACAGATGTGGTTTGCACGGTGAGGAATCGACGTCCGGCACGCAGCCAGGCTTGCCCGATCAGGCCGGCGCGCGATCCGAACGTGTGGTAGACCGCGCCGTTGGAAACCCCGACGGCCGCACTGATCGCGCGGATCGTCACGGCGGCCGGGCCGGACGCCACAGCCAGTGACTCGACGGCGTCGAGCACCCGCTCCGGGTCATACACGCGAGGGCGCGGCATCGCCCCACAATAACAGAGCGTCTGCTCTGTTACAAAGTCGGCTAGTCGCGGAATGCCGGCGCAGAGCCCGCTGCGGCAATGACCGCGGCGAGGCTGTAGCCGACGAGCGACAACCAGCCCGCGCGCAAATAGGCGGTGACGGTGACGATCGCGATCGCGAGAAAGACCAACACCATGCCGTACAGCGGCGGTGTCGCGGCATATCGGTTGCGGCTTATCGGCGTGCCCGCAAGTCGTTGGCCATCACCCGGTGCCGGACCAGATACCATCCGCCGATCAGGGCTGGGAGGCCCAACACGAGCGTCGCGATGATCCACGGGCCGCGCCGATGGTCGCAGATCATCAGTACCAGCACCGCCGCCAAAAACAGCAGCGTGGCGTAGCCGCTGTACGGGGCCCATGGCATCTGGAATCGCGGCCGCCGCATTGTTCCGGTCTTGGCCAGCTGGTAGAGCCGGATCTGCGACGCCACAATCGAGGCCCAGGCCGCGATGACGCCCAGCGCGGCGATGTTGAGCACGATTTCGAAGGCTTGCCCCGGTCGGACGGCATTGAGCACCACACCGAACAGGCCGATCATGCTGGTCAACAGGATTCCGCCGTAGGGCACACCATTTTTCGACATCCGCGCGGTGAACTTCGGTCCGCTGCCGTTGATTGCCAACGACCGCAGGATTCGGCCGGTGGAATACAGCCCCGCATTCAGACTGGAAAACGCTGCGGTCAGCACGACGACGTTCATAACGGTGCCGGCGCCGCCGAAGCCGATCTTGGTAAAGAACGTCACGAACGGGCTTTCATGTTCTTTGTATTCGGTATACGGCAACAGCAGCGCCAACAGTGCGACCGATCCGACGTAGAAGATCGCGATGCGGGCCACCACCGAATTGATGGCGCGCGGCATGACCTTCTCCGGCTCGGCTGTCTCCCCGGCCGCCGTGCCGACCAGTTCTACTGCGGCATAGGCGAATATAACGCCGGAGGTGACGAGTACCAGCGGTAGCAAACCGGCCGGGAAGAATCCGCCGTGGTTGGCCCACACACTCAATCCGGTGTCGTGGCCGTCGATCTGGAAGCGGCCGGCCAAGAAGATCGTGCCGACGACCAAGAACGTCATCAATGCCGCCACTTTGATCAGTGCGGCCCAGAATTCGAATTCACCGAAGAGCTTGACCGAGATCATGTTCACCGACACCACCGCCACCAACGCGATGAGCGCCAACGTCCACTGCGGGATGGCGTGAAACGCCGTCCAATAGTGGAAGTACTTGGCGATCGCGGTGGAGTCCACGATCCCGGTCATCGACCAGTTCAAGAAATACATCCAGCCGGCGACGAAAGCCGCCTTCTCGCCGTAGAACTCGCGGGTGTAGGACACGAACGAACCCGACGACGGGCGGTGCAGGACCAGTTCGCCGAGTGCCCGCAAGATCAAGAACACGAAGCCGCCGCAGATCGCGTAGGCCAGGAACAGGCCGGGGCCGGCGGACTCCAGCCGCCCACCGGCGCCCAGGAACAGCCCGGTCCCGATGGCACCGCCGATGGCGATCATCTGCAGCTGCCGGGGCTTGAGATCGTGGTGATACCCCGCGTCTTCTCGGGTGAGCGCCTCCCGGGCAGTGTCACGTGCCGCCGGAGTGGGCGCGTCGGGCAGCGGTGGCATCGCGTTCCTATCTTCGTGGCCGGGTGCATCGCCGCGACGCGGGCACCAACTGATGCAAAAGGGCTGGTGATCAGGGTATCCGACGGCTCCGGGCGGTGTCGTCGCCCCTCATTGTGGAGCGTGGGAACGAGCCTGTCGGCGGCGTCATGGTAGCGCCGAGTAGCCCGGGCCGCCGGCGGCGCGGTGGTGCTACTCGATGAACCTCAGAAACCGAGGAACGCCAGCGGATCCATGGCCGAAACCGCGGCCGCCAGGCCATCGAGACCCGCGAAGGCTTCACCCGGGTCGAGCGGGTTAGCCGCGTTGAAGCTGTCGAACAGCGCACTCAGGTCGATGTTGCCGAACGGCGTCACGAAGGTGTCGATGACCGTGCCGTCGGCCCCGGGGGTGGCGATGTAGATGTTCTCCCAGCCGTTGCCCAGGTTGAACACGTCGTAGACCGTTCCCACCGTCGGCAGGTTCGCGTCGGCTTCCCCGGTTGCCGGGGTGACAGTCGCGACGGTGAACTCGGTGTTGGCCAGGCCAAACAGGTTCGACACATTGTTCAGGTTGCTGGTGATGGTTGCGACCTCTGTCCCGCTATTGTCGTAGACGGTGAAGTTCTGGGTATCGATGGGCAGACTCGAACCGCCAAAGGAGACCGAGCCACCGCCGATGTTCAGGAACGGCGCAGCACCGAGGAGCGAGTGGATCGGGTTGAAGCCGTCGGTCGCCGGGCTCGAGTTGGTGCTGGGGTCGAAAATGAAGCCGCCAAGGGTGAAGGCGTTGTCACCGAGGTCGCTGTCGTCGGCCAGCAGACCGGTGAAGGCTGCACCCGGATCGAGGGCATCGGCCGCGTTGATGCCGCCGAACAGTGCACTCAGATCCATGTTGCCGAACGGCGTCACGAAGGTGTCGGTGACGGTGCCGCTGGTGTCTCCGATGGTCGGCGTCGCGACGTAGATGTTCTGGTAGCCGTTGCCCAGGTTGAACACGTCGTAGACCGTTCCGCCTACCGGCAGCGCCGCTGTCTGTGCAGCCGTGTTACCGGCTTCGGGGGTGACGGTGTCGACGGTGAACTGGGTGTTGGTCAGGCCAAAAAGACTCGTCACGTCCTCACCGGTGGTGATGCTGCCGATCAGGGTGGCGCTCGATCCGGTGCCGGTGTAGACGTCGAAGGCTTGAGGAGCAAGGGACAAAAAGCCTGTGAGCGGGGACTCGCCGCCGGCGTCGCCGAAGATCGTGCCGCCGCCGAGGCTCAACAGCGGCGGCACACCGACGAGGGGGCTGACAGGGTCGAAGCCCTCGGACCCGGCCGCCGTCATCGGGTCGAAGGTGATGTTGCCGATGGTGAAGGCTTCATCGCCGATGACGCTGTCGCCCTGCAAACCGGCGAAGGCGTCGCCCGGCTGCAGCGGGTTCGCGGCGTTGACGCCGGCGAACAGCGAGTCCAGGTTGACGTTGCCGAAGGGGGTCACCAGGGTGTCGGTGACGGTGCCGTCGGCACCCGGGGTGGCCGTATAGACGTTGTAGGTGCCGTTACCGAGGTTGAGGACGTCGTAGACCGTTCCCACCGCCGGAAGCTCCGAGGCGTCCACACCGGAGACGGGCGTGACCTCGGTGACGGTGAACTCAGTGTTGGGCAGGCCCAACAAGTTCGCGGCGACGACCCCGGTATTGATGCTGCCGAGGCCGGTGGCGCTTGACCCGCTGCCGCTGTACACGTCGAAGCTCTGCGGAGCGGTGTTGAGGGACTGACCGAACAGGGTCACTATCCCGCCGCCCAGGGTCAACAGCGGCGGAGAAGTGTTGAGCGCGTCGACCGGATTGAATCCCTCGCCGTCATCCAATGTCATGGGATCGAAGGTGAAGCCGTCGATGGTGAAGGCGTCTTCACCGGGAGCGGCAGTGGCGACCGCCGCCTGCAGCAACGCGGCGGTCAGCATGCCCGCCCCGGTCACGGCGGCAACAGCGGCTGCGTAGATACGACGATTCATCGGGGCACCTCCCAAACTGTGCAGCCGACTAAGGAATTACCCACCCTACTTTCAAGTAACTTACGGGCCGTAAGTTACTCGGCTGCTCTGCGTTGTCAACCCGTTCACAGAAAATTTTTGGATTTTGCAATTGAAGGCATTGGCGGCGCAAAACGTTGGCACAGAAGAACCCAACAAGTGCATCAGTCGGCCCGGGAACAAACCTGTCGGCGATGCCGTTAGGATGAACGATAACTTGAGTGGATCAGGCTCAACCCTAGCTTGACACCGCTGCGGTGACGCAGGCAGTCTTGAGCCGGGTTCACTCAGCAGTGTAGTGCCCCACAAAGCTCGTCTATCAGGGAGGATTCATCATGGCTCGTGCGGTCGGCATCGACCTCGGGACCACCAACTCCGTCGTCTCAGTGCTGGAGGGCGGTGACCCCGTCGTCGTCGCCAACTCCGAGGGCTCCCGGACCACCCCGTCGGTCGTCGCGTTCGCGCGCAACGGCGAGGTGCTGGTCGGCCAGCCCGCAAAGAACCAGGCGGTGACCAACGTCGACCGCACGGTGCGGTCGGTCAAGCGACACATCGGCACCGACTGGAAGATCGAGATCGACGGCAAGAAATACACGGCGCAGGAGATCAGCGCTCGCATTCTGATGAAGCTGAAGCGCGACGCCGAAAGCTACCTCGGTGAGGACATCACCGACGCGGTGATCACCGTCCCGGCGTACTTCAACGACGCCCAGCGCCAGGCAACCAAGGAAGCCGGCCAGATCGCCGGCATGAACGTGCTGCGGATCGTCAACGAGCCGACCGCGGCCGCGCTCGCTTACGGCTTGGACAAGGGTGAGAAAGAGCAGACCATCCTGGTGTTCGACCTCGGCGGCGGCACGTTCGACGTCTCGCTGCTGGAAATCGGCGAGGGTGTTGTGGAGGTGCGCGCCACCTCGGGTGACAACCACCTCGGTGGTGACGACTGGGACGACCGGATCGTCAACTGGCTGGTGGACAAGTTCAAGGGCACCGCCGGGATCGACCTGACCAAGGACAAGATGGCCATGCAGCGGCTGCGTGAAGCGGCCGAGAAGGCCAAGATCGAGCTGTCCAGCTCGGCCAGCACGTCGATCAACCTGCCCTACATCACCGTCGACGCCGACAAGAACCCGTTGTTCCTCGACGAGCAGCTGACGCGCGCGGAGTTCCAGAAGATCACCCAAGATCTGCTGGATCGCACTCGCCAGCCGTTCCAGCAGGTGATCAAGGACGCCGGCATCTCGGTGTCCCAGATCGACCACGTCGTGCTGGTGGGCGGTTCCACCCGTATGCCCGCGGTGACCGACCTGGTCAAGGAACTCACCGGTGGCAAGGAGCCCAACAAGGGCGTCAACCCCGACGAGGTGGTGGCCGTAGGTGCCGCGCTGCAGGCCGGTGTGCTCAAGGGTGAGGTGAAAGATGTTCTGCTGCTTGATGTTACGCCGTTGAGCCTGGGTATCGAGACCAAGGGCGGCGTGATGACCAAGCTGATCGAGCGCAACACCACGATCCCGACCAAGCGGTCGGAGACCTTCACCACCGCCGACGACAACCAGCCGTCGGTGCAGATCCAGGTCTATCAGGGTGAGCGCGAAATCGCCGCGCACAACAAGCTGCTCGGCTCCTTCGAGCTGACCGGTATTCCGCCGGCGCCGCGTGGCGTGCCGCAGATCGAGGTCACCTTCGACATCGACGCCAACGGCATCGTCCACGTCACCGCCAAGGACAAGGGCACCGGCAAGGAGAACACGATCCGCATCCAGGAGGGCTCCGGCCTGTCCAAGGAGGAGATCGACCGGATGATCAAGGACGCCGAGGCGCACGCCGAGGAAGACCGCAAGCGGCGCGAGGAGGCCGACGTCCGCAACCAGGCCGAGACGCTGGTCTACCAGACGGAGAAGTTCGTCGCTGAACAACGGAGTGCAGCGTCCGAGGGCGGTTCGAAGGTGCCCGAGGACACGCTGAACAAGGTCGACGCCGCCGTCGCTGACGCGAAGAAGGCGTTGGAGGGCACCGACATCGGCGCCATCAAGTCGGCCATGGAGAAGCTCGGCCAAGAGTCGCAGGCGCTGGGTCAGGCCATCTACGAGGCGACCCAGGCTGCGCAGGCCGCCAGCGGCGCCGGCCCCAGCGGCGATGGAGCAGCCGGCGGTGCCGACGACGTGGTGGACGCCGAGGTGGTCGATGACGATCGGGAGGCCAAATGACCGAAGGCAACCCACACGAACAGGTAACAGTCACCGACAAGCGGCGGATTGACCCCGAAACCGGCGAAGTGCGCCACGTGGCGTCCGGGTCGGCCCCCAGCGGGCCGGCGCCGCACGCCACGGCGCCGCAGGGGTCGGAGACCGCCGACAAGGTCGCCGAGTTGACCGCCGATCTGCAGCGGGCGCACGCCGACTTCGCCAACTACCGCAAGCGGGCGCTGCGCGACCAGCAGGTGGCGGCCGACCGCGCCAAGGCCACTGTGGTCAGCCAATTGCTGGGCGTGCTCGACGATCTCGACCGGGCACGCAGCCACGGTGACCTGGAGTCGGGGCCGCTGAAGTCGGTCGCCGACAAGCTGATCAACGTCTTGTCCGGTTTGGGCTTGGCTGCGTTCGGCGCCGAGGGCGAGGACTTCGACCCGGAGTTGCACGAGGCCGTCCAGCATGAAGGTGACGGGGCCCCGGGCACCAAGCCGGTGATCGGCAACGTCATGCGGCGGGGCTACAAGCTCGGCGATCAGATCCTGCGGCACGCCTTGGTCAGTGTCGTCGACACTGTCCCGGAGGAGGCCGACGCTCCAGCGGTGGGCGGCGAGGCGGCCGAAGCGGCCGATAACGACACCGAGACCGATGAGCAGAACGCAGAATCGTAAGGCGCCGGGAAGTTGAAGTTGAAGAGGATCTAGAAACGCACAGTTACCCAGGAAGGTGAGAGGGGGTGACGCGACATGGCCCAACGCGAGTGGGTCGAAAAGGACTTCTACAAGGAGTTGGGCGTCTCCCCTGACGCCAGCCAAGACGAAATCAAACGGGCCTACCGAAAGCTGGCTGCCTCACTGCATCCCGACCGGAACCCGAACAACCCGAGCGCCGCGGAGCGGTTCAAAGCCGTCTCCGAAGCCAACAGCGTGCTGTCGGACCCGGAGAAGCGCAAAGAATACGACGAAACCCGTCGGCTGTTCTCCGGTGGCGGATTTGGTCGCCGGTTCAACGGCGGTGGTGGTTTCGGCGGCTTCGGAATGCGCGGCTACGGCTCCGACGGCGTCGAATTCGACCTCAACGATCTGTTCGACGCCGCGGGCCGCACCGGCGGCACCAACATCGGCGACCTGTTCGGCGGCTTGTTCGGCCGTGGCGCCTCGCCGCGCCCGAGCCGGCCACGGCGCGGCAACGACCTGGAGACCGAAGCCGAGCTGAGCTTCCTGGAGGCCACCAAGGGCGTGGCGATGCCGCTGCGGCTGACCAGCCCGGCGCCGTGCACCAACTGTCATGGCAGCGGAGCCCGGCCGGGTACCAGTCCCAAGGTGTGCCCCACCTGTAACGGCTCGGGCGTAATCAGCCGCAACCAAGGCGCTTTCGGCTTCTCCGAGCCGTGTACGGATTGCCGTGGCAGCGGGTCGATCATCGAGCACCCGTGCGACCAATGCAAGGGAACCGGTGTCACCACCCGTACCCGCACCATCAACGTGCGGATCCCGCCGGGTGTGGAGGACGGACAACGGATCCGGCTGGCCGGACAGGGTGAGGCCGGGTTGCGGGGCGCCCCCTCGGGTGACCTTTACGTCACCGTGCACGTGCGCCCGGACCCGGTCTTCGGGCGCGACGGCGACGACCTGACCGTGACAGTCCCAGTGAGCTTCTCCGAATTAGCTTTGGGCACAACGCTTTCAGTGCCCACGCTGGACGGTCGGGTCGGTGTCCGGGTGCCCAAGGGCACCGCCGACGGCCGCATCCTGCGGGTGCGGGGGCGCGGCGTGCCCAAGCGCAGCGGCGGTGCCGGCGACTTACTCGTCACTGTGAAGGTCGCCGTCCCACCGGACCTGAAAGGTGCCGCGAAGGAAGCGCTCGAGGCCTACGCTGCCGCCGAGCGGGCCAGCGGCTTCGATCCGCGGGCTGGATGGGCAGGTAATCGGTGATGGCTAAGAAAAAGGAAAGCGCCCGAACGTTTCTCATCTCGGTGGCCGCCGAGCTGGCCGGGATGCACGCCCAAACGTTGCGTACCTATGACCGGCTCGGCTTGGTCAGGCCGAAGCGCAGTGCCGGTGGCGGGCGGCGGTATTCCGAACACGACGTGGAGTTGCTGCGCGAGGTGCAGCGGCTCTCCCAGGATGAGGGCGTCAACCTCGCCGGCATCAAGCGCATCATCGAGTTGACCAACCAGGTCGAGGCGCTGCAGGCGCGGGTGGCCGAAATGGCCGCCGAGATCGAGGCACTGCGCGCCAACCGGCGCCGCGACCTCGCCGTCATGCCCAAGAGCACCGCCGTGGTGGTCTGGAGGCCGCGGCACTAGCTCAGAACGTGTTGACCAGGCTCCGCTGCTCGAGCATCTGACGGGTCATCGTGTAGTGGTGGTAATGCATCGCGCACTTGATCACGCAGATGAACAGCAGCTGCGGGTCCGGCCGCCGCAGGGCCATGGTGGTCATGCGACGGCGATAGATCCGGCGCAACTCTGGGTCGGGAATGTTTTTCATCAGCCGTAGGAACAAGCCGACGGCCAGCAGAGCATCGAGGGACTGCGACTTCCATTTCCGCCATGGATGCCGGCGCCAGTAGGCTTCGCGCGCGCGGGCCCACTTGAATTCGCGTGTGAGGAACAAATTCTCGAGCCGCTCAAAGTAGAAGTCCGGCTCGTACAACTCCTGCATCAGGCCGATGTACCCGTCGCGTAACTCGTCGCGAGTCATGCCCAGCGGAATGACGTTCGTGCCGAACGTCTGTTCGTCATCGAGATCGAGGCGCCCTTCATCTTTCAGCCGGGCGTAAAGCGGTGTCTTCGGGATGGCCGACAGCATGCCGACCATCGCGTGCATGATGTCGGTCTGACGCACGAACTCGTGCTGCGCCTTGAAGATCCGGGCATCGTCATGGTCGAAGCCGACGATCATGCCGCACCAGACTTCGATTCCGGAGTCCTGCACCTTGCGAACGCGGTCGACAATCGACCCGCCTTTGCGAACGTTTTGATACTTCTTGGTCTCTTTCAGAGAATCTTCGTTAGGGCTCTCGATGCCGATGAAGACGGTCACGATGTTGGCCGCGTCCATCAACTGCATCAGCTCGTCGTCTTCGGAGAGGTTGAGCGACGCCTCGGTGAAGAACGTGAACGGGTATCCCTCGGCAGCCTGCCAGTCAGCGATATCGCGCAGCAACTTCTTCACCGCGACCTTGTTGCCGATCAGGTTGTCGTCGACGATGAAAGCGATTTTCAGATGCTGCTTGCGCATCGCCTCCAACTCGGCGATCACCTGTGCGCTCGTCTTCAGCCTCGGCCTACGGCCGAACATGATGATGATGTCGCAAAACTCGCACTGGAACGGGCAGCCGCGGCTGAACTGGATGCTGCCGAACAGGTAGTCCTTGACCCTGAGCAGGTCGTAGCGCGGGACCGGCACCTTAGTCATGTCGGTCGCTTCGGGTTGCTCGTAGCGGCGTTGATGCCGCCCCTGCGCCCACTCTTGGAGAAACTGCGGCCAGCTTGTCTCGGCTTCGCCGACGAAGATCACGTCGGGCAAGCCCTCAAAGTAATCTTCCCGCACGCTGACCCAGGGGCCGCCGACGACGGTGAAGACCCCACGGGCTTTGAGCTCACGCAGAATCTCGCGCATGCGATGGCGCTGGACGATCATGCCGGTGAGTCCCACGATGTCCGCCCGCGCCAGCCAATCGTAGTCGAGCGGCTCGACATTCTCGTCGACGATCGTCACCGAATGCTCGGGCGGCGTCAGCGCGGCCAGCAGCGGCAAACAGGCGGTCGGCAGGTTGCACTTTTTGCCCAGCACGGGAAGTGCATGTTCGAGTCCCCAGTACGACACCTCGAACCGGGGATTGACGAAAACGATATCGGCCATCATCGCCTACCTCGACGAAAGTGGTGGATCGTGATGCTCCACCGAACGGCACCCCACCTACTGGCGGCAGTCTAACAGCGTTTCGGTGCCGATCAGACCCGGATCGAGAACTGGGCGACCGCCGAGTCACCCGGACGGGCGAGCGGGTAGTCGCCGCGGCGCAGCGCGTCGGTGGGTGCGGCCATCGGTTCGAAGCACACCACATCTTCGCCCGGTGGCGCGAAGATCTGCGCCGCCGGATAACCGCGATCGAAATGCACCTCGATACGACGCCCGCCTCCGGAGACCGCGAACACCGCGCCGTCGGCGACCTCGTCGTATCCGTCGTCAAAAGCCTTGTCGCCCAATGGTTCAACAGCAGCCTGTTGACGAGAGGCTTGCCCGGTGGGCAGTCCACGCTCGTCGAGGGCCAGATGTCGCAGCGGTGGCGTCTCGATAACCCACTGGCTGCGTGGCACGTCCGGCAACTGCAGATAGGGGTGAAACCCGAAACACGACGGGACCGCTTTGTCCGCGGTCGGTGTCACCGCGGTGCGCACCGTCAGTGTCCGGTCGGCGAGTCGCACGCTCACCGCCAGCAGGTGTGGGAACGGGAAGCTGGCCAGCAGTTTGGGATCCGCGCCGAAATCGAGTTCGGCGGTGATCTCGTCGGCCGACTCGGCCAGGACACGCCAGTTCGGATAGCCGGCCAGCACGCCGTGGATCGGGAGCCCGTTGGCATCGGCGCGCACGCCGCCTTGGCCCGGAACCAGCGTGACCGTCTTCCCATGGGCGGTATAGGTGTTGTCGCCCAAGCGGTTTGCCCACGGATACAGCAGCGGGATACCCATGGTCTTGGCGTCGGCGATGTAGGCGTCCAGTCCGCGACGCTGACCGAGCAGTTCCACGCCGTCGTCGGTGAGCGACGTGCCGATCATCCCGGCGTCGGGAACGAACTGCGCCGCCACCGGCGACGACGCGTCGCGCAGCGTGACTATGTGCACAGCGGCCAGCCTAGCCCGACAGTGGGTCGTGCTGAATCTGTTCGGGCGGAGCCCCTTTGGCGATCAGCGCCGCCTTGGTGGCACGAACCATGTCCGGTCCGCCGCAGATCAAGATTTGGCGGTCGCTCCAGTTGCCGTACTTGGTGACCACGTCCGCAAGCCGGCCGGTCTGTCGGACATGCAGCCCGCGCGGCGGTGTCACGTCCGGATAATCGCCGGCCCACGCCGGGTCGCTGGTGTACTCCGAAACCGGCGACACCGACAGCCAGGGATTGTGTGCGGCGATCTGCCACAGCGTTCGCAAATCGTACAGTTCGCACGGGTAGCGGCCGCCGAAGAACATGTGCACCCGCGGGTTATGCGCCCAGCGGGCCAGATCCATGACGATCGAGCGCAGCGGCGCCAGACCGGTGCTGCCCGCCACCATCAGCACGTCGCCGCCGTCGCGGTCGACCTGCATCGCGCCGTGCGGACTCGACAGCCGCCACCGGTCACCGGGCCGGGTTTCCCCGACGATGGCGTTGCTCACCAGCCCACCGGGAACCGCGCGCACATGGAACTCGATCCCGCCGCTCTCGTCCGGCGGGATAGCGGGTGTGAGGTAGCGCCACCTACGCGGGCATTGCGGGATCGCCACGTTGACGTACTGGCCGGGGTGATAATGCAGCGCGCGGTCGAGTTGCAGCCGGATCACCGCGAGGTCGCGCGACACTCGCAGGTGTTCGATCACCGTGCCGTCCCACCAGGCCGGCCCCTCGTCGGCGTCGGCGGCGCCACTCATCACCCCGGTGATGAGATTCAGCGACTGTCGGGCGGTTTCGTCGACCGCGTCGGTCCAGGCCTCGGCAAGCTCGTCGCGCAGCGTGGTGTAGAGCGCCTGATGCAACGTCTCGTAGTGCTTCGGGGCGACCCCGTACTTGCGGTGGTCGCGGCCCAGCTGGGCCAAAAACGCCACCGGCGCCTGAGCGCGCTGCGCCAGCAGTTCGCCGTACACCCAGTTCAGCGCGTGGGCAAAGGCCGCCCGCTGGCGGGCCATGTCCGGTGGGAACAGGTCGCGCAACGCGACGTCAAGGGAAAACCAGCGGGTGTAGAACCGCCCGACGAAGCTGTCGGCGTCGCGCGCGGCCTGCTCGTCGAAGGCAGCGCGCAACAGCTGCAGCGCGTCCCGGTTCTCCAGCCCCACGGGCGCCGATTTTATGCGCGGCCTCAGACGTGGCGAATTCCCTTGTACAACACCACCACACCGATCACGATCAGGACGACGGCAACCATGGCGGCGTGGTGGCGCTCCATCCACGTTTTCAGCCGGTTCAGCGGTTCGTCGAGGCGATCACCCGCGGCGGTGTAGGCGAGCACCGGGACCGCGACCGTGGATGCCGCGATGCCCACGAAGTAGGCGGCCCCTATCCACACTCGGTCCGTGCCCGCTCCCGCACTGCCGATCGCCAAACCGGCTGCCGCGCAAACAAATAACACTTCGGGTCGTATCACGGCCAGTACCGCGGCCAGCACCCCGGCGCGCGGCGGGGTGACGGTGGTGAGCGAGCGCATCCAGCCCGGCATCTCGGTATGGCGTTCCCGGGTCAGCCACTGATAAATGCCGAACACGACCAGTGCTGCACCGGCGACGATCCGCAGCCACGACGCCCAGACCGGCGGCGATTTCTGCAACCCGCCGAGCAAACCCGAGACCGCGATGGCCAAAGCGGTGAGCGCCGCCAAGGCGACGACCCAGCCGGCCAGAAACGCCAGGCTGGTCGCCCGCGGCCGCGGTGTGCTCAAGACCAGCACGGCCGGGATGACGGACAGCGGGGAAAGCGCGACAACCAGCGCGAGCGAGCCGAGTCCGGTGAGTTCTGAGAGCCAGCTGATCGCCACGGGAGAACGGTAGCCGATAGTTGACAGGTAGGAAAAATCCTACCTAATATCTGGGCTGTGCCGCAGCGCGCCAAGGTCAACCGCACCGACTCGATCTTTGCCGCATTGGCCAACCCGACCCGCCGCGACATTCTCGACATGCTGCTCGACGGCGAGCGCACCGTGGCAGCGATCTCCGAGCGCTTCGATATGGCTCGCCCCAGCGTGTCCGAACACCTGAAGATGCTGCGCGAGTGCGGACTGGTCGCCGAGGAGAAGCGGGGCAGGTTCCGCCACTACCGGGTCAACGCCGAACCGCTGCAAGAGATCTCGGCCTGGCTGAGCCCATATGAGCGGTACTGGCGCGAGCGGTTGACCGCTCTGGGTGAGGTGCTTGACGAAATGGCCGGACCACCACCCGCTTGCGGGGGAGAGGAAGATTCATGACAGACACCACCGCTGACCCGCAGGTCATCGAGGTCGACCAGTTCTATGCGCATCCACCCGAACGGGTGTGGCGGGCGCTGACCACGCCGGAGCTGATGGCGCGGTGGCTGATGCAACCCAGTGGCTTTGCGCCGGTTGTCGGCACCCGTTTCACGTTTCGGGGCCAACCAATGCCGTCGGTGGGCTTCTCCGGTGACATCGCGTGCGAGGTAATCGCGGTGCAAGAGGGCAAGCAGCTGACCATCAGCTGGGCCGATGCGGCATCCGGCCAACCCGCGACGTGGATGGTCTCCTGGACTCTGTATCCCGAGGGTCATGGCACCCGAGTCATCCTGCGGCACACTGGCTTTGACCTCGATGACGTCGTTCAGCGACGTTCCCGCGACATCATGGGCAAAGGCTGGGTTCGGATTGCGGCCCAGCTGGGCAAGCTGCTAGACGGCGGCTAGAGGCAAAGCTTCCATTCGCCGCGTTCTTTGCGGAACGTCATCTGGGCGTCACGGGTTCTGCCGTGGCTGGTGTTGGCGATGGTCGCAGTGGCTTTGTCACCGTCGATCTCGATGGATTTGACGGTGATTTGACCGCGCGATTTCGATGGGGGCTCGGGCAAGGTGGGGTGGAATTGCTGTACCTGATCGATGACGCGCTGGATCTTGGCGCACCATAGCTCGCGGAACTCGCTGAGGTCGGAGCTGTTGGTGGTTGTCGCCTTGGCGATCAGGGCGCGGATCTGCGCCTCATCGGATTTCGGCTTGGGGGCCACCTGCGTGAGCAGCACCGCGGTGACGACCACCGCCGTGATAAGCGCGACGGCTCCGGCCACGATCCACGCGGTCAGCTTTCGCCGTGGCGGCCCCGGCGGCGGCGCGGGCCAGCCGGCAGGGCCCGGCGCCCAGCCCGGTGCCGCCCCGGGCGGCGGAGGCCATGCGCCGCCCGGCTGCCAGCCCGGCGGCGGGGGCGGGGGGTAGGGACCCGGCGGCGGGGGCGGCGGCCACTGGTCGGGGTAAGG
This sequence comes from Mycobacterium shimoidei, assembly GCA_002101905.1. Lineage (GTDB taxonomy): Bacteria > Actinomycetota > Actinomycetes > Mycobacteriales > Mycobacteriaceae > Mycobacterium > Mycobacterium shimoidei. The sequence goes on along the minus strand of LQPU01000021.1, from coordinate 147,132 downwards.
CTCCCACGGTGGCTGCGCCCCCTGCGGCCCCGGCCCCGGGGGCGGGCCCGGCGGCCCCAAGGGCGGCATCGACGGTGGATAGCTCGACATAGCGCTCCATTCTGTGACATTGCTTGCGCCGCGTCGCGAAGGCTCACATATCGACGCCTAACTGTCATACTGCCGAAAATTTTTAACTTGAGCGGAACAGACTCAACCTTGACGGCGTTAGACATCCCGAGAAGCATTTTTGACAACCCCTTGTGACCCCGAACGGAGGTCGTCGTGGACTCGTTCAACCCGACAACCAAGGCGCAGGCCGCGCTGACTTCGGCCCTGCAGGCGGCTTCGGCGGCCGGCAACCCGGAGATCCGGCCCGCGCACCTGCTGTTGGCGCTGCTGACACAGAAAGACGGGATCGCCGCGCCACTGCTGGAGGCTGTCGGTGTCGAGCCCGCCACTGTGCGCGCTGAAAACCAGCGCCTGCTCGACGCGCTGCCGCAGATCACCGGGGCCAGCTCGCAACCGCAGCTGTCCCGTGAATCGCTGGCGGCCATCACCACCGCCCAGCAACTGGCCACCGAACTCGACGACGAGTACGTCTCCACCGAGCACCTGATGGTCGGGCTGGCCACCGGCGACTCCGACGTCGCCAAGCTGCTGACCGGCCACGGCGCATCGCCCCAGGCGCTGCGGGAGGCTTTCGTCAAGGTGCGCGGCAGCGCCCGGGTCACCAGTCCCGACCCCGAGGCCACCTACCAGGCGCTGGAGAAGTACTCCACCGACCTGACCGCTCGCGCGCGGGAAGGCAAGCTGGACCCGGTCATCGGACGTGACAACGAGATTCGTCGCGTCATCCAGGTCCTGAGCCGTCGCACCAAGAACAACCCGGTGTTGATCGGTGAGCCCGGCGTCGGCAAGACCGCGATCGTGGAAGGTTTGGCGCAGCGCATCGTCGCCGGCGATGTACCGGAAAGCCTGCGCGATAAGACGATCATCGCGCTGGACCTCGGCTCGATGGTGGCCGGCTCGAAGTACCGCGGCGAGTTCGAGGAACGGCTCAAGGCGGTCCTCGATGACATCAAGAACGCCGCCGGGCAGATCATCACGTTCATCGACGAGCTGCACACCATCGTGGGTGCCGGCGCCACCGGCGAAGGCGCAATGGACGCCGGCAACATGATCAAGCCGATGCTGGCCCGCGGCGAGCTGCGGCTGGTCGGTGCGACCACGCTCGACGAGTACCGCAAGCACATCGAAAAGGACGCCGCCTTGGAGCGGCGTTTCCAGCAGGTATACGTCGGTCAGCCGTCGGTGGAGGACACCATCGGGATCCTGCGCGGGCTGAAGGACCGCTACGAGGTGCACCACGGTGTGCGGATCACCGACTCGGCGCTGGTGGCAGCGGCCACGTTGTCCGACCGGTACATCACCTCGCGCTTCCTGCCGGACAAGGCCATCGACCTGGTCGACGAGGCCGCCAGCCGGCTGCGCATGGAGATCGACTCGCGGCCCGTCGAGATCGACGAGGTCGAGCGGCTGGTGCGGCGCCTGGAGATCGAGGAGATGGCGCTGGAAAAGGAGGAGGACGAGGCCTCCAAGGAGCGCCTGGAGAAGCTGCGCAGCGAGCTGGCCGACCAGAAGGAGAAGCTCGCCGAGCTGACCACTCGCTGGCACAACGAGAAGAACGCCATCGATACCGTCCGCGAGCTCAAAGAGCAGTTGGAGACGCTGCGCGGCGAGTCCGAGCGCGCCGAGCGGGACGGCGACCTGGCCAAGGCCGCCGAGTTGCGCTACGGCCGCATCCCGGAGGTGGAGAAGAAACTCGAAGCCGCACTGCCGCAGGCGCAGGCCCGCGAGGCCATGATGCTCAAGGAAGAGGTCGGTCCGGACGACATCGCCGACGTGGTCTCCGCCTGGACGGGGATCCCGGCCGGGCGGTTGCTGGAGGGCGAGACCGCCAAGCTGTTGCGGATGGAAGACGAGCTGGCCAAACGCGTCGTCGGCCAGAAGAAGCCGGTGCAGGCGGTGTCCGATGCGGTGCGCCGCAGCCGGGCCGGCGTGGCCGATCCCAACCGGCCGACCGGAGCGTTCATGTTCCTCGGTCCCACCGGTGTCGGTAAGACCGAGCTGGCCAAGGCGCTGGCCGACTTCCTGTTCGACGACGAACGGGCGATGGTCCGCATCGACATGAGCGAGTACGGCGAGAAGCACTCGGTGGCCCGCCTGGTCGGTGCGCCACCCGGCTACGTCGGCTACGAGCAGGGCGGCCAGTTGACCGAGGCGGTGCGACGGCGGCCCTACACGGTGGTGCTGTTCGACGAGATCGAGAAAGCTCACCCGGACGTGTTCGACGTGCTGCTGCAGGTCCTCGACGAGGGCCGGCTCACCGACGGACAGGGCCGTACGGTCGACTTCCGCAACACCATCTTGATCCTGACCTCCAACCTCGGGGCCGGCGGCAGCGAGGAACAGGTGATGGACGCCGTGCGCGCCACGTTCAAGCCGGAGTTCATCAACCGCCTCGACGACGTGCTGATCTTCGAGGGCCTCAACCCCGAAGAGCTGCTGCAGATCGTGGACATCCAGCTGGCGCAGCTGGGCAAGCGGCTCGCGCAGCGACGGCTGACCCTTCAGGTGTCGCTTGCCGCCAAGCGCTGGCTGGCCCAGCGCGGCTTCGACCCGGTCTACGGGGCGCGCCCGCTGCGGCGGCTGGTTCAGCAGGCCATCGGCGACCAGCTGGCCAAGATGCTGCTGGCCGGCGACGTGCACGACGGCGACACCGTGCCGGTCAACGTCAGCCCCGACGGCGAGTCGCTGATCCTCGGCTGAGCTCGGCAGACGTGACGGGGTTGTGACCTGCAAGCAATCGTGATTCTGGGTCACTAGCAAGTAAGCTTGCGCCCAATGGTCCCGCTCTGGTTCACGCTTGCCGCGCTGTGCTTCGTCGGTGCGGTGGTGCTGCTGTACGTCGACATCGATCGGCGTCGGGGGCGGGGCCGCCGGCGCAAATCGTGGGCGCGTTCGCACGGATTCGACTACGAACCCGAATCCGCCGACATCGTCAAGCGCTGGAAGCGCGGGGTGATGTCGACCGTCGGCGACGTCACGGCCCACAACGTCGTCCTCGGCCAGATCCGCGGCGAAGCCGTCTACATCTTCGACCTCGAAGAAGTCGCGACGGTCATCGCCTTGCACCGCAAGGTCGGCACCAACGTCGTCGTCGACTTGCGGCTCAAGGGCCTCAAAGAGCCGCGGGAGAACGACATTTGGCTGCTGGGCGCGATCGGGCCGCGGATGGTGTACTCCACCAACCTGGACGCGGCCCGGCGGGCGTGCGACCGGCGGATGGTCACCTTCGCCCACACCGCACCGGAGTGCGCCGAGATCATGTGGAACGAAGAGAACTGGACGTTGGTGAGCATGCCGATCTCCAGTACTCGCGCGCAGTGGGACGAAGGTTTGCGCACGGTGCGTCATTTCAACGACCTGTTGCGGGTGCTGCCGCCGGTGCCGCAGCAGACTCCGGGGCCGGGCGCGCGCCGCAACGCGGCGCCGAGCCGTCCGCTGGCCCCGGCCGCGCGGGCGGAAATGCCGCCACGGCGTGCCGATACGGCGGCACGACCGGAGCCGCCGCGCCGCGCCGCAGCGGAGCCCGGACGGCGTGAGAGCGGCCGCACCGGAGCCGTCCGGCGTCCGCCGCCGGGCCGTAACGGTTACCAGGCCACGCATTACCAGCGCTGATCGGCCGCAGTTACGCTGTCGGTCATGGCTCGTCCCGTTGCCCTGATCACGGGGCCCACGTCCGGGATCGGTGCCGGCTTTGCCCGGCGTTACGCCGCCGACGGTTACGACCTGGTCTTGGTGGCCCGCGACGTCGACCGGCTCGCCCAACTGGCCGGCGAGCTGCGCGACCAGGCGAGGCGCTCCGTCGAAGTGCTGCCCGCCGACCTCGCCGACGCCGCCGACCGCGCCAAGGTCGCCGACCGGCTGGCCACCGGGGTGCGAGTGCTGGTGAACAATGCCGGTTTTGGCACCTCGGGCGAATTCTGGACCGCCGATCCCGCGCTGCTGCAGGCTCAGCTGGATGTCAACGTCACCGCGGTGATGCAACTGACCCGCGCCGCGTTGCCGGCCATGCTGGACGCGGGGGCGGGCACCGTCATCAATGTGTCCAGCGTTGCCGGGCTGCTGTCGGGTCGCGGGTCGACCTATTCGGCATCCAAGGCGTGGGTGGTGTCGTTCACCGAAGGTCTCGCCGGCGGGCTGAAGGGCACCGGCGTTGGTGTTCACGCGGTGTGTCCGGGCTACGTACACACCGAGTTTCACAGTCGCGCCGGGATCGACATGTCCTCGCTGCCGTCGTTTATGTGGCTCGAGGTCGACGACGTGGTCCGGGAAAGCCTGGCCGACATCGCCAAGGGCAAGGTGATCAGCGTTCCCGGCGTGCAATACAAGGCGCTCACTGCCGCCGTGCGCCTGCTGCCCCGAAACTTGGCCCGCCTCACCACCAATCGACTGGGCCAGGGCCGTGGCCGAACGTGACCAACTGGCCGAGCTGGTGCGCACACTGTCGGTGGTGCACGGCCGCGTCACGCTGTCGTCGGGCAAGCAGGCCGACTACTACGTCGATCTGCGCCGCGCCACCCTGCATCATCGGGCCGCCCCGCTGATCGGCCGGTTGATCCGCGAGCTCACCGCCGACTGGCAGTACGCCGCGGTGGGCGGCCTGACCCTGGGCGCTGACCCGGTCGCCACCGCCGTCATGCATGCGCCGGGCCGTCCGATCGACGCATTCGTGGTGCGTAAGTCAGTGAAAACCCATGGCATGCAACGACTTATCGAAGGTCCAGACATCGCCGGACGGCAGGTGCTGGTGGTGGAGGACACCAGCACCACCGGGGCCTCGGCGCTGACCGCGGTGCGCGCTGTGCGTGAGGCCGGCGGTGACGTGGTCGGGGTGGCCACGGTGGTCGACCGTGCCACCGGCGCGGCTGAAGCGATTGAGGCCGAGGGCCTGCCATACCGCAGCGTGCTGGGGTTGTCGGACCTGGGACTGCGTTAGAAACCGTGCGGACTCTGATCGCGATGGTGGCGACGCTCGCGCTGGTCACCGCTTGCTCGGGGCCGAAGACACCTGCGCTCATATATGGTGCCCAATCCGCGCGGCTGGGCGAATCGCTGGCGGTGCTGGGCTGGAACGTTTCAATATCGAACCTGCGCTGGAACGCCGACCATGTCGTGGTCGACGTCGACGCGGCAGCGACGGATCCGGCGGCGCCGCACGCCAAACCCGGCGACCTGCGCTTCGGGCTCTACGGCGCGCTGGCCCACCCGATGGAGGCCACCGGAATCGGCAGCTGCGATAGCGCGAAAAATATTGTGATACAGGGACTTTCATCGGCATCACCGGACCGGCTCAGCGGCAGCGTGTGTTTGGGCCCGCTCAAGGACCGCAGCGCGGTGCGCGGGGTATACCTGTATTCGCCCCGGGACCGGATCGCCGGCACCGCGGCGGCCTATCCGGCCACCTTTCCGGTCGGAATGCTGCCGACGAAGGAGAACGACATCGGCATGGTGGTCAAGACCACCAGCGTGTCGGCGTTTCGCGCCGACGGCCGGCAGCTGGGCCGGCAGTCGCTGGGCGAGCCGGGTGTGTTCACCGGCAACGGCTACATGCTGCTGAGCCTGGCGGTCAACGCCGTCGCAGAACGCTACCGTGACGAGTCCGCCGCGCGCGGCGGACCGATGATGCTGGTGGCCACGCCGACGCTGCCGCCACCCGGGCTCAGCGTTGCCTGCTCGACATACGGGTCCTCGGCGCTGCTGCTGCCCGAGGCGTCGCTAGACGCCGTGCACGTGGAAACCTCGCTGTGCACCCAAGGCGAGATCAACCAAGCGCTGCTGTATGCAACCGTCGCGGTCGTGGGCACCCACGCCGCCGTCTGGACCACGCAATGAGCGAGCACCCCGGCCCCACCGAATGGGGCAGTTCGTCCGGTGGCGTCGGCCCCTGGGAGGGAGAACTTCCCGACGACCCCCGGTATGACCCGGCCCTGCTGCGCGATGGCGATACCCGCAACGTCGTCGACGCCTACCGCTACTGGACCCGGGAGGCGATCATCGCCGACATCGACAAGCGCCGACACCCGCTTCATGTGGCGATCGAGAACTTCGGCCATGACGCCAATATCGGTTCGGTGGTGCGCACCGCCAACGCCTTCGCCGTCGACACGGTGCACATCGTGGGCCGTCGCCGCTGGAATCGCCGCGGCGCCATGGTCACCGACCGCTACCAGCGGCTGCGCCATCACGACGACGTCGCCGGCCTGTTGGAGTTCGCGGCGGACGCGGGCCTGACGGTGGTTGCCGTCGACAATGTGCCCGGCGCGGCGCGCCTCGAGCGGACACCGCTGCCGCGCAACTGCCTGTTGGTGTTCGGCCAGGAAGGACCCGGCATCAGCGACGACGCCCGCGCCGGTGCGGCGCTGACCGTATCGATCGCCCAGTTCGGCTCGACGCGCAGCATCAACGTCGCGGTCGCGGCCGGCATCGCCATGCACGCGTGGATCACCCGGCACGGAAACATCGACCAGGCGTGGTGATCAGCTCCACAGCGTGACATGCACCTTGGGGCGGAACCGTGTCACGCCGACGCCGCTGCCCCGGATCATCGCCTGGGTGCAGCGCGGAGTGGTGATGAAGCGCACCAACTCCGAGACCGCGGGCTGGCGCGCCGACGGCGACAGTGTCGCCGCGCACCATTCGCCGGACTCCTGCAGTCCTGGCCCGGTCACGTGCGTCAAGCGACCCGCGGCAAGGTCTTTGGCGACCGCGAAGCCGATCGTCAGCGTCACACCACCGGCGCGCTGCACCTCCTCGAGGGCAGCGGCATCGCTTTGGAAAATGCGCTGCTGGGACTCCGGAATCGCCAAATTCCGCAGAATCGTGGCGATCTCACCGTCCGCGCTGCCCGCCGACGGACCGAGCATCCACTGCTGCTCGCGCAGCAGGGCGGGGGTCGGGGCGCCGGCGGCCAGCGGGTTGTCCGGCGAGGCCGCCGTGATGATCTGATACTTCAGAAACGGCCGCACCACGATCGAGCCGTCGATATCGGCCGGGTTGCGGTGAATCGGCCCGAGCGCGATATCGACGGCGCGCGAAGAGATCAGCTCGGCGAATCGGCTTGTCGGGTGCACGCTCAACTCGACGGACAGGTCGTCGGCGCGCGAGGAAAACAGCTCGATCAGGCCGGGCGCGGCGTGTTCGGCGAACGTGTTGGACGCGGCGATACGCAGTAGCCTGCGCCCGTGCGCCGCCTCGGTCACTTCGATCGCGGTTTGCTGTTGCAGGCCGAGGATTTCGACTGCCCGGCTGGCCAACCGAAGCCCGCCGGGCGTGAACGCCAGACCGGCGGCGGTCCGGTTGAACAAGGGGTCGTCGAGTTCCTTGCGCAACGCGGCCACGTGCATCGACACATTGGCGTCGGAGACACCCAGTTCCTCGGCCGCCGCCCGGACCGAACCCAGGCGCACCACGGCCGAGTAAGCCCGAAGTTGAGCCGGGGTCATGGGTTTGAGCCTACGTTGGAATGCGTGCGTGACGTGCTCGCCGATCTGATGTCGATCTGGCGCGCCGGCGGCACCGCCGGAATGGGGACCGTAGTGCGTACATTCCGGTCGGCGCCGCGCCCGCCCGGCGCCTCGATGGTGGTGGCGCCGAACGGGTCCGTGAGCGGGTCGGTGTCGGGCGGCTGCGTGGAGGGCGACGTCTATGAACGCGCCACCGAGGTGGCGCGCACCGGGATACCGCAGCTGCAACGGTACGGGGTCAGCGACGACGATGCTTTCGCGGTGGGCCTGACATGCGGCGGCATCATCGATGTCTTCATCGAGGCGGTGTCGCAGGCAACGTTCCCCGAACTCGCCGCGGTGGCCGACGACATCGAGGCGCACCAGCCGGTGGCGATCGCGACCGTCATCGCCCATCCGGACGCCGGGTGGGTGGGGCGGCGGCTCGTCATCCGTCCCGACTCGGTGGCGGGATCGCTCGGTTCGCCGCGAGCCGACGCCGCCGTCGCCGACGACGCACGGGGTCTGCTCGCGGTGGGCCGCAGCGAAGTCCTCACCCTCGGCCCGGACGGAGAGCGTCTCGGCGACGGCCTGGAAGTGTTCGTGTCGAGCCAATTCCCGCGTCCGCGGATGCTGGTGTTCGGCGCGATCGACTTCGCCACCGCTCTCGCGCGGCAGGCATCGTTCCTCGGCTACCGCGTCACGGTCTGCGACGCCCGACCGGTCTTCGCGACGTCGGCCCGGTTCCCGACCGCCGACGAGGTCGTCGTCGACTGGCCGGACCGGTATCTGGCGGCGCAGGCCGAGGCCGGCGCGATCGATCGGTACACCGTGATCTGCGTGCTGACCCACGACCCGAAGTTCGACGTCCCGGTGCTCAAGGTGGCGCTGCGGCTGCCCGAGGTCGGCTATGTGGGGGCGATGGGATCGCGGCGAACCCACGACGACCGGGTGGCCAGGCTGCGGGAGGCCGGGGTGAGCGACGCTGAGCTGGCCCGGCTGGCCAGCCCGATCGGGCTGGATCTCGGCGCCCGCACACCGGAGGAGACGGCGGTCTCCATCGCGGCGGACATCATCGCCCGGCGCTGGGGCGGTGGGGGCCAACGGTTGGCTGAAATCGGTGGGCGGATCCACCATGACCAGGAGGTGGAAGGCAAGTTAAGCGATCCCTTAACTCGCTATTGACGCCCGTTCAGCGCCGATCGACACTGAGGATCCATTCGATGGATTGTGAGGTCGATCACAATGCAAGTTCCTGGCCCTTTCGAGTACGAACGTGCGTCCAGCGTCGACCACGCGATCGGGTTGCTGGATCGGCTGGGTGACGGCGCGATGATCGTCGCCGGCGGCCACAGCCTGCTGCCGATGATGAAGCTGCGCATCGCCAACCCCGAATATCTCGTCGACATCAACGACCTGGCGCCCGAACTCGGCTACGTGATCACCGACCCGACCCTGGTCCGCATCGGTGCGATGACCCGGCACGCCGCTGTGCTGGAATCAGACGACTTGGCCGCGGTGTGCCCGATCTTCCGCGACGCCGAACGGGTGATCGCCGATCCGGTGGTCCGCAACCGTGGCACGGTCGGTGGGTCGCTGTGCCAGGCAGATCCGGCGGAGGACCTGGCGACCGTGTGCACCGTGCTCAACGCCACCTGCCTGGCCCGCGGGCCGTCGGGTGAGCGCGAGATCGCGATCGACGACTTCTTGCAGGGCCCCTACGAAACTTCGTTGGCCCACAACGAGATTCTGGTCGAGGTTCGGATCCCTGTGCGGCACAAGACTTCCAGCGCATACGCGAAAGTCGAGCGCCGAGTCGGGGACTGGGCAGTCACCGCGGCCGGCGCCGCGGTCACGCTCGACGGTGACGCCATCGCCGCCGCCCGGGTGGGTCTGACGGCGGTCAATCCGGATGCGGCCGCGCTGGCCGCGCTGTCCGAGTCACTTGTCGGCAAGCCGGCCACCGAAGAGGTGTTCGCCGAAGCCGGTGCCGGCGCCGCCGAGGCGTGCGAGCCGGTGACCGATGTGCGCGGCACCGCCGACTACAAGCGTCACCTGGCCGCCGAACTGACCACCAGAACGCTGCGAACCGCGGTCGAGCGAATTCGCAATATGCCTGAGCCAGAGGGGAACTAGCCATGCAGGTGAATATGACGGTCAACGGCGAGCCGGTCAGCGCCGATGTCGAACCACGGATGCTGCTGGTCCACTTCCTGCGGGACCAGTTGCGGCTCACCGGAACCCACTGGGGCTGCGACACCAGCAACTGCGGCACCTGCGTGGTGGATGTGGACGGGGTGCCGGTGAAGTCCTGCACGATGCTGGCCGCGATGGCCAGCGGACACAGCGTCCGCACCGTGGAGGGACTGGAGGTCGACGGTCAGCTCGACCCGGTCCAGGAAGGTTTCATGCAATGCCATGGGCTGCAATGCGGTTTCTGCACGCCCGGCATGATGATCACCGCCCGCGCCCTGCTCGACAAGAACCCCGACCCGGATGAAGACACCATCCGCGAAGCCATCTCCGGGCAGATCTGCCGCTGCACCGGATACACCACGATCGTGCGCTCCATCCAGTGGGCTGCGAAGCATCCCATGGCCGGAGTGGAGTCAGCGGAGGTCACGTCATGACAACTCTCGAGTCTCGGCCGCCGTCGCCGGAAGATCTGGCCGACAACGACCAAAAGCCGTGCGGCCACGGGCGCATGCTGCGCAAAGAGGATCCCCGATTCATCCGCGGCCGCGGCACTTACGTCGACGACGTGGTGCTGCCCGGCATGCTGCACCTGGCGATCTTGCGCTCGCCGTATGCCCATGCCCGTATCGCGAGCATCGATGTGACTGCGGCGCAGGCGCACCCGAAGGTCAAGGCCGTGGTGACCGGTGCCGATCTGGCCGAGAAGGGCCTGGCCTGGATGCCCACCCTGTCCAACGACGTCCAGGCGGTGCTGGCCACCGACAAGGTGCGGTTCCAGGGCCAGGAGGTGGCGTTCGTCGTTGCCGAGGACCGGTATTCGGCCCGCGACGCCCTGGAATTGATCGACGTCGACTACGAACCGCTGGTCCCCGTCGTCGACGCGCGCAAGGCGCTGGACCCCGACGCCCCGGTGATCCGCGACGACCTCGACGGCAAGACCGACAACCACATCTTCGACTGGGAGACCGGTGACGCCGCGGCCACCGAGGCGGTATTGGCTAAGGCCGACGTCGTCGTCAAGCAGGAGATGGTCTACCCCCGCGTGCATCCGGCGCCGATGGAAACCTGCGGCGCGGTCGCCGATCTGGACCCGGTCACCGGCAAGTTGACGTTGTGGACCACCTCGCAGGCGCCGCACGCCCACCGCACGCTCTACGCCTTGGTCGCCGGCCTGCCCGAACACAAGATCCGGGTGATCTCACCGGACATCGGCGGCGGCTTCGGCAACAAGGTGCCGATCTACCCCGGCTACGTCTGCGCGATCGTCGGTTCGCTGCTGCTGGGCAAGCCGGTCAAATGGGTGGAGGACCGCAGCGAGAACCTGACGTCCACCAGCTTCGCGCGGGACTACATCATGGTCGGCGAGATCGCCGCCACCAGTGACGGCAAGATCCTCGCACTGCGGTGCAATGTGCTGGCCGACCACGGTGCATTCAACGGCCAAGCCGCGCCGGTCAAGTACCCCGCCGGGTTCTTCGGCGTGTTCACCGGCAGCTATGACCTCGAGGCGGCCTACTGCCACCAGACCGCGGTCTACACGAACAAGGCGCCCGGCGGGGTGGCCTACGCCTGCTCGTTCCGCATCACCGAGGCGGTGTACTTCGTGGAACGATTGGTGGACTGCCTGGCCTATGAGCTGAAGATGGACCCGGCCGAGCTGCGACTGCGAAACTTGTTGCGGCCCGAGCAATTCCCATACCGCACCAAGACGGGTTGGGTGTACGACTCGGGCGACTACGAAACCACCATGCGCAAGGCCATGGACATGATCGGCTACGACGCACTGCGCGCCGAGCAGAAAGAAAAGCGCGAGCGCGGCGAGCTGATGGGCATCGGCATGGCGTTCTTCACCGAGGCCGTCGGGGCGGGGCCGCGCAAGGACATGGACATCCTGGGCCTCGGCATGGCCGACGGCTGTGAGCTGCGGATACATCCGACCGGCAAAGCTGTGCTGCGGCTTTCGGTTCAGACCCAGGGCCAGGGCCACGAGACGACGTTCGCGCAGATCGTCGCCGAGGAGCTGGGTATCCCTCCCGACGACATCGAGGTGGTGCACGGCGACACCGATCAGACCCCGTTCGGGTTGGGCACCTACGGCAGCCGGTCGACCCCGGTATCGGGTGGGGCCGCGGCGCTGGTCGCCCGCAAGGTGCGCGACAAGGCGAAGATCATCGCCTCGGGCATGCTCGAGGTTTCGGTCGCCGACTTAGAGTGGGAGAAGGGCACTTTCAGAGTCAAGGGTGACCCGTCGGCGTCGGTGACCATGGCCGACATCGCGATGCGCGCGCACGGTGCCGGCGATCTGCCCGAGGGCATCGAAGGAGGCCTGGACGCCGAAGTCTGCTACAACCCGTCGAACCTGACCTATCCGTACGGCGCGTACTTCTGCGTGGTGGACGTCGACAAGGGCACCGGCGTGGTGAAGGTGCGTCGCTTCCTGGCCGTCGACGACTGCGGCACGCGGATCAACCCGATGATCATTGAAGGCCAGGTGCACGGCGGAATCGTCGACGGCATCGGCATGGCGCTGATGGAGATGATCGCCTTCGACGAGGAAGGCAACTGTCTGGGCGGATCGCTGATGGACTACCTCATCCCCACCGCCGTGGAGGTGCCGCATCTGGAGACCGGCCACACCGTGACGCCGTCGCCGCACCACCCGATCGGCGCGAAGGGCATCGGCGAATCCGCCACCGTCGGCTCCCCACCCGCGGTGGTGAATGCGGTGGTGGATGCATTGGCGCCGTTCGGGGTTCGGCACGCCGACATGCCCTTGACACCATCGCGAGTGTGGGAGGCCATGCAGGGCCGCGCGGGACCCCCGATCTAGGACTTAAGGACAAACAGCTGTGACGGTTAACGAGCGGGTTGCTCAGCTGCTGCGGACACGGACACCGTTCGTGCACGCAACGGTGGTGCGCGCCCAGCCGCCGACCTCAGCACAGCCGGGCGACGAGGCGATCCTGTTGCCCGACGGGACGATTGAAGGGTTCGTCGGAGGCCAGTGCGCGCAGAACTCGGTCCGCAAGGCAGCGCTCGGTGCGCTGCAGGCGGGCGAAAGCGTGCTGCTGCGCGTGCTTCCCGACGGTGACGTCCACTTTCCGGAGGCCCGCGGCGCGCGGGTCGTCGTCAACCCGTGCCTGTCCGGTGGCGCGCTGGAGATCTATCTGGCCCCCCGGCTGCCTGCGCCGCTGATCCGGATCTGCGGGGCAACGCCGATAGCCGACGCGCTCGCGCAACTGTGTTCGGTCCTCGGCTATGAGGTGGCCCGCGACGACACCGATGAGCTGGCCGGTGCCACCGCGGTGGTGATCGCCACCCACGGCGGCCCGGAAGCCCAAATCATCCGGGGCGCACTGGCTGCCGGCATCGGATACATCGGCCTGGTGGCCAGCAAGGTGCGGGGCGCGTCGATCCTGGACGGGCTAGAGCTCACCGACGCCGAGCGCGCCCGGGTGCATACTCCGGTCGGCTTGCCGATCGGCGCCAAGACGCCCGCCGAAATCGCGGTGGCGATCCTCGCCGAAGTCATCGAACAAATCCGGGTCGCCGGTCTGCCGGTGTCCCGGGCGGCGGAGGAAGCGCCGAGCAATGCCAAGCCCGAACAGGCCGTTGACCCGGTGTGCGGCATGACCGTGCCGATCGGGCCCGATACCGAGCATCTGCGCCTGCACGACGAGGACTACTGGTTCTGCGGTGCGGCATGCCGGAAGTCGTTCGCGGCCGAGAAAGCCGGCGCATGACCGCGCATCAGGCAACCGGTGTCGTGCTGGCAGCCGGGCGATCCAGCCGACTCGGTGCACCCAAACAGCTTCTCCCATACCGGGATACGACTGTGCTCGGCGCTACGCTCGACGTCGCCCGTCGTTGTGGTTTCGACCAGATCGTCGTCACCCTGAGCGCGGCGGCGCCCGCCATCGGCGATGCGGTACCGCTGGACGGGCTCGACGTGGTGGTCGTCGACGACATCGGCGACGGGTGCGCGGGGTCGCTGCGCGTCGCGCTGGGCCGGGTGCACCCGGATGCCGCGGGGATCGTGCTGATGCTGGGCGACCAGCCCGGGATCGACCCGGCGGTGGTACGGCGACTGCTCGACGAGGGATCGGCAAGCCCGGTCACCGTATGCCGCTACGCCGATGGCCTCGGTCACCCGTTTTGGTTGAGCCGCAGCGTATTCGGTGAACTCGCTCAACTACACGGTGACAAGGCGATCTGGAAGCTGATCGATTCGGGTGATGTTGTAGCCCACGAAATCACGGTAGACGGCGCCGTTCCGCTCGACGTCGACACCTGGGACGACTACCAGCGACTACTGGAATCGGTGTGACGGTGATGCTGTTTACCGACGTCGATGACGTGATCCGCCGGTTCGACGCCAAAGATTTCCTACTTGACATGGGCACCGCGTCGGCGATCTTTCTGGCGGTCAGGATCGGCAGACCACTGCTGCTGGAGGGTGAGCCCGGAGTCGGCAAGACCACAGCGGCGAAAACCCTTGCCGCGGTGCTAGGTACGCCCCTGGTGCGCCTGCAGTGTTATGAAGGGCTGACCGCGCGTGAGGCGCTCTACGACTGGAACTACCAACGCCAGCTGCTGAGCATCAAGCTCGCCGAGGCGCGTGGCACCAGGATCGAGGAATCGGACCTCTACAGTGAGCGGTACCTGGTGGACCGGCCGATACTGCAGTGCGTGCGCCATCGGGGACCCACCGCACCGGTGCTGCTGATCGACGAGATCGACCGCGCCGACGACGAATTCGAGGCGCTGTTATTGGAATTCCTCGGCGAATCCACCGTCACGGTCCCGGAATTGGGCACCTTCGCGGCCGAATTCCCACCGATCGCTGTGCTGACATCCAACCGCAGCCGCGATCTGCACGACGCACTGCGGCGGCGTTGCCTATACCACTGGATCGACTATCCGGCGCCGGACCGGGCCGCCGCGATCGTCCGCCGGACGGTGCCAGGGGCGACCGTGCCGCTGATCGACAACGCCACCCAATTTGTCGGTCGCACACGCGATCTCGATCTCGACAAGCCTCCGGGGGTTGCGGAGACCATCGACTGGGTCGCCGCCCTGGTCTCGCTCGGCGTAGCGGATCTGGTCGACCCGGACACACCGGCCACCCTGGGCGCGCTGGCCAAGACACCCGACGACCGTGCGCTGATCCACGACGCCTTTGCCGAGTACAGCAACACCTGATCACGAAAGCATGCAGCGATGAAGATAGCCAACGAATTCACCGTCAACGCACCGATCGAGCGGGCCTGGGACGTGCTGACCGACCTCGAGCAGGTGGTCCCGCTGATGCCCGGCGCGGCGCTGGTCGGCCGGGACGGCGAGGAATACCTCGGCACCGTGAAGGTCAAAGTCGGCCCGGTGACCAGCGAATTCAGCGGCAAGGTCCATTTCGTCGAGCGCAGCCGCGACCAGCACCGCGCGGTCATCGACGGCAAGGGCAAGGAGGCCAGAGGGACCGGCAATGCCGCGGCCACGGTCATCACCCAACTGCACGACGAGGGCGAGCGCACCCGCGTCACCGTCGACACCGACCTGAAGATCGTCGGCAAGCTCGCCCAGTTCGGCAGCGGGATGCTGCAGCAAGTGTCGGAGAAGCTCTTGGCCCAGTTCGTCGACTCACTGGAAGCCAAGTTGTCCGCCACCAGCCCCGAACAGGCACCGGCCGGCGAAAGCGCTGCCGCCGAGCCGGCTCCCATCGACCTGCTCGAACTCACCGGCGCGAACAGGTTCAAAAAGTACTCTCCGCTGCTGCTGCTCGCGCTGGCGCTGGGCGCGCTGGTGTGGGTCATTCGCCACCGGCGATGAACAGCGCCGGGCTGCTGCGGGGAGTGGATGCAGCGGCATTCGCGACGGCCCTGGCGGCGCGGCTGCGTGGCGTCGGCGTGCTGGTGTCGCCCAGTGGCCCGGCGAATTTCGTGCAAGCGCTGCGAGAGTTGTTGCCGCACAGCCGCTCAGAGCTGTATTGGGCGGCGCGCTTGACCCTGATCAACCGGATGGAGGATCTCGCCGCGTTCGACGCGGTATTCCAGGCCACCATCGGCGACCCCGTCGTCGGCGATCCGCCCGCGCCGCAGCGGACGCGGCGCACCGAACAGGCCCACGCCGAAAGCCGAGACAGGGCAGGCAGCCCATCCGCCGCCGCCCTGCCCTGGGCCACCCGAGCCTCCGGAACCACACTCGACCGAACCGACCCCAGCCCCTCGCTACCGGAGCTGTTGCCCAGCCGCTTCGCCACGCGGGCCGACGAACCGTTCGATCAATTCGACCGCGACGACCTCCGCCGGCTCGGATCCTGGCTGGAAGCGTCGGTGGCGCGCTGGCCCCGGCGGCACAGTCTGCGGCACGAGCCGAGTCTGCTCGGCAAAGCGATCGACTTGCGCCGCACGATGAACGCGTCGCAGCTGACCGGCTGGGAACCACTGATCCTGGCCCGCACCCGGCGGCGTCGCCGACACCGGCGGGTCGTCCTGGTCTGCGATGTCAGCCGGTCGATGCGGCCCTACACGACGGTCTACCTGCATTTGATGCGGGCCGCGGTGCTGCGCCGGGCCGGGATCCGGCCCGAGGTGTTCGCGTTCTCGACATCGCTGACCCGGCTCACGGCCGTGCTATCCCACCGCTCGCCCGAGGTGGCACTGGAGCGGGCCAACGCCAAGGTCACCGACCGCTACAGCGGCACGCACATCGCACGCAGTCTCGGCGCCCTGTTGACCGCGCCGCACGGCAACCTGCTGCGCGGCGCGGTGGTGATCGTCGCCTCGGACGGCTGGGACAGCGATCCCCCTGACCTGCTCGCTCATGCGCTGGCCCGGGTACACCGGCGCGCCGAGCTGCTGGTCTGGCTCAATCCGCGAGCCGCGCAACGTGACTTCCAGCCGTTGGCCGGATCGATGGCCGCCGCCCTGCCCTATTGCGATCTGTTCTTGCCGGCGCATTCGCTGACCGGGCTGCAGCAACTGTTCCTGGCGTTGGCTTCCGCTCAACCGGCAGGGCAGGATCGGTTCCCATGGATCAGGTATGGGCCAACCGGGCGGTCAGCTCCGAAGCCGCCGTCACGAGCCGGCATCTGAAACGACTCTGGGCGCTACCGGGCACCCAATTGGGCGTGGTGGCCTGGCCACCGACCCGACGCGACCGCTGGTTCGGCGGCTGGCACTACTGGTGGCAGGCCCATCTGCTGGACTGCTTGATCGACGCGGAGCTGCGCGACCCGCAACCCGAGCGGCGCAAGAAAATCCGGCGGCAGATCCGCTCACACCGACTGCGCAACAACGGATCCTGGGTCAACAACTATTACGACGACATGGCGTGGCTGGCGCTGGCGCTCGAGCGGGCCTGCCGGGTCACCGGCATCGACCGGCATCGGGCACTGGACAAGCTGATGGACCAATTCGTCAAAGCCTGGGTGCCCGAAGACGGCGGCGGCATCCCGTGGCGCAAGCAGGACCAATTCTTCAACGCTCCCGCCAACGGCCCGGCCGGGATCTTTCTGGCGCGCTACGGCGACCGGCTCGAGCGCGCCCAAAAAATGGCCGACTGGATCGACGCCACGCTGATCGACCCGGAAACGCACCTGGTGTTCGACGGCATCAAGGCCGGTTCGCTGGTCCGCGCCCAGTACACCTACTGCCAGGGCGTGGTGCTGGGCCTGGAAACCGAACTGGCCGTGCGCACCGGCGCCGAGCGGCATGCCCAGCGGGTGCACCGTCTGGTCGCGGCCGTCGCCGAGCACATGGCGCCGTCCGGTGTACTGCGGGGCGCGGGGGGCGGTGACGGCGGCCTGTTCGCCGGGATCACCGCCCGCTACCTGGCGCTGGTGGCCACCACATTGCCGGGGGACAGCCCCGAAGATGCCGCGGCCCGCGAAACCGCCGGCGATCTGGTGCTGTCGTCGGCGCAGTCCGCGTGGGACAACCGGCAGACCGTCAAGGGGCTGCCGCTGTTCGGCGCGTTCTGGGATCGGCCCGCCCAGCTGCCCACCGCGCTGGGCAAGCAGGCCGAATTCGTCGACGGGGCAGTGAGCGGCTCAGAGGTGGCCGAGCGCGATTTGTCGGTGCAGCTGTCCGGCTGGATGCTGATGGAGGCCGCATATGCTGTCAGCGCGGCGGAGGCACCGGACCAGGAGAGGACCAATCTATGAGTAAAGTCCACCGCGACGCCCAGTCCGCTCTGCAGGGCCTACTGAAGGACGGCATAACCATCGCGGCGGGCGGCTTCGGTCTGTGTGGCATTCCGGAGAATTTGATCCAGGCCCTCGTCGACAGCGGCGTCAAGGACCTCACGATCGTCGGAAACAACGCCGGTGTGGACGATTTCGGCATGGGCCTGCTGCTCAAGGCGCGGCAGGTGAAGAAGGTGATCGCCTCCTATGTCGGCGAGAACAAAGAGTTTGAGCGGCAGGTGTTGTCCGGCGAGCTGGACCTCACCCTCACCCCGCAGGGAACGCTGGCGGAGAAGTTGCGCGCCGGCGGCGCCGGGATTCCCGGTTTCTACACCCGCACCGGCTACGGCACCACTCTCACCGAAGGCAAAGACACCCGCGTCTTCGACGGCACCGAATACGTTCTGGAAGAAGGCATCCGCGCCGACGTGGCGATCATCAAGGCGTGGAAAGGTGATCCGGCCGGAAACCTCGTCTACCGCAAAACGGCGCGCAACTTCAATCCGATGATCGCGACCTGCGCCGCGGTGACAGTCGCCGAGGTGGAAGAGCTGGTGGAGCTCGGCGACCTGGATCCCGACCTGATCCATACCCCCGGCATCTACGTCGACCGCATCATCGAGGGAACCAACTACGAGAAGCGCATCGAGTTCCGCACCACCAGCAACGGCGCCGCGCTCAAACACGACAGCCCTATCCGCGAGCGGATGGCCCAGCGCGCCGCCGCCGAACTGCGCGACGGCTATTACGTGAATCTGGGCATCGGCATTCCGACCTTGGTGGCCAACTTCATTCCCGACGACATCAACGTGACGCTGCAGTCGGAGAACGGTCTGCTCGGCATCGGCGCCTACCCGACCGAAGACGAGGTGGACCCCGATCTGATCAACGCCGGCAAGCAGACCATCACCAGCATCCCCGGCTCGAGTTTTTTCTCCAGTGCCGATTCCTTCGCCATGATCCGCGGCGGCCATATCGACCTGTCCATCCTCGGCGGCCTACAGGTTGCCGAGAACGGCGACCTGGCCAATTGGATGGTGCCCGGCAAGATGGTCAAAGGACCTGGCGGCGCAATGGATTTGGTGTCAGGTGTCAAACGGGTGATCGTCGTGATGGATCACGCGGCCAAGGACGGCAGCCCCAAGATCCTCAAGCAATGCACATTGCCGCTGACCGGCAAGGGCGTGGTCGACATGATCATCACCGACCTGTGCGTCTTCGACGTCGAGCCGGGAAACGGACTTGCGCTCAAGGAATTACATCCGGGGGTGACGGTCGAGGAAGTGCGCGCCAAGACGGGCTGCGATTTCACCGTCGCCCTGCGCTAGTTACGTCGCGTTATTTCGCGCGAGATCGACACCAGCGCGCAAAAGTGCGAGTAGACGTCGCGCCAACGTCGATCTCGGTGCTCATTCGGCGACCGGCAGCTGCTCGCGAGGCTCCTCCGGTGTCCGTCGGCGCCGCAGCCACACCCGCGCCGCCGAGATCAACGCGGGCAACAGTGAGATGAACAGGATGCTCAGGATGATCTTTTCCAGGTTCTGATGCACGAAGCTCACATTCCCCAGGAAGTAGCCGGCCAGCGTGGCGCCGGCACCCCAGGCGATACCGCCGACGATGTCGAACCCTAAAAACACCGGGTAACGCATGTAGGACACCCCGGCGACCACCGGGGTGAATGTGCGCACGAACGGCATGAACCGGGCCAGGATGATGGCCATCGGCCCGTACTTTTCGAAGAACGCGTGCGACTCGGTGACGTAGTGCTTCTTGAAAAAGCGGGAATCTTCCTTTTTGAACAGGGCCGGGCCGATCCGGCGCCCGATGAGATACCCGGTCTGATCACCGAGGACCGCGACCACGGCAACGCAGGTTGCCAACACCTCGATGCTGACCGGCGGATGGGCGCTGGCCGCCAACAGACCCCCGGTGAACAGCAGCGATTCACCTGGCAACAGGGGAAACAGCAGACCGGTCTCGATGAAGACGATGATCAGGATGCCCGGTAGCACCGCGTGCCCGAACACACCGTTGGCGCCCAACCAATACATCGGGTCGAGCAGATTGGGCATTGCGGCCAGGGTGGTAGTCATATCGTTTCCCAACATACCGGCGGGTCCTGGGCGCTCTGTCGACGCCGGGCCGCTGTTGGGATACTTAGCCGCACACGGTTGCCGAGGAAGGAAGCCTCATGCCCATCGCAACACCGGAGGTGTACGCAGAGATGCTGCGGCGCGCCAAGGAGAACTCCTATGCCTTCCCGGCCATCAACTGCACGTCCTCGGAGACCGTTAACGCCGCGATCAAGGGTTTTGCTGACGCCGGCAGTGACGGCATCATCCAGTTCTCCACCGGCGGCGCCGAGTTCGCTTCGGGCCTGGGCGTGAAGGACATGGTGACCGGGGCGGTCGCCCTGGCTGAGTTCGCCCACGTCATCGCCGAGAAGTATCCGATCAACGTCGCCCTGCACACCGACCACTGCCCCAAGGACAAGTTGGCCGGCTACGTCCGGCCGCTGCTGGCCATCTCGTCCGAGCGGGTGGCCGCCGGCAAGAACCCGCTGTTCGGATCGCACATGTGGGACGGTTCGGCGGTGCCGATCGACGAGAACCTCGACGTCGCCCGCCAACTGCTCAAAGAAGCCTCAGCCGCCAAGATGATCCTGGAGATCGAGATCGGCGTGGTGGGCGGCGAAGAGGACGGCGTGGCCAACGAGATCAACGACAAGCTCTACACCACCCCGGAGGACTTCGAGAAAACCATCGACGTGCTCGGCGCCGGTGAACACGGCAAGTACCTGCTGGCCGCGACGTTCGGCAACGTGCACGGCGTCTACAAGCCCGGCAACGTCAAGCTGCGCCCGGACATCCTGGCCCAAGGGCAGAAGGTGGCGGCGGTCAAACTCGGGTTGCCCGACGGCGCCAAGCCGTTCGACTTCGTGTTCCACGGCGGCTCGGGATCAGAGAAGTCGGAGATCGAAGAGGCGCTGCGCTACGGCGTGGTGAAGATGAACGTCGACACCGACACCCAGTACGCGTTCACCCGGCCGGTCGCCGCGCACATGTTCACCAATTACGACGGCGTGCTCAAGGTCGACGGCGAGGTGGGCAACAAGAAGGTCTACGACCCGCGCAGCTACCTGAAGAAAGCCGAGGCCTCGATGACCGAGCGGGTCATCGAGGCGTGCAACGACTTGCACTGCGCCGGAAAGTCGGTCAGCTCAAGCTAGCCGGTGCTGGACTGGCAGATCTTCCACTGGTCGTCGCGGTACTGCAGGTCGAAGCTGCGGGTCGAGCGGGTCTGCGGGGCATAGGCCATGAACGCGGTGACGTTGGCCTCGGCGTGGCCGTCGTCGACGACGACCTGATCGATGCTGGCGACCACCGGATACTGCTTGGCCGCGGCGACCCGCTGGTAGGTCTCCTTCCAGGCCTTCTCGTCGTAACTGACATAGCCGTCGCGGATGTCGCCGCAGGTCAGACTGCGCAGTGTGGCCAGGTCGCCGTTTTGCACCGCGACGTCGAAGCGCTGAATAGTGCTGCGGACCATCTCCTCCTGTGAGGCGGCCTTCCGTTTGTGGCCGTGGGTCAGCAGCACGGTCGCCATCACGGCGATGGCCGCCAACGCCAAGATGATCAGGATCAGCGCCAGCACCCAGCCCCAACTACGGTGGGTGGACGGTAGTTTGACCCCCAGCCGAGGTGGAATCGCTTGCGGCATAGCGGTTCTCGGCGATTGCTGCCCTTGCTCGAACACCTCGGTGGCCGGATCCGCCGGCGTGTCGATCACGGTCGTCTCTTTGGCATCGAAACCCGGTGCGGTGAAACGGCGTTCGCGCTGCTGCCGCTGCGGTCCCGAGCTGTCCTGCTCGCGGTCTGGGGCCTCGGCGATCACCTCGGTCGCCGGCTCAGCGTCCGACGGCGCCCTTCGGTAGGGCTCGGTGTCCTCCTCACCGGGGCCGGCGTTGGCCTGGGCGGAATCGGCGTCGTCTGGACCGAATCGGGCCGCGGTCCTGTCATCGCGGTCAGGCCCTGGTGGGTTGGGCATGGTCGCTACTGTCCTCCCCGTTTTTGATTCCGTATTTGGAGCTTAGCGATCTCCCGCCGCGCCCGGTGCCGCCACGCTTGCGATCGCCACCGCACAGCACGGCACAATGAACCCTATGACGCGGATGGGCGATCTGCTGGGACCGGATCCGATCTTGCTGCCGGGGGACAGCGCCGCCGAGGCTGAGCTGCTCGCCGGCGAGAAACCCGCAATCGTCGCCGCTGCGCACCCCGCGGCCTCGGTGGCCTGGGCGGTGCTGGCCGAAGATGCGCTGTCCGACGACCAGGCCGTCACCGCCTACGCCTATGCCCGTACCGGCTACCACCGTGGCCTGGATCAGCTGCGGCGCAACGGCTGGAAGGGGTTCGGCCCGGTCCCTTATTCGCACGAGCCGAACCGGGGCTTCCTGCGCTGCGTGGCCGCCTTGGCGCGCGCCGCCGAGGCCATCGGGGAGACCGACGAATTACAGCGCTGCCTGGACCTGCTCGACGACTGTGACCCGGCCGCGCGGCCGGCCCTCGGGTTGAGTTAGCAGCTCGCCGAGCAGTCGCTGGACGTTTCGATCTGGATGGTGGCGTGCCGCAATCCGTAGGCGCTCAACGCCGCACGTGCGTCGTCGAGCACCCGGGCGGCATCGCCGCGGCTGCTCAGATGCGCGGTGATCATGTCCCTGCCGGGCGCCAGCGTCCACACGTGCAGATCGTGCACGCCGGTCACACCGTCGACGGCGCGAAGCGCCGCACGCAGCTCGTCGACATCGAGGTGGCTCGGCGAGGTTTCCGACAAGATGCGCAGCGCGTCGCGGGCGAGCGACAGCGCTCGAGGCAGCACCCACAACGCGACGACGACGGCCACCACGACGTCGGCGTAGGGCCAGTGCGTCGTCACCGTGACCAGCCCGGCGGCAAGCACCCCGATGGTGCCCACGGTGTCGGCGATCACCTCCAGGTAGGCGCCCTTGACCGCCAGGCTGCCGGTGGCGTGGGAGCGCAGCAGCAGTGCGACCGCCAGGTTGGCGCCCAGCCCGACCAGCGCCACCACGATCATCGGCACACCCGGCACCGCCGGCGCATTACCGATCCGCTTGATCGACTCGTCGAGGATCACCGCCGCCACCCCGATCAACAGCACGGCGTTGGCCACCGCGGTGAACACCTCCGCGCGATGCCATCCGTAGGTGCGAGCAGCTGATGAGCTGCCGCGACGGGCCATCAGCAGGGCGATCAGGCCGATGACCGTCGCGACCACGTCGGTCAGGATGTGTCCGGCGTCGGCCAGCAGCGCCATCGAGTCGATGGTCAGCGCGGTGATCACCTCGACGGCGAAGAATGCCGTCAGGATCGTCGCCGCGATGAGCATCCTGGACACTCGGCTGCTGCTCACAGGCATTCCACAAATATATGCGCATGTACGCATATATTGCAACCCGTCTGTGGGTCAGACCCAGGCGCTCCAGAACCGGGTCAGCCGGCTGCCGGTCCCGGCCAGCGCGGACGGTACCCCCGACAGCTCGTAAAACCAGTCGACGATCCCGAAGAACCACAGATTCAGTGCCGGCGCCACCAACAAGACAACGAGGAACAACCAGCCGTACTGCTTGAACGGTTCGGCCGCGCGCTGGGTCTGCGGGCTCAAATACGGTTCCATCGCGGC
Source organism: Mycobacterium shimoidei (assembly GCA_002101905.1). GTDB lineage: Bacteria > Actinomycetota > Actinomycetes > Mycobacteriales > Mycobacteriaceae > Mycobacterium > Mycobacterium shimoidei. Next base: position 123,504 of record LQPU01000021.1, on the reverse strand, counting down.
GTAACCGTCGAAGCCCGGGATGGGCAGCAGGTTCAGCAGGACCGCGGTGACCTGCAGAAACCCCAAGAACGCGATGCCGGCCCACAGCACCGGGTGCGCCGGGTCGAAAAACAACCGGGTTGCTACCAGCAACACGACGGCCAACACCAGGTTGGCCGACGGTCCGGCCAGGCTGACGATCGTGCGCCGGGCCGCCGGCATGAACGAGGTGCGCAGATACACCGCGGCGCCCGGCAGCCCGATGCCCCCCAGCGCGATGAACAGCATCGGCAACCCCAGCGACAGCAACGGGGCGCTGTACTTGCGCGGATCCAGCGTCAGATAACCCCGCACGGCGACGTCACGATCACCGAAACGCCAAGCCGTCACCGCATGGCCGAACTCGTGCAGACACAGCGACACCAGCCAGCCGGCGATCACCAAGATGAACACTCCGATGTAAGCCAGCGCCCCGAGGTCAGCGCCGTCCCACCACGCCAGCACCCCGCCGGCCAAGGTCAGGCCGACGAACGCCAAAAAGATCGGGCTGGGTCGCACCGATTGATGCAGGTTGTCGATGCTCACGTCACGACGCTACTGGACCAGCAGCCAGCCCTCGGTGTGGCGGTAGAAGGTCGACCGTCGCACCGGCCGCGCCGCCGGCACCCCGTCGCGGATCACCGTCGCGCCGGTGGTGCCCAACTGTGCCGCTCGACCGGTCACCCAGCGGCCCCGCCCCACCCGGGCCCGCAGCCCGGGCAGCGCCGCCGTGGGCTCGACCCGCACCGCGGCGACATCGCCATCGAACAGCACGGTGTCGTCGACAACCGCTTCACCGTGCAGCACCCGACCGTCGGCGGGCCGCCACTCGGCTGAGCCCACCACGACGGTGCCGGTCTCATCGCGGATCAGCGGCACCCGCTGTGCGGTGCCGCGCCGCGCCCGCCGGGCCGCCCGCCACCTCGTCGCCAACCGATAAGCCCGGGTGGCGGGGGATCGGCGTCGCGAGACGTAGGCCACCTCGACGTCGAGCCGGTCGGCGCGCAACAGCCGGGTCAGCACCCCGGCCAGGTCGGCATCCGAGCCGACCACGATCAGCCGCCGGGCGGTTTCCACCGCGGAGTCGACCTGCGCGACCGGCAACCCCCGCAGCGCACGCGGCAGCCGTCCAGCCCCGAACACCAGGACGGTCGTATTCAAGACGCTCCTCGCAAACCACTGAGCTAGTGTGAGTCACCGGCTGGACCACAATAAACAGGAGAACCATGCCGGCAATCGTCCTGATCGGCGCCCAATGGGGCGACGAGGGCAAGGGCAAGGCCACCGATCTACTCGGCGGCCGCGCCCAGTGGGTGGTGCGCTATCAGGGCGGCAACAACGCCGGGCACACCGTCGTCTTGCCCAGCGGCGAGAACTTCGCGCTGCACCTCATCCCGTCGGGTGTGCTGACACCCGGCGTCACCAACGTCATCGGCAACGGGGTGGTGGTCGATCCGGGCGTACTGCTCGACGAGCTGAAGGGGCTCGAGGAGCGCGGTGTCGACACCTCCCGGCTGCTGATCTCGGCCGACGCCCATCTGCTGATGCCCTATCACGTGGCCATCGACAAGGTGACCGAGCGCTACATGGGCAGCAAGAAGATCGGCACCACCGGTCGCGGCATCGGCCCGTGCTACCAGGACAAGATCGCCCGCATCGGCATTCGGGTGGCCGATGTGCTCGACCCCGAACAGCTGGCGCACAAGATCGAAGCCGCGCTGGAACTCAAGAACCAGATCCTGGTCAAGGTGTACAACCGCAAAGCGCTGGAGCCCGAGCAGGTGGTGCAAACCCTGCTGCACCAGGCTGAGAGCTTCAAGCACCGCATTGCCGATACCCGGTTGCTGCTCAACACCGCGCTGGAAGCCGGGGAGACCGTGTTGCTGGAAGGCTCGCAGGGCACCCTGCTCGACGTCGACCACGGCACATATCCGTATGTGACGTCGTCGAATCCGACCGCGGGCGGCGCGGCCGTCGGCTCTGGAATCGGACCGACCCGAATCACGACCGTGCTGGGAATCCTCAAGGCGTACACCACCCGGGTCGGGTCCGGCCCGTTTCCCACCGAATTGTTCGACGAGCACGGCGAATACCTCTCCAAGACTGGCGGCGAGTTCGGCGTGACAACCGGACGGCGCAGGCGCTGCGGTTGGTTCGACGCGGTCATCGCCCGCTATGCCACCCGGGTCAACGGCATCACCGACTACTTCCTGACCAAGCTCGACGTGTTGTCCAGCCTGGAAACGGTTCCGGTGTGCGTCGGTTATGAGATCGACGGTAAGCGCACCCACGACATGCCGATGACCCAAAGCGACCTGTCCCGCGCCGAACCCATCTACGAAGAACTGCCCGGCTGGTGGGAAGACATCTCCGATGCGCAGCAGTTCGACGATCTGCCCGCCAAAGCGCGCGACTACGTACTTCGATTGGAAGAGCTTGCCGGAGCGCACATTTCGTGTATCGGCGTGGGTCCGGGGCGAGACCAGACCATTGTGCGCCGCGACATTCTGCAGGCGCGCCCGTGACGGAGGACGCAGAGCAACTCGATCCTGAGTATCAGCATCACGGCGGCTTTCCGCGGTATGAGGCCGCAGAGCCGGGCGCGGGTTTCGTCAGGTTCGTCACCGCGATGCGGCGCTTGCAGGACCTCGCGGTGTCCGCCGATCCGGACGAAGCCACCTGGGACAGCGCGGCCGAGCGGGCCGAAGAACTGGTCAAGCTGCTCGACCCGTTCCAGGCGCCGGAAGGAGTCGCTCCGGCCGGTCGGGTTCCGTCGATGCCCGGCCTCGGCAGTCTGCTGATGCCGCCGTGGAAGATGACGAAGTTCGGTCCCGACGGCGTCGAAATGCGCGGAGAGTTCAGCCGGTTCTATGTGGGCGGCAACATGGCCGTACACGGCGGGGTGTTGCCGTTGCTGTTCGACTGGGTGTGCGGCATGGTGGTCGTCGCAGCGGGGCGCCCGATCAGCCGAACCGCGTTCCTGCACGTCGATTACCGCAAGGTCACCCCGATCAACACTGAACTGGTGGCGCGCGGACGAGTCGACACCGTCGAGGGCCGTAAGGCGTTCGTGTCCGGTGACTTGCGTGACACCGACGACACGGTGTTGGCCGAGTGCAACGCCCTGATGGTGCGCCTGTTGCCCGGCCAGCCCTAACCTGTGGTCGTGACCCCCGACGAGCCGGCCTCCGACCAACCTCCCGACGACGACGCTGCGCGAACCACGGTGATGCTGCTGGGCTCCGATGAGTTCAGCCGGGAGCTGGCGATCGTGTTTCAACGGCTGGGCACCGAGGTGATCGCCGTCGAGCGGCACGCCGACGCGCCCGCGCACAAGGTGGCAGACCAGTCGGTGGTGATCGACATGACCGACACCGACGAGTTGGCGGCGCTGATCGGGCGGCTGCAACCCAACTATGTGGTGACGGTCTCCGACGCGGTCGCCGCCGATGCATTGACGGCCGCTGCGGAAACGGGTTTCGCGCAAGTGTTCCCGACTGCGCGCAGCGCTCGGCTCACCGCCGACCGCGAAGGTCTGCGCCGGCTGGCCGCTGAGCAACTCGGGCTGCCCACCGCGCCGTTCTGGTTCGCCGGATCGCTCGATGAACTCAGCGCCGTCGCCGAGCACGCCGGATACCCGCTGCGTATCCAGCCGGTGGCCGGTCCGGGCGGATCCGTGGCATCCAACCCGCACGAGCTGGAAGGCGCCTGGCAGCGTGCGGTGTCGGCCTGTGGCCCGCACGCCCGGGCACGGGTGTTGGCCGAGGCCGTCGTCGAAGTCGACTTCCACGTGACACTGCTCACGGTGCGCAGCGACGGTCCGACCGGCCCGGGGATCGAGTTCTGCTCGCCGATCGGGCACAGCCGAGCAACGAACGACGCGGTGGAATGCTGGCAGCCGCAGGAGATGAGCCGAGTGGCTCTGGATGCCGCCAAGTCGATCGCGGCGCGCATCGTCAAAGCCGTCGGCGGGCGGGGGCTGTTCGGCGTGGAACTGATGGTCCGCGGCGACGAGGTGTACTTCTGCGGCGTCAGCGCGCGGCCGTATGAACACGCGTTGCTGACACTACGCACTCAGCGGCTTTCGGCGTTCGAGCTGCAAGCCCGGTCGGTCCTGGGCCTGGGCACCGACACCATCATGATTTCCCCGGGAGCGGCGCAAGTGCTCTACTCAAGCCGCCGGACCCGCGACGACGCCGCCGACAACACCGGGCCCATCGGCGGTGTGCTCGGCGAAGCGCTGGCGGTGCCCGAAAGCGACGTGCGGGTGTTCGGCTCAGACAGCGCCGCCGAGGGGCAGCGCCGGCTCGGGGTTGCCGTAGTCACTGCGGCCGATGTGCCGACCGCGCGCGACCGCGCCCGGCAGGTGGCGGCCGCGCTGCGCAAGCTTTGGAAGCCGTGAAAGACTCTTTTAGGTGAGCTACGCAGGAGATATCACGCCGCAGCAGGCATGGGAGCTGCTCAGCGAGAATCCGGATGCCGTGCTGGTTGACGTGCGCACAGATGCCGAGTGGCGTTTCGTCGGGGTGCCCGACTTGTCCGGCCTGGGTCGTGAGGTCGTGTACATCGAGTGGAACCGCACCGACGGGAAACGCAACGACAACTTTGTCGCCGAGCTGCTGGACCGGGTTCCGCCGCGCAGCGATCGGCCGGTGGTATTCCTGTGCAGATCCGGAAATCGCTCGATCGGTGCGGCCGAAGTCGCCACCGAGGCCGGTATTACGCCGTCCTACAACGTGCTGGACGGATTCGAAGGACACCTCGACGAGAACGGCCACCGCGGTGTCACCGGATGGCGGGCGATCGGTCTGCCGTGGAGGCAGTCGTGAGCGCCAGCGACGGTGCAGATCGCAGCGATGAGGAGACGCGGCGCGCATTGACCGACTCGATTCGCATTCCACCACCGCTGCCCGACGGTGTGGGTCCGGCCACCACCGGTGTGCGCGGCGGGGTGCTGCGCTCGCAGTTCGAGGAGACCGCCGAGGCGATGTACCTGTCCTCGGGCTACGTCTACCCGTCCGCCGCTGACGCCGAGCAGGCGTTCACCGGCGAGGTGGATCGCTACGTGTACTCGCGCTACGGCAACCCGACCATCACCATGTTCGAGGAACGGTTGCGCCTCATCGAAGGGGCGCCGGCGGCCTTCGCCACCGCGAGTGGCATGGCGGCGGTATTCACCTCGCTGGGCGCGCTGCTGGGGGCAGGAGACCGCCTGGTCGCCGCGCGCAGTCTGTTCGGCTCGTGCTTCGTGGTGTGCAACGAGATCCTCCCGCGCTGGGGAATCCAGACGGTGTTCGTCGACGGCGACGACCTCTCGCAATGGGAAGAGGCGCTGTCGGTGCCCACCCAGGCGGTGTTCTTCGAGACGCCGTCGAACCCGATGCAGTCGTTGGTCGACATCGCCGCGGTCACCGAGCTGTCGCACGCCGCGGGGGCAAAGGTGGTGTTGGACAACGTCTTTGCTACACCGCTGCTGCAGCAGGGTTTTCCGCTCGGTGTCGACGTGGTGGTGTACTCGGGGACCAAGCATCTCGATGGGCAGGGCCGGGTGCTGGGCGGGGCGATCCTCGGCGACAAGGAATACATCGACGGCCCGGTCCAAAAGCTGATGCGGCACACGGGTCCGGCGATAAGCGCGTTCAACGCCTGGGTGTTGCTCAAAGGTCTTGAGACTTTGGCGGTCCGGGTCAACTATGCCAACAGCTCGGCGCAGCGCATCGCCGAGTTCCTCGAGGGCCATCCCGCGGTGCGCTGGGTGCGCTACCCGTTTTTGCCGTCGCACCCGCAGCACGATTTGGCGAAGCGTCAGATGACCGGCGGCGGCACGGTGATCACCTTCGAGCTCGACGCCCCGGACAGCGCAGCCAAGGGGAGGGCCTTCGAGGTACTCGACAAGTTGCGGCTGATCGACATCTCCAACAACCTGGGCGACGCGAAGTCACTTGTCACTCATCCGGCGACCACCACGCACCGGGCGATGGGACCCGAAGGCCGGGCGGCGATCGGGCTGGGCGACGGGGTGGTGCGGATCTCGGTCGGGCTCGAGGACACCGAGGACCTGATCGCTGATCTCGATCAGGCGCTGGGCTAGCCGCCCAGGCAGGTAGCGAATCTCGTCGCGAAAGCGAGCTGATCGGCAATACTGAACCGCGTGTACCGTCGAACGGTGCTGAAGCTACCGCTGCTGCTGGCAGCGGGCGTCGCGCTGGCCAAAAAACCTCGTGCTGCCGCGGCCGAAGCGGGTCGCTGGTCGGCCGATCGGGCCAACAACTGGTACCAGGGGCAGGACTACCTCGTCGGCGCAAACTACATCACCTCCAATGCGATCAATCAGCTCGAGATGTTTCAGGCCGACACCTTCGATCCGCGGCGCATCGACACCGAACTGGGCTGGGCCCGCTCCTGCGGGTTGAACGCCGTCCGGGTCTTCTTGCACGATCAGCTGTGGGCGCAGGATCATCGCGGCTTCCAGCGGCGCCTGGCACAGTTCGTCGGGATCGCGGCGCGGCACCGCATCAAACCACTTTTCGTCCTTTTCGACTCCTGTTGGGATCCACTGCCGAAACTCGGTCCACAGCGCGCACCGAGGCCCGGGGTACACAATTCCGGTTGGGTGCAAAGTCCCGGCGCCGAACGGCTCTACGATGGTCGCACCCGACTCCTGCACGACTACGTCACGGGCGTGCTGACCCAATTCCGTAACGACGACCGCGTTCTGGGCTGGGATCTGTGGAACGAGCCCGACAACCCCGCCCGCGAGTACCGCGACGTCGAACTGACCGACAAGCAGGAGCGTGTCGCAGACATGCTTCCCCGGGTATTCCGATGGGCGCGCGAAGTTGATCCTCGTCAACCGTTGACAAGTGCTGTTTGGGACGGCAACTGGGGAGATCCGGCGAGTCGCAGCACAATCGTCGGCATTCAATTGGACAACTCCGACGTGGTCAGCTTCCATTGCTATGACAAGCCGGCGGACTTCGAGTCGCGGATCGCCGAGCTTGCCCCGCTCGGACGGCCGATGTTGTGCACCGAGTATCTGGCCCGCACCCGCGGCAGCACTGTTGACGGAATTTTGCCGATTGCCAAGCGTCACAACGTTGCCGCGATCAACTGGGGTTTGGTCGCCGGCAAGACGCAGACCTACTACCCTTGGGACTCCTGGGATCAGCCGTACACCACCATGCCGAAGGAATGGTTTCACGATCTGCTGCTGCCTGATGGGCGGCCCTATCGGAGCGCTGAGATCCAAAAGATCCGCGGTTTGGTCGGCGGTGACGGTTAGATAACACGCGGTAGCCCGGGCGCGCCAGGATAACAATTCAGCGCGACGCGCTGGGCAAATGCCGGGGTCCTCGGCTTTGCCAACATATCGTCAAATCGTGTACCGCCGAACGGTCCTCAAGCTGCCGCTGCTAGTGGCCGCAGGAGCTGCAATGGCCCCCGTACCCCGTGCCACCGCGGCACCGCCGCGCGCCTCCGCGGAAGCGAATCGGTGGTCACCCGAGCGCGCCAACCGCTGGTATCAAGCGCAGGGCTGGCCCGTAGGTTCAAACTTCATCACCTCCAACGCCATCAACCAACTGGAGATGTTTCAGCCCGGCACCTACGACCCCCGCCGCATTGATACCGAATTGGGTTGGGCACGCTATCACGGACTCAATTCGGTGCGTGTCTTTCTTCATGATCAATTGTGGGCACAGGATTCTCGCGGCTTCCAGATGCGTCTGGCACAGTTCGTCAACATCGCCGCACGCCACCGGATCAAGCCGATGTTTGTTCTGTTCGATTCCTGTTGGGACCCTTTCCCCCGAGCCGGACGGCAGCGGCCACCCAAGCCTGGAGTGCACAACTCCGGGTGGGTGCAAGCCCCCGGGGCTGAACGACTCGACGACCGCCGCTACCTCCCCACGATGCAAGCCTATGTCACCGGCGTGTTGACCCAATTCCGCTATGACGACCGGGTGTTGGGTTGGGACCTGTGGAACGAGCCCGATAATCCCGCACCGCAATACCGATCGGTGGAACGGAAAGACAAACTGGAACTTGTCGCCGATCTACTTCCCCAAGTGTTCGCGTGGGCACGCGCCGTCGACACGAGCCAACCACTGACCAGTGGCGTATGGGACGGGGAGTGGGGAGATTCCGCGAGCCGCAGCACAATTGCAGGCATCCAGCTCGACAATTCCGACGTGATCACATTCCACTCCTATGCCAGGCCGGCGGCTTTCGAGAACCGAATCGCCGAGCTGACTCCGCAGGGACGCCCGATTCTGTGCACCGAGTACATGGCGCGGACGATGGGCAGCACGATCGACGGAGTCCTACCAGTTGCCAGGCGGCACAACGTTGGTGCCTTCAACTGGGGTTTGGTCGCCGGGAAGACCCAGACCTATTTTCCGTGGGATTCGTGGAATCATCAGTACACGGCGATTCCCCGGGTGTGGTTTCACGATTTGTTGCGTCCGGATGGACGGCCGTTCGCCGACACTGAAATTCACACGATTCAAGCGCTGAACGCCGGCCAGACGTCCTAGCCGGCCTGCTGTTCGGCTCGTTCGGCTTGTTCGGCGGCTTTCAAGGTCTCTTGTGTGAGGTTATTCGCTCTGCTCATCGCCAACCTGGCGTAAACCATCTGACTGGTGATGGCCATTTGGCTGCGACTGCGGCCCATGAAAGTGATGAACCAGTGGATCAGGGTGGTGAAGCGGTTCTGGAAGCCGACCAGATAGACCAGGTGCAGCCCCAGCCAGGCCAGCCACGCGATGAAGCCGCCGAACTCCAGCTTGCCGATCTTCGCCACGGCGCTGAACCGGGAAACGGTCGCCATGCTGCCCTTGTCGAAATACTGGAACGGGCTGCGGCCGGCCGGGTCATCGTGGCCCTTGAGCGACCGCTTGATGCATTTGCATGCATAACGCGCACCCTGGATGGCTCCTTGAGCCATCCCCGGCACACCGGGCACCGCCATCAAATCACCGACGACGAACACGTGTGGATGCCCCTTGACGGTGAGGTCTGGTTCCACTAAAACCCTTCCAGCACGGTCGATTTCGGTTCCGTCAGACTGCTCGGCGACCATCTTGCCGAGCGGACTGGCCTGCACACCGGCTGCCCACACCTTGCACGCGCATGGGATGTGGCGTTCGGTGCCGTCTTTGTCCCGGACGGTGATGCCCTGGTAGTCAACGTTGGTCACCATGGCGTTGAGCTGAATCTCGACACCCATCTTCTCGAGCCGGCGTTGCGCCTTGCGGCCCAGCTTCGCACCCATCGGGGGCAACACCGCAGGTGCGGCGTCGAGCAGGATGACCCGGCAATCGCTGGGCCGGATGGTTCGAAACGCCCCAGCCAGGGTGCGCTCGGCGAGTTCGACGATTTGTCCGGCCACCTCCACACCCGTTGGGCCGGCACCGACCACCACGAAGGTCAGCCGGCGTTCCCGCTCGGCGTGGTCGGTGGCGACCTCGGCTGCCTCAAAGGCGCCCAGGATCCGGCCGCGGAGTTCCAGTGCGTCGTCGATCGTCTTCATGCCCGGTGCCCAGGTGCCGAAATGGTCGTTGCCGAAGTAGGACTGCTGCGCGCCGGCCGCGACGATGAGGCTGTCGAATGGTGTCACGGTGGTCATGCTGATCAGCCTGGAAGTCACGGTCTGCGCGTGCAGGTCGATGGCCTCGATCTCTCCCAGCAACACCCGGACGTTCTTTTGCCTGCGCAGGATCAGCCTGGTCGTCGGCGCGATTTCGCCGACGGACAAGATGCCGGTGGCGACCTGATACAGCAGCGGCTGGAACAGGTGGCTGGTCGTCTTGGAGATCAAGGTGATCTCGACGTCGGCCCGCTTCAACGCCTTGGCCGCAGTCAGGCCGCCGAAACCCGATCCGATGATGACGACGCGGTGGCGTTGGTCCGGCATGCTCATCCTCTCAACCGATCTCAGCGGCGGACGAACTGGCCCGACCCAACCTGCTCCACGGGCGCACGCTCGCTTCCGCCATCTCCATGGCTTTCGTCGTGAACACGCGAAAGCCCAGATGTGGCTTGAATCCATGAATCTCGCGGGTGTCCAGCGCACGCATGAAAGCCAGTATCTGCGGGCTGAAAACTTGTCCGGGAACCAGGATCGGAAAACCCGGCGGATAAGGGGTGACGAACGTTGCCGAGACCACCTGCTGGCCGGACTCCATCCGTTCCTCTACTTCGTCAGCGGTCAGATATTCGCAGAAGCTGTCGTCGTAGCCCAGATAGAACGCCCGTCGTATATCGCCGTCAGGGGTTGACGGGCCGCCATTGTCGTTGTGTTCGACGAAGCACGAATGGAATTCGCTGAAATCCGGTAGCGGCGTCGACGGGCTGGTCAGGCGCAGCACTGCCCGCTCGTGATGGGCCCGCTCGGTCAGGCTCATGTCGGCGATTCGGTCGTCGAGCTCTTGGGCGAGGTTCACCAGGACCTCCACCAGATAGGCCACCGAGCTGCGAGTGGTCCCGATGTTGGTCATGAACAGCACCGTGTTTCGGGACGTCTTGTTGATCTGCACGCCGTAGCGGTCCATCAGGTGCGCACGTTTGAAAGTGTCGCCGTCGATCCCGGTGTTGCCGATGTACAGCGTGATGCGGCTGGGATCGAGGACGAATTCGTCTTGCTCCCAGGCGGTGGCCATGTTGCGCAACCCGGTGCGCAACGGCTGGTCGAGGCATGCGGGACGGAATTGTTCCGGGATCATCTCCGCCGTGGACAAGCAATGCATGTAGCGGCTCAGCAGCGGATGCTTGTCGATCGCGTCGCGCAGCTGCATGGCGTTCTCCACCTGCTTTTGCACCAGCTCCACGCCTTCCAAGTCGGCTTGGCGCCGACCGATGTCCAGCGAGGCGAGCACTTGATAGTTCGGCGAGGTGGAGGTGTGCGCCATGTAGGCCTCGTGGAAGGGCTCTTCCACCTTCTGATCGAAATCCTGGTCGTAGACGTGGATCATCGATCCCTGCCGCAGCGAAGTCAGCGTCTTGTGGGTGGATTGCGTTGCGTAGACGCGGACACGAGCGCGCGCGGGGTCGGGCATCAGGCGACGGGTGAGCAGGGTCGCGTCGTCGGCGCCGGCGAGTTCTTCGGCGTAGTCTCGATAAGCCTGGCGATACTCCGGTGACCGCAGCCGCTCACGGATCTTGGCCGCCGCGTGCATGGCGGTGCGTCTGCGGTAGACATGGTGGAACCTAGCGAACGCGAACCACGCTTCGTCCCAAAGGAATATGAGGTCGGGCTTGATGGCCAGGCATTCCTCCATGACCCGCTGGACGTCGTAGACGATGCCGTCGAAGGTGCAGTTGGTCAGCGTCAGCAGCTTGACCCGGTCCAGCTTCCCCGCGGCCCGCAACGCCAGCAGCCGCGACTTGATCTCCCGCAGCGGAACCGCCCCGTACATCGAATACTGGTTGAGCGGGTAGGCATCCAGGTAGGTGACCTGAGCACCGGCCATCAACAGCCCGTAATGGTGCGACTGGTGGCAGTTGCGGTCGACCAGCACGATATCGCCGGGTGCGACCAGCGCCTGCTCGACGATCTTGTTGGCGGTCGAGGTGCCGTTGGTGACGAAATAGGTGTGCCGCGACCCGAATGTGCGCGCCGCCAACGCCTGCGCCTCGCGCAGCGGCCCGGTGGGCTCGAGCAGCGAGTCCAGCCCGCCGCAGGTCGCCGAGGTCTCAGCCAGAAAGACGTCGAGCCCGTAGAAATCGATCATGTCGGAGATCCAGTGCGAGCTGACGATCGACTTGCCCTGCGAAATCGGCAGTGCGTGAAAGACGCCGGTTGGGCGGTGACTGTATTCGCGCAGCGCGGAGAAGAACGGCGTCCGATACCGCGCCGCCACCCCCTCCAACAAGGTCAGGTGCTGATCGAGGCCGGCTTCGCCGCCGTGGAAGACCCTGCGGAAGTGGTGGCCGAGCCGGGCGGCGACATCTTCGACCTCGAGTTCGGTGATCAGGTACATGTCGATCTCGGGGCGGCTGTCTTTGATGGCTTCAGCCAAGATCGCGGCCCGCTCCTCAGGAGAATGATCGGCCAAGTCCTCGGCGATGTGTGCATCCACGAAGTGCTCCAACGCCGAAAGGTCTCGACGGGACCGATGGGCGAATCGCCGTGTTATCGCGCACGCCTGCACGCTGGCGTTGAGTCGGGCGGCGATAATCGCCTCGTCGCCGCTGCCGACCACGACGATTTCGTAGACGAAGGCATCGTCTGGGCGGCGACGACTGTGAATCTCCTTGCGCAGCGCAGCTTCCTGCGCTTCGGTCATGGTCGCGACGATCAGCAGTTCGAAGTACGGGCGGCCGGAACGGTGCAGGCCGAGTACCTCCAGGGCACCCTCGTCCGAGCCGAGCGCATCGGTGTCACTTTCCAGCGGTGACGCGTCCGCCCCGCTGCGGTAGGACTCGGTTACCAGGGCCCGGTTGATCTTCGACACCGTTCGGCCGAACATTTCGTAGGCACCGGTGGCGAACAGGCGGTGCGTCTGATTGAACACGTGGATACCGGGAAAAGCCCAATATCGTTCGAACGGACGCAGCTGGGACAACAGCCGGTCGACCAATTCGACGAGCTCGGTGAGATCGGTTCCGCGGGCGGCTGCGGTTGACAGTCGGCGGCTGGCTTCTTCCAGCCGGCACCAGGCGTCGGCGCGGAACTGCCATGCGGTGTTGTACGCGTGCGGGTTTACGTCAGCCATCTCGAGCCTCCAGCCGCTCTGGCTTTCAGGCTAGGCCGATACCGCACTGCAAGCGCGGTTTTTAAGGGTCGATTTACCCGGGACCGCGCTATTCCCGGTGCTCGACGACACCGGTGGCGTGTTGCGCGCGGTCTTCGTAGGCGGCTCGGGCCGTGGCGTCGAAATTGAGGAACACGGTGTCGGTGCCCGTCTTCTTGCCGAGCCAGCGCCGGGCCCGCGACGGCAGCACCATTGTCAGGATGCCGATCAGGCGCGACGAACCGGGAACCGACACTTGGGCTTTGGGCTTGTCGAGCACCTTGACGATGGTGGCTGCGACGTCCTCGGGCTGCACCGGCTTCGTCGCGGCGGTCGTGACGGTGCCGGAAATCAGCTCGGTGTTGGTGAATGTCGGCAGCACCGCGGTGACATTGACGCCCTGCGAAGCGAACTCGTCGGCCATCGCGGAAGTAAGCCCGACGACTGCGAACTTCGTCCCCGCGTAGACCACCTGGCCCGGGACCGCCACCATCCCGGCCATCGACGCGATGTTGACGATATGTCCGCTGCGGCGTTTGACCATCTCGGGCAGCACCAGCTGACAACCGGTGAGTACGCCGTAGAAGTTGACTTCGATCGACGAGCGGATCGCCTGCTGGGACTGCTGCAGGAACGGCCCGACCGGCATCACCCCGGCGTTGTTGATCAGCACGTCGATGTGCCCGCCGCCGTCGGCGCGCGCCTTGTCCAAAAAGGCGGCGAAAGACTCCCGGTCCGTCACGTCGAGCGGATGACCCGACACCGGGCCCAGGCTGCTCAGGCCGGCGACAGCTTTCTCGAGCACGTCGAGATCACGATCGCCGATGACCACTCGCGCCCCCCGCGCCAGCAGCGCCTTGGCGGTTGCGTACCCGATGCCGCGGGCTGCTCCGGTGATGACGACGGTCTTTCCCCTGATGTTGTCCATGGACCGCGACTTTACAGGTGTCAAGTTTGATGCGGGGAGTGCCCTTTCGCGGCTCAGTCTTGTTCCCCGTACTCGCCGAACCAGTAGGCGAGCTTGCCGCGGCGGCTGACCGCGCGCAGTCTGCGTTCCGTTGCCGCCCGAGTCTTGGCGGTGGTGACGATGAGCAGCTCGTCGCCGGCTTCGATCCGGGTTTCCGGCTGGGGGACAAACGTGCTGCCGTCCCGAATGATCAGCGTGATCACGCTGGGTTCGGGGAGGCGCAGTTCGAGCAGCGAGACGTTGTGCAGTCGGGACGCCTTGGAGACGGTGATCGTCAACAATTCAGCCTCCAGCACGTCCAGCGGGGCCGATTCCACCTGGATTTCCCGCGTGGCGTCCCGGGAGATCAGCTTCATCCGGTTCGCGATCAGCCGCAGGCTGGGACCCTGTACCAGGGTGAACACCACCACCAGGATGAACACGATGTTGAGCAGGCGGTAGCTGTCCGGTACGCCTTCGACGATCGGAAATGTCGCCAACACAATCGGGACCGCACCGCGCAGCCCGGCCCACGACAGGAATACCTGCTCGCGCAACGGGACCCGGAACCACGACAGCGAGGCGATGACCGAAAGCGGTCGGCCGAGCAGCAACAACACGGCCCCGGTGACGATTGCCGGAACCAGCTCACCGGACAACTGGCTGGGACTGACGAGAAGTCCCAGCAGGACGAACAGGCCGATCTGGGCGAGCCAACCCAGCCCTTGTGCGAATGACCGGGTGGCTGAGCGGTGCGGCAACCCGGAGTTCGCCAGTACCACCGCGGCGAGGTAGGCGGCCAAGAATCCGCTGGCGTGGACGCTGCCGGCCGCGGCAAAGGCCACCATGCCCAGCCCGAACGTCGCCAGTGGATACAGTCCGGAGGCCGGCAGCGCCGCGCGGCGCAACGCGATGGCGCCGAGCAGCCCGCTGGTCAATCCGATCGCGGCGCCCACACTGAGCTCGTAGAGCAGGCTTGCGGTGGCGGGACCTGCCGGAAACGTCAGCGGCGTGGCGCTGAGCATCAAGACCAGAATGGCGCCCGGCGCATCGTTGAATCCCGATTCGGCCTCCAGCAGACCGGCGACCCGCCGGGGCAACGGCAGGACCCGCAAAATGGAGAAGACCGCCGCGGCGTCGGTGGGGGACACGATCGCACCGAGCAGCAGGGCGAGTTGCCAGTTGATGCCGAGCAAAAGGTGCGCGCCCGCCGCGGTGACCAGCATGGAAACCGCGACGCCGAAGGTGGCCAGGACGCCGGCGGGTGCCAGCACGTCGCGGATATCGGCGAACCGGGTAGTCAGACCGCCCTCGATGAGGATGACGGCGAGCGCCGCCGTGCCGAGATCGCTGGCGAGTTGGACGTCGCTGAAATCCAGCCCCAGCCCGTCGCTACCGAGGGCGACGCCGACCGCGAGGAACAGCAACAGGCTGGGCAACCCGACCCGGGCGGCAAACCGCGTGGCGACGATGCTGGCCAGGAGCACCACACCGCCGACCAGCAGCGCGACGTACAGCTGCTGCAGGGTCATGTCATCCTCGTCCGGAGGCCGGTGCAGGTGAGACGGAAAACGCCCGTCCTACCGGGTGCAGCAACGACCGTCGGAGTTGCGTTCAGGCCGGTAAATTCAGTACCAACGCTAGTGAAGGCCGTGGTAGGCGCGTACCACCACCCCGGCCGACGGCTGTGAGGAGACGACAGATGCGGATCGGGATCGCCGGCGCAGGGGCGGTCGGGCGATCCGTCGCACTGGAACTGCTCGAGGACGGCCACAAAGTCCTGCTGATCGAGCGGGACCCCAGGCACTACGTGCCGCACACCGTTCCCGCCGCGGAGTGGTTGCTTGCCGACGCCTGTGAGCTGGCCTCGCTCGAAGAGGCCGGGATCGAGATGTGCGATGTCGTCATCACCGCTACCGGCGATGACAAGGTGAACCTCGCGGCGGCGCTGCTGGCCAAGACGGAGTTCGGCGTGGCCAGGGTGGTGGCCCGGGTCAACGACACGCGCAACGAGTGGCTGTTCAACGACGCCTGGGGTATCGATGTAGCGGTCTCCACGCCGAGCGCGTTGGTCGCCGCCGTGGAGGGCGCCATCGATGTCGGCCACCTGGTGCGGCTGATGGGGCTCAGCCAAGGTCGAGCCAATCTGGAAAAGCTGACGCTACCCGCCGACAGCCCACTCGTCGGGCAGCAAGTACGGGACTTGGCATTGCCGGACAACACCGCGCTGATCACGGTGCTGCGCGGCGACAAGATCATCCTTCCGGAGCCCGGCGATGTGTTGGCGGCCGGCGACGAGATGTTATTCGTTGCCGGCAGTGCCGTCGAGAATCAAATCCGGGCCGTCATCCAGGGTTTGGACACAGCAGCGAGTTGAGCACGTGGCGCGTCTGTAATCGGATGTAGTCGTCGAGGCTGTAGTTGGGTCCGAAATGCCAATGCTTCAACGCCCATCCGTGCGCGAGCAACATGATGTCGAAGACCACCAGGTCGACGTCGGTGTCGTGGAATGTGCCGTCGGCAATACCCTTTTCGATTGCCGCGCGCAGCGGTGCGGCCGTCGCGATCTCGAGTTCTTTGATCTGGGCGCGCCCCGACGCGTTCAAAGTGCGGCTTTCCCGGTAGGTCAGCACCACCGCGTCGAGGTTTTCGTCGACGATCTCGATGTAGCGCCTGATGCCGGCGGTCAACTGCGCGGTCGCGTCGTCACCGGCGGCGGCCATCACCGGAGCCAGCTGGTCACGGAACGCATCCTGGATGCGCACGATCGTGGCCAGCAGCAGGTCCTCCTTGCCGCCGAAGTACTTGTAGATGAGGCCGACGCTGACCTTGGCCTCGGCCGCCAGGTCCTGCATGGACATCTGGTGAAAACCCTTCTGCCCCATGACCTTCACTGCTGCGTCGAGTAGCTGACGACGTCGCGAGCTGGTGCGGGCGGCGCGGACCGCCTCCTCGACGGGCAGGTCAGCGAAGTCACTGCCGAACGAGGCTGTCATCTACAGGCCCAGGTCCTTGGCAATGATCGTCTTCATGATCTCGGTTGTGCCGCCGTAGATGGTCTGGATACGGGCGTCGACGAACGCCCGCGACACCGGATACTCCCGCATGTAGCCGTATCCGCCGTGCAATTGCAGACAGCGGTCGGCGACGCGCACCTGCAATTCGGTGGTCCACCATTTCAGTCGGGCCGCCCGCGCCGCGGTCAGCCCGCCGGCCAGGTGTTCGGCAATGCAGTCGTCGAGATAGGTGCGGGCGACGTCGAGTTCGGTGGCCAGCTCGGCGAGCAGGAATTGGGTGTTCTGCAAGCCGGCGATCGGTGAACCGAATGCCTGGCGCTCACGGACATACTCGAGGGTTTCGGCCAGCACCCCTTCCGCGGCGGCGACTGCACCGACGCCCAGCGAAAGGCGTTCCTGTGGAAGGTTGTTCATCAGCTGATAGAAGCCGCGGCCCTCTGCTTCGAGCAGATTCTCGACAGGCACCCGCACATCGTCGAAGCTCAATTCGCTGGTGTCCTGCGCGTGCAGCCCGATCTTCTCCAGGTTGCGCCCGCGGCTGAAACCGGGTGTGTCCGGGTCGATTACCAGCAGCGAGAGGCCCTTGTGCCGATCCGGTGCGGTGCGCACCGCGACGACGAACAGGTCACCGATTTGTCCGTTGGAGATAAAGGTTTTCGCGCCGTTGACGACGTAGTGGTCGCCGTCGCGCACCGCAGTGGTGCGGATCCCGGCCAGATCGCTGCCGGCGCCCGGCTCGGTCATCGCGATAGCGACGATGGTCTCGCCGGTCACCACCCCCGGCAACCAGCGTTGCTTTTGCTCCGGCGTCGTCAGGTCGGTGAGATAGGGCAGCACGATGTCGTTTTGCAGCGAGAAGGCGACGGCTTCGGCCGCGGCGCCGGCCCGCTGGAGTTCCTCGACGAGGATCGCGTTGTAGCGGAAGTCGTCGACGCCAGGACCGCCGAACTCCTCGGGAACCGAAAACCCGAGCAGCCCAAGCTTTCCGGCCTCAGTGAACAGGGAGCGATCGACGCGGCCCGCTTTCTCCCAGCGTTCGTGGGCCGGGACGACGGTCTGTTGCACGAAGTCGCGTACCAGTTCCCGGAACTGGCTGTGCTCGGGGCTGTAGTCCAGCATCAGCGGAAAGCGTCCTCGCCGGTGAGGGCCTGACCGAGCACCAGCTGATGCATCTCGGCGGTGCCCTCATAGGTCAGCACCGACTCCAGGTTGACCATATGCCGGATCACGGGGTACTCCAGCGATATCCCGTTGCCGCCCAGAATTGTCCGTGCGGTGCGGCAGATCTCGATGGCCTCGCGGGTGTTGTTGAGCTTTCCGAAGCTGACCTGCTCGGGACGTAGGCCGACGCTGTCCTTGAGTCGCCCGAGGTGCAGCGCCAGAAGTTGTCCCTTGTGTAGTTCGACGGCCATGTCGACGAGCTTGGCCTGGGTCAGCTGGAATCCGGCGATCGGCCGGCCGAATTGGGTGCGATGCGTCGCGTAATCCAGCGCGGACTGCCAGGCCGACCGCGCCGCGCCCATCGAACCCCAGATGATGCCGTAGCGCGCCTCGGACAGACAAGACAGCGGCCCCCGCAGGCCGGTCGCTTCGGGCAGCATCGCGTCGGCGGGTAGCCGAACGTCGTCGAGCACCAATTCCGAAGTGATCGAGGCGCGTAACGACAACTTGTGGTGAATGGTGTTGGCGGTGAATCCGGGCGTGTGGGTGGGGACGATGAATCCCCGGATGCCGTCGTCGGTGGCAGCCCACACGATCGCGACGTCGGCGACCGTGCCGTTGGTGATCCACATTTTGCGGCCGTTGAGGACCCAGTCCGAACCATCCCGTCGGGCACGGGTTTTCATGGCCGCAGGATCGGAGCCGGCGTCGGGCTCGGTCAACCCGAAACAGCCGAGCAGTTCACCGGCGGCCATGCCGGGCAGCCACTGCTGCTTTTGCTCCTCGGATCCGAATTTCGCGATCGCGAACATCGCCAGCGAGCCCTGTACCGACACCAGCGACCGGACGCCTGAGTCCGCGGCTTCTAGTTCCAGGCAGGCCAGCCCGTAGTGCACGGCCGACGCTCCGCCACAGCCGTATCCCTTCAGGTGCATGCCCAGTAGCCCGAGCGCACCGAACTGCTTGGCAAGTTCGCGGACCGGAAGGTCGCCGATTTCGAACCAGTCCGCGATATGCGGGATCACATGTTCGGCGCAGAACTGCCGGACCGTGTCACGCACCGCGATCTCGTCGGCGGACAGCGACGCGTCCAGGCTCAGCGGGTCGAGGGGATCGAAGGTGCTCATTGGCTCATCCTGCCATGGTGAGTCCGCCGCTGACGCTGATCACCTGGCCGGTGATGAACGACGCGGGATCGGAGGCGAAGAACAGCACCGGTGCGGCGACCTCCTCGGGGCGGGCCAGCCGTCGAAACGGAATCGCTTTGACCAGTGCCTCTCTCAGCTTCTCCGGTTGCGCTGCGAACAGCGGGGTGTCGGTAGGTCCGGGGCACACGCAGTTGACGGTGATCGCGTAGCGGGCCATCTCCCGGGCCAGCGACTTGGTGAGTGCGATGACGCCGCCCTTGGCGCCGGCGTAGATGGTTTCGCCGGCGCTGCCGACCCGTCCGGCGTCGCTGGCCAGGTTGATCACCCGTCCGCCGCCGCCGGCCTCGATCATGCCCGGCAGGAAGGCGCTGCAAATGTGTACCGGGCCGAGATAGTTTATGGCGACCACCTTCTCAGCGAATTCCGTTGTGGCGTTGAGGAATTGGTCGGTACGGTCCCACCCGGCGGCATTGACCACCACGTTGGGCACGCCGACCTCGCTGTGTGCGCGGTCGCGCAGCGTGTCCACCTGCGCGCGGTCGGCCACATCGACCGGCAGCGCGGTGATCAACTCGGGGTGCGCTTGCGCGGTGGCCTTTGCCGCGGCCTCGTCGATGTCGGCGGCAATGACCCGGTCACCTCGCGCCGCGAATCCCAGCGCTATCGCCTTTCCGATACCGGATCCGGCACCGGTCACCAGTGCGAGCTTCATCGGCGGTTCCCCTCAGGCCGTGACGTAGCGGGCGAAATCGGCGGGACGCTTCTCGGCGAACGCCTGCGCCCCTTCCTTACCTTCGTCGGTGTGGGTGAAGATCTCCAGCGCCGACATGGCCAGATTGGACAGCCCGGCCTGATGGTCGGTGTCGGCGTTGAAGGACTGTTTGAGGAAACGCAGCGCGGTCGGACTCTTCTGGCCGATCTCGGCGGCAATCGCCTTGGCCTCGGGCAGCAGCCGTTCGGCGGGAACCACGTAGTTCACCAAGCCCCACCGTTCGGCGGTGGCGGCGTCGTAGCGACGGCATAAGAACCACATCTCCCGCGCCCGCTTCTCGCCGACCACGCGCGCCAGATACGCCGATCCGAACCCGGCATCGAACGACCCCACCCGGGGTCCGGCCTGGCCGAATGTCGCGTGCTCGGCCGCGATCGACAAGTCGCACAGCACGTGCAGCACGTGCCCGCCGCCGACCGCGATTCCGTTCACCGCGGCGATCACCGGCTTGGGCACGTCGCGGATCAGCTTGTGCAGGTAGCCGATTTCGAACATGCCGCTGTCGGTGGGGCCATAGTCGCCGGTCTCGGCGCGTTGCTTGACATCGCCGCCGGTGCAGAACGCCTTGTCACCGGCGCCGGTCAGGATGATCGCCGATACTCCCCTGTCGGCCCACGCCGAGCGGAAGGCCTTGACGAGTTCCTCGACGGTCTTGCCGCGGAAGGCGTTGTAGCGCTCCGGCCGGTTGATCGTGATGACCGCGACGTGCGAGTCGATCTCGTAGGTGATGTCCTCATATGGTGAATCAGTATTCATTGCCGACGAATCTAGATTCATTTACCGGTGGCGTCAACGGGTAGTCTCGCGGCATGCAACGTGTGGCGTGGCTGGGCTGGCTGGGCTGGGACGTCGGCTGCGTGCTGGTGTTCTGTGCTCTCGGCCGACGCAGCCACGACGAAGGCCTCGACATCGCCGGGGTAGCGGCGACGGCGTGGCCGTTTGTGACCGGCACGATGCTGGGCTGGCTGGTCTCGCGCGGTTGGCGGCGCCCGACCGCCGTCGCGCCGACCGGGGTGATCGTGTGGCTGAGCACGGTGGTGGTCGGAATGCTGTTGCGCAAGGCAACCTCCGCCGGGGTCGCGGCCAGCTTCGTCGTGGTCGCGTCCGTGGTCACCGCACTGCTGTTGCTGGGCTGGCGGGCCGCGCTGGGGTGGCGTGTCAGTGCACGTCGAGTCGGTTGAAAGCGATGGTGCCGGCCACCGCAAACGCCAGGGTGGCGACTGCAAGGACGCCGGCCCACGCCGGTGGCAGGCCGTTCTGCAGTTGGTGGTCACCGACGGCGTAGAAAAACGGCGACGCGTAGCGGGCCGGCCGAAGCCAATCGATCAGGGGCGCAAGCGAATTGACCAGGTAGGCGATCGCGGCCATACCCGAAGCGAGACCAAGTGCCACTCCTCGGCTGCCGGTGGCCGCACCGAGGAACAAAGCGAGGCTGCCGAACAGCAGGCCGAGCAGGGTCACTCCGGCGGTGACGCCCAGCAGCGACCCGATGTTGACGGTCAAATCGAACCAGCGACCGGCCAGCACACACAGCGCGGTGACGATCGGTACCGGCAGCGCCTGCACGACCAGCGCGGCGAGTTTGCCCCCGGTGATGGTGCGTCGGGCCAGCGGAAGCGTCGCGATCAGTGCGAGCGTTCCGTCCTCGTCTTGTCCGGCGATCGCGGCCGCGCCGTAGCCGATTGTCGCCATCAGCACGATCAACGGGACGAAGTTCCCGTACAGATTGGCCGTCAGCCAGCCCGGCGATGAAGTGAGCGGGCCGACCGCACCGAACAGCGCTGCGACGGGGGAACCTTCCTCGGTGAGGCTGTTGAGACTGGTGGCGTTCTTGAACGACGGGTAGAGCGCGACGACGACGGCGGCGTAGGCGGTCATGCCGATCGCGTATCCGATGATCAGCCGGCGCCGCAGCCGCAGATCCAACCGCGCGATCTCACCGGTCATGGCGGTAGTAGCTCAAAAAGAGTTCGTCGAGATCGGCCGGCCGCGCGGTCATGTCGACGGGCTCGAGGTCGGCGGCCACCCGCAGCAGCGGGCCGACCGGCCCGGCAACCGACAGCTGAATCCGGGTGGTGTCATGGGATAGCACCCGCACCCCGTCGAGACGGTCGAACTGCGCAGGATCAACCCGGTTCGCGAAGCGGAAGTCGACGGTCTTGGGGGCATTTGCGCGAAGGTTCTCCACGGTGTCGGTGACGATGATCCGGCCCTCCTTGATGATGGCGACGTGGTCGACGAGGCGCTGCACTTCGTCGAGGTCGTGCGACGAGAGAAAGACGGTCCGGCCTTCGCCGGCGGTTTCGCGCACCAACCGGCTGAATTCGTCTTGCAGCAGTGGGTCGAGCCCGGAGGTGGGCTCGTCGAGAATCAGCAGTTCGGGCCGATGCGCGAACGCGAAAAGCAGGCCGATCTTCTGCACGTTGCCTTTGGACAAGGTGTGCACCGGACGATCGAGCTCGATTCCGAATCGTTCGACGAGTTCGTCGCGATAGCGGTGATCGATGTGGCCGCGGATGCGGGCGGCCCGGTCGACGATGTTCCGGCCGGTCAGCCGGGGATACAGGGCGAGCTCGCCCGGCAGGTAACCGACCCGGCGATGCACCTCGACACTGTCCCGGCAGGGGTCGAGGCCGAACACCGTCGCGCGGCCGGAACTGGGCCGATAGAGCCCGAGCAGCAGCCGGATGGTTGTCGACTTCCCGGCACCGTTGGGACCCAGGAACCCGAAGACCTCCCCATCGGTGACCGTGATGCTGACGTCGGTGATGCCGCGACGGCGACCGAACCTGCGGGTCAGTCCCTCGGTGGTCACCACGTGCGATGGCATGTCACCTCCGGCCCGATTGGCCGGCCCCGGAATAAGGCCGCGTGGTCCACGGTAGACAGTTAGATGATGCCCCAGCCTGATCAACTGACTGCGCTCCGGTTCGTTTGGGCTGCGCTGGACGACCCGCTGGCGCAGCCATTACTGACCGGGCTGGCCGCCGAGTACGCGCAGCGCTATGGCAGCACCGAGCAAGTCGTCCTGGGATGGCTGCGCGACCACACGGCGGCCGAATTCGCACCGCCGGACGGCGGCTTGCTCATCGGGCTGCTGGACGGTGTCGCCGTCACCGGTGGCGGATTCTGCCGCTTCGATGCGCAAACCGCTGAGCTGAAACGAATTTGGACCGACGACGCCCATCGCCGACGGGGTTTCGCGGCCGCCCTGCTGGGCGAGCTCGAGGCGGAGATCGCTGCGCGCGGGTATCGCCGGGTCTACCTGATGACCGGCGACCGCCAACCCGAGGCCGAGGCGCTGTATCACGCCACCGGCTACACCCGGCTGGCCGAGCCGTTGCCGTCGACGGGGCCGGTCTTCCCGGTCGCATTCGTCAAGGAGCTGCCGTGACTTCGCAGCTGCACCTGGCCGTCGCGCTCGACGGTTACGGCTGGCACCCATATGCGTGGCGAACCACGCTGGCTGCTGACCCGGCCGCGGAATCGGTGCTGTCCGGCCGATACTGCGCCGCGCTTGCTGCCACCGCCGAGCGTGGACTGCTCGACTTTCTCACCATCGACGACACGCTGATGCCGCAACCGGGGCGCCGCGAAGAGATTTCCCCGCGCCGGCTGGCCGGACGGGCGGATGCCGTGCTGGTCGCCGCCCGCGTCGCCCCCACCACCCGGCATATCGGGCTGATCCCGGTGGCGACCGTCACCCACACCGAGCCTTTTCACGTCTCCAAGGCCATCGCCACGCTTGATTTCGTGTCGCACGGCAGGGCCGGCTGGCAGCCGCGGGTTAGCTCAACCGCTCACGAAGCCGCGTTGTTCGGGCGGCGCGACGCCTCCCAAGACGCCGACGAACTATTCGACGAGGCAACCGATTTCGTCGAGGTGGTGCGCCGGCTCTGGGACAGCTGGGAAGACGACGCGGTGATCCGCGACGTCGCCACTGGGCGCTACATCGACCGCGACAAGCTGCACTACATCGACTTCGCCGGGAAGTACTTCTCGGTCAAAGGCCCCTCGATCACCCCGCGTCCACCGCAGGGCCAGCCGGTGGTGGCCGCGCTGGCACACGCATCGCGCATCTACCAATTCGCAGCTGACAGCGCTGATCTGGTTTTCATCACACCGACCGACGAGGATGGGCTGCGCGCTATCCTCAGCGAGCTGGACGGACGATTGAAGGTCTACGCCGATATCGTGGTGACGTTCGGTGGCGACACCGAGTTCAAGTCCGACGCTTTGGTGTTCGACGGCAGCGCAGCCGATTTGGCTGATCTGTTGCTGGAGTGGCAGCGGTTGGGCATCGACGGTGCGCGGCTGCGGCCGGCCGTCAACGCCACCGATCTCCCGGTCATCGTCGACGAGCTGGTGCCGCTGCTGCAGCAGCGCGGTGTGTTCCGCACCGGCTACCGCGACGACGAGACATTGCGACAACGTCTCGGCCTACCGGTCGCCGTCAACCGGTACACGGCGGTGCGCCAATGATCCCGCTGTCGGTCCTCGACCTGGCCCCGATCAGCGCCGGCAGCGACGCCGCGACGGCGCTGCGCAACACCATTGATCTGGCCCAGCACGCCGAACAATGGGGGTATCGGCGGTTCTGGGTCGCCGAGCACCACTTCGTCGCGGTTGCGAGCGCGGCACCTGTGGTGCTGGCCGGCCAAATTGCGGCCGCCACCAACACCATTCGGGTTGGAACCGCTGCGGTGCAGCTCAGCCACACCACCGCAGCCGCGGTGGTCGAGAGCTTCGGCATGCTCGAGGCATTCCACCCGGGCCGCATCGACCTGGGCATCGGCCGATCCGGGCAGCGTCGCCTTACCCCGGGCAAACCCCGCAAGCCGCGGCCGAAGACCGAACTGCCCCAGGAATGGCGCGAGATCGACGGTGTGGTGATCCCGCCGCCGTTCGACCTGCGCACCGTGCTGAACAAGGACCGAGTGCAGGCCACCATGGCGATCTTGCAGCAGCCCGAAGCTGTCGCGCCGGATTTTGCCGAGCAGCTCGGCGACATCCTGGCGATGCTCGACGGCAGCTATCAGGTCGACGGGTTCGACGTGCACGTCGTCCCGGGCGAACGAAGTGGGTTGACGCCGTGGATCTTCGGCAGCAGCAAGGGCAAAAGCGCACAGGTGGCCGGCGCCCTTGGGCTACCGTTCGTCGCCAGCTATCACCTCACGCCTGCCACCGCGCTGGACGCGGTCGACGCCTACCGCGCGGCGTTCGTGCCCTCGGAGACCTTGGCGGAGCCCTACGTGGTGATCTCGGCCGACGTGGTCGTGGCCGACGACACCGCCACCGCCCGGCATCTGGCGTCCAGCTACGGCCACTGGGTGTACTCCATCCGGGCCGGCGACGGCGCGATTCCCTACCCGGACCCCGACGACTGCCCCCCGTTGACCGACGAGCAGCTGGCGGTGGTAACCGACCGGCTGGCAACACAATTCGTCGGCAATCCCGACGAGGTGGCCGAACGACTCGCGGCGCTGCAGCGGGTCAGCGGCGCCGACGAACTCGTCATCACCTCGGTGACCCACCGCCACGAGGACCGGCTGCGCTCACACGAGCTGATCGCGCAGCGCTGGTTCGAACGAAGCCGGGGGTTGGACAGATGAAGCAGATTCACTTGGCTGTGCATTTTCCCGGTGTCAACAACGCCACGGTGTGGGCGGACCCGACGGCCGGCAGCCAGATCGCCTTCGAGTCGTTCGTACATCTGGCCCGCACCGCCGAACGCGGGCTGTTCGACTTCTTCTTCCTGGCCGAGGGACTGCGGCTGCGCGAACATCGCGGCCGGATCCATGATCTCGACGTCGTCGGTCGCCCGGACACCTTCACCGTGCTGGCCGCGCTGGCCGGGGCCACCGACCGGATCGGCTTGACCGGCACCATCAACACCACGTTCAACGAGCCCTTCGAAGTGGCACGGCAATTCGCCACGCTGGATCATCTGTCCGAGGGGCGCGCCGGCTGGAACATCGTCACCTCGTCGGATGCCTTCACCGGGGCGAACTTTCGCCGTGGCGGATTCTTGGACCATGCGGACCGCTACCGTCGCGCCGAGGAGTTCCTGGCGGTGGCTCGTGGCTTCTGGGACAGCTGGGCCGCCGATGCCGTGGTGGCCGACGTAGACACCGGCATTTACGTCGACCCCAGCCACATCAAAACCGTGGAGCACTCCGGCCCACAGTTTCAGGTGCGGGGGCTGGCGACGCTGCCCGCCGGGCCGCAGGGCCGGCCGGTGCTGCTGCAGGCCGGTGACTCCGATGAGGGCCGCACGTTCGGAGCCCGGCACGCCGACGCCATGTTCACCCTGCACGGCTCGCTGGAGAACGGGCAACGTTACTACGCCGACGTCAAGGCACGCGCGGCTGCCGCCGGCCGAAATCCCGACGAGCTCAAGGTCTTTCCCGCCGCGACGTTCGTGCTCGGAGACACCGCCGATGAGGCCGCTGAAAAGGCGGAGTACATCCGTCGACAGCAGGTCAGCGGCCCGACCGCGATCACGATGCTCGAGCAGGTGTGGGGCCGCGACCTGTCGGACTACGATCCCGACGGCCCGTTACCCGACGTCGAACCCACCGGTGACACCAGCATCACCCAGGGCCGGGTGCGCCACGGCGATCCGGTTGCACTCGCACACCGGTATCGGGAACGCGCCGCAGCAGAAGGCCTTTCGATCCGAGAGTTGGTCATCGCCGTCACCAGCCGACAGCAATTCGTCGGAACCGCAACGCACATCGCCGACGAAATCGACCGCTACGTGCAAGCCGACGCATGCGACGGTTTCATCATGGTGCCGCACCTGAACCCGCACGGGCTGGACGAATTCGTCGACCAGGTGGTGCCGCTGCTGCAGGAACGCGGTCTCTACCGCGCCGAATACACCGGCCGCACACTCAGGGAGCATCTGGCAAGCGACTAGCCGGCCATGAATTCGTCGTAGGCCGACTGGAGCTCGGGCGAGAGCACCGTCGTGTTGCACTGCCGCTGCGTGTCACCGATCGGCGCCAAGATGCCCCGCAAGTCGTAGTACTCCTGCGGGTGACTGGTGAAGTAGTTGCGCAGATCCGCCGCCGCCTGCGGACGAGGCTTGCTGAACGCCCCGGTGACCGCCGCGTCGGCGCCCGGGTGTGTGCTGAGGTACTGGCGGGCCGAACCGGTCGCCGCGTTGACGGTGTTCTGCACACTGGCCGGGCTGCAATCGGGTGCCGCGGACGCGATGGGCGCCGCGATCGTCGTTGCGGCCAGACCGCCGAACACACACAAACCAGCGGCCTGCCGGCGCGCTGTCATACGAAGGTTTTTCATCGTGGTTGCTTTCTTGCTCGCAAATATCGATCAGGGGTTGCCGAAGCCCGCAGCCCAAGGTAGCCCGAAGCTGACTGGACGCAAGCGTGCCCAAAGCGGCGGAACACGGTGCGACAGAAGCGTTTCAGGAATCACACGTGAGCTCGGTCTCAAAAACGACGTTTTCGGTAAATAATCGTTCAGAGCCGAGCCGCAATCATGAGAGTTCTTAACCCGTCGTGACATTCGGCGTAATCGAATTGTGACTTTAACTGGCCTTCAACTGGCCAGAGTAGTGGCCCGCTCGGTGGCGTCGCGGATCGGGCCACGCCACAGGTCGCCGTGCCCCGGCGCCAGGATCTCGGTGTCCAGCAGCGCCAGCGCGGCCAGGCTGCGTATGCAGTCGTCCTGGTTGTGGCTGAACACCGCCGGCAGCAACTGCGGCCCGCTGCGGGCCAGCAGCGGATGGCCGGTGACCAGAGCGTCGCCGCTGGCCAGCACGCCGTCGACCAGATACGAGCAGTGTCCGCCGGTGTGCCCGGGAGTGGGAATTGCCATCGGTTGACCGGGCAACTCCGCGGCCACCTCCGAAGTCAACGGCTGCGCGGACGGGATCCCCTCGCGGGTCAGCCCGCCATTGGACACCACATGCACGGCCCAGATCGCCCAGCGCGGCCGCCAGACGCGTAGCGCGACATCCAGCGGCGATGCTTGCTCCAGATATTCACGCTTGACGTGGCCCACCTCGTCGGCGTGGCAGTACACCGGGGTGCCGTGGGTCTTCGCGAACCAGATCGCCGATCCGAGGTGATCGACGTGGGCATGGGTGAGCAGGATCGCCCGCACGTCGTCGGGCGCATATCCCAGCTCGCGCAGCGAGGCGAGCACATCGTCGCGGTCGCCCGGGTAGCCGG
This sequence comes from Mycobacterium shimoidei, assembly GCA_002101905.1. Classification (GTDB taxonomy): domain Bacteria; phylum Actinomycetota; class Actinomycetes; order Mycobacteriales; family Mycobacteriaceae; genus Mycobacterium; species Mycobacterium shimoidei. The sequence goes on along the minus strand of LQPU01000021.1, from coordinate 95,510 downwards.
CGTCGATGAGCATGACCCCGTTGTGATCGGTGACCACCAGCCAGTTGACCGCGTCGCCCTGAACGAGGTGCACCTTTTTGGTGATGGCCGTCAGCGCCGGTGCCATGACCGCGAGCTTAGCTATCCGGGGTGGAGTAGAAACGACAGCGTGGCTGAACTCAAACTGGGATACAAGGCGTCGGCGGAGCAGTTCGCGCCGCGCGAACTCGTCGAGCTGGCCGTCGCCGCCGAAGCGCATGGCATGGACAGCGCAACCGTCAGTGACCATTTCCAGCCCTGGCGGCACAAGGGCGGGCATGCCCCGTTCTCGCTGTCGTGGATGACCGCTGTCGGTGAGCGCACCAAGCGGATCACGCTGGGCACCTCGGTGCTCACCCCGACCTTCCGATACAACCCCGCCGTCGTCGCCCAGGCGTTCGCCACCATGAGCTGCCTGTACCCGGGCCGGATCTTCCTGGGTGTGGGCACCGGGGAAGCGTTGAACGAGATCGCCACCGGATACGAGGGCGAGTGGCCGGAGTTCAAGGAGCGGTTCGCCCGGCTGCGCGAATCGGTGCGGCTGATGCGCGAGCTGTGGCGCGGCGACCGCGTCGACTTCAACGGCGACTATTACCGGCTCAAAGGCGCCTCGATTTACGACGTGCCCGAGGGCGGGGTGCCGATCTACATCGCGGCGGGCGGCCCGGCGGTGGCCAAGTACGCCGGGCGGGCCGGCGACGGCTTCATCTGCACCTCCGGCAAGGGCGAGGAGCTATACCGCGAGAAACTCATGCCGGCCGTGCAGGAGGGTGCCAAGGCGGCCGGGCGCAACGTCGACGACATCGACAAGATGATCGAGATCAAGATCTCCTACGACCCCGACCCGGATCTGGCGCTGGAGAACACCCGGTTCTGGGCGCCGCTGTCGCTCACCCCCGAGCAAAAGCACAGCATCGACGACCCGATCGAGATGGAGAAGGCCGCCGACGAGCTGCCGATCGAGCAGGTCGCCAAACGCTGGATCGTCGCGTCGGACCCCGACGAGGCCGTCGAGAAGGTCGGTCAGTACGTGACCTGGGGGCTCAACCATCTGGTGTTCCACGCCCCCGGGCACGACCAGCGGCGGTTCCTCGAGCTTTTCGAGAAGGACCTCGCTCCGCGGCTGCGGCGCCTAACCTGACGGGGCATGCCCAGCATCTACATCGCCGCGCCGGAGGGCGACACCGGCAAATCGACGATTGCGCTGGGCCTTTTGCATCGACTCGCCGCCACGACACCCCGGGTCGGCGTGTTCCGTCCCATCGCACGACGAGGCGACGACCGCGACTACATCCTGGACCTACTGCTGGCCCACGCCACCGCCGGACTGCCCTACGAACGCTGCGTCGGCGTGACCTACCAGCAACTGCACGCCGACCTTGACGCCGCCATCGACGACATCGTCGAGCGATACCACGCGGTGGCCGAGCAGTGCGACGCGGTGATCATCGTCGGCAGCGACTACACCGATGTCACCAGCCCCGCCGAGCTCTCCGTCAACGCGCGCATCGCGGTCAACCTGGGCGCACCCGTGCTGCTGGCGGTGCGGGCCAAGGGGCGCAGCGCCGAGCAGGTCGCGCAGGTCGTCGAGGTGTGTCTGGCCGAGCTGGATGCTCAGCACGCCCATACCGCGGCGGTGGTGGCCAACCGTTGCGAGCCGGCGCAACTGACCGCGGTCACCGAGGCTTTGCGCGGGTTCGGCCCGCGGACCTATGCATTGCCCGACGAGCCGCTGCTGGTGGCGCCGACGGTGGCCGAACTGCAGACCGCGGTGAACGGGACACTGCGGTCCGGCGACGCCGAGCTGATGGGCCGCGAAGCGATGGGTGTGGTGGTCGCCGGGATGACCGCCGACCATGTGCTGGAACGATTGGGCGAAGGCGTCGCGGTGATCACTCCCGGTGACCGTTCGGACGTGGTGTTGGCGGTGGCCAGCGCCCATGCCGCCGAAGGGTTTCCGTCGCTGTCGTGCATCATCCTCAACGGCGGACTGGAGCTGCACCCGTCGATCGCGGCGCTGGTGGCCGGGCTGGGACTGCGGCTGCCGATCATCGAGACCGCACTGGGCACCTACGAAACCGCCAGCGCGGTCGCCGCCACCCGCGGGCGGGTCACCGCGACCTCGCAGCGCAAAATCGACACCGCCCTGGAGCTGATGGAACGCTACGTCGACATCTCAGATCTACTGGCGCAGTTGGCCATTCCGATCCCAAAGGTGACCACGCCACCGATGTTCACCTATCAGCTGCGCGAGCGGGCCCGTGCGGATCGTAAGCACATCGTGTTGCCCGAGGGCGACGAAGACCGCATCCTGCGCTCGGCAGGCCGGCTGCTGCAGCGCGGTATCGCCGAGCTCACCCTTCTCGGCGACGAAAGCCAAATACGGGCCCGGGCAGCCGAACTCGCGGTGAACCTCGACGACGCCGTGGTCCGCGACCCGCGCACCAGCGAAATGTGCGATCAGTTCGCCGAGCAGTACGCGCGTATGCGGGAGCACAAAGGCGTGACCGTCGAGCAGGCCCGGGAAATCATGCACGACGTCTCGTATTTCGGGACCATGCTGGTGTACAACGGCGTGGTCGACGGAATGGTGTCGGGTGCCGCGCACACCACCGCGCACACCGTGCGGCCCGCGTTCGAGATCATCAAAACCGCACCCGGTATCTCGACGGTGTCCAGTGTCTTCTTGATGTGTCTACCGGATCGGGTGCTGGTTTATGGCGACTGTGCGATAGTGCCCGACCCGACCGTCGAGCAGCTCGCCGACATCGCGATCAGCTCGGCGCACACCGCCGCGCAGTTCGGCATCGAACCCCGGGTGGCCATGCTGTCGTACTCCACCGGTGAATCGGGTGCCGGCACGGACGTCGACAAAGTACGTGCGGCAACGGAATTGGTCCGCATCCGGGCGCCGGAGCTGCTGGTCGAAGGACCGATTCAATATGACGCCGCGGTGGATCCGTCGGTCGCGGCGACCAAGCTGCGGGACTCGGCTGTCGCCGGTCGCGCGACGGTGCTGATCTTCCCGGACCTCAACGCCGGTAACAACGCCTATAAGGCGGTGCAGCGCAGCGCCGGCGCGATCGCGATCGGTCCGGTGCTGCAGGGCTTGGCCAAGCCGGTGAACGACCTGTCCCGCGGGGCGCTGGTCGAAGACATCGTCAACACCGTTGCCATTACCGCGATCCAGGCGCAGAACAGCAATGAGTGACCCCACTGTGCTGGTGATCAATTCCGGCTCGTCCTCGCTGAAATACCAACTGGTACAGCCTAATTCCGGTGCATCGTTGGCCGACGGCCTGGTCGAGCAGATCGGCGAGCCCGGGTCGAAGGTTCCCGATCACGACGCCGCACTGCGCTCGGCGTTCGAACACCTGGCCTCCGAGGGTTTCGATTTGAAGACGTGCGGGCTCGTTGCCGTCGGGCACCGGGTGGTGCACGGTGGACAAAGCTTCTACACGCCCACCATCGTCGACGACGCGGTGATCGCCAAGCTCAAAGAGCTCGCCCCGCTGGCCCCGCTGCACAATCCGCCGGCCATCAGCGGCATCGAGGTGGCGCGCAAGATGCTGCCCGACCTACCGCACGTCGCGGTATTCGACACCGCGTTTTTCCACGACTTGCCCGCCGCCGCTGCTACGTACGCCATCGACCGCGAGTTGGCCGAAAAGTGGCGGATCCGCCGGTACGGGTTTCACGGCACCTCACACGAATACGTCAGTGCGCAGGCCGCCGAGTTCTTGGGCCGGCCGCTGGTGGAACTGAACCAGATTGTGCTGCATCTGGGTAACGGCGCCTCGGCAGCCGCTATCGCGAAAGGCCGCCCCGTCGACACCTCGATGGGCCTGACCCCGTTGGAGGGGTTAGTGATGGGCACCCGCAGCGGTGACATCGATCCGGGCACCGTCGGCTATTTGTGCCGGGCGGCGCAGATGACGATCGACGACATCGAGTCGATGCTCAACCACCACGCCGGGGTTCTGGGGCTGGCCGGCGTGAACGACTTTCGCCGGCTGCGCGAGATGATCGAATCTGGAGACAGCTCCGCGCAACTCGCCTATGACGTGTTCATTCATCGGTTGCGTAAGTACGTCGGCGCGTATCTGGCGGTGCTGGGCCGCACCGACGTCATCAGCTTCACCGCCGGCATCGGCGAGAACGACGCCTCGGTGCGCCGCGACGCGCTGAGCGGGCTGGGCGCGCTGGGCATCGAGATCGACGACCAGCGCAACTCGCAGTCCATGACCGGGGCGCGCCGAATTTCGACCGACCGCTCGCCGGTCGCCGTGCTGGTGATCCCGACCAACGAAGAGCTCGCCATCGCTCGCGATTGCTTGAGCGTCACCACCTGAACTGGAGGTTACAGTTCGGGTCAGGCCAGCGGCACGGCCGACCAGGCCGTCGTAACGTTGAAATAGGGGACACCGTGATGGGGCAGCAGCCCGACCGAGCACGAGTCGGGACTCAGTTCGGCCGCTACCGGATAGGGGCTCTGCGTGGCCAGGCCGGATCGGAGCGCGTCTACGAGGCATTCGACACGGTCGACAACCGCGCCGCCGAGCTGACCCTGCTGCCGCCGACGGCGGATCGCCAGCGCTTTTTCGCAGAGATGCGCATCGCCTCACGGCTGACCCACCCCCACCTCGTTCCGGTGCATGACTGGGGCGAAATCGACAACGTGTGCTACGCCGCGACCCGGCTGATACCCGGACAGACGCTGCAGTCGCTGGTGGGCACCTTCGGCCCGCTCGCCCCGTCGCGTGCGGTGGCGATCATCGAACAGATCGCCGCCGCACTCGACGCCGTGCACGCCGATCGGCTGATCCATCGAAATGTCAAGCCGCAGAACATTCTTGTCGCCGATGACGGTGCCGCCTATCTGCTCGGATTGGGCATCGCCGATCCCGACCTGGATGCAGCCAGACCGACGGCGGATTCCTATGCGTATATGGCGCCGGAGCGATTCGACAACCGCCCGCCGACCAACCGCGCGGACATTTATTCGCTTGCCTGCGTGCTGGTCGAAACGCTCACCGGCGCCAGACCCTATCCGGATGCGGTGACGGTGGGGCAGATGATCAAGGCACATTTGACTGCGCCGCCACCGAAGCCCAGCTTGCTTCGGCCTCATGTCATCTCGCCCCGATTCGATGCCGTCATCGCGCGCGGGATGGCGAAGAATCCGCAGCAGAGGTTCGTATCCGCCGGCGACCTTGCTCGCGCGGCGCGCGATGCGGCGTCGGCGAGCAGCCAAGACGCCCCCACGATGGTGCGTCGGCGTAGCGAACTCATCGGGCTGATCGCGCGCCGCCGTCCCCGGGGGCGCACCGTGGAACCGGACACCGAAATGGTTCCCTACCAGGACTACCCGGACGACGCCGCTCCGTCGGCACGGTGGCATCCCACGCTGATGCCGCTGGCGATCGCTGTGGCGGTGCTGGTGCTCACCGCCGTTGGCATCATCGTGTGGCGGGTCGGCGCGGCGGGCGATGCAAATCAGCCCGCCCATACGCCGGCCGTTGTCACGCCGTCCAGCTACCGACCCGAGGTGCTGCCCTTCACCGGCCTCACCGGACCAGAGGGCGTGGCGGTCGACAAGTCAGGCAACGTCTACGTCAGCAATATCGACAACGATCGGGTGATGAAGCTTGCGGCCGGATCGACCAAACAGACCGTGCTGCCCTTCACCAACTTGAAGGAACCGTACGGCTTGGCCGTGGACAGCCAAGGCAGTGTCTATGTCGCCGACACCGACGACGATGAAGTGGTGAAGCTCGAACAGGGGGCGACCAGGCAAACCGCGCTGCCGTTCACCAAGCTCAACCGCCCACAGGGCTTGGCCGTGGACGCGTCGGGGACCGTTTACGTCGCCGATACCGGCAACAACCGGGTTCTCAAGCTCGAGGCCGGCTCGACGAACCAGACCGAGCTGCCGTTCGACGGGCTGGAACGGCCCAAGGGTGTGGCGGTGGACGGGTCGGGCGCTGTCTATGTCGCCGACACCGGCAACAATCGCGTGCTTCGGTTGGCGGCGGGGTCGACGACTGAGGAGGTGCTGCCGTTCACCGGTCTCAAAGACCCTTCCGGTCTGGCAGCGGACGGGGCGGGCACCGTCTACCTGACCGACGGCAGCAGGGTGGTGAGGCTGGCGGCGGGGTCGAACAAGCAGACCATCCTGCCCGTCACCAACCTCAGCTACACCAGGGGTGTGGCGGTGGATTCGTCGGGCAACGTGTACGTGACCGACTACGGCAACGACCAGGTCGTGAAGCTGGTGGCGAACTGACGGCGCCTGTGGATCCTGTGGATCCTGTGGATGTGAACACGCGCGCTGCCCGACCCTCATGCGATGCTCCGCGATTGTGGGGGAACCGTTCATCGCTAGCGAGGTCTTGGCTTGCGGCGTATTGAGCCGGCATCAGTTGCGGACACGCTATCGGGCGCTGTTCCCGAACGTGTATCTGCCGAGGCGGACTGAGCCAACTCTCCAGCAGCGGATTATTGCTGCCTGGTTATGGTCGGGTCGTCAGGGCGTGATCGCCGGAACAGCGGCTGCGGCGCTACACGGCGCGAAGTGGGTCGACGATGACATCGCCATCGAGCTGATCCATTCCAACAATCGCCCGCCCCCTGGTGTGTTGACCCGGCGCGACACGTTGCTCGATACCGAAGTGACGACGGTCGCCGGGATATCGCTCACCACACCCGAGCGCACCGCCTACGACATCGGCCGGCGCGTCCCCCGCCGCGCAGCGGTTGCACAACTTGACGCGCTGTCGCGCGCAACGGGGCTCAAGCTCGACGACGTCGCGGCCATCATCGAACACCGCCGTGGCGCGCGGGGGTTGCGACAACTGGAAATGGCGCTCGAGCTGGTCGATCCGGGTGCCGAGTCGCCGCGGGAGACCTACCTGCGGCTGTTGCTCATCGACTCCGGCCTACCGCGACCGCAGACGCAGATTCCCGTTGTGACTCAGCAGACGACGTATTACCTCGACATGGGGTGGGATGACTGCATGGTCGCCGTCGAGTACGACGGCGAGCATCATCGGAGCGATCCGTTACAGTACCGCAAAGACATTCGGCGGCTCGAGATTCTGGAGTATATCGGGTGGATCGTCATACGCGTGGTCGCCGCGGACCATCCGGCCGATATCGTGCGACGGGTGCGGCGTGCGTTGCAGTCGCGAAAATCGAGTGAGCGCTCAGGGTTTCCAGTGTGAACGTAGGGCGGGAAAATCGCGAAAATCCCGCCCTGGCTTCACACTCGACGCCGACGATTCACACTCGACCGGGAGGGGCGAAAACAGCTAGAAGGTGCTGGTGGGCCGCACCCGGTTGGCCATGTCGACCAGCGTGTACCGATGTGCCTGGGTGGGCGCGATGCGCGCCAGCCCGCGCAGCGACGCCTCGACGCCGAGCCGTAGCCCGTGTTCGGTGAACGGATAGCCGAGGATGTGGTTGGTGCTGGCCTCGTGGTCGGCCAGCCAGTCCATCGCGCTGCCCAGCACGAGCGCACGGATCTGCAGCACCCGTGGCTCGGTCGGTGGCAGCGCCTCCACCCGCCGCGCAGCGTCGCGGATGTGCTCTTCGGTGATCTCACTCATCGACCGCCCCGACACCAGCGTCACGGCGCTGGCCAGCCGCGCAGTGGTGTAATGCCTTGAGCTGCTTGGCACTTCGTCGAGAGTGCGCACCGCACCCTCGCGGTCACCTTCCGCGGACAGCGCGCGGGCCAGGCCGAAGGCCGCCGAGATCACCCCGTCGTCGGTCTTCCACACCGCTTCATAGAACTTGCGGCTTTCCGGACTGCCGGCCAGCTCGGCGGTCGCGGCCAGCGCCATTTTCGGCGCCAATTCGCCCGGGAAGGTGTCGAGTACCTCGGTGAAATGCTTCATGGCCGAGTCGTAATCGCCGGTGAGCAGCTCGGCCACAGCTCGATACCACACCAACCGCCACCGCCAGCCGACCCGCTCGGCGAGGTCGTCGAGCTTGCGGGTCGCTTTGGCGACGTCGCCGAGGTCGAGCAGTGCGCGGACCTCCATCAGCGGCAGCTCGACCGACTCGGACAGGTCGATCCCCTCGGAGTCCAGCGAGCCGTGCCGCACCGCGCGCAACGAATCCAGCGTCTGCACGGGCTGCGACAGCACCGTCGCTTGCAGCAGCGGTGCCGCGACATCGGTGGGATCAACCAGCGGCACCGGCAGCGCGGTCACGATCTCCTTGGCGGTCAGCTTCTCCGAATGCACCTGTCCGTCCAGGTACACGTCGGTGTGTGCCACCAGCAACTCCACCCCGAACGTGGCGCGGCTGCGCGAGAAGATCGTCGACAACCCCGGTCGGGGCACCCCGGTGTCATGCGCGACGACCTCGCGCAGCACGCCGGACAACTGCCCGGACATCTCCTCGGCGCTGGCAAACCGCCGGCGTGGATCGGGGTCGATCGCGCGGCGCAGCAACCGCGCGAACGAGTCGTATTCCTGCAGCACCGGATCGTCGTCGGGCAACCCGTCGACGTAGCGGCCGTTGCGGGTCCGCAATGTCATGGTGAGCGCCGCCAGTGTGCGTCCCACCGTGTAGATATCGGTGGCCGCCGTCGGCCCGGTGCGAACGATCTCCGGGGCCTGGTAGCCAGGTGTGCCGTACAAATAGCCGAACGAATTGATCCGCGACACCGCGCCCAAGTCGATCAACTTGAGCTGCTCCTCGGTGAGCATGATGTTCTCCGGCTTGAGGTCGTTGTAGACCAGGCCGATCGAATGCAAATAGCCAAGGGCCGGAAGGATTTCCAGCACGTAGGCAATGGCCTCGGCGACCGGGAAGTTCTCGCCGCGGCCCCGTTTGAGCGACTGGCCGCCGACGTATTCCATCACGATGTAGCCGACCGGATTACCTTGGCGGTCGGGGTGCTCGACGAAGTTGAAGATCTGCACGATCGACGGGTGCACCACCTCGGCCAGGAACTGTCGCTCGGCCATCGCCATCGCCTGCGCCTCGGCGTCACCGGAGTGCACCAAGCCTTTGAGCACCACCGGGCGGTCGTTCACATTTCGGTCGAACGCCAAATACACCCAGCCCAGACCGCCGTGCGCAATACAGCCCTTGATCTCGTACTGCCCGGCGACGACGTCACCTGGACTCAGTTGCGGCAGAAACGAATACGGGCTGCCACAGTGCGGACACCAGCCTTCCGACAGCGCTTTGCCGTCCTTGCTGGAGCGGCCAACCGGCCGCCCGCAGTTCCAGCAGAACCGCTTGTTTTCCGGCACCGACGGATCGGGCATCAGGGCTTCGAGCGGATCGGTGTCGGGCACCCGCGGGATTTCCACCAGTCCGCCGCCCAACCGGCGGACCGGCTGCAGCACCCGCGCCGGCGGTTTCAGCAGGTCCGGCTCGATGTCGACCTCGGGAGCGGTGGTTTCGTCGAAGTCTTCGTCGTCGTCGTCGAACGGGGGACGGAAAATCGCCTGGGTCGCGGCAGGCCGTACCTGGGACTCCGAATCAACTGTGGCGTCGATCGGCTGGCTGTCCGAGCGGGCTTGTTCGTCCCGGTCTTCGAAACCGTGCTGCGCGGAGTCGCTCATCAGTCCAGATACCTCGCGACCGGTGGGGCCGGCGCCGGCCCGAGCACGTTCAACCACTTGCGGTACAACGCATTCCAGGTGCCGTCACGGCGAATGCGTTCCAGCGTCCCGTTGACGAATCGCACCAGCCCGGTGTTGTTCAGGTTGATCCCGATGCCGTAGGGCTGGGTGTCCATATTGGGTCCGACGATGTGCAGGTAAGGATCCTGAGACACCAGCCCGGCCAGAATCGTGTCGTCGGTGCTGACCGCGTCAACTTGTCGCTGCTGCAGCGCCACCAGGCAATCGGCCCAGTTCACCACCTCCACGATCAGCGGCGGCGGCGCGATCTCCTGGATCCGGCCCAGCGAGGTGGTGCCCTTGGCCACGCACACCCGCTTGCCGGACAGGTCGCCCGGCTTCGTGATCGACGAATCGCTGGGCGCCAATATGCGTTGGTTGGCCTCGAGATAGACCGTGGAGAAGTTCACCAGCTTGCGTCGCTCGCAGGTGATGGTCATGCTCTTGACGACGATGTCGACCTGCGATTTCTGTAAAGCGCTGATGCGCTCGGCCGCCGACAGGATTCGGTATTCGGTCGCCGTGGGGGTGCCGAAGATGTCGCGGGCGACCTCGCCGGCGATGTCCACGTCGAATCCGGTGATCTGGCCGCTGATCGGGTCGCGGAAGGACAGCAGGTTGCTGCCGACGTCGAGCCCGACGATCAACCGGCCGCGGTCGCGGATACCGGCCACGGCGGCGTCGGCCTCGGCTCTGGTGGGGAACGGCCGCAGGCTGGCGGTGACATCGCAGCCGGCGTCAGTCTTGTCCGGCGGGCGCGGTGGCTGCGGCGGCAGCTCTTGCATACCGGCCGGCGTCGGCGGCGGCAGGGTAGGCACCGGCGCCGACGTCATCGACGCGGACTGCCCGCAGCCCGCCACAACTGCCACCGCTGCCAGGGCGGCGCAGAGCGTGGCAGATCGCCGGCGGCCGATGGCGGCGACCCGCCGCACCCGGCTCCGCCGCGCTTGCGATCGCCGGCGGCCGATGGCGGCGACCCGCCGCACCCGGCTCCGCCGCGCTTGCGATCGCCGCGTCGTCATCGGTACTCGTTCAGTCGGGGCCACAAACCCAAAGCCACCGCAATGGCGGCACCCAAGCTGAGAACCACCGCGCCGAGGGTGGCGCCGGCCAACCCGCGGCGGGCGCTGAGGATGTCGGTGCGTAGCTGCTCACGGCTTTGCTCCATCGTTTTGCGCAGCGCATCGTCGAGCTTGTCGAACGCGGGCGTGGAATCTTCCTGCCCGCTGCCCAGCGCAACCTGCGTGGCGGCCTGGTAGTTACCCACCGAGATATACGAGTTGATCCGGTCGTTGGCTCGCCGCCAGCGCTCCAGCAGCTGGCCGGCGTCGGCCAGGTCAGCCTTGTCGACGGCGTCGCCGCGGGCCAGATATTCGTTGAGCTGCTCGCGCATGGTGTCGATGCGTTGGTAGAAGGATTGCTGGCGGACCTCTTCGTCCCCGCGCCGGATCAAAGACAGCGTCTCGTCGGCACGCGCCTGCTGGGCGGTGATCGACAGGTTGGTGACGGTCTTGAGCGATTCTGCCGCAGTATCTTTCGCGCTGCGACTGGCGGACGTGGAAATCGCCAGGGCCGTGCCCACCCACACCACCATAACCAGAATTCCCAGCGCGCCCGCCACCAGACCGGGGTTGATCCGCCGCTTGGTGCGCCGGGCAAGCCAGCGGTGGGCGAACGCGCCGAACGCCGCGGTTGTGACGACGATGATGATCACCGGAGCCGGAATCTGGGTCGACGCAGTCGTTTCGGCGTCGACGCGCTTCGACGTTTCCTGGTAGAGCTTTTGCGCGTCGGGCAATATCCGCGACTGCATGAGCGACGATGCCTCGGAAAGATACGACGACCCGACCGGATTGCCCGCCCGGTTGTTGGTCCGGGCGATCTCGATCAAACCGGTATAGACGGCCAGCTCGGCGTTGATCCGGCCCAGCAGCTCCACCAGCGGCTCGTCAGTGAGCCCGCTCGATGCCCTGGTCACGGCGACCGCGGCGTCGGTGATGGCCTGTTCGTAACGCTGCCGGACGGTGCGCGGCTCGGCTTGCGCGATGAATGCCGTGGCCGCGGCCGCGTCGGCCACCGAGAGCGTGGTGTAGAGCCGTCCAGCCGCGAACGCCAGCGGCTCGGTGTGGTTGAGCACGGTCGTCAGCGCCTGCTGTCGCTGGTTGATGGTTGTCGAGGTAGCGAATGCGCACAGCCCGCCCAGGATCGCGAGGATGACGCCGATGGACAGGATGCGGCCGGGTGTCGTCGAGATGAACCACCAGCGCGGGTGGGCCGGTTCGGTCGGCGACCGCGCACCTAATGGTTCGGTCGACGGATGCGCCAACTCAACGGTCACGTCTGCTCGGACCTCATCTTTTTGGGGTGCGTCTGGTTACAAATTCTATTAAAGAAGTCTAAGAGTTTGGTTGACCGATGGTGGGATGCTCGCGGCGCTGTCCCGCTTATCCTGAACGCGTGCGCGGCGATGGTGACGGGTGGGTGATCTCCGACACCGGTGTGGCGTACTGGGGTCGACATGGTGCGGCGGGCCTGCTCTTGCGTGCGCCGCGCTCCGACGGCAGCCCCGCGGTCCTGCTGCAGCACCGGGCGCCATGGAGTCATCAGGGTGGCACCTGGGGCTTGCCGGGCGGCGCCCGGGACAGCCATGAGACCGCTGAGCAGGCCGCCGTCCGGGAAGCTCTTGAGGAAGCCGGGCTGTCGAGCGAGCTGCTGCAGGTGCGCGCGACGGTGATCACCGCTGAGGTTTCCGGGGCCGGCGGCACGCACTGGACTTACACCACCGTTGTCGCCGACGCCGGCGACCTGCTGCACACCGTGCCCAACCGGGAGAGCGCCGAGCTGCGCTGGGTCGCCGAGGAGGACGTCGACCACCTGCCGCTGCACCCGGGGTTCGCCGCCAGCTGGCATCGGCTGCGTACCGCGCCCGCGACCGTCCCGCTGGACCCCGACGACGAACGGCGTCGCCACCTGCCGCGCACCGTCGAAATCGAGGCGGGCGTGTTCCTGTGGTGCACGGCCGGCCAGCCCGGCCAGGCGCCGTCGCAGTTGTCCAGCCGGATCAGCTCGCTGCTGACAGCGCCGAACTGAGCTGCTCGGCGGCCGCCCGCGGGTCCTCGGCGGCAGTGATCGCCCGCACCACCACGATCCGACGAGCACCGGCATGCAGCACCTCGGGCAGCCGCTGCGCGTCGATACCGCCGATGGCGAACCAGGGCTTTTCGCCGGCCTGCTCGACCGCGACCTGCAGCAGTGACAGGCCCGGCGCCGGCCGGCCGGGTTTGGTCGGGGTCGCCCAGCAAGGTCCCACGCAGAAATAGTCGGCGTCCCCGCTGGCCGCGGCCGTGACCTGGTCGCGGTCGTGGGTGGATTGGCCGATCACCACGTCCGGGCCGACGATGTCGCGGGCCACCGTCAGCGGCAGGTCGTTTTGGCCCAGATGCAGCACGTCGGCGCCGGCCGCGCGTGCGATGTCGGCGCGGTCGTTGACCGCGAACAACGCCCCGTGCCGGCGGGCGGCGTCCGCCAGCACTTCCAGCGCTGCCAGCTCCTCGCGCGCCTCCAGCGGGCCGAACAGGCCCTCACCGATCGAGCCTTTGTCGCGAAGCTGGATGATGTCCACCCCGCCCGCCAGCACCGCGTCGGTGAACTCGGCCAGATCCCCGCGCTCCCGCCGGGCGTCGGTGCACAGGTACAGCCGCGCTGTGGCCAGCCGGGAACGAGCGGGCCGGTCAGGTTCGTGCACACCGCGACGCTAGCGGCTAGCGTGGACAGCTGACGAATCACGGGAGTCCCGGGAGCACGGGGGCTGAGAGTGGGCGCGCCCGCCCTTACCGTCACACCTGATCCGGATCATGCCGGCGAAGGGAGTAGAGGATGCCGGATTCGCTGGCCGTCATCGGCGGCGGCGTCATCGGGTTATCGGTGGCGCGTCGCGCGGCCCGTGCGGGCTGGTCGGTGCGGGTCCATCGCACCGGGGAACCGGGCGCGTCGTGGGTGGCGGCCGGAATGCTCGCCCCGCACAGCGAAGGCTGGCCGGGCGAGGAACGACTGCTTCAGCTGGGGTTGGAGTCGCTGCGGCTGTGGCATCAGAGCAGCTTCGCCGACGAACTGCCGGCGCAGGCGATCACCGCGCGGGAATCGCTGGTGGTCGCCGTCGACCACGCCGACGTGGCCGAACTGCGCACTGTAGCGGACTGGCTCTGCGCCCAAGGCCATCCGGTGGTCTGGGAGACAGCTGCCCGCGACATGGAACCCCTGCTGGCACAAGGCATTCGGCATGGCTTTCGGGCGCCCACTGAGCTGGCAGTGGACAACCGCCTGGTGCTGGAGGCGCTTACCACGGCCTGCGAACAACTCGGCGTCGAATGGCGTGGGCCGGTGCAGGATCTGGCGGCTGTCGAAGCCGACGCGGTGGTGATCGCCAACGGGATCGACGCACCGGCACTGTGGCCGGGCCTGCCCATCCGGCCGGTAAAGGGCGAAGTGGTCCGGCTGCGGTGGCGCAAGGGTTGTATGCCGGTGCCGCAGAGGGTGATTCGCGCCCGGGTGCATGGCCGCCAGGTGTACCTGGTGCCCCGCGCGGACGGGGTGGTGGTCGGCGCAACCCAATACGAACACGGCCGCGACACCGCGCCGGCCGTCTGGGGTGTGCGCGACCTGCTCGACGACGCGTGTGCGGTGATGCCCGGTCTAGGTGAGTACGAGCTGGCCGAGTGCGCCGCCGGTCTGCGCCCGATGACCCCTGACAATGTGCCGCTGGTGCAGCGCCTGGACGGGCGGACGTTGGTGGCCGCCGGACACGGCCGCAACGGCTTTTTGCTGGCGCCCTGGACGGCCGAACAGATTGTGTGTCAACTCATTCCGGTGGGAGTCCGCTCGTGATCGTCTCTGTCAACGAAAAACAACTGCACGTCGACGACCAGACCACCGTGGCGGCACTACTGGACCGGCTCGGTTACCCCGACCGTGGTATCGCCGTGGCGCTGGATCGGGCTGTGCTACCCCGATCTCATTGGACCACAACACTTTCCGATGGTGCCTGTCTCGAGGTGGTTACGGCGGTGCAAGGTGGATGACTCGAAGCTGACCATCGCCGGGCGTGAATTCACGTCGCGGCTGATCATGGGCACCGGGGGAGCTACCAACCTGACTGTGCTGGAGGAGGCGCTGATCGCGTCGGGCACCGAGCTGACCACTGTCGCCATGCGCCGGGTCGACGCCGACGGCGGCACCGGGATGCTCGATCTGCTGAACCGCCTCGGGATCACGCCGCTGCCCAACACCGCGGGCTGCCGCAGCGCCGCCGAGGCGGTGCTCACCGCGCAACTGGCCCGCGAGGCGCTGGGCACCGACTGGGTCAAGTTGGAGGTTATCGCCGACGAACGCACCCTGCTGCCCGACGCCGTCGAATTGGTCCGCGCCGCGGAGCAATTGGTGGACGACGGATTCGTGGTGTTGCCCTATACCAATGACGACCCGGTGCTGGCCAAAAGGCTGGAGGACACCGGGTGCGCCGCCGTGATGCCGTTGGGGTCACCGATCGGCACCGGTTTGGGAATCGCCAATCCGCACAACATCGAGATGATCGTCGCAGCCGCCGGCGTCCCGGTGGTGCTCGACGCCGGCATCGGCACTGCCAGCGACGCTGCATTGGCAATGGAATTGGGCTGCGACGCGGTGCTGCTGGCCAGCGCGGTGACGCGGGCAGTAGATCCAACGGCGATGGCCGCCGCGATGGCCGCCGCGGTGACCGCGGGCTACCTGGCCCGGACGGCCGGCCGGATCCCGAAGCGGTTCTGGGCTCAGGCGTCCAGCCCGGCGCCGTGAGCCGCTATGTGGCGCTGGGCAGTTCGATGGCCGCCGGCCCCGGCATCCGGCCGCGGGCCAAAGGCGCGCCGTGGGGGTCGGGTCGCTCAGCGCGCAACTACGCGCACCTGGTTGCCGAACGGCTGAACCTCGACCTGGTCGACGTCACGTTCTCCGGAGCGACCACCGCCAACGTGCTCGCCGAGCGGCAACGCGGGGCGCCGCCGCAGATCGAGGCGCTCGATGGCTCCGAACAACTTGTCACGATCACCATCGGCGGCAACGACGTCGGCTACGTGCAGATGCTGATGGCCGCCGCGCTGCCCCGCCCGGCCCGGCCGTTGCCGCCGATAGCTGCCCTGCTCGACCGTGAGGCCCGGGAGCAGGCGCTCGGCGACGTCGGGGACGCGCTGCGGGCGGTCGGTACGACGGTGCGCCGCCGAGCGCCGAATGCCCGGGTGATGTTCGTCGACTACCTGACCATGCTGCCGCCCGAAGGGCAACGAGCCGCACCGCTTTCCGACGCCGACGCCGATCTGGGCCGTCACATCGCCGCGCAGCTGGAAGATCGCACGGCGGCGGCCGCGCAGGCAACCGGATGCGAGATCGTCCGGGCCGGCGAAGCAAGCCGCGATCATCATGCCTGGTCGACCGACCCGTGGACGCTGGGAGCGGGCTGGCCGCTGCCGTGGCGGCCGGCGCCTTTTCACCCCAACGCCGCGGGGATGCGCGCCGTCGCCGAGCTGATTCTGCGTCAGATAAAGGATTAAGGCGCTCACGACCGGGGTAGGCAGCCCAATGGGACGGACCGATCGAGCGGAGCGGCTGCGTATGGCGAGTGCGCCGACGGTAGATCGGGGCTACGACCACTCGGCTGTGATCTACCGAACACCCGACGAGTACGTCCACTCGGTGGTGCCGTTCATCACCGAGGGGCTGGCGCGGGCAGAGACTGTGTGGGCTGCGGTTCCCACTCCGAAATTGAGCATTCTGCGCGAGGCGTTGGGCGCTGCGGCGCGCGACGTGACGTTCGTCGACATCACCGAAATGGGCCGCAACCCAGGGCGCATCCTCGCCGCCGAATGGGCTTTCATCTACCAGCACCGCACTGGGCCCGTCCGGCTGATCGCCGAACCGGTCTGGCCGGGTCGCACCGCGGTCGAATATCCCGCCTGCATCCAGCACGAAGCCTTGGCCAACATCGCGTTCGAAGACTGCGACGTGGCAGGCCTGTGCCCATATGACGCGTCTCTGCTCGACGACGAGATCCTCGCCGATATCCGCGCCACCCACCCGTTGATCGGCTCGAACGCATCGCGTGAGCGCAGCGCGGACTACGCCGTCGACGCTGCGCTTCAGCGGTGCAACCAAGCGTTGGCCACTGGGCCGGCACCCTTGACGTACACGGTTTCCAAGGCGGAGGACCTGGCCGGTGCACGCAGACACGGCGGCCGATATGGCCGGCTGCTCGGCCTGTCCGCCGACCGAATCGCCGACCTGAAACTGGTCATCACCGAACTGGCCACCAACAGCCTGCAACACGGCGGCGGGAGATCGCGGCTGGCCTTCTGGGAGCACAGTGGGCATCTGGTTTGTGAGGTCCGCGATCTCGGATTTCTGATCGATCCGCTGGCGGGGCGCCGCCCGCCCAATACCGGCGGGCCCGGCGCCGTCGGACTGTTCGTCGTGAACGCACTTGCCGACTTGGTGCGCACCCACACTTCGCCGGGCGGCACGACGATCCATGCGTATATGCGTCTTGATCGATTTGCTCCCGGCGCCGTGACCGCTGACTGATCGCTTCGCCGCGGGCCGCTAACGTGGGCGCGGTGATTAACAAATCGAAGGCGATCCTCACCGTGCTTGCGACGACGGCGTTGTTGATTGCCGGTTGCGCCGGCTCGTCGAAGTCCGCCGCACCGCCCCCGTCACCTGCCTCGGCCTTCGCCGCGGCCCTGCGGGAGCGCATCAGCGTCGACGCGATGATGGCGCACCTGTCGAAACTGCAGGAGATCGCCTCGGCGAACGGCAACACCCGTGCGGTGACCACTCCCGGCTACGAGGCGAGCGTCGATTATGTGGTGAACGCACTGCGCGAGAAGGGCTTTGACGTGCAAACGCCCGAATTCGAGGCGCGGGTGTTCCACGCCGAGCCCGGCTCGGTGACGATCGGCAGCAAGACCTTCGAAGCGCGGGCGCTGGAGTACAGTCTGCCGACTCCGCCCGATGGGGTGAGCGGGCCGCTGGTGTCCGCGCCCGTGGACGACAGCCCGGGATGCACCGCCTCCGACTACGACAACCTGCCGGTCAAGGGCGCGGTGGTCCTCGTCGACCGTGGCACTTGCCCGTTCGCCCAGAAACAAGACGTCGTCGTACAGCGGGGCGCAGTGGCGTTGATCATCGCCGACAACGTCGACGAAAAAGAGATGGGCGGGACGCTCGGCGAGCACACCGACGTCAAGATCCCTGTCGTCAGCATCACCAGATCAGCCGGCTCGCAGTTACGGGACAAGCCAGGACCCGTCACCGTCAAACTCAAGGCGGAGACCAAGCCGATCAAGGCCCGCAACGTCGTCGCGCAGACCAAGACCGGTTCGATTCACGACGTGGTGATGATCGGGGCGCACCTGGACAGCGTTCCCGAGGGCCCGGGCATCAACGACAACGGGTCCGGTGTGGCCGCGGTGCTGGAAACCGCGCTGCAGCTGGGCAGTTCGCCGCAGGTGCAAAACGCGGTGCGGTTCGGCTTCTGGGGTGCCGAGGAACTCGGCCTGATCGGCTCGAGAAGATACATCCAATCGTTGGATATCGAGGGGCTCAAAGACATTGCCCTGTATATGAATTTCGACATGCTGGCATCGCCCAATCCGGGTTACTTCACCTATGACGGGGACCTGTCGATGCCGCCGGACAAGCGCGGTGAGCCGGTGACGCCGGAAGGGTCGGCGGGCATCGAGCGTTCGCTTGCGGCCTACCTGCGCTCGGCCGGCAAGACCCCGCAGGACACCTCGTTCGACGGCCGGTCCGACTACGACGGCTTCACGATTGCCGGCATCCCGGCCGGTGGCTTGTTCTCTGGCGCCGAGGCAAAGAAATCCGCGGAACAGGTCAAGCTGTGGGGCGGCGCCGCCGACGAGCCGTTCGACCCCAACTACCACAAGGAGACCGATACCTACGACCACCTCGACCGCACAGCGTTGGAGATCAACGGCCGCGGGGTGGCCTACGTGACCGGCCTGTACGCGCAGGACCTCGGTGGGCGCAACGGTATTCCGATGCGCGAGGACCGCACCCGCCACGAACTGCCCAAATAAACTTGTCAGTCCGGTGTGGCACGATCGAATGCATGTTCGATGATGACGCGGCGCGGGCGGAGGTGATCGCTCGTTTTGATGAGTTGTTCGAGCGGCGGCACCCGTCGGCGACGCCGCGGTCGGGGGCGTTGGTGGATCGGATTTGTTCGGCGGCGCGCTTTGAGAATCGGGCGGCGGCCGCGCAGTTGAAAGCGATTGGGGAGTTGTTCGCGTATCGGCTGTCGCGGTGTTCGGAGACCGAGCGGTGGGCGGTGGACACCGAGGAGGCGGTGGCCGCGGAGGTGGCGGCGGCGTTGCGGATCAGTCGGGGGTTGGCGGGCAGCCGGTTGCGCTATGCGCGGGCGATGCGTGAGCGGCTGCCGAAGGTGGGGGCGGTGTTCGCCGCGGGCGATATCGATTTTCGGATGTTTCAGACGATCGTGTTTCGCACCGAGTTGATCGACGATGCCGAGGTGTTGGCCGGGGTGGATGCGGTGTTGGCGGTCAATGTGGTGCGCTGGCCGTCGCTGAGCCGGGGCCGGCTGGCGGCGCAGATCGACAAGATCGTGGCCCGCGCCGACGCGGATGCGCTGCGGCGGCGCCGGGAGCGCCAGAGGGGCCGGGAGGTGTGGTTCACCGACGCCGCCCAGGAGGGTCTTTCGGAGTTCGGCGGCACGGTGTGCACGGTGGACGCGCATGCGCTGGATGCCCGGTTGACTGCGTTGGCGGCCACGGTGTGCGCGCATGATCCGCGCACGGTTGAGCAGCGCCGCGCCGATGCGCTGGGGGCATTAGCGGGCGGGGCGGATCGGCTGGCCTGCCGCTGCGCGCGCCCCGACTGCGCGGCCGGGCAGCGCCCGGCGGGCCCGGTGCTGATTCATGTGCTCGCCGAACCCGCCGCCCTCGACGGCCGCACCGGCGCATCGGCGTCGGAGGTCGGTGCCGATGGGCTGATCCCCCCGGAGCTGGTGGCCGAGCTGGCCCGCTCGGCGAAGCTGACCCCGTTGATGCATCCCGGTGATGCCCCACCCGAACCCGGCTACACCCCGTCCAAAGCGCTGGCCGAGTTCGTGCGCTGCCGGGATCTGACCTGTCGCTGGGTGGGCTGCGACGTGCCGGCCTGGTGCTGCGATATCGACCACACAGTCCCGTTCGCCGCCGGTGGGCCCACCCATGCCTCCAACCTCAAATGTTATTGCCGCACCCATCATCTGGTGAAAACCTTCTGGGGTTGGCGCGATCAACAACTCCCCGACGGCACCGTGATCCTCACCTCACCGTCGGGCCAGACCTACGTCACCACCCCCGGCAGCGCGCTGCTGTTTCCCAGCCTGTGCCACTCCACCGGCGCCATCTCGGCCATCGAGGCCGACCCGCCGCACGACTACTGCGACCAGCGCGCCGCGATGCCCCAGCGGCGGCGCACCCGCGCCCAACACCGCGCCCAGCGCATCGCCACCGAACGGCGCGCCAACCGCACTACCCGAATGGCCCGACAAGCCCAACACCGAAGCTACTTCGACCTACCCCCACCCGGGCCCGACGACGAACCGGCACCATTCTGATTGAGCTTCAATCGATTCTCGTTACACCAGGGCTTCTTCGGTCTTGGGTGCATGGTGCAGCCACGCCGCCACCAGGACGGTGACGATCACCCAGCCGAGGATCGCAGTCGGTATCGCCCAGACCCGGCGAATCAGTAGCGCGGTGCCGCATTTGGCCACCAGAGCGTCACCTCCGGCGGCGGCCTGGGACAGATCCGCGCTGTAGGCCCTCCCGCAGCTGATCTGCATGCCGAATTGGTCGTACTGGTTCAAGAAAACCGGCCACCACAACGCCATCACCCCAATGACCACAAGCAGCGCGCCGCCGATAGCGAGTAGCAAATGACGATTCTTCACAGTCCTCCTTCTGTGTCTTTGACGGTGATCTCAAATCAGCCTGCGCCGCCGCCGGATCCGTCGACGTACGTCGGCCAGCAGGACATAACTGCCGCCCTGCCGAATGAACTTGGGCAGAAACCGATTGACGAATGCCACGAGCAGAAACAGATATTCGAATCGACGCTGCTGGCGGGCAGTCCATTCGATCTGCAGCGCGCTACGAAAGACGGGGGCTAAAAACCCGGCGGTGAGGAACCGCAACAGCGGAGCGAACGGTCGCAGCACAGGCGTGATCATCCGCAGATTGATGAGGTCCTGTAGATAGGCGCGTACCGTCTCGTCAATAGCCACCCGTTCGCATGCCTGATTCCAGTAGCTATCGAAATCCGCACGGGTGGCCGGCCATTGGTCTTCGCTGACTTGCAGCGTGGTACCGAGGGTGAACGCCGAGGTGTAGAAGTGCTCGGTGAGTTCGTCGGTCAACTTGCCGCGCAGCAGCTCATATGCGTCTTCGAGCCCGACGAAAAGACAAGCAGCAACCCACATTTGAAGATCACGGTCAAACCCGCTGTACTGCACCGGGCTTTCGGGTCCCGATCGAACCTCCCGGTGGGCGGCGTCGACGGCGTTACGAAAGGCCGCCCTGTCTTCCGCGCTGCCGAGAATTGCCACCGCCAAGTAGCTGAAGGTCGTCCGTGCGCGCTTCCACGGATGTTTCATCAGGCTGCCGGATTCGACCTTGCTTTCGATGACCCCGTAGCCGACACCCGGCCATGACAGCTGCATCACGACGTTGGCGGCGCCGGCGGCGAACGACCAGAAGTCGAGCGCATCGGCCACGGTGGCCGGCCGGTTGTCCCAGCGCGCCGTTCGTCGGGTGATGTTAATCCTGGTGTCGGCGAGGGTGAGCGGTGTCTCCGAGTTGTCCGGCCTCATGTCATGCAGACATCGGCAAACAGCAGGACCGGCCATGAGACGATCGACCCGAGGAACGAGACCACCAGATCGGCCCCGTGCATGTCGCGTAGATGGTCCGTGTGCGTCGTCGACCATATGGTTCCTATCAGCAGATACGGTGTCCCGACGATCAAAGCCAAGCCGATCAGCTCGGCGACTGTGAGCTGAAAGCCAAGCACTTGGCGGATCTTGTTCAGCATGGGTGTCCTCGATTTCCAGCGGGCTGTCGCGATAGCTCGCGCTCGGGCATTATGTTAATCATGATTCTGATCGGAAGGTAGTCTGTTGTCGGGCTGGAATTTGTGGTTAGGGTGAGGCGGTGACGACCGCCCGCGCCCAGTCGGCTGCGCTGGCGCGCCGGCGGCCGAAAGACCGCAAGACGCAGATCGCCCGGGCTGCCGCCGAGGCGTTCAGCGCGCTGGGCTATCACGCGGTCAGCATGGAAGCGATCGCGGCGATGGTAGGAATCTCCGCACCGGCTCTGTACCGGCACTACTCGGGCAAGTACGACCTCTTCCGCGGCGCGGTACTGACACTCGGTCAGCAGCTGGTCGACTGCACCGACCTCACCGAAATCGAGACGCCACAATCAGATCCCGCCACCACCCTCGATCGGCTCGTCGACTCACTCATCGAGGTAACACTCGTCAACCGGGAATCGGGCGGACTGTATCGCTGGCAGGCTCGTTACCTGCGCGGTGAAGACGAGTCCACCCTGAAAGATCAGTTGCGGCTGGTCAACCATCGAATTCAGCGGCCGCTCTTGGCAATCCGGCCAACCCTGACCTCATCGCAGCGCTGGATGCTGTCGTCAGGTTTACTGAGCGTCATCGGCAGCACCGTCGACCATCGCGTCCGGCTAGCGCCCGACGAGATCCGCTCGGTACTGCGTGGGGCCGCTTCGGCGGTCCTCGCCGCCCAGCTTCCGCACCCGGACGACACCATCGCACGCCCACCGAGCTGGCGTATCTTCACCCCGAACGCCGGCGTGTACGAAGCCTTGCTGGACGCATCGATGGTGTTGTTCAGCCGACACGGCTATTTCGAAACCAGCATGGCCCAAATCGCTTCGGCGGTAGGAATTCCGGTGTCCGGGATCTATCGTTACTTCTCCGGTAAAGGTGAGATCCTCTCCACCGGCCTGCGACGCGCGGCCGACCGGGTTTCCGGACACCTGTCGGCCATCGCCGCTGATATCACTGAGCCGGGGCGGATGCTGACGGTGCTGGTCGAGGTATTCGTCGCGACGTCGTTCGCCAACCCCGAACTGGCCTCGATCTACTACACCGAACGGGTGAACCTGAACCGGACCGACCAGGAATTGCTGCGCAACGTGCAGCGGTCGACGATCGATTCCTGGGTGCGGTTACTGACCCAGGCGCGCCCGGAGCTGCCGACGACCCACGCACGTTTCCTCGTGCATGCGGCGATGGCACTCGTCGTCGACCTGGGACGGTTGGTGAATTACGAACTGACGGCGGACAACTCCGCGTATCCGCAGGCGTGCGTCCGAAAGTTGATGCAGGCTACGCTGTTTGGCTGTTGCGAATAGCCGTGCCTACCAGGTATGCGGCGTAGCCGATCAACCCGACGATGGCCAGGCTGCGGGTCCGCCGGGAACTGAAACTCAACCCCAGCGCGGTCTCGATCCCACCGTTGGTGTAGATGTGCTGGCGGGTGCCGCGCGGGAACATCGGCTTGACGATCGGCTCCCACAACTGCGGACTCGTGAAATGAGACACCCCGGCACCGGCCAACGCCAGACCCGAGAAGCGTGCTAGCCGGTTGCTCTTGCGTGACATTGCGCTCCTTTAGGCAATCGCGTAATCGCTCAATGGGAATCGTGACCCTTCTCGCACGGCGTTGCGTACCGAGGTGGGACGTAGCAGCGTCGCCTCGCCGCTGTGGTTGAAATAGTAAGACCGCGATGTGGCGCAGTCGCCGGTGTAGAACACCGAGTTGTCCAGCTTGCGGTTCATGCGCTCCAGGAAGCGGGCATTCGCGTCTTCGGTCACCTCGAATGTAGTTGCGCCCCTGCGCTTGACCTCACCGAATAGCCGGCCCATGTGCCGCATTTGGTATTCCATGGTGTTGAAGAACGACAGCCCTGCGAAGGCATACGGGCTGGCCAAGCTTAGGAAATTGGGGAAGTACGGAATCGACACGCCCTGGTAGGCCTGGAACTTGTGCTCCCGCCACCACTTACCAAGGTTGCGACCGTGGCGCCCGACCACCTCAATCGCGGGGAAGTTTGCATCCCACAGATCGAATCCGGTTGCCAGCACCAGAGCGTCGATGACGGCTTTGCGTCCGTCCTTGGTGACGATGCCGTCGGGGTCAATCCGCTCGATGCCGGCCGTCTCAAGGTGCACATGTGGTTTGGTGAAGCTGCGGTAGTAGTCGTTGGACCAACTCGGGCGTTTGCAGCCCAGGTCATAGTCAGGTGTCAGCTTGCGCCGCAGCTCTTTGTCGCGAACCTGTGCGAAACGGTGCATCTTGCACACGTCCATGCCCGCGACCGACAGCCGCCGAAAGTAGCGATAGTTCAGTACGGCGGTCACCGTGGTGAACTCGAGCATGCTGTCGGTCACCCATCGCAGCGCCCGCTGGGTGAGCGGAACCCGGGCGAAAAGCCGCTGCACGACGGGCGGGATCGGGAAATCCACCTTCGGCGCCACCCAGATCGCGGTGCGCTGGTACACCGTCAGGTCGGCCACCGTCTTCGCCAGCTCCGGGATCAGTTGGATCGCGGTGGCTCCGGTGCCGATCAAACCGACCCGCCGGCCGTGGAAGTCGTAGCTGTGGTCCCACGCGGTGGTGTGGACGACCTTGCCGCCGAAGTCGGTGATACCAGGAATGTCCGGGGTGTGCGGCTGGGAGAGGAAGCCGGTCGCAGTGATCAGAAAGCGCGTGACGAGCGTTTGCCCGTCGGCCAGCGTCACCCGCCATACCTGCTTTTCCTCGTCCCAGTGGGCACTCTCAACTGTGGTGTTGAACCGGATGTGGCGGCGCACGTCGTACTTGTCGGCGACGTGGTCGGCGTATCGCTTGAGCTCTGGGCCGGTCGCGAACAGTCGGGACCAGTACGGGTAGGGCTCGAACCAGTACGCGTAGGTGGTCGACGGGATGTCGACCGCCAGGCCGGGATAGTGGTTGACGTACCAGGTGCCGCCTAGATCGTCCTCGCGGTCGAGGATGACGATATTGTCGTATCCGAGTCGCTTGAGCTGGATCGCCGCGCCGATGCCACCGAAGCCCGCCCCGACGACGAGGACGTCGTACTGCTCCGTGCTCACGGACATATCTTACTCCAAAGTAAGTTGCTGGCCCGGCCGCCGCCGGTCGCAACGAATGTGTTCCCTGGTATGGCTGATGGTATCCATGACCTAGTGATTTGGGCCCTTGTCCTGCCTCGATTCGGTTGTGCCGCGCTTGCCGCTCAGGGAGCGGTTGATCTCGTGTAGGGCGGCGTTGTCGTCTTCGAGGTCAAGGATGCGGGCGATGCCCGCGAGGTTGACGCCGGCGGCTACCAGCTCGCTGATCCGCCGCAATCTGGCCAAGTCTTGGGCGCTGTAGCGGCGAGTGCCGCCCTCGCTCCGGGCCGGACGCAGCAGCCCGTGGCGTTCGTAAAGACGTAGTGACTGCACGCCGACCCCGGACAGTTCAGCGGCCACGGAGATGCCGTAGACGCCCTGATCAGGGGCTGGCATGCCGGGGCTGCTGTCGGATCGGTCGGTCATAAAACATCATCCCTGGCTGTTCTCACAGCAAATCTATTTACCACAGTTGCACTACCATCGTAACAGTGATATATGAAATATATCTCTACCGACATAGATTATTGGTAGACAGGGATACACAGTTGGAGAGTCGGAGGTGACAACGATGTTGATGCGTACCGACCCGTTCCGTGAGCTCGACCGATTCGCACAGCAAGTCTTGGGCACCGCCGCCCGTCCTGCGGTGATGCCGATGGACGCCTGGCGTGAAGACGACGAATTCATCGTCGAGTTCGATCTGCCGGGCATCCAGGACGACTCGCTGGATCTGGACATCGAGCGCAATGTGGTGACCGTGCGGGCGGAGCGTCCGACCGTCGATCCGAATCGCGACATGCTGGCCGCCGAGCGACCCCGCGGCGTCTTCAGCCGCCAACTCGTGCTCGGTGACAACCTCGAGACCGACAAGATCCAGGCCAGCTACCGCGAGGGAGTTCTGCGCCTGAGGATCCCGGTCGCAGAGCGCGCCAAGCCACGCAAGATCACCATCGATCGCGGCGACGGGCACAACGGACACAAGGCCCTCGACGAGAAAGCCGCACACGAGGTCATCAACGCCTGACCATTCGGCACGGGCGGCGGCGGGGCGTAGGTACGCCTGCGCCGCCGCCCGGCATCGGCCATCGCGACCCTGTGAGGAGCAGTCATGACGGAGTTGAGTGACAACGTTCGCGACTACGTATATGCCGACGTTTTCGACGATGACATGACCGCAGACCTGCCGGCGGATTTCGAGTCGGACACCGAGGCCGACGTTGCCGACGTGGTCGACCAACGGCTCAGCGTGCCACTGCCGCGGCTGCTGTGAGGCATCGTCGTGGCATCGCGCACGCAGGTCAATCCGGCGAGGGTGTTCACGTCGCTGGCCGACATCGTCTACGAGGGCTCGACCCCGGCCGAGATCTACGCCGCGGTGTGTGTGGCGGCCACATTGATTGTGCCGGGCTGTGATCGGGCAAGTTTGATGCTGCGCCGTAACGGCACCTACAAGACGGCGGCGGCCAGCGACGCCATTGCGCGCAAGATCGACGCCCTCGCGCGTGAGCTCGGCGACGGACCGTGGGTCAACGCCTGCGATGACCGGAACGCCCAACTGGAAACGGATTTGGCCACCAGCGACCGGTGGCCGAGTCTGGCGAAGAGGGTAATCGCCGAAACACCGGTGCGCGGTGCGCTGGGATGCCGGTTGTTGGTCGATCGCGAGACACTCGGTGTGCTCAACGTCTTCTCCGATGCGCCCGGTGTCCTCACCGAGACGTCGGTAGAGCGGGCGAGCGTGCTGGCTGCGTTCGCCACGGTAGCCACCCATGCTGCCGCGCATGGCCAGGACGCGGCGACGCTGCGGCGAGGCCTGGACAGCAACCGCGAAATCGGCAAGGCGATCGGGATGCTGATGGTGCGCGATGACATCTCCGACACCGATGCCTTCGACGTGCTTCGTCGCGCATCCCAGGACAGAAACATCAAGCTGGTCGAGCTTGCCACTGAGGTGGTCAGACGGGCCGGGCGGTCAGCGGATCAGCCGTAGTGCCGCATCCACCGCCAATGTCGGCACATCGATGTTCTTCGACCCGAGATCGTGTCGGGCGCCGACGATCTCGACGACTTCGGTTGGTGCGGGAATCAGCGCGGCGGCGTCGCGCACTTCGCCGATGGTGCCGAACGGATCCGAGCTGCCGTGGGTGAAGACCGTGGGCACGGTGATCTCCGGGAGATGTTCGGTACGGGCCCGCTCTGGCTTACCCGGCGGATGCACCGGGTAGGAGAACAACGTCAGCACATCCACGGCAACGTCATGCGCAGCCACTACCATCGACGTCTGCCGGCCGCCGTAGGAGTGGCCGCCGGCTATCAACGGGCCGTCGGCGAGTTTGCGGCACACGGTTATCGCCTCGACGATGCCGGCGCGGTCGTTGGCCGCCGAGCCCGACGGGGGCCCTTTGGGTCGACGTCTTCGGTAGGGCAGGTTGTAGCGCACCGCCAGAAAGCCGCGCTGTGCCCACTGATCGCAAAGACGCTGCAGCAGTATGGATTCCCTGCTTCCGCCGGCGCCGTGGGTCAACACGACCACACCAGACGGTGTGCCGTCGGGGCGGTGTGCGGCACCGTCGATCTGCTCGAGGTTCATGACAGCCGGAACAGCGGGGAGACCGGACCGTGCCCGTGGCCGAGCGGATAGGACGCCCGCAAGCATTCGGTCACCCAGCCCTTGGCGAACGCGACCGCGTCCGGGACCTGGTAGCCGTGCGCGAGCGCGCAGGCCGTCGCCGCGGCCAGTGTGTCACCGGCACCATGGTCATGCACGGTGTCCACCCGCGGCGACTCGAATTCACAAAAATCGTTGCCGTCAAACAGCAAATCCGGGCTGGTGTCCAACCCGTGCAGGTGCCCGCCCTTGACCAGCGCCCACTTGGGACCCAAGGCGTGTAACGCGCGGGCCGCCTCGGCCTGCGAGTCTGCGTCGACGACGTCGATGTCGACCAACAGCCGGACCTCGTGCAGGTTTGGTGTCACCAAGGTCGCCAACGGAAACAGTTCGGTCCGAAGCGATGCCAGCCCGTCGTCGTCCAGCAGCGGATCTCCGTGCATCGACGCACAGACCGGATCGACCACCAGCGGCACATCGCCGCCATGTTCACGCCAGGCCGCAGCGACCGCCCCAATGATCTCGCCCGACGCCAGCATGCCGGTCTTGGCTGCCTGCAAGCCGATATCGTGACAGACCACTTCGATCTGGGCGGCGATGACGTCGCCGGGAACTGTGTGAAAGCCCCTGACGCCCACCGAATTCTGCACGGTTACCGCGGTCACCGCGCACAGCGCGTGAACCCCGAGAAGGGTGCAGCTGCGCACGTCGGCCTGCAGGCCGGCGCCACCCCCGGAGTCCGACCCGGCGATGGCCAGCACCCGCATCGGCGTCTCGCCCGGACCGGGCAGGGGCAGGTAGCTCACGCTATAGGTAGATACACCCGGTTGCCATGCGCGGCGAACTCGGCCGACTTCTCCTCCATAGCAGCTTCGATGGCTTCCTCGCTGTCGAGCCCGTGCGCGGCGGCGTAGTCGCGAACATCCTGGGTGATGCGCATGGAACAGAACTTCGGCCCGCACATCGAGCAGAAGTGCGCGGTCTTGGCCGGTTCGGCCGGCAGTGTCTCGTCGTGGAATTCGCGCGCGGTATCGGGATCCAGCGACAACGCGAACTGGTCGTTCCAGCGGAATTCAAATCGGGCGGTGGACAGCGCGTCGTCCCTTTCCTGGGCGCGCGGATGGCCCTTGGCCAGATCGGCCGAGTGCGCCGCGATCTTGTAGGCGATCACCCCGTCTTTGACGTCCTTGCGGTCGGGCAGCCCGAGATGCTCCTTGGGAGTCACGTAGCACAGCATCGCGGTGCCGGCCTGGGCGATGATCGCCGCGCCGATCGCCGAGGTGATGTGGTCGTAGGCCGGAGCGATGTCGGTGGCCAGCGGACCCAGCGTGTAGAACGGCGCCTCCTCGCAGAGTTCCTCTTCCAGCCGTACGTTCTCGACGATCTTGTGCATCGGAATGTGGCCGGGGCCTTCGATCATCACCTGGGCGCCATGGGCTTTCGCGATTTTGGTGAGCTCACCAAGGGTGCGCAGCTCGGCGAACTGGGCGGCGTCGTTGGCGTCGGCGATCGAGCCGGGCCGCAGCCCGTCGCCCAGCGAGAATGTCACGTCGTAGCGGGCGAAGATGTCGGCGAGCTCCTCGAAATGCGTGTAGAGGAACGACTCTTGATGATGGGCCAGGCACCAGGCCGCCATGATCGATCCGCCCCGCGACACGATGCCGGTGACCCGCTTGGCCGTCAGCGGCACATACCGCAGCAGCACCCCGGCGTGCACGGTCATGTAGTCGACACCCTGCTCGCACTGCTCGATGACGGTGTCGCGGTAGATCTCCCAGGTCAGCTTGGTCGGGTCGCCCTTGACCTTTTCCAGCGCCTGATATATCGGCACGGTGCCGACCGGCACCGGCGAGTTGCGGATGATCCATTCGCGGGTCTCGTGAATGTCCTTGCCGGTGGACAGGTCCATGATGGTGTCCGCACCCCACCGGGTGGCCCACACCATCTTGTCGACCTCCTCGGCGATCGAGGAAGTGACCGCCGAATTGCCGATGTTG
Organism: Mycobacterium shimoidei; assembly: GCA_002101905.1. GTDB lineage: Bacteria > Actinomycetota > Actinomycetes > Mycobacteriales > Mycobacteriaceae > Mycobacterium > Mycobacterium shimoidei. The sequence continues at coordinate 65,985 of LQPU01000021.1, read as the reverse complement.
GCGTTGACCTTGACCGCGAACGCCTTGCCGATGATCATCGGCTCGCTTTCGGGGTGGTTGTGGTTGGCCGGGATGATCGCCCGACCGCGGGCGACCTCGTCGCGCACCAGTTCGGCGGGCATGCCTTCGCGAGCGGCGATGAACGCCATCTCGGCGGTGATCTCTCCGGCGCGGGCGCGCTGCAGCTGGGTGCCGCGGTCGCGGACCACGCCCGGTCGTGGCGGCAGCCCGCGGTGCACGTCGATCACCGCGTGGTTGTCGGTGTAGGGACCGGAGGTGTCGTAAAGGTCGAAGTGCTCGCCGTTGGACAGTTCCACCCGGCGGAACGGAACTTTGCCGGTGGGGCCGCCCGGAAAGAGGTCGATTTCCCGATAGATCTTGTGGCTGCCTGCGATGGGGCCGGTGGTCACTGATGGTGCGGTGCTGGTAGACGTGACGGTCATTTTCCTCTCCCTACGCCGGCATTACCCGGTCAGGTTCATACGGTCGACGGCCCCCGAGCCGTCCTCTCAGCGCACTTGGGTGCGCTCCCGCGTGGATTTATGGACGCTGCCCAGGCTAGCGCAGGCAGTACCGGCTGCCGGAAAAGAATTAGGTCAGAGTCCTTTGTATAGCTAACATAAGCGTTTTGTGTTCACCGAAACTCCATTGCCAGCTCCCACGGGACGCCGCTTGGCGGTGGATCGCGACCATCCGTCCTACAAATGGGTCGCCCTGTCGAACACCACGGTGGGGGTGTTGTTGGCGACGATCAACGCCTCCATCGTCTTGATCTCTCTGCCGGCGATCTTTCGCGGCATCGGGCTGGACGCACTGGATCCGGCCAACGTCAGCTACCTGCTGTGGATGCTGATGGGTTACCTGCTGGTGACCGCGGTCCTGGTGGTGTTCTTCGGGCGGATCGGCGATATGTACGGCCGGGTGCGCATCTACAACCTCGGCTTCGCCATCTTCACCGTCGCCGCCGTCGCGTTGGCGCTGGATCCGTTCCGGCTCGAAGCCGGGGCGCTGTGGCTGATCTGTTGGCGGGTGGTGCAAGGCGTCGGCGGCGCAATGTTGATGGCGACGTCGTCGGCGATTTTGACTGACGCGTTTCCGGCCAACCAGCGTGGCATGGCGTTGGGCATCAACCAGGTCGCGGCGGTGGCCGGCTCGTTCATCGGCCTGCTAGTGGGTGGGTTGCTCTCGGAGTGGGATTGGCGCGCCGTCTTCTGGGTGGGCGTCCCGATCGGGGTGCTGGGCACCGTCTGGTCGGTGTGCTCGCTGCATGAGCTCGGGGAGATCACCCGGGCCAAAGTGGATTGGGTCGGAACCGTGATGTTCGGTTTCGGACTGACCGCGCTGCTCACCGGCATCACGTACAGCATTCAGCCGCACGGTGTTTCGTCGACCGGCTGGACGAACCCGTGGGTGTTGGGTCCCCTGGTGTTCGGCGTGTTGGTGATCGCGGCGTTCTGTGTCGTCGAGTTGCGGGTGACACACCCCATGCTCGACATCCGGCTGTTTCGGATAGCGGCGTTCGGGATGGGCAACTTCGCGGGCCTGATGTCCTCCGTCGGCCGCGGCGGGCTGCAGTTCATGCTGATCATCTGGCTGCAGGGCATCTGGTTGCCGCTGCGCGGCTACAGCTTCGAATCGACTCCGCTGTGGTCCGGGATCTACCTCTTGCCGATGACGGTGGGGTTTTTGCTGGGCGGCCCGCTGGCCGGTTCACTGGCCGACCGGCGCAGCGCCCGGCCTTTTACCGTCGGGGGAATGCTTTTGATGGCAGGCACATTCGTGGTGTTGACAATCATCCCGGTGGACTTCAGCTACTGGGTGTTCGCGACGCTGGTTTTCCTCAACGGGCTTGGTGGCGGGATCTTCGCCGCACCCAACACCGCGGTGATCATGTCCAGTGTGCCGGCCGATCAACGTGGCTCGGCGTCCGGTGTGCGGGCCACCTTCTTCAACGCGGGCACTTCGCTGTCGATCGGCCTGTTCTTCTCGTTGATGGTTGTCGGCCTGGCCAACTCGCTACCGGGCGCGATGAGCGCCGGGCTGCAGGAGCAGGGGGTGGATGCCTCGGTGGCCAACCAGGTGGCGCACACCCCGCCGGTCGGCAGCCTTTTCGCGGCGTTCCTCGGCTACAACCCGATCGCCGAGCTGCTCGGACCGTCGGGGGCGCTGCGGGATCCGGGTGTCGCCGCCGATGTGCTCACCGGGCACACGTTCTTCCCGATGCTGTTGTCCGCGCCGTTTCACACCGGGTTGACGGTCGTTTTCATCGTGGCCGCGGTGATGATGGTCCTGGGTGCGCTGGCCTCGTTGGTGACCCCGGGCCGATATGCCGTCGAGGTGTTGCCCCTTGGCCGGGTCGACTCGCGAATGGAATGATTTTTTGTCATGCAGCACCCCGCCCACACCGGCAGGTCGATCGACACCGATCACGCCGCTGAAGTGGGTGGATTCCGGTTCTGGTTCGTCGGGCAGCGCTGGGAGTGGTCCGACGAGGTGGCCCGGATGCACGGCTATGAACCCGGCTCGGTGGAGCCCACGACGGAACTGCTGCTGTCGCATAAACATCCGGACGACCGGGCGCACGTCCAGGAACTTCTGGACCAGGCGCTGCATGGCGGCCGGTCGTTTTCCAGCCGGCACCGGTTCGTCGACACTGCCGGCGCCGTCCACGACGCGATCGTGGTGGGGGATCGGATCACCGATGACATCGGCGCGGTGGTGGGCACTGCGGGCTACTACATCGACTTGACCGGCACGTTGCACCAGCGGCGCGACGCAACCCGCCAGGAAGTTCTCGACGAAGAGCTACCCGACCTGCTCGATGCACGGGCAGTCATCGAGCAGGCCAAGGGCGTGCTGATGGCGATTTACCGGATCAACGGTGAGCAAGCGTTCGAAGTGCTGCGGTGGCGATCGCAAGAGACCAACACCAAATTGCGGGTACTGGCCAACCAATTGGTCAGCGAAGTGCGCACTCTGCCGCCGTCTTCGGGCGACGTCCAGCGCGCATTCGACCACCTGTTGCTGACGATCCACGAGAGGGTGGGCAGAGAACCCGAGAGTTAGATCGGACGCCAGGTTAGGCTCAAGGTCGCTTTGGACGAAGCCAGGTGGGGTGAGTGAATGGAACTGTTGGCGGTCGATTCTGAAGTGCTGCCGGACGCGGTGGTCGTGCACGCCAAGGGAGAGGTGGACTCCAGCACTGTCAAGCAGCTTGTATCGAATCTCGATGACGCGTTAGACCGGGCCGAAACCCACTCCGCGAGATTGCTCGTGATCGATCTGCAGGGGTTGACCTACTTCGGCAGCGCGGGTCTGAACGCTGTGCTGGATTGCCACCGGCGGGGAGCCGAAGAGGGCACGTCGGTGCGGGTGGTGGCCGACAACGACCTGGTGGTGCGGCCGATCGAAGTGACCAACCTCGACAGCGTTCTCGAGCTTTATCGCACGCTGTCTGACGCTCTGCAGGGACGCGGTTCCGAGCAGAAGCCGTGACACCGTCGCTGCCGCCGGATCTTGCCGCAGCGGTCAAGCTGGGTGGCGAAATGGGGCAGCGGTTCGCCGAATTCGATTGGGAAGCCCACCCTTTGGGTCCGCCCCAGGATTGGCCGGTGGAAGTGCGGTCCGCGGTCTCGGTTGCGCTGACCTCCGGGTTCCCGATCGTGTTGTGGTTGGGCGCGCAAGATCTGTTCCTGGTCTACAACGACGCCTACATCCCGCTGCTGGGGGACAAGCACCCGGAGGCGCTGGGCCGGCGCGGTCGGTATGTGTGGTGGGACATCTGGGAACCGATCGAGCCGATGCTCACCAGCGTCATCACCACCGGCGAAGCGACCTGGTCCGACGATTTGATGCTGCCGATCATGACCGGTGGCCGCCGGCAGGAACGGTTTTTCACCTTCACCTACGGCCCGATGATCGGCGGCGGCGGCGAGGTCTGCGGGATCTTCTGCGCGGTCGCCGAAACCACCGAGCGGGTGTTGAGCAAGCGACGTCTGTACCTGCTCAATTCGGTGGCGTCCGCCGTCATGGACAGCCGCACGATCGACGATGCGGTTGCCGGGGCCCTCGCGGTGTGCACCGATCAGCCCGCCGACCTGCCATTCGTCGCTGCCTATGTCGGCGAACGCGGATCGTCCGAACTGACCCTGCGGGGTGCGACGGCGTCGGTTCAGTCACTGCTGCCGCCCACGCTGGCGGGCTTGACGGACTGGGATCCACAGCAGCGTTCCCGCCTGGATATCCAGATCATCGACAACGTCGCCTCGGTTCTCGTCGGGATCGATGACATCCTGGGCAGCGGCTGCCCGGACCAGGCCCTGGTGTTGCCCATGGGGGACGAGGGTCCGGTCGCCGGCGCGCTGGTGGTCGGAACCAGCCCCCGCCGACCGCTGGATGCGCAGTACCGCGGCTTTTGCCAGCTGCTCGCCGACCAGCTGTCCTCGGCGATGGCGTCCGCGGTCTCTTATGAGCAGGAGCGGCGACGAGCCGATGCTCTCGCCGAACTCGACCGGGCCAAGACCGCTTTCTTCACCAACGTCAGCCACGAGTTCCGCACGCCGCTGACCTTGCTGACCGGTCCACTCGAGGATGCGCTCGCCGAGGCAGGCGACGACCAGCTGCTCACCCACCGACTCAGGACTGCGCGGCGCAACGCGGGGCGCCTGCTGCGACTGGTTGACTCGCTGCTGGACTTTTCCCGGCTCGAAGCCGGTCGCGCTGCAGCCGACTTGGTGTGCACCGATGTCGGGTCGTTGACGGCGCACATTGCGTCGTCGTTCACCGAACTGTGTCAGCGAGCCGGAATCGATCTCGTGCTGGACTGTCACCCGACGCTGGCCGACGTCGATCCGGCGATGTGGGAGACGATTATCCTCAACCTGCTGTCCAACGCAGTCAAATACACGCTGGCGGGCTCGATTTTCGTTACGGCGCACAAAGATTCGGCGCACTGCCACATCGCCATCCGCGACACCGGCGTCGGTATCTCCCAGGACGATCTCAAGCAGGTGGGCAAGCGGTTTTTCCGGGCTCATTCCGCGCGCGGACGCACCGTGGAGGGGGCCGGGATCGGGTTGGCGCTGGTGCGCGGGCTGGTCGAGCTGCAGCACGGCACCTTCCAGATTGACAGCGAACTCGACCGGGGCACCACTGTCACCATTCGGTTGCCCACGTCGGCCAGTGACGCACCAGTCGACTGGCCGGGCGTGGGTCTGGGGGACAACCCGTACGTCGTCGAGGCGAACCAATGGCTGGCGTCGCCGCAGTCGTCGGCCGGCAGCGAGGCCGGCAACGATGGCCGCGAGCTGGTTCTGATCGCCGACGACAACGCTGATATGCGAGCGCATTTGGAATGGGTCCTCGCTCCGTTCTGGCGAACGGTGCTGGCCGGCGACGGCGATGCCGCGCTGCAGATGGCCCGCGAACTTCGTCCGGACCTGATTGTGACCGACGTGATGATGCCGGGGCTGGACGGCTTGCACTTCCTTGCCGCGATCCGTGCCGACGCCGAGCTGGCAGCCACCCCCGTGGTGATGCTGTCTGCTCGCGCCGACGCGGAGGCTGTCAGCGAAGGGTACGCCGCCGGCGCAGACGATTACTTGCCCAAGCCTTTTCGCTCACAGGATTTGGTGGAGCGGGTCGGGGCGCGATTGTCGGCGGCTGCCCGGGAACGCGCCAGTCGGCAAATCACCGAAGCGCAAACACGCCTTGCCCTCGATTTCACGCAGCTGGAGGCCGCGCTGCAGGCCACCACCTCGATGAGCGAAATCGTTGAGACGCTGAAGGATTCGCCGATCGTGTCGGGCGACGCCACGGTGATCTCGTTGGGTTTGCTCGACGCCGACGGCGAAAGTGTCCGGTTTGAATTCGCCGGCCCGGTTCCCACTGAGATGCGCGATCGCTATTACGTGGCCTCGATGGACACGCCGCTGGTGCCCATCGACGTCATCAAGACCGGTGAACCGATGGTTATCACCGATACGCTCAGTCTCGGTGAGCGCTACCGGCACGTGGTACAGGAGACGGCGACCGGTGTGCGGGCCTGCGTCAGCCAGCCGCTGCGCGGCCTGGACGGACGCGTCATCGGGTCCCTCGGGTTGTTGTGGCCGACGCCGCGCGAGTTCGACGCCGCCGAGCTCGACATGTTCGCCCGCACAGCGCTGATCACCCAATCCGCGGTGGACCGCATCCGCAGCGTGCAGCGCGAGCACCGGATCGCCGTGGAGTTCCAGGAGCATCTTCTCGACCTGGACCGCAGATCGACGGCAGCGGTCGTCGCCGCCGTGTACCAGCCGGCGGGCGAGGCGATGCGGGTCGGCGGCGACTGGTATCTGGTGGTTCCGCTGGAACGCCCGGGCGAGGTCGCGATATCCGTCGGTGACGTGGTCGGACATGGTCTGCCCGCGGCGATCGTGATGAGCAGGCTGCGTGCCGCGGTGGCCGCGACCGCCAACAGCGACGGCGACCCCACGGCGGTGCTCACCGCACTGGACAGGTACGCGGCCACGGTCGAGGGCGCCCGCTGCGCCACGGTCAGCTACGCGGTGATCGAGGCCGGCGTCGGCGACGCACCCGCCCGGATCAGATACAGCTGCGCGGGACATCCTTACCCGCTGCTGGTGGCACCTGGTGCGGCGCCGGTGTTCTTGCGGTCCGGCCGTCGTCCGCCCATCGCGGCGTGGCCGGACTCGGCGCCGCACACTGCCGGGGCCGAGGACCTCCCGCCTGGAAGTCTGATCCTGCTGTACACCGACGGATTGATCGAGCGGCTGGGCGAGACACTCGACCAAGGATTCACCCGGTTGGAGGGAGCGGCCGCCTACCGTGCCGATCTTCCGGTCGGCGAGGTCTGTGCCGAGCTACTCGAACGGATGGCCCCGCCCGGCGGATACACCGACGACGTGGTGCTGTTGGCGATACGGCCCTGCCACAGCTCGGCGCGCAGTTTCGCGACCGTGCTGCCGGCCACGCTGAGCCATATCGGCGAGGCACGGCACCGGCTACGTGACTGGCTGGGGAGTATCGGCGCTGATTCGAGGCGTCTTGCCGACGTCCTGCTGGCCACCGGCGAAGCAGTCACCAACGGGATCGAACACGGCAGCCGGGGCAATCCCGCCGCCACCGTTTCGGTGGAGGCGTTCCTGCGCGGCGACGCCGTCGAGGTGACCGTCAGCGATGCCGGTCAGTGGTCCAGTGACTCTTCGGCCAGCCAGCGCAGCCAGCGGCGCGGCCGCGGCCTGACGCTGATGAACGGTCTCGCCGACCATGTCAGCACCGCCCGCACCGCCCAGGGCACCCGGGTCACCCTGCGGTTCGACCAGGTGGTCGCCAGCGACGAGCGGTTGGTGCACCGATGAGCCGTGCCAGTTTCCAGCTGCACAACATGGCCGAGCCGGCGGGGTCCGGGCGCCCAGTTGAGGTCGCCGTCAGCGGCGAGGTCGACGTCACCAACGCCGACAACTTCGGGCAATCGGTGACCGAGCTGACCGGCGCAGCGCCGGTGATTCTGGAATTGAGCCGGCTGCATTACCTGGACAGCGCGGGATTCGCCGCGCTGGACCGGTTGCTCAAGCTGGGTGTCGTGCTCGTCGTGTCAGAGCAGAGTCCGATTCGTAGAGCCGCTGAGCTCATGCAACTGCCGTTTCACCGCGACGTCGAAGCGGCGCGCCGGGCCTGCTAGGCCTGCGCTAGGCCTCTTCTAGGGCTTCGCCGAGTTCTTCGAGCGCCCTGCTGTGCTGGTTGCTGGCCAGGATGTGCCCGGCGGCGATGACCAACGCGACCGGCCAATCGATGAGGTCGAACACGGCAAGCGCGGCCAATCCGCCGTAGTAAGCCAGCTGCTCAGGTGGTGGGACCTGCATTTTCCCGACCACTGGCAGGTTGACCGCGAAGGTCTCGCCCCGGCGGATGTGGTCGACCGCTTCCCGCTGAGAGGTGGTGCGCCGCGATTTCTTTTCGACCATCATTTGCCTTTCTGCAACGTTGGGTTTGCCGTCGAGCCTGCTGCTGCGGTCACTGTCGGGGGTGTGAGGACGACGACTGATGCTCTGGTTGATCCACTAGCCTCAGCGATGGCCGCCCTGCTGATCGGTCCGGTGACTCAGCTGTATGCCGCGTTGTGGCGGGTCGGTGTTGTGGAGGTTGGTCATACTCGTCGGCCCGCCGATCCGGTTCCGGCAACGCTGCGCGTCCACCAGGCATCAAGCGGTTGGCCACTGCCTGCGCGCCGGTTGCCACCGCGGCTGGTCCCAGCCCCTGGGCCCAGCCCACCGGCCCGAGCGGCGTACAGCCGAGCAGCTGGCTCACCACCGGAATACTGATCAACGTAGCCATCACGCACAGTGAACCAAACGCGGTGAACACCACCAGCGGGGCACGCGAATCGAGCAGGGTCTGGCCGAGCTGAGCGCTCACCAGGGCCACCAACGCGATGGTCGAAGCACGTTGCGGGCGTCCGGTCACCTCTGCCATGGCCCAGGCTGCTGTCGCGGCGGCGGCCGTCGTCGTTCCACGCACCGCTACCGCGCGCCACAACGCCTGTTCGTCGGGCCCGCGTCCGCCGCGTGCCGCCGGCCCGGTCGTCGGGCTCACCGCCAGGGCCGCCGCCGGCAGGGCGTCGGTCAGCATGTTCACCAGCAGCAGCTGCCGGGTGTTCAGCGGCGAGCGGCCGGTGAGCGCACTGCCGAGGATGGCGAATCCCACCTCGCCGGCGTTGCCGCCGAGCAGCACCGACACCGCCGCCTGCACGCGCCGCCACAGTTCGCGGCCTTCCTCGATGGCGTGCAGCAGTGCCTCGATGCGGCCGTCGACGAGCACGACGTCCGCGGCGGTGCGGGCCGGGTCGCTGCTGCTCGCCACAACGGCGATGCCGACGGTGGCGGCGCGGATCGCGGCGGCGTCGTTGGAGCCGTCGCCGACCATCGCGCACACCTTGCCGGTGCGTTCCAGCGTCTGGACGATCTGCACTTTGTTCTCCGGTGACATCCGGGCGAAGATCACCCGCTCAGCGACCGCGCGTTCCTGATCTTTGCGGGACAGCTCGTCCCACTCCGCGCCGCTGATCACCTGATCGGGTGTCACCGGCAGGCCCAGCTCGCGGGCGATCGCGGTCGCGGTGATCGGGTGATCGCCGGTGATCAGCCGGATGGCCGTGTCGCGTTCGGCGAGAGCCGCGAGCAATCCGGGAGCTTCGGCGCGCGGAGTATCGGATATCCCGAGGAATCCGACCAGCGACAACCCGTCTTCACACATTTCCGCAATGGCGTCCTCGTCATCGCGTACCGCGTCCGCCTGCTGCGGCGTCAGCTGCCGGCGCGCCACGGCGATCACCCGTAGTCCCTGACCCGCGAGCTCGCGCACCGCGCGGTCCATGCTGGTGCCGCCGTCTTGGCAAACGCGCAACACCACTTCGGGTGCTCCTTTGACGGTGAGCTCGTCGCCGGACACCGAAGCCGAGAACGACCTGCCGGAGCGGAACGGCAGATGAGCATCGGGTTCAAAGGGGGCCTCGGCCGGCGTCGAGCCGTTGACTGCCGCGTCGATGATCGCCCGGTCGGTGGCGTGCACCTGCGGGTTGCCGTTGGCCGTCGGCGCCGCGTGCGCCGCGCAGCGCAACACCTCCTCGCGCGAGTTGCCCGCCACCGGATGTACCTGCGTCACTCGCAGTCGGTTCTCCGACAGCGTCCCGGTCTTGTCGAAGCACACCACGTCGACGCGGCCAAGTGCCTCCACCGACCGCGGAACCCGCACCAGCGCACCGAAATTCGTCAGCCGCCGCGCCGATGCCGCCTGCGCCAGCGTGGCGACCAGTGGCATGCCCTCGGGGACGGCGGCCACGGTGACCGCGATGCCGCTAGCCACCGCCTGCCGTAGCCCCTTGCTGCGCAGCAGGCCCAACCCGCTGACCAGTGCGCCGCCGCCCATGCTGATCGGGAAAGCGCGGTTGGTGAGCTGGCTGAGCTGGTGTTGCAGCCCGACGGGCGCCAGCTGGCCGGACACCAGGTCGGCGGCCCGCCGCGCCTGGGTGTCGGCGCCGACGGCGGTCACCAGCGCCACCGCGGTGCCCGCCACGACAGTCGTCCCGGCGAACAGCATGCAGCGGCGTTCGGCCAGCTCCACACCGGGCGTCGGCTCAACCTGCTTCTCCACCGGCAGCGACTCGCCGGTGAGCGTCGACTCGTCGACCTCGAGATCGTCCTCCTCGATCAGCCTGGCGTCCGCAGGCACCACCTCGTGGGTGCGCACCTCGATGACATCGCCCGGACGCAGTTGCGCCGCAATGACATCGGTGTACACCGGCGTGCCGTCGGCACCGAAAGTCACCTTGCGGGCCGGCGGGATCTGTTGAGCCAGAAGTTGATTGAGCCGGCCTTCGGCCCGCAAACGTTGGCTTGCAGCCAGCATGGCGTTTCCGGTGAGCACGGAGCCGACGAGCAGCGCGTCGACGGGCGAACCCAGCACCGCGCTGGCGGCCGACCCGAGCGCCAACACCGGGGTCAGCGGATCGGACAGCTCGGCGCGCACGGCCCTGACGAACTGCCACATCGCGCGACGGGGCCGCCCCGTCAGATCGGCGCCACGCCGGGCCGCGGCCGCCGCGCGGCCCGGCTGCGCGCTTTCCGGCGAACCGGGCGGCGGCAGCTCCTGGCGGACCTGATCAACGCTCATCGCGTGCCACTCGTGCATAGGCGCCGCTCGCGGGGTGGGCGCGAGCAGTATCTGCCGGGCCGCCCAGCATCCGGACAGCAGGCCGGCCCCCGCACCGGTGGTCACCGGGCCGGGTCCGCGCCCGCGTACTCCCGGAAGCATCAGCAACGCGCCCAACGCGGACGCGCCGGTGGATATCTCGATCCCGCGCCGAGTGGCGGTTTTGGCCGCCGGCAACGCGTGCAGCACTCGCCAGACTGCTGCCAGGTCGGGCAGCACCAGATCGGCGTACCACGGCGGTGGGTCGGTGCCGTTGCGTGGCATCACGCCCAGCGCCACATCGGCCGACGCCAGCGCTTGGCCGGCAGCGGCCGACAGGACGGCCACCACGTGGCCGTCGCGCTGCAGGCGGGCCAGCGCGTCGGTGAGCGCGTGGTCGACGGATCCGACCTCCAGCGGGCGGATCTCGTCGAACGCCGGTCGCAGATCGCCGAGCGCCTCGATGTCGATGGAGATCAAATCCACCCCGCTGTGGTGGGCTTCGGCCAGTACCGCCGCCGCCAGCGGATCGTGGGTGGGGCAGACCAACGCCTCGACTTTGCCGCCCCGCGCGCCGGGCACCGAATGCCAGCCGACCCGCACATCGGGGGCCGCCAGCAGCGCCTGGGCGCGGTTCCACACCGCGGCCAGTTCGTCGTCGCGTGCCCCCCGCACCCGCCCGATTCGTAGCTTTTCGGTGCACAGCACCCTCGGGTCGACCAGCAGCGCATCGATCTGGTCGAGCCGGCGCAGACTGTCCGGGCGTAGCGGCAAAATGCCGTGCTGATCGGCCAAGCCCTGACCAAGCGTCGCCGCGAACGACTCGCGCGTGGTGCGCAGGGCCTTGGGGGCGGCCACCAACGCCGCGGTGGCGGCCATCCCGACGCTGCGGGTGCCGGCGCCGACTAGACCGGCGCCGACGGCCTGCACACGCGCCGCCAACCGCGCGTACCGCTCGGCGGGATCGGTCGGCGGCGGCACCGGTCGCCATGGGGCATGGATCTGCGCCTGCGCGGCGTGGGCGGCCAGCCTGGGTTCGTGTTGGCGCCAAACCCGCGCTGCGGAGCGGGATTCGGCGGCCTTGAGTACTTCCATCATCAGGTCGATCGCCAGCGATGCCGGCGACAACGATACGACGTGCGCGGCGGTCATGGCGATGGTCAGGGCGGTGTCGGTGGCCGAGTGCCCGATCCGGTTCTCGAGCAGCTGCCGCAGCCGCGGTTGGTAGTCCACCGCCACCACGGCCGCCTCGACGCTGTCCGGCAGGCCCGGCCAGCGCAGCATCCGGCCGACCGTCGCGGCGGCCATACCGGCAGCGGTGGCGCCGACGGCCACCGCCTTGTTGGCCATTGGCCCGCTGTCGCCCGGCAGGGGCTGCGCGCGGGGGCTCAAACGCCCAGCCTGACAACTCTTTTCAGCATCATCGACCACACGGCACAGCTCACGCAAAGACACCGCCTCGTCGTCGAGGCCGACGACGAGGCGCGACCACGGGCGGTTCAGGGTTGCCGATGTGACCCCGGGGCAGGCGGCGACAGCGTCGACGACCACACGTCCGAGTTCGTCGCCGCCCGGACGGTCAAGGCCGCGGACCTCAATCCACGCCCGGCGCTCGTCGCGCCAGCAATGGCGGTTCAGCGCCGGCGTGCCGGGCAGTTCGCCGGCTACCGCCCGCACGCCTTCGCGAACCGGAATTGCGGCCATACTCAGGCCCGTGGAGGCCAGTGATCCCAGCGTGCCCGCAGTCTGCGTCGCGGTTTGAAGCGTTGCCCCGGCGAGCGCGGCGGTGGCTTGAATGCCCAGAGTCAACGCGCGCAGGGGCAAGGATCTTCGCACGGATTCGACGGTACTCAACCGGGTGGACTAACGACGGCTGCGCGACTGCGTGCCGCGAGACTGCCTGGCCGGTGTCCGTTTGCTTCGGGCTGTGCGGCGTTGGGGCGCCGCGGGTTTCGCTGGCACGCGCTTGGCCGGGGCTGCTGTGTCCCGGCGCGTATCCAGTTGGGTCAACAGCAACGCGCCGCCGCCGACCGCCAACAACACCGGCCACTCGACCAGGCCGGTGAGGCCGATCGCGCCGAATGTCAACGCCGCTGCGGGAACCGAGCGACTTCCCGCCTTGAGCCCGCGCTGCACACCGGCGACCGCTCCGGCTACGCCTCCGACGATCCCGTCCACTGTGGCGCCCCCCACCGCGCCGGCCGCCGCAGTAGTCACCGCCGCGGCACGCCCAACCGTTCGACTGACGTTGCGCACCGCGCCGTCAATGACACCCATGATCACTCCCGGATGTCATTGTTCACGCCCTGGCGGCGGTTGTATAGCGCAAAGGCGCCCGCCGCTTACGCCGTGGGACTCATCTGCGGTTACACACCGGCGACCGATGCCGCGACCTCTCTGTCGCTCTCGGGGGTGGCGACCTTGCGCCGCGGCAGGTCTTGCCCCGGCTGCCCGGGCGCCGACTCGACTTCGTGAGTCGGCGCGGGCTCAGACGGCTCGGCCGTGAGCCGATCCGCGAGCAGGCGCCTGCCAACCGACATCGCCAGGGTGGCGACGGCGGCCGACCCCAGCCCCTGTGCCCAGCCGACCGGACCCACCGGTGTCGACCCGAACAGTTGGCTGAGCCCCGGGGTACTGATCAGAACCCCGAACACGGCGAACGAGCCGGCCGCGGTGAGAACCACCAGAGGTGCGTGCGACTCCATCAACGTCTGACCGAGCTGGGTGGCCACCAATGCGATCAACGCCACGGTGGACGCGCGTTGCGGACGCCCACTGAACGCGGCCATCGCCCAGGCCGCCGTGGCCGCCGCCGCGGTTGTGCCACCGCGAACGGCGACGGCACGCCACAGGGTGCGTTCGTCGGGGCCGCGTCCCGGGCGCTTCACCTGGCCGCTGGGCATGCTGACGGCCAGCGCGGCGGCCGGCAATGCGTCGGTGAATACGTTCATCAGCAGCAACTGGCGGGTGTTCATCGGCGGCGTGGGGCTGAACGCGCTGCCGACGATCGCGAAAAGCACCTGGCTGGCGTTGCCGCCAAGCAACACCGACACCGCCGCCTGCACCCGCTGCCACAACCGGCGTCCTTCCTCGATCGCGTCCAGCAGCGCTTCGATGCGGCCGTCGGTCAGCACCACGTCGGCGACGGTGTGCGCCGGGTCGCTGCCGTGCGCGACGACGCCCACGCCGACGGTGGCGGCCCGGATGGCCGCGGCGTCGTTGGAGCCGTCGCCCACCATGGCGCACACCCGCCCCGCGCGTTCCAGCGTTTGGACGACTTGCACCTTGTTTTCCGGTGACATCCGCGCGAAGATCACCCGCTCGGTCACCACGCGTTCTTGCTCCTTGCGTGACAGCGCATTCCATTCGGACCCGGTGATGACCTGCTCCGGGGTCACCGGCAGGCCCATCTCGCCGGCGATGGCCGTCGCGGTGATGGGATGGTCCCCGGTGATCAGCCGGATGGCCACGTCGTGGGCGGCCAGGTCGGCGAGCAGGCGCGCCGCGGCGGGACGCGGGGTGTCCGACAACCCGAGGAAGCCCTGCAGCGACAGGCCGTCACTGCACAATTCGACGATGCTGTCGGGGTCTTTGCGTACCGACTGCACCTGCTGCGCGGTCAGCTCGCGCCGAGCCACCGTGATCACTCGCAGGCCCTTGGCCGCCAACTCCGACACCGTGAGGTGCACGGCCGCGTCGGTGTCCTGACAGGCATCCAGCACAACTTCCGGCGCGCCCTTGACGGTCAGCTCGTTACCCGACACCGTCGCCGAGAAAGCGCGACCGGAGCGGAACGGCAAGTGCGCATCCCGCTGCGTCGCGAGGCTTTCGCCGTTGACCTGCAATGCCGCCTCGATGATGGCTTGGTCGGTCGCGTGCGCGTGTCGAGCGCCGTTGGGCGTCGGCGCGGCATTCGCGGCACAGCGCAACACCTCCTCGCGCGACTGGCCCGACACCGGGTGCACCAGGGTCACCTGGAGGCGGTTTTCGCTGAGCGTCCCGGTCTTGTCGAAGCAGACCACGTCGACGCGGCCCAACGCCTCCACCGACCGCGGGACACGGACCAAGGCGCCGAACTTGCTCAGCCGCCAGGCCGACGCCTGCTGTGCCAGGGTGGCTACCAGCGGCATCCCCTCGGGCACCGCGGCCACCGCGACGGCGATGCCGTTGCCCAGGGCATGGCGAAGGCCGGCTCCGCGCAACAACCCCAGTCCGCCGACCAATGCGCCACCGGTCGCGGTGGCAGGGAAGGCGCGGCTGGTGAGCTGGCTGAGTTGATGCTGTAGGCCGACGGCGGGCAGCTCACCGGACGCCAGTTCGGACGCCCGCCGTTCCTGGGTGTCGGCGCCGACAGCGGTGACCACCGCAACCCCGGTGCCCGCCACCACGTGGGTTCCGGCGTAGAGCATGCAGCGGCGATCGGCGAGTTCGGCGCCCGGCGTCGCTTCGATGTGCTTTTCCACCGACAGCGACTCGCCGGTCAGTGACGATTCGTCGACCTCGAGGTCCTCTTCTGCGATCAGCCTGGCGTCGGCGGGCACCACCTCGTTGCTGCGTACCTCGATCAGGTCGCCCGGGGTCAGCTCCTCGGCGAGGATCTCGCTGTAGGTGTAGCTACCGTCCGGACCGGTCGTGACCTTGCGTGCCGGCGGCGTTTGCTGCGCCAGCAGCCGGTTGAGCCGGCTCTCGGCACGCAGCCGCTGACCGGCCGCCAGCAGCGAGTTGCCGACCAGCACCGTGCCGACCATTGCCGCGTCGAGCGGCGAACCCAGCACCGCGGTGGCCGCCGAACCCAGCGCCAGCACCGGGGTTAACGGATCCGACAACTCGGCGCGCACAGCCTTGGCGAACTGCCAGAATCCTCTCTCGGGTGCCCGAGAGTCGGAGATCGCGCGCGGTGACTGGGTGTCCAGCGACGCCAGCAGCTCGCGGGCCTGCTCGGGCGACATCGCATGCCATTCGTAGGCGGGCGCCGGCCTGGGCGCCGCCGTGCGAACCACTCGGCGAGCCAGCAAGTATCCCGACATCAGTCCGGCTGCAGCGCCGCCGGTCACCAGTCCGGGTCCGCGCGCCCCCCGCACACCGGGAACCAGGAACAGCGCGCCCAGCGCTGACGCGCCGGCCGAGATCGCGATACCGCGTTGGCTTGCCTGCTTGGCCGCCGGCAGCGCATGCAGCACGTGCCATGCACCGCCCAGATCTTCCAGGAGCAGATCAGCGTTCCACGGCGGGGCGCTGCCGTTTTTCGGGATGACTCCCAGCGCGACGTCGCCGGACGCGAGTGCCTGCTCGGCGGCCGACGACAGGACCGCGACGGTGCGCCCGGATTCTTGCAGGTCGGCCAGCGCCTGTGCGAGCGCATCGTCGATCGACCCGCCGACCGGCCGGACCTCGTCGAACGCCGGCCGCAACTCGCCGAGTATGTCGGCGTCGACGGTGACCATCTCCGGGCCGGACGCCCGCGCCTGTGTCACCACGGCCGCCGCCAACGGGTGCTGCGCCGGATGGATCAACGCGTCGACGCCTGCCATGCCGGGCACTGGCTGCCACCCGGGCTGGATGCCCGGGTCGTCGAGCAGCTTCTGAGCGCGACTCCAGGCCGCGGACAGCTTGTCGGGCCGGGCACCACGGACGCCGACCACCCGCAACGTGTCGCTGTACAACACCCTGGGGTCGATCAGCAGCGCGTCCACCTTGTCGAGCCGGCGCAAACTCTCCGGGCGCAGCGGCAACACCCCGTGGTGCTCGGCCAATCCGGCTCCGAGCGTCGCGGTGAACGATTCGCGGGTGGTGCGCACCGCCTTGGGGGCGGCCACCACGGCTGCCGTCGCGGCGGTGTTGAGGTTTGCGGTTAAGGCGCCGACCAGTCCGGTACCGACCGCCTGCACCCAGGCGATCCGCTTGGCATGGCGCTCGACCGGCCCGTCCGGAGGCGGCACCGGGCGCGACGGCTGCGCGACGTCGCCGTGCTCGGCATGGCGGGCCAGCAGCGGCTCGTAGCGTTCCCACGCCTGGGCCTGCGCGCGGGACTCGACCGCCTTGAGTCCATGCAGCATCAATTCCACCGACAGCGATGCCGGCGACAACGTGACAATGTTCGCGGCCGCGGTGGTCAGCGACAGCACGGTCTCGGTCGCCCCGGTGCCGATCCGCTCGGCGAGGAGGCCCCGCAGCCACGGTTGGTGATTGGCGATCTCCGCCGCCGCATTGACCGCGATCGGGGCGCCCGGCAACCGCAGCGCCCGGCCCGCGAGCGCGACGCCCAATCCCGCCGCGTTCACGCCGAGCAGGACGGCTCTGCTGGCCAGCAGCAGGCCATCCCCGGGCAGACTGCCCGGGCGCGCCGGGGTGTCCGGGCTGTGGCTGGGTCTGGGGCTGCGGCGAGACCGGCGTTCGGCCTCGTCGACCGCGCGGCACAGGCTTTCCAGCGAGGTCGCTTCGCCGTCGACTTCCACCACGACCCGCGACAGCGGTCGGTTCAGCCGCGCCGAGGTAACTCCGGGCACAGACCGGACGGCCTCCAGCACAGCGCGCTCGCAGTCCGCCGCATCGCGATCGCCCAGACCGCGCACCTCGATCCACGCTCGGCCGTCGCCGGCCCAACAGCGCCGTGTCGGCGAGGAGCCCGAACGCCCAAGCGAGAGCGCATGGGCTCCCTCGCGCACCGCGATGGTGGCCATTTCCACACCAAGCTCGGCACTGGCCGTCGCCAAACTCGCAGCACTATTAGCTGCGGTGGTAGCAGTGTGTATAGACGCCTCAAACAGCGCGGTTGCTGTTCGGATACCTCTCGAAACAACGCGCGCCGATATTGATTTTTGCAAGGCTCAACCGTCTTCAGTCGTGGCTTTATGTGGCTTATAGAGTGTGCCTCTTATGCCTACCGTCTGGCGGTTGCACTTCGCGAGCGCGACGCCTTTTTTGCCGGTGCTTTTTTCGCCGCCGTGGTGCGTTGGGGCTTGCGCGCGGCCGACTGGGTCGAACCGCCCGACTTGGCGGGCGGGGTCGAACTGCCCGACTTGGCGGGCGCTGCCTTCGCCGGTGCCCCGTCCTTGTCGTGCCGGCTCAGCTGACGCAGCATCAATGCTCCGGCGCCGATAGCCAAAACCACCGGCCATTCAACAAGGCCGGTGGCGCCGACCACTCCCAAGGTCAAAACCGCCGCGGGCACCGCAGCGCCTTTGCTACCTACTCCACGTTGGATGCCGCTGACAGCGCCGGTCACACCTCCGACCACGCCATTGACCGCGGCACCACCGGCAGCGGCGGCCGCGCTTGTAGTTGCCGCCGCCGCACGGTTCACTTTTTGACTGAGCCTGCGCGCCGCGTCGCGAACCATGATGTCTCCCGATCTTCACTCTGGTAACCAAGTCGTGAACCCGTGGTGTGCCGCTCGCCGTCCGGGCAACGTACAGGGTTCACCACCAACCACGCTAATTGACCATCAGCACCGATGCCCGATCCTTGGGCAATACATAGACAACCCATATCTGACACCAGTGATCCGTCGATGCGCCACCGTTGCTGCTAGCGCAAGTCAACCAACACCGGTGCGTGGTCGCTGGGAGCCTTACCCTTGCGCTCCTCGCGCACGATCTGCGCGTCGACGACCCGCGCGGCCAGGGCCGGCGAGCACAGGATGAAGTCGATGCGCATGCCCTGCCCCTTCGGGAATCGCAACTGGGTGTAGTCCCAGTAGGTGTAAACGCCCGGTCCAGGCGCGAACGGCCGCACCACGTCGCTGAAACCCGCGTCGACGATCGCTTGGAACGCCATGCGCTCCGGCTCGGAGACGTGTGTGCAGCCGCGGTAGTACTCCACACTCCAGACGTCGTCGTCGGTCGGTGCGATATTCCAGTCGCCAACCAGCGCAATCTGCGTCTGCGGGTCGTCGCGCAGCCACCCCGCGGCGGTATCACGCAGCGCGGCAAGCCAGTTCAGTTTGTAGGCGTAATGCGGATCGTCTAGGGCACGGCCATTGGGCACATAGAGGCTCCACACCCGCACCCCGCCACAGGTGGCGCCCAGGGCGCGGGCCTCGGAGGCCGCGGCCACATCCGGCTTGGAACTCCAGCTGGGCTGGCCGGCAAAGCCGACCTCGATATCGTCCAGGCCGACGCGCGAGGCGATCGCCACACCGTTCCATTGATTGAACCCGCAGTGCGCCACCTCGTAGCCGAGTTCGAAGAACGGCAGCGTCGGGAACTGATCGTCGGCGCATTTCGTCTCCTGCATGGCCAGCACGTCGACCTCGGCGCGGCCAAGCCAGTCCAGGACGCGATCCAACCGGGTGCGTATCGAATTCACGTTCCAGGTGGCCAACCGCAGCATGCACTACAGGCTAGGAGTGCACGCGGATGTAGCGGCAGCGGTGCTGGGGCGTAAATTCCAGCGACTGGTACAGATCAAGTGCCGCGGCATCGTCGGCGACCTGCACGTAGCCGCGGGTGGCGCCGCGCTGCGCACCCCAGGCCAGCAGCGCTGCGCACAGCGCCCGGGCGTGACCTTGCCGGCGGTGGCCTTCGGTGACTCGCACTGCGGACAGGCCCACCCAGCGCTCGCCGTCCGGTGCCGGTGTCACCGCGGCCCGTCCGACCGCGACGCCGGCGCGCATCCCGAACGCCAGCTCACCGTCGACGACGGACGTCAACACGTCGCGCGGCACCTCGCGGGCGTAGCAGGCCAGCCACTCGTCGCTTGGCTGTGCCTGCAGCGTGACGTCACCGGGCGCCGACACGTTTGCCAGATCGCGCACCAGCATGCGGGTTTCGATTTCGGTCGGCGTGTCGTCGGGCAGTCGCAGCAGGCGGTCCGGCACAGCGAGCAATGGCGGGAGCCCACGTTCGGTGTACCAGTCGACGATCGCCGGGATAGCCGCCGCGTTTGCCGAAAATTCAAGCGGCACCGCGGAGTTGGCACGGCGAGTCGATCCGTGACCGGCGCGCAGCAGCCAGCCGTCCAGCCACTGCTGCTCGACACCGGGCCAGGCCAGCGCCGCGGCGTGCTCGACCGCGCGGATCTGCGAGTTACGCACCGGCACATCGGTCAGCCGGCGCACCGTCACCACGTCGGCGGGGGCGAACTCCACCACGTCACCCGTCTTCGTCTGCAGCCGCACCAGCGGGTCGACGGCCAGCAGCACGCCCACCGCGTCGGTCAACGGTGGCACATCACCCGGCGGCCGGCGGTACCGCACGCTGACTCGCGTGCCGACGGCAGGAAGTCTCAGTGGCCGAATGGGTCCGGATCCTTCCCCGGTGTCCAGGACAGCCCGGGAACACCCCAGCCGTGCGATTTGACCGCACGCTTGGCGGCCCGGGCGTGGCGGCCGATCAGGCGATCCAGATACAAAAAACCGTCCAGATGGCCGGTCTCGTGCTGCAGCATGCGCGCGAACAACCCGGTGCCTTCGATTTCGATCGGGTTGCCGTCGGCGTCGAGCCCGGTGACCCGCGCCCATTTGGCGCGTCCGGTCGGAAACGACTCACCGGGCACCGACAGGCAGCCCTCCAGATCGTCGTCCGGGTCCGGCATGGTTTCGGGCACCTCAGAGGTCTCCAGGACCGGGTTGATCACCACACCGCGGCGACGCGCGGTCTGCCCCGCTTCGTCGGCGCAGTCGTAGACGAAGACCCGCAGTGGTACGCCGATCTGGTTGGCGGCCAGCCCCACCCCATGCGCGGCGTCCATGGTCTGGAACATGTTGGAGATCAGCTCCGCCAGATCGGTTGGCAGCGAACCCCCGGGGGCTACCGGCACCGGCTTGGTGGGGGTGTGCAAAACCGGATCGCCCACGATGCGAATGGGTACGACTGCCATGGTCGGCAAGCTTAAGCGGGCGACTCGCGGGCCAGGGTTACGGGGCAACAGATACCTACATGGTTGAATATTCGCCGACAGAGCGAGTATTCGAGAAATCGCCGGAAGGGTCCAGGAAGCGATATGGACGGCGCGATGGCGCGGGCTAATCGATCGGGGGACGACTCTGAACTGGCCGATGGGTTAACCCGCCGCGAACACGACATTTTGGCATTCGAGCGGCAATGGTGGAAATACGCCGGCGCCAAAGAAGAAGCCATCAAAGAGTTGTTTGCAATGTCAGCAACGCGCTATTACCAAGTGCTCAATGCGTTGGTGGACCGGCCCGAAGCGTTGGCCGCCGACCCGATGCTGGTGAAACGGCTGCGGCGGCTGCGCGCCAGCCGGCAAAAGGCGCGTGCCGCACGCCGGCTCGGTTTCGAGGTCACCTGAGGTACCGCGCCCTTTTGCGGCTTTTTGCCCGCTCATAGTTACAGTGGGCCTCGATGAATGAGCGTGTTCCGGACTCCACCGGGCTACCCCTGCGGGCCATGGTGATGGTGCTGCTGTTTCTCGGCATCATCTTCATGCTGGTCGGGTTCCAGGCCATGGGATCCGGCGGTGACTCCGACGACGACGATTCGGTGTCGGCCGTGACGACGAGCACAATGCCGCCGAAGACGTCGACGCCTCCCGCGGCCAAAGCCGAGGTGCGGGTGTACAACATCTCCAGTGAAGAGGGGGTCGCCGGACGGACCGCCGACCAACTCAAGGAGCAGGGCTACAACGTCACCGAGATCGGTAACCTGTCGCTGCCCGATGTTGCGACGACGACGGTGTATTTCAGCAACGCTCCCGGGGAACGCGATACCGCCGAGGCCGTCGGCAAGACGTTGGACGTTCCGGTGGAACCGCGGGTTCCCGACGTCGCAGACCAGCCGCCCGGCGTCATCGTGGTAGTCGCGGGCTGAATCTGATGGTCCCGCTCTCCCCCGCAAAGCGGGGGGACCCCCACCTCGGCCGTTTCCCGGCCGCATCGTCGCCGGGATAGTCTTTCCCCTATGCCCGTTATGCCCAAGCCAGTCCTGAGCCGCAAAGCCGTCGACGCCATCGCATTAGGAGCACTGGTCGCCCCCGTGGCGTTGCTGAGTGCGTGCTCGCCGCCGCACGAGCAACCGGCCACCTCGCCGGGTACCACGCCGCCGGTGTGGACCGGAGCGCCGGCGCCGACGGGCAAGGCGCCCGAGGCTGGTCCCGGTGCATCGGAGAGCCTGACCACCCACCTCAAGTCGCCGGAAGGTGTCGACGTTGCGACGGCGAAGTTCGAGTTCGACAAGGGCTATGTGACGGTCACCATCGAGACGACCGGCCCCGGTCACCTGTCGCCGGGATTTCACGGCGTGCACATCCACTCGGTCGGCAAATGCGAACCCGACTCTGTCGCCCCGACCGGGGGCCCGCCGGGCAACTTCAACTCCGCCGGCGGCCATTACCAGGCGCCCGGTCACACCGGCAACCCCGAGAGCGGCGACCTGACGTCGCTGCAAGTCCGCAAGAACGGTGAGGCGCTGCTGGTCACCACCACCGATGCCTTCACCAGGGACGATCTGATATCCGGTGACGGCTCTGCGATCGTCATCCACGCCGGGCCGGACAATTTCGGCAACATTCCGCCTGAGCGCTACACCCAGATCAACGGCACGCCCGGTCCTGACGCGACCACGATGTCCACCGGCGACGCGGGAAAGCGCGTGGCGTGCGGTGTCATCCACGGCGGTTAGGAGCAGCAGAGCAGCCGAGCGGGTGGATTTCGCCGGCTCGTCAAAGCCGACGCTCGGGGTGGAATGGGAGTTCGCGCTCGTCGACGCGCAAACCCGGGACCTGAGCAACGAGGCCGCCGAAGTCATGGACGAGATCGGCGAAAACCCCCGTGTCCACAAGGAATTGCTGCGCAACACGGTCGAAATCGTCAGCGGCATCTGTGACTGCACCGCCGAGGCGATGGACGATCTTCGCGGCACGCTGGGCACCGTGCGACAAATCGTGCAGAACCAAGGCATGCAGCTGTTCAGCGCGGGCGGTCACCCGTTCGCGCGTTGGTCTGCTCAAAAGCTCACCGACGCACCGCGTTACGCGGAGCTGATCAAGCGCACCCAGTGGTGGGGCCGCCAGATGCTGATCTGGGGAGTACATGTGCACGTCGGGCTGTCCTCGGCGCACAAGGTGATGCCGATCATGTCGTCGCTGCTCAATTACTACCCGCATCTGCTTGCGCTGTCGGCATCGTCGCCGTGGTGGGCCGGTGAGGACACCGGCTATCCGAGCAATCGGGCGATGATGTTTCAGCAACTGCCCACCGCCGGGTTGCCGTTTCAATTCCAGACTTGGCGGCAGTTCGAGAAGTTCGTGCACGACCAGAAGAAGACCGGCATCATCGACCATCTCAACGAAATCCGTTGGGACATCCGGCCTTCACCGCACAACGGGACGTTGGAGGTGCGGATCTGCGACGGGGTGACCAATCTGCATGAGCTTGCCGCCCTGGTAGCGCTGACGCACTGCCTGGTGGTCGACCTGGACCGTCGGCTCGACGCCGGTGAGACGTTGCCCACCATGCCGCCCTGGCATGTCCAGGAAAACAAGTGGCGGGCGGCCCGTTACGGCCTGGATGCGGTGATCATCCTCGACGCCGACAGCAACGAGCGCCTGGTGACCGACGATTTGCCCGACGTGCTGAACCAGCTGGAGCCGGTTGCCAAGTCACTGCACTGCGCCGACGAGCTCGCCGCGGTGCCCGACATCTGGAGAACTGGGGCTTCTTATCAGCGCCAGCGCAGAGTCGCCGAGGAAAACGACGGAGACCTGCGCGCCGTTGTCGACTCGTTGGTCGGCGAGCTGGAAATCTGAGCATGTCTGCGTCGGAAGCCGTTGAGCTGGCGATGTTTCCGCTCGAATCGGCTTTTCTGCCGGGAGAAGAGCTGCCGCTGCGCATCTTCGAGCCGCGTTACACCGCGCTGGTGCGCGACTGCATGGGCAGTCCGGATCCTCGGTTCGGTGTGGTGCTGATCTCCCGCGGCCGCGAGGTCGGTGGTGGTGACACCCGCTGTGACGTGGGTGCGGTGGCCGCGATCAGTGAATGCGTCGACGTCGGCTCGGGTAGGTTCACTCTGCGCTGCCGAATGGGCGAACGGATCCGGGTGTGCGAGTGGCTGCCCGACGATCCCTATCCGCGGGCTGTTGTGCAGGGCTGGCCCGACGAGCCAGGCGATGCGGTGACCGGTGCCCAGATCCGTGAAATCGAAGACCAGGTGGTGGCGTTGTTCGAGCGGATCGCCACCGCCCGCGGCGCCCGATTCCTGCCGGGCCGCGAGGTGCTTTTGGGCTCGGGTCCTGACGACGCGGGAGAGCGGTTGTACGCGTTGGCTTCTCGAGTCCCGATGGGTCAGGCCGACCGCTACAGTGTGCTTGCGGCGCCGTCGGCGGCCGACCGGCTGATCGCAGTGCGCGAAGCGGTCGAATCCGTCAGCGCAATGGTGGAATTCCAGTTGTCCGAATGACCGCGCTGTATCAATCGCGGCGCGATAGCCCGGTGCAGCGGACCCACCAGCGCCCAAACCATCCGGGCGGTGAGCTTGTGGTGATAGTGCAGACGGGTGATCAGCACCGCCCGCCGGCCGCCCGCACGCCGCAACGTCAGCTCGCCGTGCATCATCGGTCCGTCGGCCGCCAGCACGAACTCGTCGTGGTCTGAACGCATGATCGTCCAACCGATAGCGGAGTTAGCCGAGTTGTGGGAATCCAACCGAAATCTCAGCACGTGCCGGTGGACCCATCCGACCGGATTTCCCAGCACGCCGGGTGTACCCCCCAAACCATCACGGAATGCTTGCTCGGCGGTGCGCACGTCGCCGGGGCGGATGGGGACTTCGAAGGTGTCGAGGTAATCGGCCTCGGGAATCGCCGCCGCCGCAACGCGCCGCAGCGTCCGGCGCACCACGGCGCGGTGTGCCCCGGTGCCGATGACCAGTGCACGGTAGACCTTGCCGCGCAGATGTGGGAACGCCGCCCAGGTTTGCGATCGCACCCGGGTGTGCTGTGGGCCTTCGGGATCCAATTCGAATATCCAGCGGTAGACCGCGAACGGGTGGCGTCCTTTCAACGCCAGCCGGGTCGGCGGCGTGGCTTCGGCGAGGGCGAACCCCACCGGAACCGTCGATGGGTCGGTTGCGTCGCGGCACATCACCCGCAGCAGTGCGGACCACGTTTCTGCCGCAGACGCGTCGATCGTTATGGCATGGTCGTCGATATAGGATAATCGTTCCATATAGAAGGACTGTACTAGATCGTGGCACCTCCGCGGAAGCACCAGACCGATGTGATCCTCGACGCAGCGCGCTCAGTTGTGCTCGACGAAGGCCCGCGCGCGGCCAGCGTGGCCGCGATCGCGAAGGCCAGTGGCGCGCCGGCCGGGACGCTGTATCACCGGTTCGGCAATCGCAACGGGATCGTGACCGCGGCCTGGCTGCGCGCACTCGAGCGGTTCCAGGCGCGGGCGATGGCCGAAACGTCCGGCCCCCCGCTGGAGTTGGCCGTCGCGATGGCTGTCGCGGCGATCAGCTTCACCCGCGAGCTTCCCGAAGACGCCCGGCTACTGCTGACAATCCGGCCGGGCGACCTGCTCGACGGCGAACCCGACGCGGCGTTCCAGAAGACCCTGTCCGCGATGAACGCACCGCTGTTGGAGCGGCTGCGCACACTGGCGCGACAGCTGTACGGCAGCAGCGATCCGCGCTGCGTCGACGCCGTCGCCAGGGCGGTCGCCGACCTGCCCTATGCCGTTGTTCGGCGCCACGCTCACGACGACCCACTTCCTGCCTGGCTGGAAGACGATGTCGCCGCCGCGGCCCGTGCGTTACTGACTAGCTTCCAGCCGAGCCGAAAACGCTCACCGCGTCGCGGCGTAGGCACGTAGCGCCGCGACTTGCGCGGGATCCAGTGAGGGACGGACGGTTTCGCGGGCCGCCGCCACGTCGGCAGCGGTGATGTCGAGCGCGTCGATACTGCGTCGCATGGCGGCCAACGCAGCCTCGCGCAGCAGCGCCGCACAATCGGCGGCACTGTATCCGTCCAGGTCCGCCGCCAGCACCTGCAAGTCGACATCGCTGTGCAGCGGCATCGATTTGCCGACGGTGCGCAGAATGTCGTGGCGGGCGGCCGCGTCGGGCGGTTCGACGAACACCAGCCGTTCCAGCCGGCCGGGCCGCAGCAACGCAGGGTCGATCAGGTCGGGCCGGTTGGTTGCCCCGATGACGACGACGTCGCGCAATTGGTCGATGCCGTCGAGCTCGGTGAGCAGCATGGCGACGACTTTGTCGGTGACGCCGGAGTCGAAACTCTGGCCGCGCCGCGGCGCCAGCGCGTCGATCTCGTCGAGGAACACCAGCGACGGCGCCGAATCGCGAGCTCTGCGGAACAGGTCACGAACGGCTCGCTCGCTGCTGCCGACCCATTTGTCCATCAGCTCAGAGCCCTTGACCGCGTGCACGCTCAGCTGGCCGGTGCTGGCCAGCGCGCGGACCAGAAACGTCTTGCCGCAACCCGGTGGGCCGTAAAGCAGCACGCCGCGCGGTGGTTCGACACCGAGCCGTTCGAAGGTGTCCGGATGGTGCAGCGGCCACAGCACGGATTCGGTCAGTGCCTGCTTGGTGGCTGCCATGTCTCCGACATCGTCCAGGCAGACATCACCCATTGTGGGCTCGGCCCCGCCCGAGCGGGACAGCGGCCGGATCACCGTGAGCGCACCGAGCAGATCTTCCTGGGCCAGGGTCGGCGACTCGCCGTCGGCGCTGGCCCGCGACGCCGCACGCAACGCGGCCTCCCGTACCAGGGCGGCCAAATCGGCGACGACGAATCCAGGTGTGCGAGCCGCTATTTCATCCAGGTCCAGATCAGTGGTCGGAGCCCGCCGCAGCAGCGAACGCAGCAGAACACTGCGGTGAGCGGCATCCGGAAGGCTGAGTCCCAGTTCGCGGTCGCACAGGTCGGGCGCCCGCAGCCGGATGTCCAGGTTCTCCGGCACCGCCGAGGTGGCGATAAACGCCACGCCCGGTGTGGCCACCGCGCTGCGTAGTTCGGCCAGGATCAAGGTGGCGACCGGTTCGGCGTCGGCCGGCAGCAGCGCGTCGACGTCGGTGATCAGCAGTACGCCGCCGCCGTCTCGAATCGTCGCGGCCGCAGAGGTGACCGTCTTCAACCGATCCTCAGCGGCCAGCGCGCCGACCTCGGGACCGTCGAGCTCGACCAGCCGCCGGCCGGCGCACACCGCCCGCACCATGGTGCTCTTGCCGACGCCGAGCGGCCCCGATACCAGCACGCCGAGGTGGCTGCTCGCGCCCAGTGACTCCAGCAGATGCGGCTCGTCGAGAGCGAGTTTGAGCCATTCGGTCAGTTTGGCGGCCTGCGGACCCGAGGCGTCGAACGCGTCGACGCCGACGGTCGGGGTCAGCACCGGGCGCGGTGCCGGCGGAGCGCCGGTGCCCCAGGTCACCAGGGAATTGGGCTGCACGCTGACCGGTCCGGGTGGGTCGACGCCGGTGACGGACAACAACTCTGAGGTCCAGCTGATCCCCACCGCCGAGGCCAGCGCCCGGGTGGCATCCGACGTCGACGTGCCCGGACCCAGGTCGCGCGGCAGCAGTGACACCGCGTCGCCGACCATCATCACCTTGCCCAGTAGCGCCTGCCGCAGCGTGGCCGGCGCGACCGACTGGGTGGTCAGCTTCGAACCGCTCAACGTCACCAACCGCGCTCCGTACACCGCCACGGCGCTGACGATCACCGAGGTGCCTTCGCGCACCCCGGCGTTGGACAGCGTCACGTCGTCCAGCAGTATCGTGCCCACCGGCGTGTCCGGTCCGGCCACGCCAGCCACCGCCGCCGTCGTCCGCGACCCCAGCAGCGACACCGCGTCCCACTCCCGAATGCCCAGGGCGGCAATGGCATTGGAATGTAACCGGACCACACCGCGGCGCGAGTCGGCGGCCGACGTGTTCAGCCGTGCGACCAACGTCAGTTGCGGGCGAGACACCTCAGCCTCCTGGTTTACGCAGCCCCAGCCGGGCCATCGACCGACGGTTCGGCTGGGCCCGGCGAATGGCTCGGCGCACGGCGCGGCGTTCTTTGGGTCGCTCGCCCCATACCTCGGGATGCTCGGCCAGCCAGCGATGGCTGCGCACCGAGAACGGGATGTAGGCCAGGTAGGCCGCGATGGCCACCATCACCAGGATGTACGGGAACAGAAACGCTGCGGCGGCGACGATCGCCAACGCCGCCAGCAGGAGCGCCGCGAAATTCGGCGGCACCGACACCGCGTGCATCTTCTTCATCGGCAGCCGGCTGACGACGAGTATCGAGCACCAGGCCAACCAGGCGCACACGAACCACGGTGAGCTCCACCAGCCAACGCCGAACTGGAGTTTGGCGGCCAGCGGGCCGAGTGCGGCGATCGCTCCCGCCGGCGCGGGCATACCGACGAAGAATTCGCGCTCGTAGGGCGGCAGCGTGGCGTCGTCGAGCAAGGCGTTGAATCTGGCCAGCCGCAACACAATGCACACCGCGTACAGCAACACCGCCACCCAGCCGGCCGGCAGCGACGACAGCAGCGACACGTACACCACCACTGCGGGCGCCACCCCGAAATTCACCGCGTCGGCCAGTGAATCGATCTCCTCGCCCATGCGCGACTCGGCGTCCAGGATGCGCGCCACCCGCCCGTCGAGCCCGTCGAGGATGGCTGCCGCGGCGATCAGTGCCATCGCGGTGTGCGGCTGGGCCTCCAACGCGAACCGGATCGAGGTCAGACCCGCGCAGATGGCCAGCACGCTCATCGAGCTGGGCAGGATTCGCAGGTTGACGGCTCGGCGGCCACGCGCTTTGGTGGTCATCGCAGTTCGGCCAACACCGTTTCGCCGGCGACCGCCCGTTGCCCGACGGCGACCAACGGCGCCGTCCCGGCGGGCAGGTAGGTGTCCAGCCGCGACCCGAATCGGATCAGGCCGTAGGTATCACCGATCGACAGCTTGTCGCCGACATGGGCATCGCAGACGATGCGTCGGGCCAACAGCCCGGCGATCTGTACAGCGATGACTTCGGTGCCGTCGTCGGTGCGGATCCGCATGCTGGTGCGTTCGTTGTCGTCGCTGGCCGCCGCCAGATCGGCCGAGCCGAACCGGCCCGGCCGGTGTTGCACGGCGAGCACCTCGCCGCTGACCGGGGAGCGCTGCACGTGCGCATCCAACAATGACAAGAAGATGCTGACCCGCGGCAGTGGGGTGTCGGCAAGGCCGAGTTCGGCTGGCGGAGCGGCCGTATCGACGGCGCAGACCAGACCGTCGGCGGGTGCGACGACCACACCGGGACGATCGGGCGGCACCCGCGGCGGGTGGCGGAAGAACCCGGCGCAGGCGCCCGCGGCCAGCAGACCGGTCCGGCGCAGCCAGCGCGAACGCCGTCCGGCCACCGCCAGCACGAGACCTGCCGAGATGAACGGCAGCCCGGCCGGGTGCACCGGCGGAACCGTCGAGCGCAGCAACGCCACCAGGCGTTGGGGCCCGGTCAGGCCGTCAGAGGGGCGTCGTGCCACGCGGTCATCTTACGGAGCGCTTGGTTAATTGCCCGGCTCCTCCTCATCGCGCTACGCGCTCTGCATCGTCGCCGGGCGGTGAATTGCCCGGCTCCTCCTCATCGCGCTACGCGCTCTGCATCGTCGCCGGGCGCAGGTCCCAGATCTGCAGCTCGGATCCAACCGGTATCTCCTGGACGTCCTCGGGGATGTCCAGCAGGCAGTTCGCCGACGCGAACCACCGCAGATGGTGCGATGCCGGCGGGCCCCAGCTGGTGACCGTGCCGGCGTCGGCGTCGAACACCCCGCGGCGGAACTGCCGGCGACCGCGCGGTGAGGTCAACTGTTCGGTGAGCACCGCGGATCGTCGGGGCCGGTGCGCGTCCGGCAGGCCCATCGCGGTACGCAGCGCCGGGCGGATGAACACCTCGAAGGACACCAGCGCGCTTACCGGGTTGCCCGGCAGGGTGACGATCGGGGTCCCGGCCACTCGGCCGATGCCCTGCGGCATGCCGGGCTGCATCGCCACCTTGACGAATTCCACCCCTTGGTCGCCGTCGCGGCCGAACGCGTCCTTGACCACTTCGTAGGCGCCGGCGCTGACCCCGCCGCTGGTGATGATCAGATCCGCATCAGCGGTGTAGCGGTCCAGCACCGCGGCGAACTCCGCGACGTCGTCGCTGACGGCCGCGGTGGCGACCACGTCGGCACCGGCGTCGCGGACGGCGGCGGCCAGCATGACGGAGTTGGACTCGTAGATCTGCCCCGGCCGCAGCGGCGTGCCCGGCGACACCAGCTCCGATCCGGTGGAAACCACCAGCACCCGTTGACGCGGAATCACCGGCAGCTCATGGCGGCCCAACGCCGCGGCCAGCCCGACCACCGCCGGGGTGACCACCTGACCGGCGCGCAACACGGTGGTGCCCGCGGCGACGTCCTCGCCGGCGTGACGGATGTGGCGTCCCTGCGGGCTGCCGGCGGTGATCGTCACGACGTCGGTGCCACCGTCGGTGGCTTCCACCGGCACCACCGCCGTCGCCCCGGCCGGTATCGGCGCTCCGGTCATGATCCGGTGCGCGGTACCGGGCTCGAGGGTGGGGATGTCGGTGCGTCCGGCCGGAATGTCTTCGGCGACAGGAAGTTTCACCGGGTTTTCGGTGCTCGCCGCGGCGACATCGTCGGCGCGTACCGCGTAGCCGTCCATCGCGGAGTTGTCGAACACCGGTAGCGACACGGTGGCCTGGATGTCGTCGGCCAGCACCAGACGCTCGGCGTCGACGAGTTCGGCGGTGCCGGCGGGCCGGGCAGTGATCAGCCCGGCGACGATGCGCTGATGTTCCTCGACGGACCGCATCAGAGCGGGTAGTGGACGCCGGTGAGTTCTTCAGAGACCGCCCACAGCCGCCGCTGCAGTTCCTCGTTGTGCGACTGTGCGCTGGAGGACACCACCTTGGGGTGGCCGCGCTGCTCGCCGATGCCGTCCGGGCCGTAGTACTGGCCGCCCTTGACGTCGGGATCGGTGGCGGCGCGCAGGGTGGGCAGCGCACCCATCGCCGCACTCTGCGACATCACCGCCCAGAACACGTTGACTGCGGGCTTGAAAATCCCGGGCACATTGCGGGCGAGTTCGGTATTGGAAAGGCCGGGGTGGGCGGCGACGGCGATGGTGTTCTTCTGCGCGGCGGCCAGCTGGCGCTGCAGCTCGTAGGTGAACAGCAGGTTGGCCAGTTTCGACTGCCCGTAGGCAGCGACCCGGTCGTAGCGACGCTCCCACTGCAGGTCGTCGAAGTGGATGGCGGCGCGGATGCGGTGACCCGTGCTGCTGACGGTCACCACCCGCGAACCACGGACGCCCAGCAGGTGGTCGAGCAGCAGCCCGGTCAATGCGAAGTGGCCGAGATGGTTGGTGCCGAACTGCATTTCGAATCCGTCGGCGGTGACCTGTTTGGGCGTGTACATCACGCCGGCGTTGTTGATCAACAGGTCGATGCGCGGGTAGTTGGCGCGCAGCGCGTCGGCGGTGCGGCGCACCGAGTCCAGCGAGCTCAGGTCGAGTTGGGTCAGCGTGACGTCGGCCTTGGGGTCGGCAGCGACGATGCGCGCCAGCGCGGCGTTGCCCTTCTCCAGGTTGCGCACCGCCAGCACGACGTGCGCGCCACGCTGGGCCAGCATCGCGGCGGTGTGGTAGCCAAGGCCGGTGTTGGCGCCGGTGACGATGGCGATCCGGCCGCTCTGGTCGGGCATGTCGGCGTGTGACCATTTGCGGTTAGAACCCATGGCGCCAAACCATACCGACACGGTGTCAACGACGTCGGGTGGCATCCTCAATGCTGTGCACGACGGCATGACCATGGCCGAACCGGCCAACCCGCCGAGTCGTAACGCCCCGCTGCTGTGGGCCGTGGGCGGCGCGATCCCCTGGCTGGTGGTGGCCGCAGCACAGCTGTTGTGGTTTCTGGTCGATTCCCGGCTGCTGTGGCTGCACGGTGTGTGCGCGGCGGTGACCGTGGTCGGCATGGTGATCGCCGTTTTCGTGGTGCCGTTCTGGCGGTATCGGGTGCACCGCTGGGAGATCGGGCCTAAGGCGGTGTACACCCGCACCGGTTGGCTGGTGCAGGAACGGCGCATCGCGCCGATCTCCCGGGTGCAGACCGTCGACACCTACCGCGGTCCGTTGGATCGGCTGTTCGGGTTGGCCAACGTCACGGTGACCACGGCGTCCTCGGCGGGAGCCGTGCGCATTGTCGCGCTGGACTCGGCCGTGGCCGACCAGGTCGTCGCGCAGCTGACCGACATCGCCGCAATCGGGGCAGAGGACGCCACGTGAGCTGGCAGCGGCTGAGTCCGCGGATGCTGTTGGTGCACCCGGTCCATGAACTCCTGCGCCAGCTGCCGCTGCTGATCGGCGCCGTCGTGCTGGGATCCACTACCGGCAATCCGTTTTGGACCGTGGCGGCGCTGGTGGTGACCGTGCTGCTCGGGGTGGCGCGCTGGTTCACCACCACTTATCGCATCGAGCCGGACGAGGTGCAGCTCCGTACGGGGATACTGCGACGAAATGTTTTGTCGTTGCCACGCAACAGGATTCGCTCAGTGCAGACGGATGCCAGGTTGCTGCATCGCTTGTTGGGGCTGACTGTGCTGCGGGTGAGTACCGGGCGAGAAGCACAGGGCGACAACGCTTTCGAGCTTGATGCCGTCGAGGTTTCACAGGTGCCGCGGTTGCGCGCCATCCTGTTGGCCGAATCCGCGCAGCCCGATCACCCCGCGCAGGACACCGTGCTGGCGCGCTGGCAACCGTCCTGGCTGCGGTATGCGCCGTTGAGCCTGTCCGGGTTGCTGACGATCGCCGCCGCAGCGGGCGCGGTGTATCAGACCGGCTTGGGCGCAAGGCTGGGCGAGTTCGGGTCGGATACGGTTGCGCGGTTCGGTCTGCCGGCGATCGTTGTCGCGCTGCTGGCTGTCTCGGTGGTGTTGGCGGTGCTGCGGTCCTTGGTGACCTACGGCGATCTGATTCTGGTGCGCCGGGAGGGTTTTCTGCATTTGCGGCACGGGCTGCTGCGGGTCCGCGAGCACACCTACGACATGAGCCGGCTGCGCGGCGGGACGCTGCGCCAACCGCTGCTGGTGCGGGCGCTCGGCGGCGCCCGCCTGGACGCGGTGATGACCGGTGTGCACGGCGCGGGCGAGTCGTCGATGCTGTTGCCGCCGTGTCCGACCGCGACGGCCGAGTCGGTGCTGACCGAACTGGTCGGTGCTCCCGAGAACGCGTGGGTGGTCCGCGGTCCGCTGCGTGGACACGGGCCGCGGGCGGCGCGGCGGCGCTGGACCCGCGCGCTGGCGCTGCCGGCCGCGGCCGGTGCGGCGCTCGCGGTGGTGGGCGCGCCGACCTGGCTGTGGGCGACGTGGGCCGCGGTGGCTCTCTGGTGTGTGCCGCTGGCCGCCGATCGGGTGAGCTCACTGGGTCATCGGGTGGACGATCGGTGGCTGGTCGCGCGCGCGGGCAGCCTGGAGCGCCGTCGCGACTGCCTGGCTACCGCGGGCATCGTCGCCTGGACGGTGCGCCAGACGCCGATGCAGCGCCGTGCGAAGGTGGCCACCCTGGTCGCGGCCACCGCCGCCGGCGTCAAGCGCTACCCGCTGATCGACGTGCCCGAAGAGCTGGCGTGGTCGATCGCCGCGACCGCATCGCCCTGGGTCGCCGACAGCGGGTGGGCGATCCGCTCAGAACAGCTCGCGCACGGCCGCGATCCGGGCCAGTAGCTGGTCGCTTGTCGCCGCGGCCACCGGCGGTCCGCCGCAGATGCGACGGAGCTCATTGTGAATCCAGCCGTGTGGCTTGCCCGTTCGGTGGTGTGCCGCCGACACCAACGCGTTCAGCTGGCGACGCAGGTCGCGCAGTTGACCGTGCCGGGTGACCGGCTCGGCGTTCACGGCGCGTGCGGCGAGTTGCTCGTCTTGGCGGCGCCGCAACAGATCTCGCATCTGCTCGGGATCCAGCAGGCCGGGGATACCGAGGTAGTCGGCCTCGTCGCCGCCGGTGCCGAACGACGCGCCGTCGAAGATGACCTGATCCAACTCGGCGTCGGCGCCCAGGGAGGTGAACCCGTCTTCGGACGGCTCACTTCGGCGGCGTTGCGCGGCGGTCCGTTCGTCGTCGTTGTCGCGGTGCGGTTTGCCGAGCACGTGGTCGCGTTGGGCCTCCA
Organism: Mycobacterium shimoidei; assembly: GCA_002101905.1. Taxonomy (GTDB): domain Bacteria; phylum Actinomycetota; class Actinomycetes; order Mycobacteriales; family Mycobacteriaceae; genus Mycobacterium; species Mycobacterium shimoidei. The sequence continues at coordinate 32,175 of LQPU01000021.1, read as the reverse complement.
ACTCGCTGGCGAGCAGCAGCAGCGACGGCACCGACGGCAGGAACACGCTGGCGGTCTCGCCCGCCCGCCGGGACCGGACAAACCGGCCGATCGCCTGCGCGAAGAACAGCGGCGTGGACGCGCTGGTGGCGTACACCCCGACCGCCAGCCGCGGCACGTCGACGCCCTCGGACACCATGCGCACCGCGACCAGCCAACGGCTGGTGCCGGCCGCGAACTGCGCGATGCGCTCCGAGGACCCGGGGTCATCGGAGAGCACCACCGTCGGCGCCTCGCCGGTGATCCGCTCCAGCAGAACGGCGTAGGCGCGGGCGGCCTTCTGGTCCGACGCGATCACCATGCCCCCCGCGTCGGGGACCCCGCCGTCGCGCAGCTGGCGCAGTCGGGTGTCGGCCGCGGCGATCACGGCCGGCATCCATTCGCCGGCCGGGTCCAGGGCGGTACGCCACGCCCGCGCGGTGTGCTCGGCGCTGGATGGCTCCCCCAGTCGCGCCGCGTACTCCTCGCCCGCGCTGTCACGCCAGCGGGTCTCCCCGGAGTAGGCCAGGAACACCACCGGGCGCACCACCCCGTCGGCCAGTGCCTCGCTGTAGCCGTAGGTGTGATCGGCCTGCGACCGCAGCAGGCCGTCACCGTCGCGTTCGTAGCGCACGAACGGGATGGCGGCGTCGTCGCTGCGAAACGGTGTGCCGGTCAGCGCCAGCCGGTGGGCGGCGTCACCGAAGGCCTCCAGGATCGCCTCACCCCAGCTCTTGGCGTCGCCGCCGTGGTGGATCTCGTCGAAGATGACCAGGGTTCGCCTGGCTTCCGTGCGCACCCGATGACGGGTGGGGTGACGGGCCACCTGGGCGTAGGTGACGACGATCCCGTGGTACTCCGCGGAGGTGTGTGCGGCACTGTTACGGAACCGGGGATCCAGGGCAATGCCGTCGGCGGCCGCCGCCGCTGCCCACTGGTTCTTGAGGTGCTCGGTGGGCACCACGACGGTGATCGTCTCGACGCTGCGATCGGCCAACAGCTCGGCGGCGATGCGCAGAGCAAACGCCGTCTTACCCGCGCCGGGGGTTGCGACCAGCAGAAAATCACGCGGCTTTGCGCTGAGGTAGCGCACCAAGGCCCGTCGCTGCCAGCCCCGTAAAGTCCGGGTGCTGGGCGCTTCACTAGCCCGCACCCGGAACTCCCCTCTAGTCGAGATGCACTGTAGCGCAAGGATGTCGGTCAGCACATCTTAGCCGGAAAGCGGGGCAAGTACTCAGACGAAGAAGTTGCCGTGGCGAATGAACCACTCCCGGCGTTCGTCGTCGGTCGTGTCGGCCGACGCGGCAAAACCCTCGAAGTAGGCCTCGCGCGGCGCTCCCGGAGCAAACAACATCAAGATCGAAGTCGGCGCGTCGGCCTCGTTGCGAAAACCGTGGAGTCCCCGAGCGGGACGTGGACGGCACGAAGAATGCGGCGGTGTGCGCTTGAGCCATGCGCTGACCTCCGGTTCCTCTTTGAGGCTGCGGTGAGATTTCTTGCACTCGGAATGGGCGAGTGCTAAGAATGAGTTGGCACTCGCGACCGGTGAGTGCTAGGTCGGGACGGTGAGACCGAGTTCAGCGCGGTCGTCCGTCGCGGGCACTGCACCCGGCCAGGACGTGTCATCCCCTAATCGGAGGAATCACTTCGCAATGGCCAAGACAATTGCGTACGACGAAGAGGCCCGGCGCGGCCTCGAGCGGGGCCTAAACAGCCTCGCCGACGCGGTAAAGGTGACGTTGGGCCCCAAGGGCCGCAACGTCGTCCTGGAGAAGAAGTGGGGCGCTCCCACGATCACCAACGATGGGGTGTCCATCGCCAAGGAGATCGAGCTGGAGGACCCCTACGAGAAGATCGGCGCCGAGCTGGTCAAGGAAGTCGCCAAGAAGACCGACGACGTCGCCGGTGACGGCACCACCACCGCCACCGTGCTGGCCCAGGCGCTGGTCCACGAGGGGCTGCGCAACGTCGCGGCCGGTGCCAACCCGCTCAGCCTGAAACGCGGTATCGAGAAGGCCGTTGAGAAGGTCACCGAGACCTTGCTCAAGGGCGCCAAGGAAGTCGAGACCAAGGAGCAGATCGCGGCCACGGCGGCCATCTCCGCCGGTGACCAGTCGATCGGCGACCTGATCGCCGAGGCGATGGACAAGGTCGGCAACGAGGGCGTCATCACCGTCGAGGAGTCCAACACCTTCGGCCTGCAGCTCGAGCTCACCGAGGGTATGCGGTTCGACAAGGGCTACATTTCGGGTTACTTCGTCACCGACGCCGAGCGTCAGGAGGCTGTGCTCGAGGAGCCCTACATCCTGCTGGTCAGCTCCAAGGTGTCGACGGTCAAGGACCTGCTGCCGCTGCTGGAGAAGGTCATGCAGGCCGGCAAGCCGCTGCTGATCATCGCCGAGGACGTCGAGGGCGAGGCTTTGAGCACCCTGGTCGTCAACAAGATCCGCGGCACCTTCAAGTCGGTGGCGGTCAAGGCCCCCGGCTTCGGTGACCGCCGCAAGGCGATGCTGCAGGACATGGCGATCCTCACCGGTGGTCAGGTGATCAGCGAAGAGGTCGGCCTGACGCTGGAGAACGCCGACCTGAGCCTGCTCGGTAAGGCCCGCAAGGTCGTCGTCACCAAGGACGAGACCACCATCGTCGAGGGCGCCGGTGACACCGACGCCATCGCCGGGCGGGTGGCCCAGATCCGTCAGGAGATCGAGAACAGCGACTCCGACTACGACCGCGAGAAGCTGCAGGAGCGGCTGGCCAAGCTGGCCGGCGGCGTTGCGGTGATCAAGGCCGGTGCCGCCACCGAGGTGGAGCTCAAGGAGCGCAAGCACCGTATCGAGGACGCGGTGCGCAACGCCAAGGCCGCTGTCGAGGAGGGCATCGTCGCCGGTGGCGGTGTCACGCTGCTGCAGGCGGCCCCGGCGCTCGACGAGCTCAAGCTCTCCGGTGACGAGGCCACCGGTGCCAACATCGTCAAGGTGGCGCTGGAGGCCCCGCTGAAGCAGATCGCGTTCAACTCCGGGCTGGAGCCCGGCGTGGTCGCCGAGAAGGTGCGCAACCTGCCGGCGGGTCACGGCCTCAACGCCGCCACCGGTGAGTACGAGGACCTGCTCAAGGCCGGCGTTGCCGACCCGGTCAAGGTCACCCGCTCGGCGCTGCAGAACGCCGCGTCGATCGCCGGGTTGTTCCTGACGACCGAGGCCGTCGTCGCCGACAAGCCGGAGAAGGAGAAAGCCGCTGCGCCCGGTGCGGGCGACATGGGCGGCATGGACTTCTAAGTCCTTCACGCGAAAAAGCCCGGTCTGCTTTGCAGACCGGGCTTTTTCGCTGTCCCGGCGCGTCGAGTGTGGGGGATAAGTACGTCCACACAGCAAAATTCGTCCACAGGCCCCACGCTCGACGCATACATTTGCGCGGCCGGCAGCCGAATATGCCGGTGTGGAGCCGTTTCTGGGCAGCCGGGCGCGCAAAAACGGTGCGCTCACCCGCAGCCAACTGCGCACGCGATACCGCGCGGTGTTTCGTGACGTGTATATCGCCAAGGACGCGAAGCTGACGGCGGCGACCAAGGCTCACGCGGCGTGGCTGTCGACCGGTGCGACTTTGGCCGGTCTCTCCGCCGCCGCGGTGCTCGGCACCAAATGGCTCGACGATGCGGCGCCGGCAGAGATCATCCGCGCTGACCGGCATTCTCAACCCGGCATCGTCGTGCACAGCTATCAGCTGGCCCGCGACGAGGTGCGCACGATCCGGGGCATGCGCGTAACGACCGCGGCGCGAACCGCATTCGACATCGGCTGCGCCCTGCCCGTCGCGAAGGCGGTGCCTATCCTCGACGCGTTGCTCAACGCGACGCGCATCAGTCCCGCAGACGTGGCCGCGTTGGCCGACCGCCATCGCGGAACGCGGGGCATCCGACGGCTGCGGGCCGCACTGAAGTTGGTCGACGGTGGCGCGGAGTCGCCGCAGGAGACCAGAGTGCGGCTGCTATTGGTGGGCGCGGGCTTGCCGAAACCGGAGACGCAGATCGAGTTTCCGGACCTGCATATCCGAGTTGACATGGGATGGCGGGAGCCGAAGGTCGCGGTCGAATATGACGGAATACAACACTGGGACGACCCGTATCAGCGGGCGTGGGACATCGAGCGGATCGCATTGCTGGAAGCGGCCGGCTGGGCGGTGATCAGGGTGAGCGCAGCGATGCTGTCCCGGCCGGACTGCATCGTCGAGCGCGTCCGGGCGAAGCTCACCGAGCGTGGGGGCTATGGACGACGGCGGGCCAAATCCCGTACATAAGGCCCACGCTCGGCGCGTTATGCGTTACGCGTTACGCGGGTTCGCTGAACACTACGCAATCGTGTAGGCACCCTTTGGCCGCGGTGGGGGAGTCTGCGTTGCGATGCAGAAGAGCCTTCGTGGGCGTGATCTCCAGGTGCACGGTGTCGTTATCGGCATCGGTCACCGCGGCGTGGCCGTCGACGATCAGCGAGTAGCCGCCTGGCTCAGTCGGCGGCCACAACAGGGTGGCGTCGCGGCGATTGGCGAGGTTCTTGGTGGTGCGCCCGCCGATCAACCCGACGTCCAAGACACCTTCCCGCAGCACTGGTTCCACGGTCACGGTGTGCGCGCGGTAGTCGTCGTCGACGGTGATCAGGTACGCAAACGGGAAGTCGCCCAACGCCGCGGCCAGGCGTTTGAGATCGACCTTCTTCGCACTCATGAGACCGGCGCGGGTTGACGTCCGCGGACCAGCTTGCCCGGCCGCGCGGAAGTGGGCACGCCATTGTGGGCGATCACCTCACCGGACACGATGGTCGCCACGTAGCCGTCGGCGGTCTGGTCCAGCCGTCGCCCGCCGGCGGGCAGGTCGTGGGTGATCACCGGCTTGTGCAGCCGCAGCGCCGCGTGGTCGATGACGTTGAGATCCGCCTTGTAGCCCAACGCGATTCGTCCGCGATCGCCCAGCCCGGCCACCCGGGCCGGCACCGATGTCAGCGCGCGCACCGCCTCACCCACGGAGAGCCGTCCGGACGCCCGGTCACGCACCCAATGGGTGAGCAGATACGTGGAATAGCTTGCGTCACAGATCATTCCGTAGTGGGCGCCGCCGTCGCCGAGGCCCAGCACGACGTCGTCACGACGTATCAGCTCACCGACAGTGTTCAGCGAGTTGTTCTGGAAGTTGGCCATCGCGCCGAGCAGGATCGCATGGCCGTCGTCGTCGAGCAGGCGGTCGTAGGCCTCCTCCAGCGGCGAGACTCCGCGCGCACGGGCCCGGGCCGCGATGCTGTTCGACGCGTCGGGCTCGTAGTCGGGGTCGTCGCCGAGCGGGAAGATCCAGTCCCAGGCCTGCGCCAAGTAGAACAACGGATTCTTCGCGGCCTCGGTCGGCTTGTCGGCCAGAATGCGTTGCCGCACTTCGGGTGTGCGCATCCGGGTGACCCGCTCGGCCAACGGCAAGTCGGCGATCTCCCGGTAGCTCGGATACAACATGAACGGGTTGACGGTCAGGTTCAGGCCGATCATCAGCCCGATTGGCCGCGGCAATACCTGCGCGGTGATATCGGCGCCGGCTCCGTTGGCTTTCTCCACCATGGTGATCGCGTCTTCCCACAGCGGGTCGCCGGAGTTGCCGACCACCAGGGTGAACGTCACCGGCAGACCGACTTCGCCGGCGGCGTCGAACACCTGCTGCAGCACCGGCTGATACCCGCCGGCCGGAATGTCGGGCACGAATTGGATCAGCCCGCCGCCACCCTCGGCGACACCGCGTCCGATCTCCAGGATCTCGTTGTAGGCCGCGTCGTAGCTGGGAATCTGCCGGCCACCCTCGGTGCGATGGGTTCCCAGCCGCGATGACGCGAACCCCAGCGCACCGAGCTCAACCGCCTCCTTGGCCAGCGCCCGCATCTTCGCCAGATCCTCCGCGGTCGCCGGCTCGCGGTTGGCGCCGCGTTGCCCCATCACGTACACCCGCAGCGGCGAGTGCGGCAGATAGGCGGCCACGTCGATGTCGCGTTTGCCGGAGTCCAACGCGTCCATGAACTCGCCGAAGGTCTCCCAGGTCCACGGCAGCCCATCGGTCATCACGACCCCGGGAATGTCCTCGACGCCGGCCATCACGTCGACCAGCACGTCGTGGTCTTCGTGGCGGCACGGCGCGAAGCCCACACCGCAGTTGCCCATCACCACGGTCGTCACGCCATGCGCCGACGACGGCGTCAGCCGGTCCGACCAGATCGCCTGACCGTCGTAGTGCGTGTGCAGGTCGACAAAGCCCGGAGTGACCAGCAGCCCGGTGGCGTCGATCTCCCGCTCGCCGGTGCCGTCGACCGTGCCGACTGCGGCGATCACCCCGTCACGCACCCCGACGTCGCCGACGTACGGTTCACCACCCAGGCCGTCGACGATGCTGCCATTGCGGATCACCAGGTCGTAGGTCATCTAAATAATCTACGACTACGCAGGTGGCCGAGGCCAGGCCGGGGCGTAGCTTGGCAGCATGGCTGAAACCGATACTGCGGCGCAGGAATTGCTTCGGGACGCGTTCACCCGGCTGATCGAACACGTCGACGAAATCACCGACGGGTTAACCGATGACCAGTCCAAATATCGGCCCAGCCCGAACGCCAACAGCATCGCCTGGCTGATCTGGCACAGCGCGCGGGTGCAGGACCTCCAAGTTGCCGACATTGCCGGGGTGGAGCAGGTGTGGACGCGCGACGGCTGGGTGGACCGCTTCGGCCTGGATCTCCCGCGCAACGACACCGGCTATGGGCACAGCGCCGACGACGTGGCCAAGGTGCAGGCGCCGGCGGATCTGCTCGCCGGCTACTACCACGCCGTGCACGAGTTCACCTGCGAGTACGTCGCGAAGATCAGCGCCGAGGAGTTGGCCCGCATCGTGGACACCAACTGGGATCCGCCGGTGACCGCCAGCGCGCGGCTGGTCAGCATCATCGACGACTGCGCGCAGCATCTCGGGCAGGCCGCCTATGTCCTCGGAATCGTGAATCGCAGGGCGTAAGCCCGAACTTGACACGTGTCGATAGCATGAGCGGTATGACCGCCATCACACCCACCAAGCCGGAGTTTTCAGGTACCGGCACCATCGTCAACCCGGCCACCGGCGCGGTAGCCGGCGAAGTGCAGTGGACCGATCCGGCCGACGTGCCGAACATCGCCGCCGGGCTGCGCGCGGCCCAACGCGAATGGGAGCTGCGCGGCGCCAAAGGCCGCGCGAAGGCAATGGCCCGCTTCGCGTTGTGGCTGAACGATCACCACGAGGAGATCGAAGACCTGCTGATCAAGGAGACCGGCAAGTCGGCCGTCGACGCGGCGCGAGAGGTGCCGATGCTGATCATGATTTTGGCGTACTACACCAAGACGATGGAAAAGGCGCTCGCCCCCGAGCGTCGACCGGCCGCGCTGCCGTTCCTGGCGATCAAGAAGGTCACCGTGCACTACCGGCCCCGGCCGGTCGTGGGGATCATCGCGCCGTGGAACTACCCGGTGGCCAACGCGCTGATGGACGCCATCGGCGCCTTGGCGGCGGGCTGTGCGGTGCTGCTCAAGCCCTCCGAGCGCACCCCGCTGACCGCCGAGGTGTTGCGCCGCGGCTGGCGAGAGTCCGGCGCTCCCGACGTGCTGGCGTTGGCGCAGGGCGCCCGCGAGGTCTCCGAAGCCGTCATCGACAACGCCGACTTCGTCCAGTTCACCGGGTCCAGCGCTACCGGCGCCAAGGTGGCCGAGCGCGCCGCTCGTCGGTTGACTCCGGTCAGTCTCGAGTTGGGCGGCAAGGACCCGATGATCGTGTGCGAAGACGCCGATATCGACCTGGCCGCACACGCCGCGGTGTGGGGTGCGATGTTCAACGCCGGGCAGACCTGCGTATCGGTCGAGCGGGTCTATGTGCATGAGTCGGTTTACGACCAGTTCGTCGAGGCGGTCGTCCGCGACGTCAAGGCGTTGCAGGTCGGCGCCGGCGAGGGGTTCACCTTCGGCGCCTTGATCGACGAGGCGCAGCGGGCGGTCACCGAGCGTCACATCGCCGACGCCAAGGCCAAAGGTGCACGCGTACTCACCGGAGGGCAGCGACCCGACGGGCCGGGCAGCTTCTACCCGCCGACGGTGCTGGTCGACGTCGACCACTCGATGGCCTGCATGACCGAGGAGACCTTCGGTCCCACCTTGCCGATCATGAAAGTCCGTTCAGTCCAAGAAGCGATCCGGCTGGCCAACGACAGCCCATACGGACTGAGCGCTTCGGTGTTCTCCGGTGATGTTGGGCGGGCCAAAGAGATTGCACTGCAACTTGATTGCGGTGCAGTCAACATCAACGACGTGATCAGCAACCTGATGTGCCTCAGCGCGCCGATGGGCGGCTGGAAAACGTCGGGCATCGGCGCCCGCTTCGGCGGCGCCGACGGGCTGCGCAAGTACTGCCGCGTCGAGACCGTCGTGGCACCTCGCACCAACATCGGCGCGGGCGGCAACTACTACCACAACTCGCTCAAGGCGCTGGCCCGGATGAACCGGTTGATGACCCGCGTGGCGTTGAGAGGCCCGCGGCGCCTCGCTAAATAGCGGTGCCGGCAGCTCACAACCTGTCCATCTCGCGCGCCATCAGTGCGTCTTCGAGGAAGCCGTAGCGGCGAGGGAATTGTCGCTTTGGTTGCGACGTCGTCTTTGCGGCGACGGAAATGTCGCGAAAAGCCGCAGCGACACCAAGCTTCACGCTGGTCCACCAGCGAACCTTGTCCGGCTGCACCCCCTGTGCGGCAGCCGTACCAAGGGCGAGCTCTTGTTCGGTGATGAGGGCGGGCGGCGCCGAAACCGGTTCCAGAGTCCGCTGGTCCGCCGGGGCTGATCGCAGGTGTGGTTCGGTCATTTGGAACGCCTCCTTGGGTGTTGCCTGAAGCATCACCGCGTGGAAGCGCCTTGTAATGCGTAGCCGACTACTCGAATCGGCGCCGGGCCGCTACGGCGTAATCACGTGTGACGGGTCGGGCCGCAGTTCCGGTGGGGCCTGGCTGTAGTCGCCGAACGGGCCGTCGCGGCGCTCGACGGCCGCGCGCACCCCCTGGGTCTGGGCGGTCTTGATGAACTCCAGCGCGTCGGGGGTGTTGCGCATCAATCCGTCCAGGATGCCGCCCAGCAGCTGGGTGGACGCCAGGCCCATGTTCTCGTAGGCCTGGTTGACGATCAGCTTCTGGGCGCGTAACTGCGACAACGGGATTCGCGACAACTCGGCGGCGATCTCGGCGACGCGGGCTTCCAGCCGTTCGAAGGGCACCGCCTCGTTGATCAGCTCGACCTCGGCGGCCTGCACCCCGGTGAGCGGCCGGCCGGTCAGCGAGTGCCATTTGACCTTGGCCAGGCTCAGCCGATACAGCCACATGCCGGTCAGATACGCCCCCCACATCCGGCTGTAGGGGGTGCCGATCACGGCGTCCTCGCTCGCGATGACCAGGTCCGCGCACAGCGCGTAGTCGCTGGCCCCGCCCACGCACCAGCCGTGCACCTGCGCGATCACCGGCTTGGTGGCCCGCCAGATGGCCATGAACTTCTGATGCGGCCCGGTTTCGCGGGAGGTGATGACGGCGAAATCCTTGCCGGGGTCCCACGTGCCGTCGGTCATCATGGCCTCACCCCAGTGCTGAAACCCGCCGCCGAAGTCGTAGCCGCCGGAGAAGGCCCGCCCGGCACCGCGCAAGACGATCACCTTGATGTCCGGGTCGCGTTCGGCCAGCCCGATCGCGGCCTCGATCTCATCGGGCATCGGCGGAACGATGGTGTTGAGCTGTTCGGGGCGATTCAGCGTGATGGTGGCGACCGGACCGGCCGTCGTGTACAGCAGCGTCTCGAATTCGGGTGTCGGCATGGCTTAGAACACTTCCACACTCCTCCTGCTAAGTTCACCAACGGCCCTGGCCGACGTCAAAGGACACGACCATGCGCGATGCGCCCGGATTCTGGGTGACCGTCAGCGTCGCCAGCGTCTTCAGCGCAGGCTTGATCGCACTCCCGCCGGCAGCACCCACGGATATCCAGGTCCACTCGTTGCGGCTTGCCGGCGCTGACATTTCCCCACCCGGGGACGCCGCGGCGCTGGTGATGGGTCCCAGCGGCATTCCGATACCTCCCCCGGGTTATGTGGACGCAGCCAACTCGCTGTATCTGCAGCCGAACGGCTTCAGCGGTACCGCGCAGGGCCTCGCTATACCTAATGGGCTCTATCCCGTTACCGGGGTCAAAAGCCTGCCCACCGACACGTCGTTCGCTCTTGGGCAACAAATCCTGGACTCGGCGATCCAGAGCCAGATCGCGGGTGGACACGTCGACGCCGCCAACCCGCTGGTGGTCTTCGGCTGGTCGCAGAGTTCGTCGGTTTCGTCGCTGACGATGTCGCAGCTCGCCGGCGAGGGTGTGCCCAGCGACGACGTGCACTTCGTGCTGCTCGGTAACCCCAGCAATCCCAACGGGGGCGTGCTGGAACGCTTCGATGTCCCCGCCGGCACGGATCCGTCGTTTCCGAGCCTGGGCATTACGTTCAGCGGGGCCGCCCCGGACGACCTCTACCCGACCGACGTGTACACCGTCGAATACGACGGTTTCGCTGATTTCCCGCGGTATCCGCTCAACCTGCTGGCCGATCTGAACGCCTTCGTGGGCCTGATTTTGGCGCACGGCCTGTATCTGGGGTTCACGCCCGAGCAGATCGCGTCGGCGGTCCCGCTGCCGACGGTAGGGGACACTTTGACCAACTACTACATGATTCCCGCTGGTCTTCCGCTGCTGGAACCGCTGCAGTTGATCCCGGGGATCGGCCAGGCGCTCTATGACCTGTTAGAGCCCGACATCAAGATCCTGGTGGACCTCGGCTACGGCCACGTCGACACCATCGCCGATGTGGCGAATGACTTGGGCGGCTGGGATTACGGCCCGGCGAATGTGCCCACCCCGTTCGGGTTGTTCCCGGAGAACATCGACTTGGTCCAGTTGGTCACCGTCTTGGGCCAAGGCGCTGAGTTGGGGATCACCAATGCGATCCAGGATCTGCAAAACCCGGACCCGACCATCCCGTGGCTTTCGACGTTGGAAAACGAGGCGTCGGCGCTCGGGTTCGATATCAACGACCCGCAAGAGCTGTTGAACAACCTGCTCGGATTCATCGGTTTTCCGGCTTCCGATGCGACGCTGCAGTCCCCGCCCCTGGAAATCATCAATGACCTCGCCGGCATCCTCGCCGCGGATTACGCAACGCTGCTCCCGATCGCAGACACCGCCACTGCCCTCTTCACCGATCTACCGCTGTACGACCTGAACGTCTTCATGGATCAGCTCGAGGCCGGCAACCTTCTTGACGCGATCGGTGATCCGATTGCCGCCGACACGGCGTTGATCCCGTTCGCGCTGGTATTCGGCGGGTTGGCGCCGGTCGGCGAGGCGGCCCTGGGGACGCTGATCAGCTTGGCGAACCTGTTCTTGTGATACGCCGCTGGCGGTGAGGATTGGCAAATCTAGGCTAGCGTTACCGCATGGAGCGCTTCGACGTAGCAATCGTCGGCGCCCGGTGTGCGGGGTCGCCGCTGGCAATGCTGTTGGCGCAGCAGGGTTTACGCATCTGTTTGCTTGACCGCGCGCGATTTCCTTCGGAGACTCCGTCGACGCACATGATCCAGTCATGCGGCGTTGCGATGCTGGACCAGTTCGGCCTGCTCGACGGAATTCTTGCCGCCGGGGCGGTCCCGCTCAACAGACTCACCCTGGTCAACGACGACATTCGAATCGACGCGACCATCGACGGGCTGGCGCAGTACCCCGGGCTGTGCCTGCGGCGGGTGACCATGGACGCGCTGCTGGTGGAAGCCGCCGCTGCGGCCGGGGCCGAGGTGCGCACGGGTTCGCGGGTCACCGGGCTGGTTGCGGCTGACGATCGGGTGACCGGCGTACAGACGTCCTCCGGGCCTATTCACGCGGGCATCGTGGTGGGCGCCGACGGTCGCCACTCGACGGTCGCGTCCTGCGTGGGTGCTCGCGAATACCACGGCACTGCACCGGGAAAGCTCTACGCCTGGGCGTATTTCGAGGGCGTCGGCAACCGGGAAGGGCACGCCCGGCTCGGTCGCCAGGGCACAGTGGGCTTCCTTGCCGGACCTACCGACGGCGAGCTGTACATGGCGGCGATCGGAATCGACATGGCCGAGCAGGCTCGATTCCACGCCGACCGCGACTCCTCCTTCGCCGCCAACATCCGCGCATGGCCGGAACTGGCGGATCTGCTTGCCGGCGGGCGGCGTGTCGGCCCGATCCGCGTGGTTACCAACTGGCACGGCTATTTTCGGCAGTCCGCCGGCCCGGGATGGGTACTTGTCGGCGACGCCGGGCACTTCAAGGATCCGGCGCCGGGGCAGGGCATCTCCGATGCGTTCCGCCAGACCGAAAAGCTCGCAACGGCCATCGCCGACGGGCTCGGCAACAACAATCCGGATGCGTGCACGCAACGGTGGTGGCGATGGCGCGACTCCGACGCCTACGAAATGTACTGGTACGCGCGCAGTCTGGGCGCCCCGGGCATCACCCCTCCGTTGATTCGCCGGGTGCTGCGCGATATCGCCGCCGACCCTGACGCGACCCGGACGCTGCTTCAAACCTTGAACCACGACGTTCGCCCATCGCAGTTGTATACCCCGGCCAGGCTCGCCCGCGCCGCAGCACGGCTAATCCGGGACAACCCCGGGCAGCTGGTGACCACCGTCAAGGAGATCATCAGCGCCGGGAAGCAGAACGCGAGACAAGGCCGGCGACGTCGGCTCCGTCCGCCGGGTATGACCGAGATGGCCTGGGAGCGACGATAACCACGACGTCGGGCAGGATGTGAACTCGTGGAACCGGGCAATCGCGTGTATCAACTGCTGATGCGGATGCTGTCGCTGCGCACCATCGTGGTCGTTGCGGCGCTGTCGGTCGTCGGTCTGGTGGTCATGCTCGGTCTTTGGGTGTGGGTCGGCGTCACCAACGATCAGCACAACCAGTTGGACCGGCGGCTGGACTCGGTGAGCAGTCTCGGTGATATCAGCACGCTGCTGAGCTACCCACACGGCGACCAGCCCACTCCGAATGGCGACATAGTGCGCACGGCACGAATCGGTACCACGACGGTGTCGGTACCCAGCAACATCGTGCTACCCGAACTGGACAACGGCTACGCCAACGCCACCATCGACGGCGTCGAATACCGGGTGCGCACCTTCACCGCCGGCCGCGCCTCGATTGCGCTCGGTGCCCCGTTGTCCGAAGCGCAGCAGCGCATCGATGAGCTGCACTTGCGGGTGCTGCTGATCTGCGGCGGCGTCATTGTTGGCACAGTCCTGGTCGGATGGGTGATCTCGCTGATCATGGTCAACCCGTTCCGGCTGCTGGCCCAGCAGGCCCGCGCCATCAACGCACAGTCCAATCCCGATGAAGTCAAGGTTCGCGGCGTACGCGAGGCGGTGGAGATCGCCGAAGCGGTCGAGGGAATGCTGGCCAGGATCGGCAACGAGCAGCAGCGCACCAAGGCCGCGTTGGAATCGGCCCGAGACTTCGCTGCGGTCGCGTCGCACGAACTGCGCACGCCGATGACGGCCATGCGCACCAACCTTGAAGTGCTCTCGACCCTCGAAATGCCGGCCGAGCAGCGCAAGGAAGTGATTGGCGATGTCATGCGCACGCAGAGCAGGATCGAGGCGACGCTCTCGGCGCTGGAACGCCTCGCGCAAAGCGAACTGACGACCGTCGACGACTTCGTTCCGCTGGACGTGACCGAGCTGCTGGATCGTGCCGCGCACGACGCGCTTCGCACCTATCCGGGCCTGGACGTGTCGCTGGTGCCGTCGCCCAACGTGTTGATGGTGGGCCTGCCGGTTGGGTTGCGGTTGGTCGTAGACAACGCGATCGCCAACGCCGTCAAGCACGGCGGAGCTACCGAGATCCAGCTCGGCGCAACCAGTTCCGCCTATGGAGTGGAACTCACCATCGATGACAACGGCAGCGGGGTTCCGGAGCACGAACGCGCCACCGTTTTCGAACGGTTCTCCCGGGGTTCGACGGCTTCGCGTTCGGGTTCCGGACTGGGATTGGCGCTGGTTGCCCAACAAGCCGAATTACACGGCGGCACAGCCGCATTGGAAACCAGCCCGCTGGGCGGAGCGCGCCTGGTGCTGCGGCTGCCCGGTACCCACGACAACTAGCTGCGTAGCGGCACCGAAAGACAACCGAAAGACATCAGTCCTCGGCGTGGCGTTCCAGATCCCATCGCTCGAGCCGCGTCTGCAGCTTGAATACCCCCACCGCGACAAGCGGGCTGACCACGGCGAGCGTGCCCACCAGTAACAGATTCATCCCGCCCCCTCCCTGGCTGTCGTGATGCCGGTACGGGCGTCCCCCGACCACCGTTCTTAGGTGGATTTAAGGTACTCCTCAGGTAATCGTTCAGGAAGCGGAATCGCCGATGTTTTTGAAAACGTCGTTTTGCCGCTACCAAGCGGAGATCGAATCTCGTCCGGATTGACAGCAGCTACTCAGCGGATTCTCAGTCTCGATTGCCGCGGTCGTCACCTGTCAGCATCCGCCACAGGAACGAAAAGCTCAGCGCGGACTTGAACGCGATCTGCGCATTGTCGGCGGCGCCCGCGTGGCCGCCCTCGATGTTCTCGTAGTACCAGACCCGGTGTCCGGCCGCTTCCAGCGCGGCGGTCATCTTGCGGGCATGCCCGGGATGAACCCGATCGTCGCGGGTGGACGTGGTGATCAAAACCGGCGGATATTGCCGATCGGACGAAATATGGTGGTACGGCGAGTATTCCGAGATGAACTCCCAATCGGCGGGATCGTCGGGGTTGCCGTATTCGGCTACCCACGACGCCCCCGCCAGCAGGAGATGGAAGCGGCGCATGTCCAGCAGTGGCACCTGGCAGACCAGCGCGCCGAACAGCTCCGGGTACTGGGTCAGCATGATGCCCATCAGCAGGCCGCCGTTGCTGCCGCCCTGGGCCCCGAGCTGCTCGACGGTGGTGATGCCGCGAGCCACCAGATCGGCGGCGACCGCGGCGAAATCCTCGGCCACCAGATGCCGCCCTTCGCGCATGGCTTGGGTGTGCCAGCCCGGACCGTATTCACCTCCGCCACGGATGTTGGCCAGCACGTAGGTGCCACCACGGGCCAGCCACAGCCTGCCGAGCACCCCGTCGTAGACCGGCGTGCGCGCCACTTCGAACCCTCCGTAGCCGCCCAGCAGCGTCGGCCCGGTCGCATCCTGCGGCCGCACCACAAAGTACGGAATGGAAGTCCCGTCCTTGGAGGCGACGAAATGCTGCGAGACGCTCAAGCCCTCGGCGTCGAAGAAACTCGGGGCCGACTTGATCTGCTGCAGCGGCCCGTCGACGGCGCCGTGCAAAAGCCGTGATGGGGTGTCGAACCCGCTGGAGTCCAGGAAGATTTCGTCGCCGGTGTCGTCGGCGGCGACGATGACGGTGTTGGTGTTGGCCGGTACGTCGGTGACCGGGCGGCGTTCCCAAGTGCCTCGTGACGACCGCAAGCGCGGCGAAGCCGGGTGCAGCGGGTCGTCACCGTTGCCCGGTATGGCGATCTCGACGCGGCTCGCGACGTCGGCCAACGTGACGACGACGAGCCGGTCGCGGGTCCACGCATACTGGTGCAGCGCGGTGTGCTCGTCGGGTTCGAACACGACCTGCAATTGCGCTGTGCCGGCGAGGAATTCCTCGTAGTCGGCGGCCAGCAGTGAGCCCGCCGCATACGAGGCGCTGCCGGTGAACCAGTCGGTGCGCAACTCGATCAACAACCACTGGCGATGCACCGAAAGCGTCGCGTCGGTGGGGGCGTCGATGCGGATCAGCTCGTCTCCGCGCAGTTCGTATACCTGCTCGTTGAAAAAGTCGATCGCCCGCCGCACCAATGTGCGCTCGAAGCCTGGCGTGCGGTCGACTCCCGCGGCCACCATGACGTCGCTGCGGGCCCCCTCGAACAGCGTCGGCGCGTCGGACAGCGGCTCACCACGCCGCCAGCGCTTCACCACCCGTGGGTAGCCGGATTCGGTGAGCGAGTCTTCACCGAAATCGGTTCCCACCAGCACGGTGTCCGGGTCGGCCCAGCTGATGTGGGTTTTGGCTTCCGGCAACTCGAACCCGTCGGCAACGAATCCTCGTGTCTCCATGTCGAATTCACGGACAATCGCCGCATCCGCACCGCCGCGCGACAGGCTGATCAACGCCCGGGTGTAGTCGGGTTCGATGACGTTGGCGCCGGCCCACACCCAGTTCTCGTCGTCGGCGGCGGCAAGTGCGTCGACGTCGATCAGCACATCCCACTCTGGGGAATCGCTGCGATAGCTTTCCAGCGTGGTGCGCCGCCACAGCCCGCGCGGGTTGGCCGCATCGCGCCAGAAGTTGTAGAGGTACTCGCCCCGGCGGCGCACATAGGGGATGCGGGCATCGGTGTCGAGCACCTCGAGCGCTTCGGACCGCATCTGCTCGAACTCGTCGCCGCAGAACTCCTTGAGCGTGGGTTCGTTGTGTGCGCGCACCCAGTTGAGTGCGTCCTCGCCGGTGATGTCCTCGAGCCAGAGATGCGGGTCGGTGCTCACGGCATCCATTGTGTCCGGGGTGTTCGAGGCCGCCGCAGAGCGGTCGACGGGCCGGTGTGGCGAGTGTGTGATGACCTAAAAGGGCGCCAACGGATGTGATTGCGGTTACGGGCGTCGGGGTCTTAGCGCCTTTGGGCACGCTCGAAAGGCCCGTGACCAGGTACTTTTGCCTCATTGCCGGAGGCGCGGTCTGCTCGTGTCAATTGGTGTGACCAGGTTGGGACTCTACGGGCGAATAATTTCTTAAACTAGTCTTATGGATCAGAGAGGGCTCATAGACATCCCCGGTCCAACCGAGAGACTCCGATTGGAGGATTATCTCGACGCCGAGGGCAACATCGTCATCCCCGACGGGGCCACTCTGATCTCTGGTCTCCAGCGCAACATCACCGGCCTGGGCGACGCCGTGTGCTACCGCTATCTGGACTACGGCCAGACGGCAGACGGCGAGCGCATCGACTTGACCTGGAACCAGCTCGGCGCCCGGCTGCGTGCCGTCGGCGCCCGGTTGCAGCAAGTCAGCGCGCCACGCGACCGGGTGGCGATCGTTGCGCCGCAGGGTATCGATTATGTCGTCGGCTTCTTCGCCGCCATCGCTGCCGGCAATATCGCGGTCCCACTGTTTGCGCCCGAATTGCCCGGACAGGCCGAACGGCTCGAAGCGGTGGTGGCCGATGCCAAGCCGGCGGTGCTTCTGACGACGGTCGACGCGGCCGAGCCCGTGCAGTCGTTCGTGCGCAGCCTGCCAAGGCAGCGCCGGCCGCGAGTGATCGCCGTCGACGCCGTACCCGACACGGTGGGTTCGACGTTCACTCCGGCCCAGCCGGACACCGACGACATCGCCTACCTGCAATACACGTCCGGCTCGACCCGCGCGCCCGCCGGTGTTGAGATCACCCACCGCTGCGTCTGCACGAACGTTGTGCAGATGATCGTGTCGGTGGGCGTGGACTGGGACGCCCGAACCGTGAGCTGGCTGCCGCTGTTTCACGACATGGGTCTGCTGATGCTCATGTTCCCGGCGCTGTGCGGCGGGCAGATCACTCTGATGTCGCCGACGGCGTTCGTGCGACGGCCGTACCGCTGGATTCGCGAACTGGCAGAGCAGGCCCGCTACGGTCGCACCTTTGCCGCCGCGCCCAACTTCGCGTTCGATATGGCCGCGGAGCGCGGATTGCCCAGCCCCGGTGAGACTCTCGACCTGACTAACGTCGTCGGTCTCATCAATGGCTCCGAGCCGGTGAGCATCGCCTCGATTCAGCGGTTCCACGAAGCGTTCGCGCCCTACGGATTGCCGGCCACCACGATCAAACCCGCCTACGGGATGGCCGAGGCGACGTTGTTCGTCTCCACCATCGACCCCGAGGCACAACCCCGGGTGGTCTATTTGGACCGCGACGAGCTCGGCGCGGGCCGCGCCGTGCAGGTGGCTCCCGACGCGGACAACGCCGTTGCGCAAGTGTCGTGTGGGCGGGTGGCGCCGGGCCTGTGGGCGGTCATCGTCGACCCGGAGGCCGAAGCGGAATTGCCCGACGGCCAGGTTGGGGAGATCTGGTTGCACGGCAACAACATCGGGCGCGGCTACTGGGGGCGTGACGAGGAGAGCCGACTGACCTTCGACAACAAACTGCAGTCACGGTTGGAGGTTGACAGCCGCGCCGAGGGTTCCCCGACCGGCGCTACCTGGCTTCGGACCGGCGATCTCGGGATGTATCTGGATGACGAGCTCTACATCGTCGGTCGCATCAAGGACATGGTGATCATCGACGGCCGCAACCACTATCCGCAGGACATCGAGGCCACGGTGGCCGAGGCATCCAACGCGGTGCGGTCCGGTCACGTGGCGGCGTTCTCGGTGCCCGGCGAGACCGCAGGCGAACGGCTGGTGATCATCGCCGAACGCGCGCCGGGGGCGGGCAAGGCCGACCCGGCCGAGATCGCCGAAGCGATCCGTGCGGCGGTCTCTCGCCGGCACGGGCTGGCGGTGGCCGACATCCGATTGGTTGCCGCCGGCCGAATTCCGCGTACCACCAGCGGGAAGCTCGCGCGCCGTGCCTGCCGGGCCCGGTATCTGGCGGGCGAGCTATAGCGAGGTTCACCGGCTACATCAGCGACAGCCCGCGGCGGTAGTGTGAGTTGTGTCACGCGAACGAACGAGGAGCTGATCCGATGACTGTCTACGCACGTCCGGGGTCCCCGGGGGCGCTGATGAGCTTTGAGTCCCGCTACGACAACTTCATCGGCGGCGAATGGGTGGCGCCGGTAAAGGGCCGCTATTTCGAGAACCCGACGCCGGTGACCGGCCAGCCGTTCTGCGAGGTGCCGCGTTCCGACGAGGCCGACATCGACAACGCGCTCGACGCCGCGCATGCCGCCGCCCCGGCCTGGGGCAAGACCGCGCCCGCGGCACGCGCGGCGATCCTGAACAAGATCGCCGACCGTATCGACGCCAACCGAGAGTCGTTGGCGCTGGCGGAATCCTGGGACAACGGCAAACCGATCCGCGAGGCGCTGGCCGCCGACATCCCGCTGGCCGCCGACCATTTCCGCTACTTCGCCGGGGCGATTCGCGCCCAGGAGGGCTCGCTGAGCCAGATCGACGACGACACGGTCGCCTATCACTTCCACGAGCCGCTCGGCGTGGTGGGGCAAATCATTCCGTGGAACTTCCCGATCCTGATGGGCGCCTGGAAGTTGGCGCCGGCGCTTGCGGCCGGCAACACCGTCGTGCTCAAGCCGGCCGAGCAGACCCCGGCCTCGGTGCTGTACCTGATGAGCCTGATAGCGGATCTGCTGCCGCCCGGTGTGGTCAACGTCGTCAACGGGTTCGGCGCCGAAGCGGGACGGCCGCTGGCGTCGAGCGACCGGATTGCCAAGATCGCGTTCACCGGGGAGACCACCACCGGGCGACTGATCATGCAGTACGCCAGCCAGAACCTGATCCCGGTCACCCTCGAACTCGGCGGCAAGAGCCCCAACATCTTCTTCTCCGATGTGATGGCCGCCCACGACGACTTCCAGGACAAGGCGCTCGAGGGGTTCACCATGTTCGCCCTGAACCAGGGCGAGGTGTGCACCTGCCCGTCGCGCAGCCTGATCCAGGCCGACATCTACGACGAGTTCCTGGAACTGGCGGCCATTCGCACCAAGGCGGTCCGGCAGGGTGACCCGCTGGACACCGAGACGATGATCGGCTCGCAGGCCTCCAACGACCAGCTGGAAAAGGTGTTGTCCTACATCGAGATCGGCAAGAGCGAAGGCGCCAAGATCGTCACCGGCGGCGAGCGCGCCGAGCTCGGCGGTGACCTCTCCGGTGGCTACTACGTGCAGCCGACGATCTTCACCGGCAACAACAAGATGCGGATCTTCCAGGAAGAGATCTTCGGTCCGGTGGTGGCGGTGGCGTCGTTCTCCGACTACGACGACGCGATCTCGATCGCCAACGACACCCTTTACGGCCTGGGCGCCGGGGTGTGGAGCCGCGACGGCAACACCGCCTACCGGGCCGGCCGCGACATCCAGGCTGGGCGGGTCTGGGTCAACTGCTATCACGTCTACCCCGCACATGCGGCGTTCGGCGGCTACAAGCAGTCCGGTTTCGGGCGGGAGAACCACAAGGTGGTGCTCGACCACTACCAGCAAACCAAGAACCTGATGGTGTCCTACTGCGACAAGGCGCTCGGCTTGTTCTGATGCGCGCGCCGGCGACCCATCGGGTGGTGATCACCGCCGCCGCGGCTACCCTGCTGCGGCAGCTGATCGAGCGGCACGGGCCGGTGATGTTCCACCAATCCGGTGGCTGCTGCGACGGGTCCTCGCCGATGTGCTATCCGGACGGCGACTTCATCGTGGGTGACCGCGACGTCCTCCTCGGTGTTCTCGACGTGGAAGACGGGGTGCCGGTGTGGATTTCCGGGCCGCAGTTTCAGACCTGGAAGCACACCCAGCTGGTCATCGACGTGGTGCCCGGACGCGGTGGCGGCTTCAGCCTGGAAGCCCCGGAGGGGATGCGGTTCCTGTCGCGCGGTCGAGCCTTCAGCGACGCCGAAAACAGCGCCTTGGCGGCCCTCCCGCTGATCACCGGCGCCGACTACCAGCGCGGTGAGCGACCCTCAACGCGCGCCCCGGTCGTCGCGGAGGCCGCCGACGCTTGCCCGATCCCCGGAGGGCACGCCGCGCACCTAGCGCAGTAGTCGAGGCTGTCGCAGTATCGTCAGAAGACGTGATTCCGCTACCCCGGGCGTGGCTGCTGGCCGGCTCGATGCTGGTCGGAGTTGCCGCCGGGGTGTTGGCGGGAACGGCGGTGGCGCTCCTGGTCAGCGAACCGATCCGCCCTGACATCGTCATTGCGTTGGTGGTCGGATTGCCCAGCGCCATCGGATTGTTGGCGATTTTGTTGTCCCGCCGCCGGTGGATCACCGCACTGGGCGCATTCATCCTCGCGTTGGCGCCCGGTTGGTTCGGCGTGCTCACTTTGATCGAGGTGATGACCCCTGCCTGACCCCAATTCCACGCCGACCTCCGACACCGGTGCGCAGCCGCAGACGTCCGAGCCGCCACACTCGGCGCGGATCCTGCGCTGGTGGCGACGCAAACCAGATCTGGCGGTTGACTCCGAGGCGCCCGTAATACAGGTGGCGGCACATGACGCACCGCCGCTGGACCCCAGCCCCGCGCAGTCGACCGGCGCTCCTCCCGCACCGCCGGCAGACGTCGCGTCCGAGCCGATTCCCGCACCGGCGCAGTCGGTGACGGTGCCCGGCCGGTACTACTACCTGAAGTGGTGGCAGTTCGTTCTGATCCTCGTCGCGGTGTGGATCGCGGCAG
Organism: Mycobacterium shimoidei; assembly: GCA_002101905.1. Taxonomy (GTDB): domain Bacteria; phylum Actinomycetota; class Actinomycetes; order Mycobacteriales; family Mycobacteriaceae; genus Mycobacterium; species Mycobacterium shimoidei. The sequence goes on along the minus strand of LQPU01000021.1, from coordinate 10,688 downwards.
CGGTCATCGGGCCGGGGCTGTTCGTCTGGTGGACGCGAGACACCTCGCCGCACAAGACCCCGGTCGTCTTCGTCGTCCTGGTCTATGTCGTGGCGTGCACCGTCGCGGGTTTGCTGCTGGCGATGGTGCAGGACAGACCGCTACTTTCGGCCCTGGGTATCGCAGTCATGACGGCGCCGTTCGCCGCGGTCGCCGCCGCGGCACCGGTGTACGGCACTTACTTCTGCAACCACACCGTGGGGCGTTGCTTTGCCGGGCTGATCCCCTACTGAGCGGTCGACTGTTTGGAGTCGGCCGACACGTTTTAGGGTGGGCTGGTGACTTCTCACTACGACGTCGTCGTCCTCGGAGCCGGCCCCGGTGGATATGTCGCGGCTATTCGCGCGGCCCAGCTGGGGCTGAACACCGCAGTCGTCGAACCCAAGTACTGGGGCGGCGTCTGCCTCAATGTTGGATGTATTCCCTCGAAGGCGCTGCTGCGCAACGCCGAAATCGCTCACCTGTTCACCAAGGACGCCAAGGCATTCGGGATCAGCGGTGAGGTCAGCTTCGACTATGGCGCCGCCTTCGACCGCAGCCGAAAGGTTGCCGAGGGCCGCGTCGCCGGCGTGCACTTCTTGATGAAGAAGAACAAGATCACCGAGATCCACGGCTACGGCAAGTTCACCGACCCGCACACGTTGTCCGTCGACCTCAACGACGGCGGCACCGACACCGTTACCTTTGACCACGCGATCATCGCCACCGGCAGCAGTACTCGACTGGTGCCGGGCACCTCGCTGAGCAAGAACGTCGTGACCTACGAGGAGCTGATCCTGTCCCGGGAGCTGCCGGAGTCGATCGTCATCGCGGGCGCGGGTGCCATCGGCATGGAGTTCGGCTATGTGCTGGTCAACTACGGCGTCGACGTGACCATCGTCGAATTCCTGCCGCGGGCTCTGCCCAACGAAGACGCCGAGGTGTCCAAAGAGATCGAAAAGCAGTTCAAGAAGCTGGGCGTCAAGATTCTCACCGGAACAGAGTGCGCGGCGATTTCCGACGACGGCTCCAAGGTGACGGTCACGGTCAACAAGAACGGCGAGTCGCAAGATCTCAAAACGGATAAAGTATTGCAGGCCATCGGGTTTGCGCCCAATGTCGAAGGCTACGGGCTGGAGGGAGCCGGAGTGGCGCTGACCGAACGCAAGGCAATCGGCATCGACGACCACATGCGCACGAACGTGAGCCACATCTACGCCATCGGCGATGTCACCGGCATGCTGCAGCTGGCGCACGTTGCGGAGGCCCAAGGTGTCATCGCGGCCGAAACCATCGCCGGCGCAGAGACTTTGCCACTCGGCGACTATCGAATGCTGCCGCGTGCGACGTTCTGCCAACCGCAGGTCGCCAGCTTCGGACTCACCGAGGAGCAAGCCCGCGAAGAGGGTTACGACGTCAAGGTCGCCAAGTTCCCATTCACCGCCAACGGCAAGGCACACGGCGTGGGCGATCCCAGCGGATTCGTCAAGCTGGTGGCCGACGCCAAATACGGTGAGCTGCTTGGTGGACACCTGATCGGCCATGATGTCTCCGAGCTGTTGCCGGAGCTCACCTTGGCTCAGAAATGGGATTTGACCGCAAACGAATTGGCGCGCAACGTACACACCCATCCGACAATGTCAGAGGCGCTGCAGGAGTGCTTCCACGGCTTGACCGGGCACATGATCAACTTCTAACGGCGACGATGCAGAGCGCGGAGCGCGATGAGGAGGAGCCGGGCAATTAGGCGTGAACCGGTGCGCACCGAATCGATTTGGGGTCTCGTCGGCGGCGCGATCGTCGGCTACATCGCGTGGCTGGTGGCGATCTCGATCGGCGCGGCGGTCAGCACCGAGAGCCGCTGGAGTCTCGTTGTGCTGGCGCTGTCGGGGCTGCTGGCCATCTGGGCAGTGCTGTGGGGATCGAGGCTGCGACGGCGGCGCAACTATGCATTGGCGGCGTTCGCCTTTGCGCTGCCGATTCTCCCCGTCGCGCTGTCACTGGCCGTGCTGGCAGCGACTTACTCCTGATCTTGGTAGTCCAACGGTATGTCGAGGGCAGCCATCGTCGCGGCAAGACCGTCGTATTGTCCTGCCAGCATGCAGAATTCGATGAGCTGACGCCGATCCAGGTGCGCCGACAATCGCTGCCAGACCGGCGCGCTGATCGATCGGGTCTTGACGAATTCATCGGTGGCGTCCAGCAGCGCCTGCTGGCGATCGGTGAGCTCGTCGGCAGAGTCCGGCCAGGCGAAAATGGCCTGTTGTTTGTGCGCGTCCAGGCCGCGGCGTCGGGCCATCCACCGATGGTGCTGTAGCTCGTATTCGCAGGCCCGCAAATGCGCGACCCGCAAAATCACCAACTCGGTATCGGCGATCGGCAACCGGCCTCGCAGCAACGCCAACGAATAGGGCAGCCACATCCAGAACAGTCGCTTGTGCTGGCCCAGCGTGGTGACCAAATGCATCTGCGGGGCGCGAACCGTACGCGCGCCGAGCTTGGCCACCACCCAGTTGATCGGCCCCAGCTCGCGCAGCCGGCCCGACGCCGGGATGCGGCCCACTTGAGTGCTCATGGTTGCTTCACCAGATAGGGCGAGACCGTGCTGCGGTGCTCGTCGATGTCGAGTGCGCGACCCAGCGCCGGGAAGGCGCGCTGCGGGCAGTTGTCCCGTTCGCACACGCGGCAGCCCGCGCCGATCGGTGTAGCGACATCGCCGGACAAGTCGAGTCCCTCCGAGTAGACGAGCCGGTGGGCGTGCCGGAGCTCGCAGCCCAGCCCGATCGCGAACGTTTTACCGGGCTGACCATACCGTGATGCCCGCCGCTCCACGGTGCGAGCCACCCACATGTAGTTTCGACCGTCGGGCATCTGGGCGATCTGCACCAGGATCTTGCCCGGATTGGCGAACGTCTCGTAGACGTTCCACAACGGACACGTGCCGCCACTGGACGAAAAGTGAAAACCGGTGGCGGACTGGCGTTTTGACATGTTGCCTGCCCGGTCGACCCGGACGAACGAAAACGGCACACCACGCATCGAGGGCCGCTGCAGGGTGGACAGCCGGTGGCCGATGGTCTCGTAGCTGACCCGGTAGAACGACGAGAGCCGCTCGATGTCGTATCGGAAATTCTCCGCGCTGTCGTGAAACTGCCGGTAGGGCAACACGGTGGCAGCGGCGAAGTAGTTGGCCAGGCCCAGCCGGGCCAGGGTGCGTGACTCCTCGCTGGTGAACTTGCCGTCGGTGACCATTTGATCGATCAGGTCGCCGAACTCCAGGTACGCCAACTCGGCGGCCATCTTGAACACCCGCTGCCCCCACGACAGGTGGTTGCTGATGTCGAGTGTCTTGGTCTTCGGGTCGTAGCGGTGCAGCACCGACTCACCCAGATCGATCCGTCGGTTGATGCGCACACCGTGTACGTCGGTGAGCCGGTTGGCCAGCTCGACGGCCAGCTCGCCGCGATGCAGCCGCATCCGCACGGTGAGATCCTCAGCCGCGGTGTCCAACTCGTGCAGATAGTTCTGGCGCTGGTAGAAGTAGTCGCGCACCTCTTCGTGCGGCATGGTGATCGACCCGCTGCCGCTACCGTCGGAGTAGCGTTCTTCGGTCGCCGCGGCCAGTTGGGCGGTGGTGATGCGGTAACGGCGGTGCAGGTTGACCATCGCGCGGGCGAACTTCGGGTGCGCGCCGACGATCTCGGCGACCTCGGGCACATCGACGTCGATGTCCAGGTCACGGTCCAGAGTCACCTCACGCAGTTCGGCGACCAGCCGGGTGTCGTCCTGGGAGGCGAAGAAAGTCGCGTCGACCCCGAACACCTCGGTGATTCGCAACAGCACCGCCACCGTCAGCGGGCGGACGTCGTGCTCGATCTGGTTGAGGTAGCTCGGTGAGATTTCCAGCATCTGCGCCAGGGCGGCCTGACTGAATCCGCGTTCGTTGCGAAGCTGCCGCACCCGCGATCCCACGAACGTCTTGGCCATTGGGGCAGTCTATCGATCTGCGAAGATGGGGTTCGCAGAGTTGGCAGTCGGTGCCCGAATGGTCTTAATTGGTGCCGCAGCGCGGTTGTTGGCATGATTCGCCAGGGGAGGGGTACTGAACCAATCGGGGAGCGAAGCAGTGAGCCTGGACAAATCGATGATGCCGGTGCCCGACGGGCATCCCGACGTGTTCGATCGGGAGTGGCCGCTGCGCGTCGCCGACATCGACCGGGAGGGCCGGCTGCGCTTCGACGCCGCTGCCCGGCACATTCAGGACATCGGCCAGGACCAGCTGCGCGAGATGGGATTCGAGGAAACCCATCCGCTCTGGATCGTTCGGCGCACCATGGTCGACCTGATCCGTCCGATCGAGTTCGGCGACATGCTGCGCATGCGGCGGTGGTGTTCGGGCACCTCGAACCGCTGGTGCGAGATGCGGGTCCGCATCGATGGGAAGCGGAATGGAGGCCTCATTGAATCTGAGGCGTTCTGGATCAACATCAACCGCGAAACTCAGGGGCCGGCGCGGATCTCCGACGACTTCCTGGCCGGCCTGCACCGCACGACCAGCGTGGACCGGCTGCGATGGAAGGCCTATCTCAAGCCCGCCAGCCGCGACAACGCGCTGGAAATCCACGAGTTCCCGGTCCGGGTCACCGACATCGACCTGTTCGACCACATGAACAACTCGGTGTACTGGAGCGTCATCGAGGATCATTTGGCGTCCTGCCCGGAGATGCTCAAGGCGCCGCTGCGGGTCACGATCGAGCACGAGGCCCCGGTGGCCCTGGGCGACAAGCTCGAGATCATCACCCACGTCTATCCGCCCGGCTCCACCGACCAATTCGGTGCCGGACTTCTCGATCGCACTGTTAGAACGCTCACATACGCGGTGGGCGACGAGGTCAAAGCGGTCGCGTCGATCTTCGCGATCTGACCGCCGGCGCTTTTTGCGTTCTTGTCGCAAACGTTGCGGCTGACCTGCGCAATCGTGTTACCCGCCAGTAGGAACTGAAACGGTTCAGAAAAGCAGTGTCTTCGCAAACTTTGCAAAATCGCGCTAGCCCATAGCCAAAATTCGCAAATTAAACGGCTGGACCTGCGGAGCTAAGCTGTGCCATCTTCGGCTTCATAGTCCAGTGAAGTCGCTGCGTGGTTAACAAGTCTGGAAACCAGTCGTGTTGCGCGCAGTGGTGAAGAACGTACAAGGAGCACCTCAATGTCAACGGTGGGTTCGCCGAAAAGCGCCGAGCAAATCCAGCACGACTGGGACACCAACCCGCGGTGGAAGGACGTCACCCGCACCTACACCGCCGAGGACGTGGTGGCCCTGCAGGGCAGCGTTGTCGAGGAGAACACGCTGGCCCGTCGCGGCGCCGAGGTGCTGTGGGAGCAGCTGCACGACCTCGAATACATCAATGCGCTGGGCGCGCTGACCGGCAACATGGCCGTGCAGCAGGTGCGCGCCGGCTTGAAGGCCATTTACCTGTCGGGTTGGCAGGTCGCCGGTGACGCGAACCTGTCCGGCCACACCTACCCGGACCAGAGCCTGTACCCGGCCAACTCGGTGCCGCAGGTGGTGCGCCGCATCAACAACGCGCTGCTGCGCGCCGACCAGATCGCCAAGATCGAGGGCGACACCTCGGTGAAGAACTGGCTGGCTCCGATCGTCGCCGACGGCGAAGCCGGCTTCGGCGGTGCGCTCAACGTCTTCGAGTTGCAGAAGGCGATGATCGCCGCCGGCGTCGCGGGCTCGCACTGGGAGGACCAGCTGGCTTCGGAGAAGAAGTGCGGCCACTTGGGCGGCAAGGTGCTGATCCCGACCCAACAGCACATCCGCACGCTCACGTCGGCCCGGCTGGCCGCCGACGTGTGCGACGTCCCCACCGTGGTGATCGCACGCACCGACGCTGAGGCCGCGACCCTGATCACCTCCGACATCGACGAGCGGGACAAGCCGTTCATCACCGGTGAGCGCACCAAGGAAGGCTTCTACCGCACGCGCAACGGCATCGACCCGTGCATCGCGCGGGCCAAGGCCTACGCGCCGTACGCCGACCTGATCTGGATGGAGACCGGCACCCCCGACCTCGAGCTGGCCAAGCAGTTCTCCGAGGCGGTCAAGGCCGAATTCCCGGACCAGATGCTGGCCTACAACTGCTCGCCGTCGTTCAACTGGCGCAAGCACCTCGATGACGCGACCATCGCCAAGTTCCAAAAGGAGCTTGCCGCAATGGGATTCAAGTTCCAGTTCATCACGCTGGCTGGCTTCCACGCGCTCAACTACTCGATGTTCGACCTGGCCTACGGCTACGCCCGCAACCAGATGAGCGCCTACGTGGAACTGCAGGAACGCGAATTCGCCGCCGAAGAGCGCGGTTACACCGCGACCAAGCACCAGCGCGAAGTGGGTGCCGGTTACTTCGACCGTATCGCCACCACCGTCGACCCCTCCTCGTCGACCACCGCGTTGACCGGCTCGACCGAAGAGGGCCAGTTCCACTAAGTTAATCTGCCGAGCAGACGCAAAGCCCCTTTTCACCGAGGGTGTCTGGGGGCCTTTGCGTCTGGTGGCGGGAGAAAAGGGAGCACCGTGGCGATCGAACGAGTAGGTGTCGTCGGAGCCGGTCAGATGGGGTCCGGGATCGCCGAAGTCTCGGCGCGCGCCGGCGTCGAGGTGACGATCTTCGAGACCACCGAGGCGCTGGTCGCCGCGGGACGCGACCGCATCGTGAAATCGCTGGAGCGCGGAGTCAGTGCCGGCAAGATCACCGAGCGCGAACGCGACGGGGCGATCGAGAAGCTGACCTTCACCACCGACCTCAACGACCTCGCCGATCGGCAACTGGTGATCGAGGCCGTGATCGAGGACGAATCCGTCAAGGCCGGGATCTTTGCCGAGCTGGACAACATCATCACCGACCCTGACGCGGTGTTGGCGTCGAACACATCGAGCATCCCGATCATGAAGCTCGCCGCGGCGACCAAGAACCCTCGGCGGGTGCTGGGGCTGCACTTCTTCAACCCGGTCCCGGTGCTGCCGCTGGTCGAGCTCGTCTGCACATTGGTCACCGACGAAGCCGCCGCCGCTCGCACCGAGGAATTCGCCGGCGCGGTGCTGGGCAAGCAGGTGGTGCGCTGCTCGGACCGTTCCGGCTTCGTGGTCAACGCGCTACTGGTGCCCTACCTCCTCTCGGCGATCCGCATGGTCGAGGCGAAGTTCGCCAGCGTCGAGGACATCGACAAGGCGGTGGTCGCCGGGTTGTCGCATCCGATGGGACCGCTGCGGCTTGCGGACCTGGTCGGACTGGACACCTGCAAGCTCATCGCAGACAAGATGTTCGAGGAGTTCAAGGAACCGCAGTTCGCGCCGCCGCCGTTGCTGTTGCGGATGGTCGAGGCTGGTCAGCTCGGCAAGAAGTCCGGTCAAGGTTTCTATTCGTATTGACGCTATTTCGGGGCCCCGGCGAGTTATGCTGCGTGCCAGCCCCTTTGGAGTGATGCGAGCTTGCCCGATATCGCGGCTACGGTAGGGTGCTACCGGACCACGGGCATAACTCAGGATAGGTAACTGGTGAAAATGGCAAAGCTCAGACCCTTCTACGAAGAGTCGCAGGCGATCTACGATATTTCCAACGAATTCTTTTCGTTGTTCCTCGACCCCACAATGACCTATACCTGCGCGTACTTCGAACGCGACGACATGACCCTGGAGGAGGCCCAGCTCGCCAAAATCGATTTGGCGCTGGACAAGTTGAACCTCGAGCCCGGGATGAGGCTGCTCGACGTCGGCTGCGGGTGGGGCGGCGCGCTGGTCCGGGCGGTGGAGAAGTACGACGTCAACGTGGTCGGTATCACGCTCAGCCGCAACATGTACGAATACAGCAAGGCCAAACTGGCCGCCCTGCCGACCCAACGCACCGCCGAAGCACGGCTGCAAGGCTGGGAAGAGTTCGACGAAAAAGTCGACCGGATCGTCACCGTCGAGGCCTTCGACGCGTTCAAGAAGGAGCGTTATCCGGCTTTCTTCGAGCGCGCTTTCAATATCATGCCCGACGACGGCCGGATGCTGTTACACAGCCTATTCACGCACCCCTGGACCTATTGGCATGAACACGGTATCCCGGTGACGATGAGCGATTTACGGTTCATGCGATTCATCGGTCAAGAAATTTTTCCAGGCGGCCAAATGCCCTCCCAAGAGGACATCCTCGAATTTTCGCAGGCCGCCGGCTTCTCGGTCGAGCAGATACAGAATCTTCGCCCGCACTACGCGCGGACGCTGGACAGCTGGGCGGCGAATCTGCAGGCCAATCGCGAGCGCGCTATCGCCGTGCAGTCCGAAGAGGTCTACGAGCGCTACATGCGCTACCTAACCGGCTGTGCGGACTTCATGCGCCGCGGGATCACCGACGTCGCGCAATACACCCTGACCAAGTAAGCCGGCGGCTAGGCCGCCTTCTTCTCCATGGTGAACTGGCACACGTTGGTGTAGCCGTCGCGGAACAGCTCCCGGCACCCGGTCAGGTACTTGATGAAGGTCTCGTACACCTGCTCGCCCTTGAGCTCGATCGCCTCGGCCTTGTGCGCTTCGAGCCCCTTGGCCCAGGTGTCCAGGGTGCGGACATAGTTCTCGCCGATGAAGTGGCGGCGGGTGATGTCGAAACCGGCCTCGGTGGCGTACTTGTCGACGATGTCCACCTGTGGCAAGCGCCCACCGGGGTAGATCTCCTTGCGGATGAAGCTGATGAATCGCATCAGCGACATCGTCCGCTTCAGCCCGAGCTTTTCACCCTCTTCGGCGGTGGGCACCACGATGGTGTGCAGGAGCATTTTGCCGTCATCGGGCATCACGTTGTAGCACATCTTGAAAAAGTCGGCGTAGCGCTCGTAGGTGCCGATGCCGTCGGCGAAGTGCTCGAATGCCCCCAGTGACACGATGCGATCGACCGGTTCGTCGAACTCTTCCCAGCCGTGCAGCCGCACCTGCTTGGACCGCGGCGAGTCCATCTCGGCAAATTTCTGCTTGTTGTGTGCCAGCTGGTTCTCGCTGAGCGTCAGTCCGATGACGTTGACGTCGTACTTGTCGACTGCGCGCCGCATGGTGGAACCCCAGCCGCAGCCGATGTCGAGCAGCGTCATGCCGGGTTGCAAGTCCAGCTTCCCCAGCGCCAGATCGACCTTGGCCATCTGCGCTTCTTCCAGCGTCATGTCGTCACGTTCGAAGTACGCGCAGCTGTAGGTCATGGTCGGGTCGAGCCACAGCTTGAAGAATTCGTTCGACCGGTCGTAGTGCGACTTGATGTGGTCGACGTTCGGCTTCAGTTCATCCACGTCATTCGCCCCTCGTGTCATAGCCGACGACACTATACGTGCCCCCTGAGCGCTGCAATCGGGAATATACCCAGGTAGCCGGGTCGCTAACGCGCATTGGCAGTGCTGTGTCTGCGGCACTCTCCCCGGCCCGTTTTACCCTAGATTGGCCGGAATCTTTGGGTACTCCACGGTGCAAGGGCCATCAAGGAAGGGATGCAGCACGGTATGGCGCAGTTGTGGACCGGAAATGGTTTCCCGGACGTGGTTGTCACCGGCGTCGCCATGACGACTGCCCTTGCCACCGATGTCGACACCACATGGACGATGCTGCTGGACGGGCAGAGCGGGATCCGCAAGCTCGACGATCCGTTCATCGAACAGTTCGGCCTGCCGGTTCGCATCGGTGGGCACCTGCTGGAGGATTTCGACTCCCAGCTGAGCCGGGTCGAGCTGCGCCGGTTCTTGTTTCTGCAGAAGATGTCGACGGTCCTGGGGCGGCGACTGTGGGCCAACGCCGGATCCCCGGAGGTCGACACCAACCGGCTGATGGTCTCCATCGGCACCGGGCTGGGCTCGACCGAGGAAATGGTCTGGGCATACGACGACATCCGCGAACGCGGCATCCGGGCGATAGGTCCGCTGGGCGTGCAGAAGGCCATGCCCAACGCGGCGGCGGCGGCGGTCGGACTGGAACGGGGCGCCAAAGCCGGGGTGATCACCCCGATATCGGCCGACGCCGCGGGCGCCGAGGCGATCGCTCTCGCGTGGCGCAACCTCGTGCTCGGTGAGGCCGACATCGCGATCTGCGGCGGGGTGGAGACCCGAATCGAGGCGGTGCCAATGGCGACGTTCGCCCAAATGGACATGCTCTCGACGAACAACGACGATCCGGGCGGTGCGTGCCGGCCATTCGACAAGGATCGCGACGGTTTGGTCTTCGGTGAAGCGGGCGCACTGATGGTGGTCGAGACCGAGGAGCATGCGAAAGCCCGCGGCGCCAACATTCTTGGCCGCCTGATGGGCGCCAGCATCACCTCGGATGGCTTCGACCTTGTCCAACCCGATCCCAGTGGCGAACAGGCCGGCCGCGCGATCACTCGGGCGATCCAGTCTGCCGGGCTGACGGCGGCCGACATCGACCACATCAACGCCCACGCCACCGGAACCACCGCCGGAGACCTCGCCGAAGCCAAGGCCATCAACATCGCGATGGGCGCCCACCGGCCGGCGGTCTACGCAGCGAAGGCGGCGCTGGGCCATTCGATCGGCGCGGTCGGTGCGGTGGAATCCGGCTCTTCGCAGTTGAGGGTGTAGAGCTGGCCGGCGCGTCGTTACCGGGGTAGGGGTCGAGGTCTTCTGAAGATGAA
>LQPU01000020.1 GCA_002101905.1 Mycobacterium shimoidei | reverse complement strand
ACGGGGGCATCAGAATGCGGCAAAAACAACAACAAACAAAACCACCAAACACACTATTGAGTTCTCAAACAACACCCACACCCCCGGCCGCGCAACCACCCGCGGCGATCGCCGCGGCCGGTAGTGCGGACAGGTAAAACACCCTCAAACGGTGGGGTGTTCCCCGGGGATGTTCGTCGCGTCGCAGGCGTGCCGCAGCGCGACGCCAATAAGTTACGCGAGGGACACCTGAGAGTCAACTCTCCTGCTAGAAACGAGGTTTCGATTCGCGCGGACTTAGCCGACGCGCTCGACGCCGGCGATGTTCCGCTTCCCCCGGCGCAGCACCAGCCACCGTCCGTGCAGGAAGTCGCTCGGCTGCGGCGCCCAGGCCTCGTCGTCGATCCTGACGTTGTTGACCGACACGCCGCCCTCGGCGATCGTGCGCCGTGCCGCGCCCTTACTCGCGCACAGGCCGCTGGCCACCAGCAGCTCGACGATGCCGTCCGGCGAGCCGGCCTTCAGCTCGGCCACCGGCGTCTCCCGCAACGCCGCGCGCAGCGTGGGCTCATCCAGACGCGCGAGCTCACCGCGACCGAACAGCGCGCGGCTGGCGTGCTCGACGGCATCGGTCGCCGCCTCACCATGTGCCAGCGTGGTGAGCTCGCGCGCCAGCCGCCGCTGGGCGGCACGCTCCTGCGGCCGCGAGGCCGTCGCCTCCTCGAGCTCGTCCAGCTCGTCGCGGGACAAGAACGTGAACCACCGCAAATACCTGATGACGTCGGCGTCGGCGGTGTTGAAGAAGTACTGGTACCAGGCGTAGGGCGTGGTCAGCTCCGGGTCCAGCCACACATTTCCGCCCCCGGTGGATTTCCCGAATTTGGTTCCGTCGGCGGCGGTCACCAGCGGAACCGTCAGCGCATGCACGGTCACGCCCAGCTTTTGGCGCACCAGGCGCACCCCGGCGACGATGTTCCCCCACTGGTCGGATCCGCCGATTTGCAAGATGCAGTTGTGCCGCCGGTACAGCTCGACGTAGTCATTGGCCTGCAGCAGCATGTAGCTGAACTCGGTGTAGGAGATTCCCTCCCCCTCCAGCCGGCGCCGGACAGTGTCGCGATCGAGCATGACGTTGATCGAGAAGTGCTTGCCGATGTCGCGCAGCAGCTCGATCGCCGACATGCCCTTCGTCCATTCCAGGTTGTTTTCGACGATCGCGCCGGTCGGTGAGTCGTCGAAGTCGACAAAGCGCCGCAGCTGCCCGGCGATCCGCTCGGTCCATTCGCGGACGGTGTCCTCCGCGTTGAGCGTCCGTTCGCCGGTCTCCCGCGGATCACCGATCAGTCCGGTCGCGCCACCGGCCAGCACGATCGGGCGATGCCCCGCCCGCTGAAAGCGCCGCAGGGCCAGCAGCGGCACCAGATGTCCGGCGTGCAGGCTCGGCGCGGTGGGGTCAAACCCGGCGTAGAGCGTGATCGGACCTCGAGCAATCGCTGCGGCCAGCGCGTCGAGATCAGTGGACTGCGCGATCAGTCCGCGCCAGTCCAGCTCGTCCAGGATGGTGGTGGCCATGGGTAGATCTTCCAGGATCTCCCTAATCGCTGGCTCCAGGGGCGGGGGCCCGCGGGCTGCGCCGATAAGCCGAGACCTCTGGCCGGCCCTGCAGCCAGAACCGCCAGGGCCGGTCGGCGGCGACGCTGATGCCCACCCGGGGCCCGCAAACCGCGGGCTGCGGGTCGTTCAGCCGCAGCCGCACCGGACTGTCGGGGTCGAACACGTCGACTCCGTTGTCGTCCATGGTGATTCCCAGGGCCGAGCACAGATTGCCGGGGCCACGCGCCAATGCCGTGGTGCGCACCGACGGGCCGCGGCGAGCCCGCGCGATGTCGACGCCGGACTCCTCGATGGCCCCGGCCCGCAACAGCACCGCAGCCGCGGTGCCGTCGGGGCCGCACGCGATGTTGGCGCACACATGGATGCCGTGGCTGCGATAGGTGTACAGCCGCCCGGGAGGCCCGAACATCACTGCGTTGCGGCCGTTGAGCCCGCGATAGGAGTGCGCCGCGGCGTCCGGCCACGGGCCGTCGGGCACCCCGCCGTACGCCTCGACCTCGACGATGGTCGCGGATACGCCTCGCCCGTGCAGCGTGGCGCCGAGTAGTCGCTGCGCGGCCGTGACCGGGTCGACCGTCAGCTCCGCAGCGCTCATCGCAAAAGATTCTGCCCGCGCGCCTTGACAAGCCGACAACAGGGGGAGATATTCATCGTATGATGACTTCATCAAGTGATGAATTACTTTCGGCCGGCGGCGAGGTCGCCGTCGACATCAATCACTTGCAGGTGATCCGGGGCAAACGCCCAGCATTGCGCGATTTTTCCGTGCGGATTGCCCGGGGCACCATCACCGGACTGCTGGGCCCGTCCGGCTGCGGAAAGACCACGCTGATCCGCTGCATCGTCGGCACCCAGGTGCTGGCTTCCGGCACGGTCACGGTGCTGGGCAAACCGGCCGGGTCGGCAGCCCTGCGCCGGCGAGTCGGCTACATGCCACAGGATCCGACGATCTACGACGACCTGCGCATCGTCGACAACGTCCGCTACTTCGCGGCGCTGTACGGGTTCGAGGCCCACGCCGCCGACGAGGCGATCGAGCGGGTGGGCCTGACCGACCACCGGACCGATTTCTGCAGCAACCTGTCCGGCGGTCAGCGCACCCGGGTAGCCCTCGCGTGCGCCTTGGTGTGCCGGCCGGAGCTGCTGGTGCTCGACGAACCCACAGTTGGCCTCGATCCCGTGCTGCGGGCCGACCTGTGGGATCAGTTCACCGACCTGGCCCACAGCGGAACCACGCTGTTGGTCTCCAGCCACGTGATGGATGAGGCGGACCGCTGCGGCGACCTGTTGCTGATGCGCGACGGGGACCTCCTTGCCCAGACCATGCCGACCCGACTACGAGAGGACACCGGATGCATGTCACTGGAGGACGCGTTTCTGTCCATCATCAGGCAGAGCACCGCGCGCCAAGCCGGATAGGACTCAAGGGCTATACCGCGACCACGACGCGGATCCTGCGGCAGCTGCTCGCTGATCGTCGCAGCCTCGCGATGATTTTGGTGGTGCCGGTTTTCGTCATCACGCTGATGTACTTCATGTTCGAGAACGCCCCGCATCGCCCGGGTACCCCCTCGCCGTTCAACAATGCCTGCCTGATCCTGCTCGGCCTGTTCCCGCTGTTCCTGATGTTCGTCATCACGTCGATAACGATGCAACGCGAACGAGCCTCGGGAACGTTGGAGCGGATCTTGACCACTCCGCTGCGACGGCTCGACTTGTTACTCGCTTACGGCAGCGCATTTTCGGTTGCCGCCGCCCTGCAAGCGACCGTGGCGTGCATCGTGGCGTTCTGGTTCCTCGGCTTCGACACCGCGGGCAGTCCGATGTGGGTGTTCGCCATCGCGATCATCAACGCGATACTGGGTGTCGGCTTGGGCTTGCTGTGTAGTGCGTTCGCCCGCACCGAGTTTCAGGCGGTCCAGTTCATCCCGTTGGTGATGGTTCCGCAGTTGCTGCTCGCCGGCATCATCGTGCCCAGACCGCTGATGGCCGAATGGCTGCAGTGGATCAGCAATGTGCTGCCCGCCAGCTACGCGCTGGAGGCGCTGCAGCAAGTCGGTGCCCATTCGGAGCTGACCGGGATCGCGGTGCGCGACATCGCCGTCGTGATGGGCTTTGCGCTGGCAGCGCTGTGCCTGGCGGCGGCCACGCTGCGGCGACGGACCCCGTAATCGCATGGTCACCAACATCAAACGGCCCGGGCGCCCGCGAGGCGCCTCGGACGCGCGAGAGAGAATCCTGGCCAGCGCCCGGGAATTGTTCGCCCGCAACGGGTTCGACAAGACGTCCATACGGGCGGTGGCGGCCGCGGCCAACGTCGATTCAGCGCTGGTCCACCACTATTACGGAACCAAGGAGCAGCTTTTCACCGCGGCGATCCGGATACCGATAGACCCGATGACCATCCTTGGGCCGCTGCGCGAAACACCCGTCGAGGAACTCGGTTACAAACTGCCTTCGTTGCTGCTGCCGCTGTGGGACTCCGAGCTCGGCACGGCGGTGATCGCAACCTTTCGGTCGCTGCTCTCCGGCGCCGACGTCGGCTTGGTGCGGGCATTCATGCGTGAGGTGGTCATCGAAGAGATCGCCGCGCGCGTAGACAACCCGCCGGGGGCTGGAATCATCCGCGCAGAGTTCGTCGCCTCGCAGATCGCAGGTGTCGTGATGGCCCGCTACATCCTGGAATTGGAGCCGTTCGCCTCGCTGCCGCCTGAGCAGATCGCCCAGACCATCGCACCCAATCTGCAGCGTTACCTCACCGGGGATCTGCCGGATTTGCCCGCGCCATGATCCGGGCGTGCTCGTCGTCGCTCACCTCGGTGGCCTCGTCGATCAGCAGCACCGGGATACCGTCCTCGATCCGGTAGGCGCGCCGCAGCCGCGGGTTGTACAGCGTCTGGTCGACCAGCAGCAGGGGGCCGCGGTCGGCCGGGCACACCAGGATGTCCAGCAGTGCTTGGTCGATCACTTGTGGCTGCCGAATATCTCGCTGCGCACCGCGCTGGTCAACCGGCGGAACTGCTTGTGGGTGGCGTCGTAGTACCACACGTGGCGCCCCGGTTTGGGCAGGCCCGCCGCGCGCAACGTACTGACCATCGGCCGGTACGAGGCGCTGAGCGGCAATTCGGGGACGACGTGCACAATGTCGGGCCCCAATCCGAACGGCATCGCGGCCACGGCCTCGGTGAGGTCGCCGGCGGTGATCGTCGCCCCCGGCCGCAGCGTCACCGCCGAGATCGCGACGGCTTGACCGTGCACCGATACCCCGTATGTCACCGCGAGGTCGACCCCGTTGATCATGCCGAGCGCGTCGGTGATCGGTTCGCAGTAGACGCTTCCGCGGGCCGTGTGCACCACCGAGCCACGCCTGCCCAACAACCAGTAGTCTCCGTCGCTGTCGCGGCGGAACAGGTATTCGGTGGAGATCCAGGTGTCCGCCGGGGCGAAAACTCCCCGTTTGACGGACGCGGTGGGATCGATCGGTCCACGCGGCTGGGCCAGCAGCACACCGACCTCGTCGGTGTCGGCGACCTGCACGAAACCCCGGTCGTCTTCCAGGATCAGATCGTGCTCGGCGTCGTAGGCGCCGAGTTCGACGTGGCTCGCGCCGGGCAGCGGCCGGCCCTTGCTGCCGACCTTGGCGCCGGACACGTTGGCCAGCACGGCCTGCCCGTCGGTGGTCGCGAAGAACTCGACGACATGGGCCGGCGCGAACAGGTCGACGAGCCGCCGCCACAGCCCGGTCGGCATACCCGAGCCGATGAACAGCCGCACCGGATGATGACCTGGCATCACAAATGCCGGGTCGTCGATGACATCTCGCAGCATGGCCCAGGTGTAGGAGATGACGCTGACGCCGTACTGGCGCACTTCGGAGAGGAACCGACCGGGCTGCAGGCCGCGTGACAACGCGATGCGCGCACCGCCGACCACCGCGCCGCCCAGGCTCACCAACAGCGCCGATTCGTGATGCAGCGGCGTCAAGCAATACACGGTGTCACTGCGTCCGAGCGCGGCGGCCGAGGCCGTGCCGAACGCCGACAACGCCCATCGGTAGTTGGTGATCTGCTTGGCGACCAGCTCGCCACCGACGCTGCTGAACGCGATGAAAGCGAGGTCGCGCGCGTAGCCGGGGTTCGGCCGGTACCAGCCGGGCAGCTCGACCGCGTCCGGGTCGATTTGTTCCATGTCGATAACGCCGGCATCGTCGGGCAGATGCAGGTCGCGGGTCTCACCGCCGCCGAGAACCAGTATCTGGCCGGGCAATTGGCGCGCGGTCTCCAAGTTGGGCGGGTCGGTGATGATTTCGGTCACGCCGCCGAGGCGCACCGCGGCGGCCAGGTCGGTGTCGGGCCGCATCAGCACCGCGACGGCGCCGAGCCGCGACAGTGCAGCGATGGCGACCAGTGCGCTGGGTCGGGTCTCCATCAGCACACCGACGTGTTCGCCCTGCCGCACGCCGACTTCGATCAGGCCGCGCACCACGTTGTCGATGCGCCGGTTGACGGCCTCGTAGGTGTGCACCCGTCCGTCGAAGAGCAGAAATTCGCCCTGCGGTGCGTCGTTGGCTTGCTCGCCGATGATCCGGCCCAACGAGATCCGGGTGTGGTCATTGATCTGGCCGAGCCGGGCCAGCCTGGGCAACGTTCGCGCGGTTTCCACCGCCAGCGTGCGCACCGATTTGTTCGCTGCCACAACAGCATCGGCCGCGCCGCGGGCGAGCGCCAGGGCGACCCCGGACGCCTCGTTGATGCCGTGCGCGACCCGCGAGGTGATCGGCACCCCGCTGTCGTCGGACCGCTGCACCGGTTGATCGGCCATCGGTACGATGCCGTCCGGCTTGGGCCCGTCCGCGGAAATCCATCGCACCCAGTCGGCGACGGTCGGCCAGGACTCCTGTGCGGCTTTTGAACCCACCACCAACCCGAAGTGCCCTGCCCGCAGGGAATACTCGTACACCTCGGCGTTGGGCGCCGCCCGCCGGATACCGCGCACCGCCGGTGGCTGGCCGATGTCGTCCACCTCGCCGACGAAAGCCAAAATCGGGCAGGTGATGTCGGTGAGCGTCACCAGTTGCCCGTTGATGGCGAACCCGCCGGTCATCATCCGGTTGTGGGCGATGAACTGCTTGAGCAACTCGGAGACGGCCGGGCCCGACCACGCGATCCAGCCCTCGGACTGCAAGAACCTGCGTTGGGCTTCTCGCGGTAGTAGCGCCTCCCGGTCGTGCAGCTGGCGCATGAAGTCCAGCCGCGCCTTTGCCGTCTTGAGCGGATCCATCAGCTGAAACCCAGTGCGCGCCAGCCAGCTTGGGATATCCAGCCGGTTGAACACGTGGTCGGCCATGAAGTTGGCCGTGACCTGAGCCAGGTTGGGCGGCACGCCCATCGGCAACGCGGCCAGGGTATCGACCGGGGAGCCGAACGCGACGATGCTGGCGACGTTTTTCGACCGCCGATACCCGGCCGCCTGGTAGCAGAACATTCCGCCCTGCGAATATCCGACCAGATGTACGTCCTGGCCGGTGGTTTCCACCGTGGTGTCGACGGCCTCACTGAGCGCGACGATGTGATCGGCCAGGTTTCGCTGCATGCCGCCTTCGACCTTGTCCGGTGAGCCGAAGTCGATGACCCAGGGGTCCAGGCCCGCGGCATGCAGAATCCCCACCGCGCCGTCGGCCCGGGTGACGTCCCACATGTTCGCCGACATCATCATCGGATGCACCAGTAACACCGGCGGGCCCACGGGCGGCTGACCGGGCCGGTTGTCCGGTGGAAAGTACCGCCGAAGTTTGTACATCGGCACGCTTTCGATGACCTGGAACGGCGACGGAGCAGTCCCGGTTTCTAATCCGCCGAGTCGCAGCACCTCCAGACCGTTCTGCGCCGTCGCCATCAGACGTTCGATCGGCCGGGTGACCGCTGAAAGATGTAGATCCACCATTGCTCCCTTGACCAGCACATTCTCGCACATCACGCCGACCTGGCCGGCCTCTTTAGCCACTGTGCGGCTAGTCTCGGGCCGGTGGCGCACCTGCTCGGGGCCGAAGCCGTGCACCTGCAGTACCCGACCGGGGTTGTATTCGAATCATTGACCGTTGGTGTCAGCGACGGCGATCGTATCGGCATCGTGGGCCGCAACGGGGACGGCAAATCCAGCTTGCTGGGATTGCTCACCGGTTCGGTACGCCCCAACGCCGGCCGGGTTACCCGCCGCAGCGGCTTGCGAGTGGCCGGGCTGAGCCAGGCGGACACGCTCGGGACACACGGCACCGTCGGGCGCGCACTCGTGGGCGATCGCCCCGAGCACGAATGGGCTACGGATCCGCGTATCCGCGACGTGATCAGTGGCATGGTATCCGACATCAGTTGGGATGCAGCACTTTCCACTCTATCTGGCGGCCAGCGTCGACGGGTGCAGCTCGCGGCTCTGCTGGTCGGTGACTGGGACGTGATCGCACTCGACGAGCCCACCAACCATCTTGACATCGAAGGGATCAGCTGGCTGGCCGGCCACCTGCGTCAGCGCTGGGGACGCAATGCCGGGGGCCTGCTGCTCGTGACGCACGACCGCTGGTTCCTCGACGAGGTCGCCACCACAACCTGGGAGGTGCACGACGGGATCGTCGAACCCTTCGAAGGCGGGTACGCGGCGTACGTGCTGCAGCGCGTCGAGCGGGATCGGCGCGCCGCCATGGCTGAGGCCAAGCGGCAGAACCTTATGCGCAAGGAGCTCGCCTGGCTGCGCCGCGGGCCACCGGCACGAACGTCGAAGCCGAAATTCCGTATCGAGGCGGCCAACCAATTGATCGCCGACGTGCCACCGCTACGCAATACCGTCGAGTTGGCGAAGCTGGCGACCGCACGATTGGGCAAGGACGTCATCGACTTGCTCGACGTGTCCGTCACATTCGACGGCCACCCGGTGTTGCGCGACGTCGAATGGCGGATCGGGCCCGGGGAGCGTACCGGCATTGTCGGGGCAAACGGTGCGGGCAAGTCCACCCTGTTGGCACTGATCGCCGGCTTGATACAGCCGGACACTGGAAAGGTCAAGCGCGGCAAGACGGTTCAGCTGGCGATGCTCGACCAGCAAGGGACCGAGCTGGCGTCGCTGAGCGGCGATCGGGTGATCGACGTGCTGAGCCGCCTGCGCGGCGGATATCAGGTCGATGGCCGCGAGCTGACGCCGGCGCAGGTATTGGAGCGACTGGGCTTTGCCCGTGAGCAGCTCTCGGCCCGGGTCGGTGATCTCTCCGGGGGTCAGCGCCGCCGGCTGCAGCTGATGCTGACGCTGTTCGCAGAGCCGAATGTGCTGCTGCTCGACGAGCCCACCAACGATGTTGACACCGACATGCTGACCGCCACCGAGGACCTGCTGGACTCTTGGCCGGGCACGCTGATCGTCGTCTCGCACGACCGCTATCTACTGGAGCGGGTGACCGACCAGCAGTACGCGATCCTGGATGGCCGGCTGCGCCATCTGCCCGGCGGCGTCGACGAATATCTGCGACTGTCCGCGGCGTCGCGGGCCACATCCGCGCCGGCCGCCGAGCGCAAATCGACGGCGGGCGCCGAACTGCGCGCCGTGCAAAAGGAGATCGCCGCCACCGAACGACGCCTGGCGCGTCTGTCCGACCGGATTGCCGCCAAACATGCTGACATCGCCGAGCATGACCAGTCCGACCATGTCGGGTTGAGCCGCCTGACGCAGGAGTTGCGCCGACTGCAGGACGAGGTGGCGGTGTTGGAGAACCGTTGGCTGGAGCTCTCCGAGCGGCTCGACGATTACGGCTGAATCCGCTCGCGTAATCGGGCGGCGGCGTCAAGGACCCCGTCGAGCTGTTTGGCGACTTGGATCGGCGCGGTGCCACCGCGAGCGTCACGCGAGGACACCGAGCCTTCGATGGTCAGCACGTCGCGGACATGCGGTGTGAGCTCGGGGTTGATCGCGGCCAGCTCGTCGTCGGTCAACTCATCCAGCCCGACGCCGCGCTCCTCGGCTGCCCGCACCGCCGCCCCGGCCGCCTCGTGTGCGCGCCGGAATGGAACACCTTGGCGCACCAACCATTCCGCGATATCAGTGGCTAACGTGTAGCCGGCCGGGGCCAGCTCCGCCATTCGCTCGACATCGAATGTCAGGCTGCCCACCAGACCTGCCATCGCGGGCAGCAGCAGCTCGAGCTGCTGTACCGAGTCGAACACCGGCTCCTTGTCTTCCTGTAGGTCGCGGTTGTAGGCCAGCGGCTGTGCCTTCAGCGTGGCCAGCAGCCCCGCCAGGTTGCCGATCAACCGGCCGGATTTGCCGCGGGCCAGTTCGGCGATGTCGGGGTTTTTCTTCTGCGGCATGATCGAGCTGCCCGTCGACCACGAGTCGTGCAAGGTGACGTAGCCGAATTCCGTCGAGCTCCAGATGATGATGTCCTCGGCCAGCCGCGACAAGTCCACCGCGATCATGGTGAAGATGAACGCTGCTTCGGCTGCGAAATCCCGTGCGGCGGTGGCGTCGATGGAGTTGTCGGCGGCCGTCGCGAAGCCCAGCTCTTCGGCGATGGAGTCCGGGTCGAGCCCCAGCGACGAGCCGGCCAGCGCCCCGGACCCGTATGGCGACACCGCGGTGCGCTTATCGAGATCGACGATCCGGTCGACGTCGCGCAGCAGCGGGTGCGCATGGGCCAGCAGATGGTGCGCCAGCAGCACCGGCTGCGCGGACTGCAAATGTGTCTTGCCGGGCATGATGGCGCTGGGATGCGCGCCGGCCTGGGCGGCCAGCGCGTCGACCACGTCGAGGGCACCGGCAGCGACGCGACGCGACGCGTCGCGCAGCCACATCCGAAACAGGGTGGCGATCTGATCGTTTCGCGACCGGCCGGCACGCAGCCGACCACCCAGGTCGGGACCGACCCGGTCGATCAGCCCGCGCTCCAGCGCCGCGTGTACGTCCTCGTCGGTGACCAGCGGCACGAAACTTCCGTTGGCCACATCCTCAGCCAGGCTGTCCAGCCCGGCCAGAAGGTCGTCGCGCTGTTCGGCGGTGAGCAGCCCGGCCCGGAAAAGAATTATCGTGTGGGCTCGCGACGCGATGATGTCGTAAGGGGCCAGCACCCAGTCGAAATGAGTGGACCTGCTCAACGCCCTCAGCGCGTCGGACGGGCCGTCGGCGAACCGTCCGCCCCACAGTGATCCTTCGCGGGTGCTCATGCTCCGTCCGCGGCCAGATCTCGCCGGGCGGCTATCTTCGACGACAGCCCGTGCACGTACACGAAGCCCTTGGCTTTCGACTGGTCGAAGCTGTCGCCTTCGTCGTAGGTGGCCAGGTTGAAGTCATACAGCGACTCGGCGCTGCGCCGGCCGTTGACGGCAATGTGGCCGCCGTGCAACACCATTCGCACTTCTCCCGACACATGCTCTTGGGTCTTGGCCACGAAGCTTTCCAGCGCCGTCTTCAGCGGCGAGTACCAGAGCCCGTCGTACACCAGTTCGGCCCAGCGCTGGTCGGTCAGCCGTTTGAAGCGGCCGAGCTCGCGTTCGAGCGTGACGTGCTCGAGTTCGGTGTGCGCGGTGATGAGCACCATTGCCCCTGGCGCCTCATAGATTTCGCGGCTCTTGATACCCACCAGCCGGTCCTCGACGACGTCCAGCCGGCCGACACCCTGCGCGCCGGCCCGATCGTTGAGTTCCTGGATGGCCTGCAGCACCGAAACCGGCTTGCCGTCGATGGACACCGGCACGCCCCGCTCGAATCCCACAATCACCTCGTCGGGCGTGTTCCAGTTGACGGTCGGATCTTCGGTGTAGTCGTAGACGTCTTTGGTGGGCGCGTTCCAGAGGTGTTCCAGGAAGCCGGTTTCCACTGCGCGGCCCCAAACGTTCTGGTCGATGGAGAACGGGGAACGCTTGGTGACGTTGATCGGAATCGCGTTCTCCTCGGCGAACGCGATGGCCTTCTCCCGCGTCCAGGCGTAATCGCGGACCGGTGCGAGCACCTGCAGATCCGGTGCCAGCGAGGCGAAGCCGACCTCGAACCGGACCTGGTCGTTGCCCTTGCCGGTGCAGCCGTGCGCGACGATGCCGCCGCCGTGCTCACGCGCCGCGGCAACCAGATGTTTGACGATCAGTGGTCGGCTGATCGCCGACACCAGTGGATAGCGGTCCATGTAAAGCCCGTTGGACTGGATGGTGGGCAGGCAATAGTCGTCTGCGAACTCGTCGCGGGCATCGACGACGACCGCTTCGACGGCGCCGCAGTCCAGGGCCCGCTGACGCACCACCTCCATGTCCTCTCCGCCCTGGCCAAGGTCTATCGCGACCGCGACGACCTCCCGGCCGGTCTCCTTGCCGATCCAGCTGATCGCCACGGAGGTGTCCAAACCGCCGGAATACGCCAGGATGACGCGCTCGGACATGAACCAATCTCCTTATGTCACTTGATGCTCTCGAGGGCGGCTGCCAGCTCTGCGCCGGTCATCGGCTCGCGGGCCGCCACGAAAATAGTGTCGTCACCGGCGATAGTGCCGACGACGTAGGGTAGCGCCGCCCGGTCGATGGCGCTGGCCAGATAGTCGGCTGCCCCCGGCGGAGTGCGCAGCACTGCGAGGTTTCCGGTGGCGTCGGTGGACACTAGCAACTCGCCGAGCAGCCGCGACAGCCTGCCGGTGCCCCCAGAGACTCCGCGTACCGGACTACCGTCCTCCGGGACGACGTACACGCCGACGCCGCCGTCGGCGCCGCGCAGCTTCACCGCACCCAGTTCCTCCAGGTCCCGCGACAGCGTGGCCTGCGTGACCTCGATACCCTCGGCGGCCAGCCGCTCGGCCAGTTCGCTTTGGCTGCGCACCGATGCCGAGGACAGGATCGCCACGATGCGGGCCTGCCGGCCGGCGCGGGTGATTTCCGGTGTCGTCTTCGACCGTGTCATCGCGACCGCTCCAATAACCAGACCAGCAGCGCCTTTTGCGCGTGCAACCGATTCTCGGCCTCGTCCCACACCGCGCTGTGCGCCCCGTCCATCACCTCGTCGGTGATCTCTTCACCGCGATGCGCGGGAAGACAGTGCAGCACAATGGCTTCCGGGTCGGCGAGCGCCAGCAGCGCGCTGTTGACCTGGAACGGCCGGAACGGCCCCACCCGGTCCAGGCCGTCGTCCTCCTGACCCATCGACGTCCACGTGTCGGTGACCAGCACGTCGGCGCCTCGAGCCGCCTTTTGCGGGTCGGAGGTCACCGCCACCGATGCGCCGTTGGATGCGGCCCGTTGCTCGGCGGCGGCCAGCACCGCCGGGTCGGGCGCGAATTGGTTTGGGGCCGCGATGGTCACGGACATCCCGGCGGTAGCGCCGCCCAGCAGCAGCGAATGTGCCATGTTGTTGGCGCCGTCGCCGAAGTAGGACAGCCGCAGACCCGCCAGCGCGCCTTTACGCTCGCCGATCGTCTGGAGATCGGCCAGTACCTGGCAGGGATGAAACTGATCGGAGAGGGCGTTGACGACCGGCACCGTCGCTGCGGCCGCCATCGCGTCGAGCCGGTCCTGACCGAAGGTGCGCCACACGATCGCATCCACATAGCGGGACAGCACTCTTGCGGTGTCTGCGAATGTCTCGTCGCGGCCGAGCTGGGTGCTGCGAGCGTCGACGACGACGGCGTGCCCACCTAGCTGGGCGATGCCCATTTCGAACGAGAAGCGGGTGCGGGTGGAGTTCTTGTCGAAGAGCACCGCGACGCCGCGCGGCCCCTGCAGCGGCCGCCGGCTCAAGGGGTCCTTCTTCAACTCGGCTGCCAGCTCGAGGACTTCGGCCTGCTCGTCGGGTGACAGGTCGTCGTCGCGCAGAAAATGTCTAGTCATCTGCGCCACTCCTCCTCATCGCTTCGCTCTGCATCGCGTCATGGTTGCCCCGTGGTTTCGAGAATGCTCGGCAACGCGGTGACGAACGCGTCGATCTGGTGCTCGGTGATGATCAGCGGCGGCGCCAGCCGGATGACGTCCGGCGCTGCGGCATTGACCAGGAACCCGGCGGCGCGCGCGGCGGCCTCGATGTCTTTGGCCTTCGCGGCGGCCAGCACGATTCCACACAGCAGACCGCGGCCCCGCACGTGGTCGATCAGTGGGTGTCCGAGCGCTTCTATGCCGTGCCGCAACGACTTTCCGAGCACCTCGGCACGATGCACCAGCCCCTCGGAGGCCAGCACCCGCAACACGGCCAGCGCCGCAGCCGCGCAGATCGGGTTGCCGCCGAACGTGCTGCCATGCAGGCCGGGCGTGAGCAGCTGCGCGGCATCCCCGATCGCCAGGCACGCCCCGATCGGCAGTCCGCCGCCCAGACCTTTGGCCAGCGTCACGACATCCGGGGTGATGCCGTCGCGTTGGTGAGCGAAAAACGTTCCGGTGCGGCCCATCCCGGTCTGAATTTCGTCGAGCACCAGCAGCGCGCCGTGCTGTGCGGTGATCTCCCGGGCGGCAACAAGATAACCGTCGGGTGGGACCACCACACCGCTCTCCCCCATGATCGGCTCGAGGAACACCGCGGCGGTCTCGTCGGTGACGGCGCCGGCCAGCGCCTCGGTGTCGCCGTACGGGATGTGCGTGACGTCGCCGGGCAGCGGCGCGAACGGTGCCTGCTTGGCCGGTTGGCCGGTCAAGGCCAGCGAACCCATTGTCCGCCCGTGGAACGCCTCTTGGGCGGCAACGAGTTTCGTGCGCCCAGTCAGCCGGGACAGCTTGAACGCCAGCTCGTTGGCTTCGGTGCCGGAGTTACAGAAGAACACCCGGGCTTGCACACCGAGCAGGCCGACCAGCGCCTCGGCCAACGCAATACCGGGCTCGGCGGCATACAGGTTCGAGGTATGGCCCAGCGCGGACATCTGCCGGGTAACAGCTTCGATGACGGCGGGGTGGCGGTGACCGAGGATATTGACCGCGATGCCGCCGAGCAGGTCCAAATAAGAGTTGCCGTCCACGTCCGTGACTACCGCGCCATCGCCGCTGGCCAACACCACCGGCGGGACGCCGTAGTTGTTCATCATCACCGCAGACCACCGCTGCTGCATGGTTTCGGTGTTAGTCATGGCGCTCCTCATGCGCTGACCACCTTGGTACCGGTCCCCGCGTCGGTGAATAGTTCGACCAACACGCAATGTTCGACGCGGCCGTCGATGACATGCGCGCTGGGCACGCCGCCGCCGACCGCCCGCAGGCAGGCTTCGACCTTGGGAATCATGCCGGTTTCCAGATCCGGCAGCAGCTTCGCCAAGGCGTCGGTGTCGATTTCGCTGACCAGCGAATCGCGGTCCGGCCAGCGGGTGTAAAGCCCTTCGACGTCGGTGAGCATCAACAGCTTCTCGGCGCCCAGCGCTTCGGCCAGCGCCGCCGCAGCGGTGTCGGCGTTGATGTTGTGCACCACGCCGTCGCTATCCGGCGCCAGCGTCGACACCACGGGGATACGCCGCGCTGCAATGAGATCGAGCACCGCGGCGGCGTTCACGCGATCAACGTTGCCCACCAGCCCGATGTCGGTGGTCACGCCGTCGACGGTGACACTGCGTCGCACAGCGGTGAACAGCTGCGCATCCTCCCCGGTGATGCCGACCGCATACGGGCCGTGCGCGTTGATCAGGTTGACCAGTTCCCGGCCGACCTGGCCGAACAGCACCATTCGCGCCACGTCGAGCACTTCGGGTGTGGTGACCCGGAATCCGCCCTTGAAGTCCCCGGGAATGCCCAACCGCTTGAGCATCGCGCTGACCTGCGGACCGCCGCCGTGTACCACGACGGGGTGGATGCCGCAGTTACGCAGGAACGCCATGTCCGCGGCGAACGCACGCCGTAAGGTGTCGTCGGTCATCGCGTTGCCGCCGTATTTGATGACGACGATCTTGCCGTGCAGCTGCTTGAGCCAGGGCAGCGCTTCGGCCAATACCTGGGCCTTGACTTGGGTGGACAACCCATCGGTCTTTGCCGTCATGAGCTGTAGGCCGAGTTCTCTTCGACGTAGCCGTGCGACAGATCGGTGGTGCGGATCGCGGCCCGGTGGTTGCCTGCGGCCAAGTCGACGGTGACCTCGATGTCAGCGCCCGACAAATCGACGTCACGGGCGCCCGGCGTTCCCATGCCGTCGGCGTACACGGTAGACCCGTTGAACGACACCACAATTCGATCCGGGTCGATGGGGAACGGTGCCATGCCGACGGCTGCCAGGACCCGGCCCCAGTTCGGGTCGGACCCGAACAACGCCGTCTTGACCAGACTGTCCCGGGCAATGATCCGGGCGACGGTCACCGCGTCGTCTTCGCTGGCGGCGCCCGTCACCGTCACAGTGATTCGTTTGGTGACACCTTCGGCGTCGGCCTGCAGCTGCGCGCACAGGTCGTCACAGACCCGCATCACGGCCTCGTCGAGATCGGCTTGGCTGGGCGCAATTTCGCTGGCGCCCGACGCCAGCAGCAGCACGGTGTCGTTGGTGGAGCAGCTGCCGTCGATGTCGAGGCGGTCGAAGGTGACCGCGGTGGCGCGGCGCAGCGATTGGTCGAGCTGCGCGGCATCAGCCACGGCGTCGGTGGTCAGCACGCACAGCATGGTGGCCAGCGAGGGTGCGATCATCCCGGCGCCCTTGGCCATTCCACCAACGGTCCAATTGTCCTGGTGATGCAGCGCGACCTGCTTGGGCACGGTGTCGGTCGTCATGATGGCGCGGGCGGCTGCTTCACCGCCGGTCAGCCCGCCGGCCATCTCGTGCACGATGTCGGCGACCCCGGCGAGCACCTTGTCCATCGGGAGCCGGTCGCCGATCAGCCCGGTCGAGCACACCGCGACCTCGATCGCCCCGGTTTCGGTTCCCCAGTCCGACAACGCCGCGGCGACGGCCTCGGCGGTGGCGTGGGTGTCCTGGAAACCGGCCGGCCCGGTGCATGCGTTGGCGCCGCCGGAGTTGAGGATCACCGCCCGCAGCTGGCCGGTGGTCAGCACTTGCTGCGTCCACAACACCGGTGCGGCCTTGACCTGGTTGCGGGTGAACACCCCGGCCGCCGCATAGTCGGGGCCCTCGTTGAAAATCAGCGCCAGATCCAAGCCGCCCGACGCCTTGATACCGGCGGCGATACCGGCGGCTCGGAAGCCTTCCGGCGCCGTTACACCCTGCGCGCGTACCAACCGCGCCGTGGCGGCAAGGTCGGTCACGGCGCCACCCCGACCACCGGCAGGCCCTCGGTCTCGGGCCAGCCGAGCGCCAAGTTCATCGACTGCACCGCCGCACCGCCGGTGCCTTTGACCAGGTTGTCGATCGCGGCGATCCCGACGAAGGTGGCGGCGTCCTGGTCGACCGCGACCGCGATGTGCGCGGCGTTGCTGCCGATCACCGCGCCGGTGCGCGGCAGCTGGCCTTCGGGCAGCAGGTGAATGAAAGGTTCGCCGTCATAGGCCTTCTCGTAGGCGGCCCGCACTTGTGACACCGGTGATTCGGTGCGAGCCGTGCAGGTGGCCAGGATGCCCCGGGAGGCAGGCATGAGCACCGGAGTGAACGACACGGTGACATCGCGGTCGGTGACCGTCTTGAGCCCCTGCACGATCTCCGGTGTATGCCGGTGGGCGCCGGCGATGTTGTACGCCCGCGCGGATCCGATGACCTCGGAGCCGAGCAGCTCGGTCTTGGCGGCGCGACCCGCGCCGGATGTCCCACTCACCGCGACCACGGTGACGGCGGGATCGACGAGGTCCTCGGCGATCGCGGGAAGCAGCGCCAGCAGCGCCGCGGTCGGATAGCAGCCCGGTACCGCGATGCGGCGCGCGTCACGCAACCGCTCGCGTGCGCCGGGCAGCTCGGGCAATCCGTACGGCCAGCTCCCGGCATGCGGGGAACCGTAATACCGCTCCCACGCGGTGGCGTCGGTCAGCCGGAAATCCGCGCCGCAGTCCACGACCAGCGTGTCGGCGCCGAGCTTTTCGGCCAGCGCCGCCGAATGGCCGTGCGGCAGCGCGAGGAACACCACGTCGTGACCGTCGAGCACCTCGGGCTCGGTCGGTTCCAGGGTCCGGGTGGCCAGCGGAGTCAGGTGTGGATGGTGTTCGGCCAGCGCGCTGCCGGCGCTGGCGGCGGCGGTCAGTGCGCCGATCGCCAGCCGGCCGTCGGTGTAGGCCGGATGTCCCAGCAGCAGCCGCAGGATCTCGCCGCCGGCATATCCGCTGGCACCGGCCACCGCTACCCTTGTCACCTCGGCCACCCGACGATTGTGCATGAATATGCACAACCTTGCAAATTCATTCTCTGCCTTCTTCCGCGAGCGGGCGTGTTTCCGGCCGACACGCCGCGCGGAAACGTGGTTTTGCGCCCGCTCGCACAGCTGGCGGGTGGGTCAACCCCGCAGTTCGGCGCCCAGCCGCTCCGCCGCGCAGCGCACGGCGTCGTCGCGGGCGGCGCTGGCCTCGTCCTCGGTCAGGGTGCGGTCCGGCGCGCGGAACCGCAGCGCGAACGTCAGCGACTTGCGCTGCGCTCCGACCTGCGGGCCGGTATAGACGTCGAACAGCCGGACGTCCTCCAACAGCTCACCGGCTCCCGCCCGGATGGCGTCCAGCACCGCCTGCGCCGGCACATCCTCGCCGACCACCAAGCTGACGTCCTGGAATACCGCCGGGAACGGCGACACCCGCGGCGCGGGCAACGTCGCGACGATGGGCATGGCATCCAGATTCAGCTCGACCGCGCAGGTGCCCTTGGGCAGACCGGAGCGCTCGATCACCGCCGGGTGCAGCTGACCGGCATGGCCGACGACCGCGCCGTCGACCAGCACCTCGGCGCACCGTCCCGGATGCCACGGCAGATACTGGGCGGCGCGCAACTCCACCTCGACGCCGCTGGCCCGGCCAATGGTGCGGACCGCTTCGAACGCGTCGGCGGCTTCCACCGGACGCCCGTTGCCCCATGGGCCGCGCGGTTCACGCAAACCGGCCAGCACCGCGGCCACGTGCTGCGGCTGCCGCGGCAGCGACGCATCCAACGCAGCGATCTCGGCGTCGGTGGGACGACGGTCGACGGGGATGAGGTCAACACCGCGGGTCTGGTCGGTGGGCTGCACGACCTGCGCGATGGTGTACAGCGCAACGTCGATGATGCCGCGGGACACGTTGCGCGCCAAGGCTTCCAACAGGCCGGGCAGCAGCGTGGTGGCCAGGTGCGGTCGGTCGGCCTCCAGCGGATTGAGCACCTGTGTGGTTCTACGTCGTGGGTCGTCGGCGGGTAGTGCCCACGCGTCGAAGACACCGGCGGGCAGAAACGGCGTCGGCAGCACTTCGATGTAGCCGGACAGCGCCAGCGATTTGCCGATGGCGCGGCGGCGCTTCTGCACAGCGGTCAGTCCGTGGCCGGCCGGCGCCGCCGGCAGGACCGAAGGGATGACCTCCAACCCCTCCAGCCGCAGCACCTCCTCGACCAGGTCGGCGGGCTGGAGCAGGTCGGGGCGCCAGCTTGGCGGGGTCACCTCCAACACGTCGTCCCCCACCACCGTGGCCCCGATCTGCCTCAGCCGGCGGGCGGTGGTTCCGACGGGATAACGGACCCCGGCCGTCTGGTCGGGCAGGTCGGCGGCGATCCGAATCGCGGGCAACGACCAGTCGTCGACCGGCGGGTCCCCGCGCCAGTCGGTCAACGTCGGAGCCACCTCACCGCCGGCGATGTCGGCCAGCAGCGTCGCGCAGCGGTCGAGGGCTGCCACCGAGATGGCCGGGTCGACCGAGCGTTCGTAGCGGCGCGCCGCCTCGCTGGGCAGGTGCAGGCGTCGCTGGGTGCGCGACACCGCCGCGGGATCCCACACCGCGGCCTCCAGCAGCACGTCGGTGGAGTCCTCGCGCATCTCGGTGCTGCCCGACCCCATCACGCCCCCGATCGCGGCGGTGGCGACCTCGTCGACGATGAGCACATCGGTCGGGTCCAGCCGGCGCTCGATGTCGTCGAGCGTGACGACGGTCTCGTTGGGGCGGGCGAAGCGCACGTCGAAGCCGCCGGTAATGCGCTTGAGGTCATGGGCATGCATCGGATGACCGAGTTCGAGCATCACGTAGTTGGTGGCGTCGACGGCCGGCGAAATGGCCCGGATGCCGCTGAGCAGCAAGCGCCGCTGCAGCCACCACGGCGACACCGCGCCCGGGTCGATCCCGGTCACCGGTCGCAGCGCGAACCGTCGCACCCCGGTGTCGGGTTGCACGGTCAACCGCCAGGCCTCACCCTGCACCGGCAAGGGCGGCACCGCGGCGGGGTCGACGAAGTCCAGGTCGTAGGCGCACGCGACCTCGCGCGCCAGCCCGCGCACCGACATGCAGTAGCCGCGGTCCGGGGTGATGGCCAGGTGAAAAACCACATCGTCGAACCCCAGGACCGCCGCAGCGTCAGCCCCGGGGTCCGCTGTGTTGGAGGGCAGCACCAGGATGCCGGAATGATCTGCGCCCAAACCTAATTCGGCTGTCGAGCAGATCATCCCATCGGATGTGCGGCCGTATGTCTTGCGCGCGGTGATGGTGAAGTCACCGGGTAGCACAGTGCCGGGTAGCGCGACGACGACCAGGTCGCCGACGGTAAAGTTCGTTGCGCCACAGATGATTTCGCGGGGCTCAGATTCGCCGACGTCGACCCGACAGGCGCGGATCGGTTTCTTGAATTCGGTGAGCTCGTCGATGTCGGTTACCCGCCCGATGGTCAGCGGTCCGCTGACCGGACCGAGCCGGATCACCTCCTCGACCTCGTGACCGATGCGCAGCAGCGTCTGTTCGAGCTCCTCGGGAGACACATCCCAGTCCGGGGCCCCGACGGCGACAACCTCGTGAAGCCAGCTGTACGGCAGGCGCATCAGACGCCCACCCCGAACGGCAGCGAGAACCGCACGTCGCCCTCGACCATGTCACGCATATCGGGAATCCCGTTGCGGAACTGCAGCGTGCGTTCCAGCCCCATGCCGAACGCGAAGCCTGAATACTGTTGCGGGTCAATTCCGGCCGCGCGCAGCACGTTCGGGTTGACCATGCCGCAGCCGCCCCACTCTACCCAGCCGGCACCGCCCTTCTTGTTGGCGAACCACACGTCGACCTCAGCTGACGGCTCGGTGAACGGGAAGAAATGCGGCCGGATCCGGGTGCGGGCAGACGGACCGAACTCGGCGCGGGCGAACGCATCCAGCGTGCCGCGCAGATGGGCCATCGACAGCCCGCGGTCCACCGCCAACCCCTCGACCTGATGGAACACCGGCGTGTGGGTGGCGTCGATCTCGTCGGTGCGGAAAGCGCGACCGATGGAGATGACGTACACCGGCAGCTCGCGCTCGAGCAGCGTGCGTACCTGCACCGGGGAGGTGTGGGTGCGCAGCACCTGGCGGGAGCCGTCCGGCGCGATGTAAAAGGTGTCCTGCTCGCTGCGGGCGGGATGGTCGGCGGGGAAGTTCAGCGCATCGAAGTTGAACTGCTCGGTCTCGACCTCCGGCCCCTCGACCAATTCCCAGCCCATCGCGATGAAGGTGTCGGCGATGTGTTCGGCCAGAATCGTGATCGGATGCCGGGCACCGGTCGGCTGCCGGGTCGACGGCAGCGTCACGTCGATGCGCTCGGCGACGAGCACCGCCGCGTCCCGCTCCGCTCGCAGCTGCGCCAGCCGCTCGTCGTAACTGCGCTGAGCGTCGCCCCGGGCGCTGTTGACGCGCTTGCCAGCGTCGGCGCGGTCGTCCTTGGGAAGTTTGGCGAGCGCCTGTCGCGCCAACGCCAGGAACGAGCGGTCGCCGAGATGCTCGGTTTTGGCCCGAGCCAAGGCGTCGAGATCAGCTGCCGTGGTGAATGCTTGCCGAGCCGCATTGACGGCTTCGGTCAACGCCTCCGGCGAAAGATCGACGGGCTGGTCACCCATGCGGCGACACTCCTCAGGGATGGCTACGACACGGGTGTGACGCAAGTGCAGATCTTATAGGGACGCACCTCGCCGTGGCCTCGCGGTGTCCGCCCCGGATCTCGTATCAACCATGGTCTGCGGGCGAAGACCCCCTGACTGTGCTCTGTGTCGTGTTGATCCTGATCGGCCCGGACGTACTGGCGTTCATTTTGGCGCGAACTGCCGGCCGTGATCCGCTACATCAAGAGCGAAATGATGTGACCGGGAGCGCCGGCCGGGCGCTCAACCGTTCAGTGCGGGCTGCGGCGTGACCACCGACAGCGGCCGACGTGCGCGCTGGTACCGGACGACCGCGTCTGCCCCCAGCGCGCCTAGCACGCCCACTCCCGCGCCGGCCAGCGTCGACCACTCGGTGTGCGCCAGCATCAGGAACCCGAACACTGCCGACACCGCCAACAGTGCGTACCGCACTGGCGTCCATGGGGCCGGCCGCCCGAAACGGCTCGCCACCAGCATGCCCAGCAGCAAGGCGACGGCATGGCCGGCGTCGGTGAACTCGGCGCCCACTGCTGCGGCCGCCGCAGCGGCCGGGATCCAGAAACCGATCCACACCGGACGCCACCGCGGCGGAATGGCAGCGCTCAGCGCGCCCAGCACCGCGACCGCGCCGTAGCTCATTCCCACGTCGCTGGCTCGCGAGATCGACAGCGGCAGCCAACCCAACTTGACGGCCGCGGTGAGACCGGCGGCGACCAGCAGCGTCGCCCCGATGTGTCCGGTCAGGAAGACAACCGTCAAGCGCACCGTGCGCCACGTCAGTTCCGCCAGGGCGAGCAGGCAGACCAGACACGGTAGCCACACGTAGATCGGACCGGAGTCGGAGACCAACGCGCTACCGAGCAAGCTCACCAAGTGACCGTGCGCCAAGTTGTGCAGGTTGGTGCTGGCGTTGCGGATGACCTGCTGTTGCATTTGCGGGCCCAGAATCACCAGCACAATGCTGACCGCTCCGAGCGTTGCCGCATATCCGACGGTGAACCGGACCCGGGCCAGCCGGGACATTATCTGAAGAAACATTGCCACCTACTATGCCGAAGACTCGTCGTCGGCCGAGTCGTCGTCACCTGACAAGTCCCTGGCAGTTTTTAGTCGGTAGATGGCAAGATCCGGCGGAAGCCCAGGCACTTTGCCCGCGAACAGCGGCCGGTGCAACCGTTTGGCGACCACGCCCAGTTCATCCAGATCCGTCTGCGCGAGCTGGTCCAGGGTCGCGCCGGAGACCACCACGCCGCCGCGGGTGGCGCGCTCCATCACTCGCGCAGCGATATTGACGTCGACACCCAGCCAATCGGAGGCCAGCCGCTGCGGCCGCCCGGTGTGGATGCCCACGCGCATCCGCGGGTTGTAACCGTCGACGTCGACCGACTTCACCGCTTGGACCGCGGCACAGCTGGCTTTCACCGCGACGAGCGGGTCGGCGAACACCGCCATGATGCCGTCGCCCATGCGCTTGACGATGTGACCGTCGGCGTCCAGCAGCGGAGGTTCGACGGCCCTGGCGACCTGGCGTAACAACGACAACGTCGCCTCGTCCCCGGCCTTCAACGACCACGACGAGAAGCCCACCAGATCCGTGAAGACCAGGGTCACTTCGGGATTGGCGGGACGCCGCGAAACCGCTTCGGTCAACGCCTGCCACACCTGCAGTGCGCCCAGACTGACCTCACGGGAAGCGCGGTCGCGCTCGCCCAGTAGCCGGCTCGCGGCTCGCGCGGCCGCGCGTGGGCCGCCCTCGCCCGCAGTAGACAGCGGATCGCCGAACTCAGGGTCGCCGGGCAATGCGCGCCGGGCCCGTCGGACAAGCTCGACGACGCGTGGGTTTTCGTTTCGGCTGCGCAACCATTCCGCCACGCTTTGCACTGACATCGCAGGGCGGCGGTTCGATGCGGGAGGTTCCGGCGTGGTCGCCGTTTGCTCGGGCTCGCCGGACTCCGGATAGCGCCCGAGTTCCACGCCGCCCAGGTTAGGCGTTGTCGCGTCGAAGGGGCAATCACCGTGCGCGTGGTGTGCGCCACTGTGCGCAGCAAACCGCCTGATCACAGGCCTGCGTCAGCGGGATCGACGCTCGGTAACACAGCCGTGCGGCGCACCGGGGAAATCGTAGACAACATATGTTGTCACCTTTATGGTGAGGGACACAGACTCCAGGAGGCCGCCATGACTATCACGTCAGAGACTTCTTCAGAGACTTCTTCAGACACGCGGGCTGCGTCCGAACAGCCGGCAAGTGAGGCAGCGCCGCCCGAGCCGCTGGGGCCGGATTCGCTGACTTGGAAGTACTTCGGCGACCTGCGCACGGGGATGATGGGCATCTGGATCGGCGCGATTCAGAACATGTATCCCGAGCTCGGCGCTGGTGTCGAGGAGCACTCGATCCTGCTGCGCGAACCGCTGCAGCGAGTGGCTCGATCGGTATATCCGATCATGGGCGTGGTGTACGACGGCGAACGCGCGGCGCAGACCGCCGAGCAGATCAAGCAGTATCACCACACCATCAAGGGCGTCGACGCGTCCGGCCGTCGCTATCACGCGCTCAATCCCGAGACGTTCTACTGGGCGCACGCAACGTTTTTCATGCTGGTGATCAAAGTGGCGGAATACTTCTGCGGCGGTCTGACCGAGGCCGAGAAGCGCCAGCTGTTCGACGAACACGTGCAGTGGTACCGGATGTACGGAATGAGCATGCGGCCGGTGCCCAAGTCGTGGGAGGAGTTCTGCGAGTACTGGGACCGCGTATGTCGCGAGGAGCTGGAGATCAACCAGGCCACTCTCGACATCTTCAACATTCGTATTCCCAAGCCGAAGTTCGTGATGGTGCCGACGCCGATCTGGGATCAGTTGTTCAAGCCGTTAGCGGCCGGGCAACGTTGGATCGCCGCCGGACTATTCGATCCGCCGGTCCGCGAGAAGGCGGGGATGCGCTGGACGCCCGGCGACGAGATCTTGCTGAGGCTGTTCGGCAAGGCTGTCGAGCTCGCGTTTCTGGCCGTTCCCGACGAGATCCGGCTGCATCCGCGGGCGCTGGCCGCCTACCGCAGAGCGCAGGGCCGAATTCCCGCCGATGCGCCGTTGGTGGAGGCCCCCCGGTTCATGGCGCCGCCGAAGGATCGCCGCGGGCTGCCGATGCATTACGTCCCGCCCCGTCCCAAGAACCTCATCGAACGAGCAGGCTCGTTGGTGCACACCACGTTCTCGCTGGCGGGTCTGCGACCGGCCCGGGGCGGCAAGGCCGCCTGAGGCTAGCCGAGGGCGGCGACCCGCTGCGCCCGGCATTCGCCGCGCTTGCGATCGCCGCTAGCCGAGTGCCTGTGCGCTTTGGTAAAGGCAAATCGCCGCGGCCGCAGCCACATTGAGGCTCTGCGCGTCACCTCTCATCGGTATTCGCACCCGGTGATCGGCCTGTGCGGCCACCTCTGCGGATAGGCCGTGCGACTCCGCTCCGAACAGCCACGCGGTCGGTTTAGCGAGATCGGCGTCATCGAGCCGCAATTCCCCGTCGACGGTGGTGGCCAGCACCTGCGAGCCCGCGGCGCGTAACGCCGCCACGGTGGTCTCCAGTTCGGGCGCGACGATCACCGGGATGGAAAAGATGCTTCCGGCGGAGGCTCGCAGGCACTTGCCGTTGTAGGGATCCACGCTGTGTCCGGCGAGGACCACCGCCGCGGCGCCCATCGCGTCGGCGATGCGGATCATGGTGCCCGCGTTGCCGGGTTCGCTGATTCCGACCGCCACCGCGACCAGCCGGGGCGCGTCAGCCAGCACGTCCTCGACGGTGGCGGCGGGCATGTCGCAGACCGCGACGATGCCCGCTGGAGTTACCGTGTCCGACAAGGCCTTTGCGGCTCGCTCCGACACCAGGCACACCGGAGCACGCTGCCCGGCCAGCAGCCCGGCGTAGCGCTGCGCCGCCGACTCGGTGGCAAAGATCTCCCGGACCAAGCCACGCCGCGAGGCCGCCTCGACCAGATGGGCGCCCTCCACCAGGAAGCGCTGGGTACGACGCCGGGCGACATGCCGGTGCAGCTTGACCGCCGCGACCACCCGGGTCGAGCGTTCGGTGAGCACCGGGTCGAATCCCGCGCGGCTTAGGCGGCCTCTCCGGACGGGGCGTTCACGTCCTGGGGCAGGGCGGCGCGCGCCACGTCGACAAGTGCGGTGAACGCCGCCGGGTCGCTCACCGCGATCTCGGCGAGGTTCTTGCGGTCCACCTCGACACCGGCGGCCTTCAGGCCCTGAATCAGCCGGTTGTAGGTGATGTCATTCGCGCGGGCCGCTGCGTTGATCCGCGAAATCCACAGTTTGCGGAATTCGCCCTTGCGGGCGCGACGGTCACGGAAGGCGTAGTTCAGCGAATGTAGTTGCTGCTCTTTGGCTTTGCGGTAGAGCCGAGAGCGCTGGCCGCGATAGCCTTTCGAGGCCTTCAAGACGGTGCGACGCTTCTTATGGGCGTTGACTGCCCGCTTCACGCGTGCCATTGGGTGTTCCTATCGTCGGGTGGTTGTACCGGTCAGCCGTTGAGCATCTTGTTGACCCGTTTGGTGTCGTGTCGCGACACCTCGGTGCGCCCCTCCAATCGGCGGGTGCGGGTGGTCGGCTTGTGCTCGAACAAATGCCGGCGATTCGCTTTCTGTCGCACGATCTTTCCGGTGCCGGTGCGCCGGAACCGCTTCGACGCCCCGCTATGGGTCTTGGCCTTGGGCATGTTTCCTCAGTTCTGCCGTCGTGTCGGTTTAGGTCTCGGTATCGCCGTTTGGGGGGGGTGGACCGGCGGCTCCACCCGCTTGTTGCGCCGCCCTGGCGCGAGTCTTCGCGCCGCGGTGCGGTGCCAGCACCATCGTCATATTCCGCCCGTCTTGCTTAGCCGCCGTCTCGACGAAGCCGTAATCGGCGACATCGGCGGCGAGGCGCTGCAGCAGTCGGTAACCCAGCTCGGGGCGGGACTGCTCGCGGCCGCGAAACATGATCGTCACCTTCACCTTCGACCCCGCTTCCAAGAAGCGGATGACGTGGCCCTTCTTGGTCTCGTAGTCGTGATCGTCGATCTTGGGACGGAGCTTTTGTTCCTTGACGACGGTTTGTTGCTGGTTCCTGCGAGACTCGCGTGCCTTTTGCGCCGCCTCGTATTTGAACTTGCCGTAGTCCATGATCTTGCAGACCGGTGGTCTGGCGTTGGGGGCAACTTCGACGAGGTCGAGGTCGGCGTCTGCGGCGACGCGCAGTGCATCTTCGATACGCACGATGCCTACCTGCTCCCCTCCCGGGCCGATCAATCGGACTTCAGGTACGCGGATGCGTTCGTTGACGCGGGTCTCAGTGCTGATGGGGCCTCCTGGGCTCGTAGGTTTTTGCGGTCGCGGCCGGGGCCCTGCACTGTCAGGATCAGCGGTCGAATACCACGCCATCAGCAAAAAACCCTGCATAAGCAGGGTCCTGTGCCGACCGGTCGCGGCCCGTTGCCGGAGCCGCCTGCGTTGACCGCAGAATAAGCACTCGAAGTGCCGATGACCGGACCGTTGAGCCTTGCCTGGCCAACGGTGGGAGTGGGACTCCACTTGCTGTCCCTGGCCTTAGCCGGGACGGTCGCGCCGTCAAGTCTAGCAGTGGGTGCGCGGCGACCGCCCACCAGCAGCCGCTTGTACAGGCGATTCCCGGCTGGAGAGAATATCCTCGCGCTCTGTGACCGTGACTGCGCGCCGCCAGCAGAGCCGACCGGCCTCGCGATATCACTGGATGCCCGCCGTCGCCGGCTGGACGGTCGGGGTCATCGCGACACTATCGCTGCTGGCCAGCGTCTCGCCGCTGGTGCGGTGGATCATCAAAGTGCCGCGCGAGTTCATCAACGACTACCTGTTCAACTTCCCCGACACAAGTTTTTCCTGGTCATTCGTCCTGGCCCTGCTGGCCGGAGCGCTGACCGCGCGCAAACGCATCGCGTGGTGGGCGCTGCTTGCCAACCTCGTGACCGCCGCCGGGTGGAACGTCGTCGATCTGGCGGCACCGGTCAAGAGCCTGGTCCAGATCTTGGGCGGAACGATCGGCCTCGCTTTGCATTTGGCCGCGATCGTCTTGCTGTTGTTGGCGTACCGGGAGTTCTGGGCCAAGGTCCGCCGCGGAGCACTGTACAAGTCGGTCGCCGTGCTGCTCGCCGGCTGGGCGGCGGGCATCCTGTTGGGCTGGGGACTGGTCGCTGTGTTCCCCGGGTCGCTGCACCGCGACGAACGGGTCTTCTATGTGGTCGACCGCGTGGTCGGATTTGCCTTGGCCGACCAAGCTTCGTTCGCAGGCCGGCCGCATTTTTTTGTCAACGACCTGTTGGGTCTATTCGGTGGTCTGGCGCT
The DNA here is from genome assembly GCA_002101905.1 of Mycobacterium shimoidei. Lineage (GTDB taxonomy): Bacteria > Actinomycetota > Actinomycetes > Mycobacteriales > Mycobacteriaceae > Mycobacterium > Mycobacterium shimoidei. The sequence continues at coordinate 27,805 of LQPU01000020.1, read as the reverse complement.
GATCCTGGCCGCCATCGTGCTCTTCCAGTCCCAGCGCGCCGAGAACGCGCTGACCGGAGAGGACGAATCGGCCATCCGCGGGCTGCTCGAGCTGTACGGCCAAAACGACTCGCTGGGCTACTTCGCCACCCGCCGGGACAAATCGGTGGTATTCGCGCCCAGTGGTCGCGCGGCGATCACCTACCGCGTCGAGGTCGGTGTCTGTCTGGCCAGCGGCGACCCGGTAGGCGACCCCCGCGCATGGCCGCACGCCATCGACACCTGGCTTCGGCTGTGCCAGGCCTATGGCTGGGCGCCCGGCGTCATGGGCGCGAGTTCGCAGGGCGCCAAGGCGTTCCGCGCGGCCGGCCTCAACGCCCTGGAGTTGGGCGACGAGGCCATCCTGCACACCGGCGAGTTCAAATTGTCCGGTCCCGATATGCGGGCTGTGCGCCAGGCGGTGACCCGGGCCCGCCGTGCCGGGCTTTCGGTGCGCATCCGCCGGCACCGCGACATCGGTGCCGACGAGATGGCCCGGCTGATCCGGTACGCGGATGCCTGGCGGGACACCGAGACCGAGCGGGGCTTCTCCATGGCGCTGGGCCGGCTCGGCGACCCCGCGGACGCCGATTGTCTGCTGGTCGAAGCGCTACGCCGAGACAACCAGGTGGTGGCGATGTTGTCACTGGTGCCGTGGGGACAACACGGCGTCTCACTGGATTTGATGCGGCGATCCCCCGAGTCACCCAACGGCACCATCGAGCTGATGGTCAGCGAATTGGCCCTGGGCGCTGACCACCTTGGCATCACCCGGATTTCCCTGAATTTCGCCATGTTCCGCTCGGCCTTCGAGCAGGGTGCCCAGCTCGGCGCCGGCCCCGTGGCCCGGATGTGGCGCGGCCTGCTGGTGTTCTTCTCACGCTGGTGGCAGTTGGAGACGCTGTATCGCTCGAACATGAAGTACCAGCCCGAATGGCTGCCGCGGTACGCCTGTTACGAGGACGCCAGGCTGATTCCCCGAGTCGGTGTGGCTTCGGTGATCGCCGAGGGTTTTCTGGTGCTGCCGTTTTCGCGCCGCAACGAACAGCACACCGGGCATCATCCCTCGGTCCCGTCAGTCTTGGTGGAAACCGGGCTTTTACACCACGACGGCTCGGCGCCGGATGTGTCGAGCTTGCGGCGAGACGAGTTGCCAGCCGTCGGCGACCCGCGACGCCGACTTCCCGAGCAGGTGCGGGTGCGACTGGAGAAGTTGAAAGCACTGCAGGACAAAGGTATTGACGCTTATCCGGTGGGGCATCCGCCGAGTCACACGATCGCCGACGCATTGGAAGCCGACGACGAAACGGCCGTATCGGTGTCCGGACGAGTGCTGCGCATCCGTGATTTCGGCGGCGTGCTGTTCGCCCACCTACGTGACTGGTCAGGCGAAATGCAGCTGCTGATGGACAGTTCGGTTCTGCAGCGGGGCAGCATCTCCGATTTCACCAAAGCCATCGATCTCGGTGATCTCGTCGAAGTGGGCGGGCACATGGGATTCAGCAAGACCGGAACCCGGTCACTGATCGTGCTCAACTGGCGGCTGGTCGGAAAGTGTCTGCGTCCGCTGCCCAACAAATGGAAGGGACTCACCGACCCGGAGGCACGGGTGCGCAGCCGTTACGTGGACCTAGCGATCAACGCCGAATCCCGTAAGCTGATCGCAGCGCGCAGCAATGTGCTGCGCGCCATCCGGGAAACATTGACCGCCAAGGGATTCCTTGAAGTTGAAACTCCGATGCTGCAGCGGATCCACGGCGGTGCTACCGCCCGTCCGTTCATCACCCACATCAATACCTATGACCTGGACCTGTACCTGCGCATCGCCCCCGAGCTGTACCTGAAGCGGCTTTGCGTCGGCGGTGTGGAGCGAGTCTTCGAGCTGGGCAGGGCGTTTCGCAACGAGGGAGTCGACTTCAGCCATAACCCGGAATTCACTTTGCTCGAGGCCTATCAGGCTCACGCCGACTACCTGGTGTGGATTGACGGTTGCCGGGAACTGATCCAGAACGCGGCGACGGCGGCCAACGGCGCGCCGGTGGTGATGCGGCCCCGGCCGGACGGCGACGACACCGGACTAGAACCGGTCGACATCTCCGGCGCATGGCCGGTGAAGACAGTGCACGACGCCGTTTCGGAGGCGCTTGGCGAACACATCGATGCCAGCACCGATTTGGCCGCGCTGCGCAAGCTGTGCGATGCCGCGGCGATCCCCTATCTGGCTCGATGGGATGCCGGTGCGGTGGTGCTCGAACTCTACGAGCACTTAGTCGAGGCGAAAACCGAACAACCGACCTTCTATATCGACTTTCCGACATCGGTGTCGCCGTTGACCCGACCGCATCGCAGTAAGCCCGGCGTAGCCGAACGTTGGGACCTGGTCGCCTGGGGCGTGGAGCTGGGTACCGCTTACAGCGAGCTGACCGACCCAATCGAACAGCGCCGCCGCCTGCAGTACCAGTCATTGCTCGCCGCCGGCGGCGATCCGGAAGCGATGGAGCTCGACGAGGATTTCCTGGAGGCGATGGAGTATGCGATGCCACCCACCGGCGGGCTGGGCATGGGCGTGGATCGTGTCGTCATGCTCGTCACCGGGCGCAGCATCCGCGAGACTTTGCCGTTCCCGCTGGCCAAGCCCCGTTAACCCGGCATTGAGCCGGTGTCGGCGACAATCGAGTACATGAGTGCCGCGCCGCTGCCGGTTGCACGCATTCGTCGCGCGATCTTCGCCCGCCACTCCAATCCGTGGAGTGCATGGACACGCTGGGCAACCACCCCGCTGGTGCTGGTGCCGGTGTGGACGCGGCGCTGGAGCCACGCCGCGCTGATCGGATTGTGGTTTGCAGTGAACCCCGTGGTTTTCCCGGAGCCTGCCAACAACCGGAACTGGGCCACCCGCGCGATGCTGGGTGAGGAAGCGTGGATTACCAACCGGCCGAAAGACTCCGCCGCCGCGGTGAGCGCAGCGGCATCAGCCGCCGCCGTCGCCGCCGTCGTCACAGCGCGTCGCCGCCGGCTGGGCCTGACAGCAGCGGCGACCGCGGTGCAGATGGCCCTGACGTTGGTGTACTGGCAACAGATGGTGCGGTATTTCAAACGCGAAAGGTAGCGTGAAGCCATGGCTGACCAGGAATATGACAGCTCTGGTGTACCGACTTTCGACTCTGTTCGCGACAAGATCGAGACTCGCTACCAAACCGCTGTCGGCGCCTCCGAACTGGACGCCGAAACCGCAGAGGGTCGCAGCGTCGAGGAGCAATATCAGAAACACCAGCAAGCGGCTGCCGACCGGTTGGCGCAGATTCGCGAATCGATGCACCAGGGGGATTCCGAGGAGTGATCGCGGTCAGGCGCTGACCCGCCGCCGGCTGGACTTGCGCGGCTTGGTAACCGGCACATTGAGCGTGTCGGCGAGGAACTTGCCGGTGTAGCTTTCCGGCACCGCGGCGATGTCCTCCGGGGTCCCTTCGGCGACCACGGTGCCGCCTTCGGCGCCGCCCTCCGGCCCCATGTCGATGATCCAGTCCGATGTCTTGATCACGTCGAGGTTGTGTTCGATAACGATCACCGTATTGCCTTTGTCCACAAGGCCGTTGAGCACATTCAGTAGCTTGCGGATGTCGTCGAAATGCAAACCGGTGGTGGGCTCGTCCAAGATGTAGACCGTGCGCCCGGTCGAACGCTTCTGCAGTTCCGACGCCAGCTTCACTCGCTGCGCCTCGCCTCCGGACAGGGTCGGCGCGGGCTGACCGAGCCGCACATAGCCCAAGCCGACGTCGACCAGCGTGCGCAGATACCGGTGGATACCGGTGATCGGCTCGAAGAACTTCGCCGCTTCCTCGATGGACATGTCGAGTACTTCGGAAATGGTCTTGCCCTTGTAGTGGACTTCGAGGGTTTCCCGGTTGTAGCGGGCGCCGTGGCAGACCTCGCACGGCACGTACACGTCCGGCAGGAAGTTCATCTCGATCTTGATGGTGCCGTCACCCGAACACGCTTCGCAGCGCCCACCTTTGACGTTGAACGAGAATCGGCCGGGCTGGTACCCGCGGACCTTGGCCTCGGTGGTGGCGGCGAACAGTGTGCGGATCTTGTCGAACACCCCGGTGTAGGTGGCCGGGTTCGACCGTGGTGTGCGCCCGATCGGCGACTGGTCCACTCGCACCAGCTTGTCCACATGATCGAGGCCGGTGACCCGGGTATGCCGGCCCGGCACCTGGCGAGCGCCGTTGAGCTTGTTGGCCAGCACCGCGGCCAAGATGTCGTTGACCAGCGTCGACTTTCCGGAGCCCGAAACCCCTGTCACCGCGGTGAGCACGCCGAGCGGAAATGCCACATCGATCTCGCGCAGGTTGTGCTCCCGCGCGCCGACTACCGTCAGCCGGCGACGCTTGTCGACCGGACGCCGGATCGCCGGTGTCTCAATGCTTTCCGCACCGGATAGGTACTTTCCGGTAATCGACTCCTTATTGCGCAGCAGCTCGTCATAGGGCCCGCTGTGTACGATCTGCCCGCCGTGCTCACCGGCCGCCGGGCCGATGTCCACAATCCAGTCTGCGTGCGCGATGGTGTCCTGGTCATGTTCGACCACGATCAGTGTGTTACCCAAATCCCTTAGCCGGGTTAGGGTTTCGATGAGGCGACGATTGTCGCGCTGGTGCAGGCCGATCGACGGCTCATCGAGCACATACAGCACGCCGACCAGCCCCGAGCCGATCTGGGTGGCCAGCCGGATGCGTTGTGCCTCACCGCCGGACAGGGTCGCGGCGGCCCGGGATAAGGACAGGTATTCCAGTCCGACGTCGAGCAGAAAGCCCAGCCTGGACTGGATCTCCTTGAGTACCTGCCCGGCGATCGCCTGTTCGCGCGGGCCGAGCGTGAGAGCGTTGAGGAAGTCCGCGCAGTCCGAGATCGACAGCTCACACACTTCGGCGATGGACTTCTTGCCGCGCTCCCCCGCTGCCAGTGTCACCGCCAGGATCTCCGGCTTGAGCCGTGTTCCCTTGCACTCCGGGCACGGCACGTCGCGCATGAAGCCCTCGTAGCGTTCCTTCATCATCTCAGACTCGGTTTGTTCCATCTTGCGCTGCAGGAACGCCATCACGCCTTCGAAGTCGGCGTAGTAGGAGCGGGTGCGACCGTAACGGTTGCGGTACCGCACATGCACCTGCTCGTCACAGCCCTCCAGGATCGCCTTGCGGGCCTTGGCAGGCAGCTTGCGCCACGGTGTATCGACGTCGAAACCCATCGACTCGCCGAGGCCGGCCATCATCCGGGTGAAGTACTCGGCGGTGTGGCCCATCGACCACGGCGCCACCGCGCCCTCGGCCAGGGTGAGCTCTGGGTCGGGCACCACCAGGTCCGGGTCGACCTCTTTGCGAATGCCCAGACCGGCGCATTCCGGGCAGGCCCCGTACGGCGAGTTGAACGAAAACGACCGGGGCTCAAGGTCATCCACGGCCAGCGAGTGGCCGTTGGGGCAAGCCAGCTTCTCGGAGAACCGCTGCTCGCGGTTGTGCGCGTCGTGGTCATGGTCGACGAATTCGAGCACGACGATGCCGTCGGCCAAATTCAGCGCGGTTTCCACCGAATCGGTGAGTCGCTGCTTGGCGCTGGCTTTGACAGTGAGGCGGTCGACGACCACCTCTATGTCGTGTTTTTCCTGTTTCTTCAGCTTCGGCGGGTCGGTCAGCGGATGTACCACGCCGTCGACCCGGACCCGGCTGTAGCCCTGGGAGTTGAGCTTTTCGAAAAGGTCGACGAACTCTCCCTTGCGGGTGCGCACCACCGGCGCCAGCACCTGGAAACGGGTGCCCTCGGGCATCGCCAGCACTTGGTCGACGATTTGCTGCGGGGTCTGCCGGGCGATCCGGTGCCCGCACACCGGGCAGTGCGGGGTGCCGGCGCGGGCGTACAGCAGCCGCAGGTAGTCGTAGACCTCGGTGATGGTGCCGACCGTCGAGCGCGGGTTGCGGTTGGTCGACTTCTGGTCGATGGACACCGCTGGGGAAAGCCCCTCGATGAAGTCGACGTCGGGCTTGTCCATCTGGCCGAGGAATTGGCGCGCGTAGGCCGACAGCGACTCCACATAGCGCCGCTGGCCTTCTGCGAAGATGGTGTCAAACGCCAGCGAAGACTTTCCCGAGCCAGATAGGCCGGTGAAGACGATCAATGCGTCGCGCGGCAAATCAAGATCGACGCTGCGCAGGTTGTGCTCACGCGCACCCTTGATGACTAGGCGGTCAGCCAACGCGGTCCTTCCTCATGAGTGAGCACACAAGTCGTTTCCATGCTATGTGCCGGTACCGACAAGCAAGTCTGGACCAGTACGGTGGCCGGTATGACGACTCTCGTCGACGACAACTACACCGGCCATGTTGACCCGGGCAGCGCCGCCCTCCGCACTCTGCCGGGCGCCACGATCCTGAAGGCGTCGGTAGGCCCCATGGACAACAACGCCTACCTGGTGACGTGTTCCGCGACTGGAGAAACCCTGCTGATCGACGCCGCCAACGACGCCGACGTCCTGACCGAGCTGGTGCGACGCTACGCGCCCAAGCTGTCGCTGATTGTCACCAGCCACCAGCACTGGGATCACTGGCAGGCGCTGCAAGCACTTGCCGAGGCCACCGGCGCGCCCACCGCGGCGCATGAGATCGACGCCGGGCCGTTGCCGGTCAAGCCGGATCGTCTGCTGGCTCACGGCGACACGGTACAGATCGGCGAGCTGACGTTCGATGTTCTCCACCTGCGGGGCCACACGCCCGGATCGATCGCGCTGGCGCTCGACGGCCCGGCCACCGGCGGCGTCACGCAGTTGTTCACCGGCGACTGCCTGTTCCCGGGCGGGGTCGGCAAAACGTGGCAGCCCGGGGATTTCACGCAGCTCCTCGACGACGTCATCACCCGGGTCTTCGATGTCTACGACGACTCCACCGTCGTCTATCCCGGCCACGGCGACGACACCACACTCGGGGCGGAGCGGCCCAATTTGGGTGCCTGGCGCGAGCGCGGCTGGTAAAAACGCCGCGAAACCCGCTGCAACGCCTACACTTACGCTCGGTGAGGGTCGGTATCGACTTCGGTACGACGCATACGGTCGCGGCAGTCGTCGACCGCGGCAACTACCCCGTGGCGTCGTTCGAAGGCGCGGACACCTGGCCGTCGCTCATCGCCGGCAACGCGGCCGGTGAGCTCCGGTTCGGCTTGGACGCCGCCGCGGTGCGCCGCGATCCGGGCTGGTCGGTGCTGCGCTCCTTCAAGCGCCTGCTCGGTGAGGCCGGCCCCCGCACCACGGTCGAGCTGGCAGGGCGACGCTACTCGTTGGCCGACTTGTTCACCGGGCTTCTGGCCCAGTTCAAAAGCGACCTCGAGCAGCGCTCCAACGTCGAGCTGGCGCCCGGTGAGCGTGTGGAGGCAGCCATCAGCACGCCCGCCAACGCGTCCAGCGCGCAACGTTTCCTGACCCTGGATGCATTTGCCCGGGCCGGCTTCGAAGTCATCGCGTTGCTCAACGAGCCGTCGGCGGCCGGCTTCGAGTACGCCCACCGCTACCGCTCGACGGCCACCGCCAAGCGCGAGTATGTGCTCATCTACGACCTCGGCGGTGGCACGTTCGACGCGTCACTGCTCAAGATGACCCGGCGACTCAACGAGGTCGTCACCAGCGAGGGCATCAAACGCCTCGGCGGTGACGACTTCGACGAGGCGATTTTCACCCTCGTGCGCAACGGCGCCGAGCTGCCCAACCTCGATGCCGCCGCCAGGGCGTTGCTGCTCGAGGAGTGCACCACCCGCAAGGAAGCCGTCGGGCCGAACACCCGCCGCTTCCTCGTCGACCTCGAGGCGGTCGGCAAGCCCCCGTTCTGCTGCCCGATCGACGACGTCTACACGGCCTGTGAACCGCTCGTCGACCAGACCGTCATGGCGCTCTCGCAGGTCCGGCGGGGGCTGGACTGGTCGGAGGTCGCGGGCATCTACGTGGTGGGCGGCGCGGGCAGTTTTCCGCTGATCGGCCGGATCCTGCGTACCGTGTTCGACGAGAAACGCGTCAAACGCTCACCGCATCCGTTTGCGGCGACCGCGATCGGCCTGGCTGTCTTCCTCGACAGAGAAGCCGGCTACGCCCTGTCGGACCGGCTGTCGCGGCATTTCGGAGTCTTCCGCGAAGCCCATGCGGGCGAAGACGTCAGCTTCGACCCGATCGTGTCCAAGGATGTACAGCTGCCCACGGACGGCCAGGCTCCGCTGGTTGTCACGCGGAACTACCGGGCGGCGCACAACATCGGCCATTTCCGGTTCGTCGAGTGCAGCCGGCTGCGCGACGGCCAGCCCGATGGGGACGTGACACCCTACGACCCGGTGTTCTTCCCGTTCGACCCCGCGCTGCGCGACGACCAGGACCTGGGGTGCCGGCCGGTCAGTCGACGCGACGACGGACCCGACGTCGAGGAGCGCTACGTCGTCACCGCACGCGGAACGGTCGAGGTGACCTTGACGGCCGGTCCGGACCCGCTGACCCGGACTTTCCGGCTGGCTCGCCACACTGTCGCCAGCACGTAATCGCCCAGCGGGCCGGGCGATTCCGGAGGCGGTTCAGGGGGTGGTGTGCACGATCAGGACGTCGACCTTGGCCCGGCGTGAAACGTTGGCCGGCACCGAGCCCAGCAGGCGGCCCGCGATGGTGTTCAAGCCGACGTTGCCGACCACCAACAGATCGGCGTCGACCTCCTCGGCAAGTCCGACCAATGCGTCGACCGGGGCCCCGACCACCGAACGTTCCTCGATGTTTTTCGCGCCCGCGGCCTGGGCCCGCTCCTTGGCTTCCCGCAGAATCGCGTAGATCGGGGCGCTGCCCGACACCTTGTAGCTCTCGTCCTTCAAGACGTCGGCGGCCCGCGGGTCCTCATGCTGAGGCAGATACGCCGTGGCGATGATCAGCTTCGCGTCAGCCCCAGCGATGGTGCCTGCCTTATCTACCGCGCGCAGCGACGAGTCCGAGCCGTCGGTTCCTACCACCACGGTTCGATAGGCGCTCATTTACCCTCCCAGGTGTCGGTTGCTACGCCAACCCATGACAGTAACGCGTTGCCCGATACCGAGGGTTGGATTTGCGCCACACCGCAGAGCGTGGCGTTAATTAGCCTCGAGCAATCAGAGCATAGCCGCTGTAGGGCTTCTCGGCCCTGACATAATCGGCGAATGCAAAGTGCGAGTGAAATATAGTGCGCGCCAGTTTGATTAACTGGCTACAAAGTTGATCGGCCGGACGTGGCTTTGAATTCCGGTGCGCGGCCGATAAACGAACCCACCACCATCGGTGATCAGGTTCACCACAGAGCCCTTACAGTGACGGACATAATGGCTGCCCCCATCGTCGACAAACCCACAACCGCGGTCATTGCCGGCAGTCCGCGCCCCCGGCGCACTGGCAAACTGCTCGACCCGATCGCGGTTGCGGTGCTGGCCGCCGGGGTCAGCGCCGCAGCCGCCAACCGGCCGTCGCTGTGGTTCGACGAGGGCGCGACCATATCGGCGTCGGCAAGCCGATCATTGTCACAGCTCTGGCAATTGCTGGGGCGAATCGATGCCGTGCACGGGCTGTATTACCTGCTGATGCACGGTTGGTTCACCATCTTCCCGCCGACGGAATTCTGGTCACGGCTACCGAGCGCGATCGCAGTAGGCGCCGCCGCGGCCGGTGTGGTCGTGTTCACCAGACGTTTCACGCCGCGCGGCACCGCCGCGTGCGCGGGCATCCTTTTCGCCATCCTGCCGCGCGTCACATGGGCCGGGATTGAGGCCCGCCCCTACGCGCTGGAAGCGGCTACCGCCGTCTGGCTGACGGTGTTGTTCGCAACCGCGGTGCGCCGCAACCGGCGGTCGCTGTGGCTGCTCTACTGCCTGGCGCTGATGCTGGCCATTCTGTTGAGCGTCAACCTGGGCTTGTTGGTGCTGGTCTACGCCGTGATGCTCAGGGTGCTGCCGCGGGCCGGGTCTGCCGTCATCTGGGGGCTGGCCACATCGGCCGCCGCGCTGGCGCTCATGACGCCGTTTTTCGTGTTCGCGCACCAGCAAGTGTGGCAGGTCGGGTGGATCTCGACGCTGCGGCGCAACCTGTTTCTCGACGTGGTGCACCGGCAGTACTTCGACCACAGCGTTCCGTTCGCCATTCTGAGCGGCCTGACCATTGTTGCCGCGATCGCGGTTCGGCGCGCCGGTCGGCCAGCGCCCGCAGGTGATCTGCGTCCTCTGCTGATCAGCTGCGTGGCCTGGATCGTCCTGCCGACCGTGGTCATCCTCACCTACTCCGCGATCGGTGAGCCGATCTACTACCCGCGCTACCTGATTCTCACCGCGCCGGCAATGGCCATCGTGTTGGCGCTGTGCATTGTCACACTCGTGCGCAAACCCCGGGCGATCGCCGGTGTGCTGATCCTGTTCGCGGTGGCAGCGTTTCCGAATTACCTTGTGAAACAACGCGGTCCGTACGCGAAGGAGGGCTGGGACTACAGCCAGGTGGCTGACGTCGTCTCTGCTCAAGCGATGCCCGGTGACTGCCTGCTGGTCGACAACACGGTGCGCTGGCGGCCCGGGCCGATTCGCGCGCTGCTGGCCACGCGGCCGGCGGCCTTCGCGCCGCTGGCCGACATCGAGCGCGGAGCATACGGACCCGACCACGGCACGTTGTGGAACGGCCACGTCGCGGTGTGGCTGGTGCTGCCGCGACTGGACAAGTGCAGCACGGTGTGGACGATCTCGAGCCGAGACAAGACGCTGCCGGATCACCAAAGCGGCGCGTCGCTACCGCCGGGCCCGCTACTGGGGCATGCGCCTGTGTATCAGTTCGCCGGCGAGCTCGGATTCCACATCGTCGAACGCTGGCAATTCCACTACTCCCAGGTCACCAAATCGACCCGGGGCTAGCGGGGCTGGCCGTACCGCGGCCCGAAGGCTCCGGAGGGGAACACACCCGCAGCCTGCACGGCATCGCGGATCACCGCAGCGAAGCGAATCAGTTCGTCGGCTTGGCTCGCAGGCAAGCCTCGCCACGGTGGATACCCCAGGTCGTCGGTGAGGTCTTCGATCCTGGAGCGCAGTTCGTTTCCGGCCGCTGTCAGTCCGCTCTCACCGAGAATGCCGCGCGACATGAGGGTCTTGGTGGCCGAATCCCATTCGTCCCGGCTCCATCCGCGCATCCGCCGCGCATACTCGGCATTGAAGCCGATTCCGGTTGCGGTGTGGGTGATCAAGGCCTCGAGACCGCTGAGTCCGTTGCACACCAGCGCCGCGATGTGCCCGTCGCCGCGGTATTCGCGCAGCAAAGTGATCGCGTGCCACAGTTGGGCGATTGGCGTTGTCGGCCAAGGCAATTCGGCGTGACCGGCATACAGCGGGCGCCCGGCAGCCTCGGGTACCGACTCCGCGACTCGTCGCAGCAGCTCCGCTGCATGAGCTAATTCCGTTGATTGCGTGAGCTTTTCACCAAGAATCCGCGGTAGAGCCGTCTCGACGATCTCGTAACGCACCCGGGTCACCGTGGCCGGCGGTGCCAACTCCCAGGCCGCCGGTATCGCGCTGGCAACCAACCGCGGATTGAAGTTGTAGAAGGTTGCCGCGACGACGTTCGCCGACACCGCGCCCATTGCGGCCGACCGGCCGGCGAAGTAATGGGTCCGAAAATCCATGCCGAGTTGGCCGAACTTCTCGTTGGCCTCGGGCACGAAATACACCGCCGAGTGCAGCGCGTCCAGGGATCGGGTCAGCCGGCCCGCAGTAAAAGCATCCACGTCGGTGACATTAATCCGCAACGGAGAGGTGGCTGGCGCGGGTGGCGCGGTATGAGGCGAGGACACCTATGGCCGCCAAGACCGTGAAGACCGCGAACAACCAGCGGGCCGCCATCACGGCGCCGCCGGCGGCGGTGTTGACCACCACGCCGGCCAGTCCGGCGCCGAACGCCCCGGAAATCAGTTGGACCACGTTGATCGCAGCGGCCGCCTCGCTGCCCTCGGCCGGATCGTCGACGCAGGCCATCGCCCAGGCGGCCAGGTGCGGCCACGCCATCCCGATGCCGGTCCCGGTGATCAGCAACGCCACCGCCCACAGCAGGACGACCCCGATCGGCGCATTGTCGACCTGGGTTACAGCCCCCAAGGCCAGACCTACCGCAACGATCAGCGGCGCGGCCAGGACGACGCGAGCGATCACCAGACTGCTGCGCAGTGATGCGCTGACGATCTCGCTGACCGTCCACCCGATGGCCAAAGCCGCGCCCAAAAAGCCGGCAACCACCGGGACCAGGTGCGCCAGCCGTTGGCCGAACAGCGGCACATACATGTCGACCATCGCCGCGACCATCAGCAGCGCCATGGTCAGGTAAATCCACTTCAGCGGTCCAGATCCAAATGCGCTGGGCGGCAACACCGCCGCCGACATCCGCCGGTCGACCAGCAGGAAGACCGCGAGCAACAGCACACTGACGGCGAGCAGCCCAGCGGTGGCGATGGTGTTATGGGGCACCTCCGCGACACTGACCGCCAGCGCGGCGGTGCCGAGCAGCAGCAGCGACCACACCGGCACCTTGAGCGGCAACGGCGGTTCGCCGTGATTGACCCGCCCTCTTGTCAGCACCGCCGGGACCAGCAGTCCCATCGCCGCGGTCAGCATTGTCATCGCGCCGAACGCCCACCGCCACAACCCGAACTGGGCGAACAAGCCACCCGTCGCCGGTCCCAGCACCGTCGCCACCCCCCACATCGCCGACACCAGCGCCGATGCCCGCGTCCACAAGGTGCGCGGCAGCGCGGCGTTGATGACGGCATAACCCAGCCCGGCGAGCAGACCCCCGCCCGCGCCCTGCAATGTGCGGCCGGCCAGCAGGATCTCCATGCCCGGAGCGGCCGCGCAGACCAGGCTCCCAGCGGCGAACACGGTCAAACCGAGCAGATACGACGAGCGGGCCCCGATGCGCTGCAGCAGGGCATACACGGTGCTGGCCGCGACCACCGATCCGACGAGATACAACGTCGTCACCCACGCGTACAGCCGCTCACCGCCGATCTCGGCGACCGTGCTGGGCAGCAGGCTGATGGTCAGAAACTCGTTGGTGGCATACAGCGCGACGCCACCGGCCAGCAGTGTGGCGGTGCCCAGATATTCGCGGCCGAGCAGCGCACGCCAACCACCCGTGGTGGTGCTGCTCGTTTGGGTCACACCCACCACGGTATGGCCTCAACCATGGTTGAGATCAATGCGCGGCGCGCGGGATCACTTCAGCCCGGCGGCGTCCATCCCGCGCAGTTCCTTCTTCAGGTCGGCGATCTCGTCGCGGAACCGGGCGGCCAGTTCGAACTGCAAGTCGCGGGCCGCGGCCATCATCTGCGCGGTGAGGTCCTTGATCAGGTCGGCCAGCTCGGCGCGCGGCATGTTGGTGGTGTCCCTTCCTTCGAAGATGCCCGCACTGACCACCCTGCCGGGCTCGCCCTGGGCTCTCCGGCCGCGGGAAATGCTGCGCCCCGAGCCCATCTCGACGGTCTCGCTGTCGTCGGCTTCGGTGTAGACCCGGTCGAGGATGTCGGCGATATTCTTGCGCAGCGGCTTCGGGTCAATGCCGTTGGCCTCGTTGTAGGCGATTTGCTTGGCCCGCCGCCGTTCGGTCTCGTCGATGGCCTCCCGCATCGAATCGGTGATCGTGTCGGCGTACAGATGCACCTCGCCGGAGACGTTGCGAGCGGCCCGGCCGATGGTCTGGATCAGGCTGCGCGTCGAGCGCAGGAACCCTTCCTTGTCGGCGTCGAGAATCGACACCAGCGACACCTCGGGCAGGTCCAGGCCCTCGCGCAGCAGGTTGATGCCGACCAACACGTCGAACTCGCCGAGCCGCAGCTGGCGCAGCAGCTCGACCCGGCGCAGGGTGTCGACCTCGGAGTGCAGGTAACGCACCCGGATGCCCATTTCCAGCAGGTAGTCGGTGAGATCCTCGGCCATCTTCTTGGTCAGCGTGGTCACCAGCACCCGCTCGTCGGCCTCAGCGCGTTTGCGGATCTCGCCGATCAGATCGTCGATCTGGCCTTTGGTCGGCTTGACCACAACCTTCGGGTCCACCAGGCCGGTGGGCCGGATCACCTGCTCGACGAACTCGCCGCCGGTCTGGCTGAGCTCGTAGGGGCCCGGCGTGGCCGACAGGTACACCGTCTGCCCGATCCGCGAAGCGAACTCTTCCCAGGTCAGTGGGCGGTTGTCGCACGCCGACGGCAGCCGGAACCCGTACTCCACCAGGTTGCGTTTGCGGGACATGTCGCCCTCGTACATGCCGCCGATCTGCGGCACGGTGACGTGCGACTCGTCGATGACCAGCAGAAAGTCCTCCGGGAAATAGTCGAGCAACGTCGCCGGCGGCGACCCGGGCCCCCGGCCGTCGATGTGGCGCGAGTAGTTCTCGATCCCCGAGCAGAACCCGACCTGGCGCATCATCTCGATGTCGTAGTTGGTGCGCATCCGCAGCCGTTGCGCCTCCAGCAGCTTGCCCTGGCCTTCCAGTTCGGCCAGCCGCTCGGCCAGCTCCTCCTCGATCGTCGAAATGGCGTGCGCCATCCGCTCGGGCCCGGCCACATAGTGAGTGGCGGGGAAGATCCGCAGCGAGTCGACCTTGCGGATGACCTCGCCGGTCAATGGGTGCAGGTAGTACAGCGCCTCGATCTCGTCGCCGAAGAACTCGATTCGAACGGCCAGCTCTTCATACGACGGAATGATCTCGACGGTGTCGCCGCGTACCCGGAACGATCCGCGGGTGAACGCCAGGTCATTGCGGGTGTACTGCACGTCGACCAGCAGCCGCAGCAGCCCGTCGCGGGGCACCTCGGTGCCCACCCGCAACTCGACGGAGCGGTCCAGATAAGACTGCGGGGTGCCCAGGCCGTAGATGCACGACACCGAGGCCACCACCACCACGTCGCGCCGCGACAGCAGTGCCGACGTCGCAGAGTGCCGCAGTCGCTCGACGTCGTCGTTGATCGAGCTGTCTTTTTCGATGTAGGTATCGGTCTGCGCGATGTACGCCTCAGGCTGGTAGTAGTCGTAGTACGAGACGAAATACTCGACTGCGTTGTGCGGCAACATCTCTCGCAGTTCGTTGGCCATCTGGGCGGCCAGCGTCTTGTTCGGCTCCATCACCAGGGTGGGCCGCTGCAAGCGTTCGATGAGCCACGCCGTGGTTGCCGATTTGCCGGTGCCGGTAGCGCCGAGCAGCACCACGTCGCGTTCCCCGGCCTTGATACGACGCTCCAGCTCGTCGATGGCGGCCGGCTGGTCACCTGCCGGCTCATGCGGGCTGACCACCTCGAAGCGACCGCCGGTACGCACCAGCCCTTCCACGGCCTCCCCGGCCGGGCGGTACTCCGAGTGGGCGACCACTGGGTGTTCGGTAGCGAAGGCCATTTCACCAGGGTAGAACCAGCCACCGACACTCAGTCTTCCCGCGACTACATAAATGGCCCGGCTTGCCCCCTTGCCGCTACGCGGCTGGGGGTGCCCCCACCTCATCGCGCTCCGCGCTCTGCATCGGCGCCGGGCTACATCCATGGCCCGGCTTCTCCTCATCGCGCTCCGCGCTCTGCATCGGCGCCGGGCTACGCTGGCGCTATCCATCCCCCGAAGCACGAGACGTTCGACCTGGTCGCCCGTACCAACACCGATCCCAAGGGCATCGTGCGGGCCGTCGACGACTACACGCTGCGCCCCTGGGGCCTGTACCTGGCGCGTCCGGCCCCCGGCCGACTGCAGTTTCACTACCTCGAGTCGTGGCTGCTGCCGACGCTGGGCCTGCGGGCGACGGTCTTCCACTTCAACCCGGGCCACGAACGCGACCACGACTACTACCTCGACGTCGGTGAGTACACGCCCGGTGCGACGGTGTGGCGCTCCGAGGACCACTACCTCGACATCGAGGTCAGCACCCACGCCGGGGCGAGGCTCAGCGATGTCGACGAGTTACTCGTCGCCGTCCGGCACCACCTGCTCAGCGCCGACGTGGCCGAGCGGGCGATACGGCGGGCCGCCACCGCCATCGACGGGCTGGCCCGCCACGACTACGACCTGACACGGTGGCTGGCTGCGGAAGGGATGGAGCTGACCTGGCGCGGTGCGTAGCGCCAAGCAGCGACGGGGATGCGGTGCACATGACGTTGGACGACCTGCACGACGAGCCGGTGCCCGACTGGCGACCTCCGATGCTGGCCACCTTGACCGACCGCCGGTTCTCCGATCCACACTGGATCTTCGAGCGGAAGTTCGACGGCGAGCGATGCCTGGCGTTCCGCGACGGTAAACGCGTGCGGTTGTTCTCCCGTAACCATCAACCGCTCAACGGGACCTACCCGGAACTCGTCGATGCTTTGGCCGCGCAACCGGTCTCCCGGTTCGTCGTGGACGGGGAGGTCGTGGCGTTTCGAGGCCGCCGCACCAGCTTCGCCCGGCTACAGGGCCGTCTGGGAATCACCGACCCCAAACAGGGCCGGGCAACCGGCATCCCGGTCTTCTATTACATTTTCGACTTGCTGCACCTGGACGGAAAGTGCACCACAGAACTGCCGCTGCTGCAGCGAAAGAAACTGTTACGCAAATCGTTTCAATTCACTGTCCCGCTGCGATACACCCCGCATCGACTGGAGCACGGTGAGGAGGCCTACCGCGCCGCGTGTGCTCGCGGCGATGAGGGCGTGATCGCCAAACGAGTCGACGCGCCCTATACAGGACGACGATCGCCGAACTGGCTGAAGTTCAAGTGTGTTCGAGATCAGGAGTTCGTGATCGGCGGATACACCGCACCCAAAGGCAGCCGCATGGAACTCGGCGCGCTGCTAGTGGGCTACTACGACGGGCGCGATCTGGTCTATGCGGGCAAGGTGGGCACCGGATTCGACGAGGCCACGCTGCGCAGTCTGCACAGCCGCTTGTCGGCCATTGAGCAAGACAAGCCACCGTTCACCCGCGGGTTGGTTCGCGAGGCCGGAACCCGATGGGTACGACCGGAAATGGTCGCACAAGTCGGATTCAGCGAGTGGACACGCGACGGCAAGTTGCGCCATCCGCGCTACACCGGGCTACGCACCGACAAGGATCCCAAAGACGTGGTGCGGGAGACGCGCTGATGCCCGAACTGCCGGATGTGGAGGGGTTCCGGCGGGAACTGGCGAACAGCCTGCCCGGCCGGCGGGTCCGCGATGTGGACGTGCGCGACACCGGGATCCTGCGCAACACCAGTGCCCATACCCTGCGCCGACGTTTGACTGGTCATCGTTTCCGCACCCCGCGCCGGCACGGGAAATGGCTGATTTTGCCGACCGATGGCCCAACGTTGTTGGTGCACAGCGGGATGACGGGCCATCCTTACTACGCACCCGACGATGCGCAAACCGACGGTCCGGTGCGGCTCGTGGTGGCATTGGATCGCGGTGAGCTCCACTATCTCGATCAGCGCAAGCTGCGTGGCGTCTGGTTGGCCGATGACGAAGACACTGCCGGCGTGATGGGCCCGCAGGGCCCGGACGCCCTCGACATCGACTGGCCGGCGTTTCGGGATCTACTGTCCGGCCGCCGCGGCGGCCTGAAGGCCACACTGCTGAACCAGTCGGTGATCGCCGGTCTCGGCAACCTGCTGATCGACGAAATATGCTGGCAGGCTGGACTGCATCCCACTCGCTCGACCGCCGGCCTGGACGCCGACGAGCTCAAGCGGTTGCACGCCGTCATGAGACGTGTGCTGCGGACGGCGGTGCGCCATGGCTGCGTTCCAGGCCTGCCGCGCTGGCTTACGGGCGCTCGCGACGAGCCCGACCCCAGCTGCCCCAGGTGCGGCACACGACTCAACAAGACCCGTGTCGCAGGCAGAACCACCATGTGGTGCCCGCGCTGTCAAAAGCGCTAGCCCCCAATAGCATCGCCGATGCGCGGGCACAGCGTAATCTTTAGGACATGAGCTTCACCAGATGGATGGCGATCACCGCCGTGGCAGGTGCTGTCGTCGCCGTGCAGTCAACTCCGGCGATCGCCCAGGCCGAACTGCACAACATCACTTACATCGCTCGAGTCGACGGGGTAGCCCCCGGCACGCAGGCCACCTTCCGGGTCAACGACGACGAGACCAGCACCACAACGCTGAGCTCGATACCGGGCAACACTTTCCAAGCCAATGAGGTGCTATCCGATCCCGCCAGGGCCGGCATGCAAGTAGTAGTCCCCTGGCCCTATGCGGCGACCGTGCATTGCGAGATCCACGTCGACGACAATGTCGCCGCACAAGTAGACCGGTCGGTGGCACTGACGCTGGGCAACAGCGACCCCAACCGGGTGGTGTCCTGCGGCGCCCCGCTCACCTAAGGCGTTACGGCCGCCAGCCCGTCGCATCGGCCCACTCAAACGCCTGGCGGTAGGCGTCCTTGGCGTCGGCCCGCGCACCGGGAACGGCGGTGAGCCAGTCCACCAACAACAGCGCGTACCGCTGATTCGGCCAGCCGTCGACCCGCAGGTGAACACGCGTGGGACGGCCCGGATCGGCCGAGCCGTGAAACCGCTTGTCCCACAAGGCAGTGTCATCGGTCAGCGGCGTGTCCGCGGTGATGGCGTCGATACGTGGATAGCCCGCAGGCAGCAGCGGGCCGGCAAGTTCGTCGGCAACCGCCAGCGACTCGACGGTGACCTGAATGTCGATGATGTCCTCGGCGTCCATGCCGGGCACCGCTGTCGGACCGATGTGGTCGACCCGCAACGCTTTTGCGCCGCAGGTGGCCTTGAGCCGCGCGACAATGCGCTGTGCCTGCTCGGGCCAGGTCGGGTCAGCCGGCACAACCTGCGGTGATCCAGCGACGACGTGACGAGCCTTGAGATTGCGCGCAAATGGGGCGATGCGCTGATTCCACACCTCACGCGCACGCTCGGCCAGTGCCTCCGGTGTACCGGAGTTGTCCAACCAGACGTCGGCGACGGCGCGCCGCTGCTCGTCGTTGGCTTGCGCGGCGATGCGGGCGCGGGCGTCGTCTTCGGCCATGCCGCGTTGGTCGACCAGGCGTCGCAGCCGCACGGCGGCATCGGCGTGGACGACGACGACAAGCGGAAACAGCGGTGCCATACCCGATTCCACCAGCAGTGGAATGTCTTCGACCACGACGGCATCCTCTGGAACGCCGGCGATGATCTCCGCTCGACGCTTACCCACCAGCGGGTGGACGATCCCGTTGAGCGTTTTCCGGCTTTCGTCGTCGCTGAATGCTTTGGCCGCCAACGCCGGTCGGTCCAGCGAACCGTCGGGCTGCAAGATGTCCTCACCGAAAGCCTCGACCAGAGCCGCCAGCCCTTCGGTGCCCGGCTCGACCACCTCGCGGGCGATGACATCACCGTCGACGATGATCCCGCCGCATTGTGCAAACGTTGCCGCTACCGCGGATTTCCCGGCGCCGATCCCTCCGGTCAGCCCGATCCGAAGCATTCCCGGTTGCGCTTAGGCGCTGCCGGCGAGCTTCTCCCGCAACGCGGCGAGTTGCGCGTCGCTGGCCAGCGAGCCGCCGCTGGACTGATCGTCGTCTGACGACCCATTGGCCGGTGCTTGTTCGGCCTCGGCGGCTTGCTCGGCGGCCGCGAACTTCTCCATCTGCGCGGTGTGCATCTTGTGCCGGCGCTCGGCCTCGGCGTAGCGGGCCTCCCACTCGGCGCGCTGTTTTTCGAAACCTTCGAGCCACTCGTTGGTTTCGGAGTCGAAGCCCTCGGGGAATATGTAGTTGCCCTGCTCGTCGTAGCTGTCGGCCATGCCGTACTTCGCCGGGTCGAACTCTTCGGTGTAGTCCTCGTTGGCCTGCTTGAGCGACAACGAAATCCGGCGACGTTCCAAGTCGATGTCGATGACCTTGACCATCGCGTCGTCACCGACGGCGACCACCTGGTCGGGCACCTCGACGTGCCGCTCAGCCAGCTCGGAGATGTGCACCAGACCTTCGATGCCTTCCTCGACGCGGACGAACGCACCGAACGGAACCAGCTTGGTGACCTTACCCGGCACGATCTGACCGATCGCGTGAGTGCGGGCGAAGTGCCGCCACGGGTCTTCCTGAGTCGCCTTGAGCGACAACGACACCCGCTCACGGTCCATGTCTACGTCGAGCACCTCCACGGTGACCTCGTCACCGACCTGCACCACCTCGGAGGGATGGTCGATGTGCTTCCAACTCAGCTCGGAGACGTGCACCAAACCGTCGACCCCGCCGAGGTCGACGAAGGCGCCGAAGTTGACGATGGAGGACACCACGCCCTTGCGGATGGCGCCCTTCTGCAGCTGATTGAGGAACTCGCTGCGCACCTCGGACTGCGTCTGCTCCAGCCAGGCCCGCCGGCTCAGCACCACGTTGTTGCGGTTCTTGTCCAGCTCGATGATCTTGGCCTCGAGCTCCTTGCCGATGTAGGGCTGCAGATCCCGGACCCGGCGCATTTCGACCAGCGAAGCCGGCAGGAAGCCGCGCAGCCCGATGTCGAGGATCAGGCCGCCCTTGACGACCTCGATGACGGTGCCCTTGACGGCCTCGTCCTTCTCCTTGAGCTGCTCGATCGTGCCCCAGGCGCGCTCGTACTGTGCGCGCTTCTTGGACAGGATCAGCCGGCCCTCTTTGTCCTCTTTGGTGAGAACCAGCGCCTCGACCTTGTCACCGACCGACACCACTTCATTGGGGTCGACGTCGTGCTTGATGGACAGCTCGCGGGAGGGAATGACACCTTCGGTCTTGTACCCGATATCGAGCAGGACCTCGTCACGGTCAACCTTGACGATCGTCCCTTCCACGATGTCGCCATCGTTGAAGTACTTGATTGTTTTGTCGATGGCGGCGAGAAAATCCTCGCTCGAGCCGATGTCGTTGACGGCTACTTGGGGCGAGGTGACGGTGGGACTCGGCATATGGGGGGTTGCTCCGGACAGGTTTGGTCGTAGGGACAGGTTGTGTTGTGTTCGATTGCCGGGCCCCTCCCCATCGCGCTGCGCGCTCTGCGTCGTCGCCCGGCCATCCATCGAGGCTACTCGACGGTGCACACGCTGGACAAACTCGGTCTTCCAGCTGCTAGATCCCGATCAGACTACCCTGCGGTCGCCTTTTGCCCGCAAAAGCCGGAAAAAGGGTGCCTTCCAGGCCAAGGCGAAGGTCTCCAGCAGTGCCAGCGGAATGTGTACCAGCAGCGCGACAGTGTACGCCAAGGCGCTGGGCGTTGGCCGAAACGAAGACATCATAGGCGACCAGGATGATTCAGGAACGGAGCCAGGTGCGCGGCGAGCAGTGCGGCATTCCACAGCCGACTTGGCCAGCGCGTAGCGCCGATCAGGGGCGAGTCACCGTGGTCCGCAGCCGCGAACCCGGATCGCGATGTGCCGATGCCATCGCTCACTCCAATCCGTTGGTCCACAACAACTTCGGAGAGGACGGCTTGGCATGTCCCTCAGTGCGCGGCAGCGTCCCAGCTGCGACCGTAGCCCACCGAGACCTCGAGCGGGACGTCGAGCGGATAGGCGCTACACATTTTGTCGCGCACCAGGGCCTCGAGTTGCTCCCGCTCCCCGTCGGCGACCTCGAACAACAACTCGTCATGCACCTGCAGCAGCATGCGCGACCCCAGCCCGGTGCTTTTGAGCGCCTTGTCGACCTCGATCATCGCGACCTTGATGATGTCGGCCGCACTGCCCTGGATCGGGGCGTTGAGCGCGGCCCGCTCGGCCGCCTCGCGCACTTGGCGGTTGCTGCTGTCCAACTCGGGTAGATACCGCCGACGACCCAGCACCGTGGAGGTGTAGCCGTCCTTGCGAGCCTGTTCGACGACCGCATGCAGATAATCGCGAACCCCGCCGAACCGGGCGAAGTAGGCGTCCATCTGGACCTTCGCCTCCTCGGTGGAGATCTTCAGCTGCTGAGACAGCCCGTAGGCGCTCAGCCCGTACGCCAACCCGTAGGACATCGCCTTGACCCGGCGCCGCAGCTCGGGTGTCACCTCTTCGATCGGCACCCCGAATGCGCGGGAGGCGACGAACGAGTGCAGATCCTCACCGGTGCGGAACGCTTCGACCAGCCCCTCGTCTTGGGAAAGGTGCGCCATGATCCGCATTTCGATCTGGCTGTAGTCGGCGGTCATCAACTCGGCGTAACCCGGACCGACCACAAACGCGTCGCGGATCTGGCGGCCGGCGTCGGTGCGGATCGGAATGTTCTGCAAGTTGGGCTCGGTCGACGAGAGCCGCCCCGTCGCGGCGATGGTCTGGTTGAACGTCGTGTGGATACGCCCGTCGGCGGCAACGGAATTCAGCAACCCGTCTACGGTGACTTTGAGCCGGGTCACATCGCGGTGGGTCAGCAGGTGCTGCAGGAACGGATGCCCGGTCTTGTCGAAGAGCGACTGCAACGCATCAGCATCGGTGGTGTAGCCGGTCTTGGTGCGCTTGGTTTTCGGCATATCCAACTCGTCGAACAGCACTACCTGCAGCTGTTTGGGAGAGCCGAGATTGATTTGCTTGCCGATAACCGCATACGCGGCCTCGGCGGCGTCGCGGATCTGATCACCGAATTGGCTTTGCAGCGTGGACAATCGGTCGAGGTCGACGGCGATGCCGGCGGCCTCCATTCCGGCCAGCACCCTCTGGACCGGTAGCTCCATCTCTGCCAACAACGCGGTGGAGTCGATACGGGCGAGCTCGGCGTCCAGCGCGTCGGCCAGGTCGGCCACTGCCCGGGCCCGGAGGATCGTGGTCTGCACCGCCTGGTCGTCGACGCCGTCGGTGTCGTCCAACAGCGAAAGTTGCCGCTGCTCCGGTGCTTCCGCACGCAGCTCGCGACGCAGATAGCGCAGCGACAGGTCGTCAAGGGTAAAGCTGCGCTGACCCGGCCGTACCAGGTAGGCGGCCAGCGCGGTGTCGGAGGTAACGCCGTTCAGTGTCCAGCCGCGCCCGGCGAGGTCGTGGATGGCCAACTTCGCCTCGTGCAGCGCCTTCGGGAGATCGTCGTCGGCGAGCCAGGTAGCCAGCGCCGTGTCATCGTCCGGTGTCAGCGTGGCGGTGTCGATGTAGCCGCCCTCACCGTCGGCGGCGGCGACGGCCAATGCGGTGGCGTCGCCGTCGTAGGGCACGTGGGTGCCGACCACCGCCAGACCGGATCGACGGCCGTCGCCGGCGTGCTCGGCCAGCCACTGTTTGACCGTGCCGGGTTCCAGCGGACCGCCCCGCACGTCGAATCCCTCGTCGACCTCTGGTTCGACCGCGGCCAGCGTCTCGAACAGCCGGTCCCGCAGCACCCGGAATTCCAGCTGGTCGAAGAGCTGGTGGATTTGGTCGCGATCCCACGGCTGCATGCGCAGCGTGTCGGGAGTCTGCGCCAGCGGCACGTCTTTGACCAGGTCGGTGAGCTCGCGGTTGCGCACCACGCTGGCCAGATTTGCGCGCAGCGCATCGCCCACCTTCCCTTTGACGGTGTCGACGTTGTCGACCAGCGCTTGCAGGGAACCGTATTCAGCGATCCACTTCGCCGCCGTCTTCTCCCCCACGCCGGGGATTCCCGGCAGGTTGTCGCTGGGATCGCCGCGCAGAGCCGCGAAGTCGGGATACTGCTTGGGGGTCAGCCCGTATTTGTCATAGACGGCCTCCGGGGTGAAGCGGGTCAGCTCGCTCACCCCTTTTCGCGGGTAGAGCACGGTCACGTCGTCGCTGACCAGTTGCAGCGCGTCACGGTCGCCGGTGACCACCAATACCCGGTAGCCTTCGGATTCGGCCTGGGTGGCCAGCGTCGCGATCAGGTCGTCGGCTTCGAAGCCCGGCTCGGCGAGCACGGTGATTCCCAGCGCGGCAAGGACTTCCTTGGTGATGTCGATCTGGCCCTGGAATTCTTCGGGGGTCGTTGTTCGGTTGGCCTTGTATTCGGGATAGCGATCGGACCGAAAGGTCTGGCGTGACACGTCGAACGCCGCGGCGATGTGCGTCGGGGACTCGTCGCGCAACAGGTTGATCAGCATCGCGGTGAACCCGTAGACCGCATTGGTGGTCAGACCACCCGCTGTCTTGAAGTTCTCCGCCGGCAGCGCATAAAACGCCCGGAATGCCAGGGAATTGCCGTCGAGCAGCATCAGCGTCGGCCTGTCGTCAGCGGCCTGGCCGGCTTGCGTTTTCGCGCTTGCGGTCTTCGCTGGACTCACGGCCCTAACTCTAGGCACCCGCACCGACGCTGCGCTCATCGCCGCGGCGCAGTGCTCTCCTTCCGACAATCAGGGTCGTTTCGCCCTGCCGGAAGACGGCGAAGGGTGGGGTCAGTCGTGGATGCGCGGATGTCGCGCGCGATCGGAGGGCCTTTTCGAGGACGGCGACAAGCTCGGCCAACCTCCTGGGGCCGACCTCCGGCTGGTAGTGGCCCGACATCATGCGCGCCCCGTCACGGATCGCACCCAGATGCCGTGCGCTGCTCAGATAATCGGGCACGCTGGCCGACGGGATGGCGCCGGCCAGAACCACACCGCTGGCCGGGCCCGGCGCGTCGTAGAGAAAATCGCCGACGAACACAAAACCCCGGCCGCGGTCGAGCACCCCCACCGAGTCCGCCGTGTGGCCCGGCATCGCCACCAGTTCCACCTGCCGGCCGCCGAGGTCGATGCTGTCTCCCACTTTCCACCATTCGTCGACCGGGAAAGTTCGCGGCAGCGGCGCAAGGCGCACCGAAAATGGCGGGTGGAGTTCTTCTGATGTCGCCATGGACCGGTTGACCGCGAGGTCCGCCATCGCGATCCGCGCGCTGGCGAGCCGGGCTAACCGCCGGTGGTTGCCGATGTGGTCGTAGTGAGCATGCGAGCAGAGCACCGTGAGGGGAAGGTTGGTAAGCCCCCGAATTACTGCCCCGATGTCGCGCCGGCCCGATCCCGAGTCGAAGAGCAATGCGCGCTGCTCGCCCAACAGCAGATACTGATTGTTGCGCTGCCAGTAACGCTGTTCATGGATCACGAAAGTCCGTTCTTCGAGGGGCTTTACCGCGTACCAATCGCCCATGCTCACCGTGATCTCGAACGTCGTTACCACAGCTCACGATACTGAGTGAGCCGGAACTGACCGGCGAAACTGCAACACGTTTCAGTTTCGATCTCGTAGTCGGTACGCTAACCGCGTGCCAGCATCATCGCTACAACCGGCTATCGATGGGTGGTTCGCCACTGACGAGTCCGGCCAGACCCACCTGATTGGCGCCAAGTGTCCGCGATGCGGCACCTATGTCTTTCCGCCGCGCGCCAACAACTGCCCAAACCCGGGCTGCGACGAAGATCAGCTCGAGCAGGTGCCGCTGTCGCGGCGCGGCCGGCTGTGGAGCTACACCGAAAACCGGTATGCGCCGCCGCCGCCTTATCCCGCCTCGGAACCGTTCGAGCCGTTCGCGATCGCCGCCGTCGAACTGGCCGACGAGGGCCTGATCGTGCTGGGCAAAGTCGTGGACGGCACCCTGGCCGCCGATCTGAAGGTCGGCATGCAGATGGAGCTGACCACCATGCCGCTGTTCACCGATGACGACGGGGTGGAGCGGATCGTCTACGCGTGGAGGATCGCGTCATGAGCACGCCCGAACCGCTCTACATCCTGGGTGCCGGGATGCACCCGTGGGGTAAGTGGGGCAACGACTTCACCGAATACGGGGTGTCGGCCGCCCGGGCTGCCCTGAGGGAGGCCGGGCTGGAGTGGCGGCAGATCCAGCTGGTGGCCGGAGCCGACACCATTCGTAACGGCTACCCGGGCTTCGTGGCCGGGTCGACGTTCGCGCAGAAACTGGGCTGGAACGGGGTGCCGGTCAGCTCGAGCTACGCGGCGTGCGCCAGCGGCTCGCAAGCCCTGCAGAGTGCTCGGGCCCAGATCCTGGCGGGCTTCTGCGACGTGGCGCTCGTGGTCGGCGCCGACACCACACCGAAGGGGTTCTTCGCGCCCGTCGGCGGTGAGCGTAAGAACGACCCGGATTGGCAGCGCTTCCACCTCATCGGCGCCACCAACACCGTGTACTTTGCGTTGCTGGCACGGCGGCGGATGGACCTCTACGGCGCCACGCTCGAGGACTTCGCCCAAGTGAAGGTCAAGAACTCCCGGCATGGGCTCAACAACCCGAACGCCCGTTACCGTAAGGAGAACTCGATCGAAGACGTGCTGGCCAGCCCGGTGGTCTCGGATCCGCTTCGGCTGCTGGACATCTGCGCAACCTCCGACGGGGCGGCGGCGCTGATCGTGGCCAGTAAGTCCTTCGCCGAAAAACACCTGGGCTCAGTAGCGGGCGTGCCGTCGGTGCGCGCGGTGAGCACGGTCACGCCGCGCTATCCGCAGCACCTGCCTGAGTTGCCGGATATCGCAACGGATTCCACCGCTGTCGTGCCGGCGCCGGAGCGTGTCTTCAAGGATCAGATCATCGACGCCGCGTACGCCGAGGCCGGCATCGGGCCAGAGGACCTGAGCCTGGCCGAGGTGTACGACTTGTCCACCGCACTCGAGCTCGATTGGTACGAGCACCTGGGGCTGTGCGCCCGGGGCGACGCGGAAGCGCTGCTGCGCAGCGGCGCGACGACGATCGGCGGCAAGATCCCGGTCAACCCGTCCGGCGGGCTGGCCTGTTTCGGCGAGGCCATCCCGGCACAGGCGATCGCTCAGGTCTGCGAGTTGAATTGGCAGTTGCGCGGTCAGGCCACCGGGCGGCAGGTCGAGGGCGCCACCGTCGGGATCACGGCCAACCAAGGCCTGTTCGGTCACGGCTCCTCGGTGATCGTCGCGCGCTAGGCCCGACCCACTTCCCGCGCTTCCCGCGAGCTCCCCTCCTTCCCTCCTTCCCTCCCGCGAGGGTGCGCGTTTGTACGTCGTTCGCGGCGTGTCGGCGTACCAAGACGCACGCTCGCCGGCCGGCGGGTCAGGTGTCCAGCGTCTCGAGCACGACTTCGGCGACTCGCTTCATCGTGGTGCGCCGGTCCATGGCGGCACGCTGAATCCATTTGAACGCTTCGGGTTCGGTCATCCCCTGCTTGGCCTGCAATAAACCCTTTGCCCGTTCGACAAGCTTGCGGGTTTCCAGCCGCTCGGACAACGTCGCCACCTCGCGTTCCAACGCGCTGATCTCGCTGAACCGGCTCATGGCCAGTTCGATGGCTGGAATCAGATCGCTGACGGTGAACGGTTTGACCAGGTAGGCCATTGCCCCGGCGTCGCGTGCTCGCTCCACCAAGTCGCGCTGGCTGAACGCGGTCAGCACCACGATCGGCGCTATGCGCTTGCCGGCAATCTCCGACGCCGCGTCGATGCCGTCGCGGCGCGGCATCTTCACATCCATGATCACGAGATCGGGGCGAAGCTGCTCGGCCATTTCGACTGCCTCTTGCCCGTCACCGGCCTCGCCGACGAGGTCGTAACCCTCCTCCCGAAGCATTTCGGCCAAGTCCATCCGGATAAGCGCCTCATCCTCGGCGATCAGGACCCGGCGTGGGCGGGCAGCGTCGACGTCGGTCGTGGAGCCGGTCATGACGTCATTGTGTCGTGGACGGTGACCACCAGCGACCGCGGGGTTGTGACACCGCGCCGGCGTACGCATCCTCTATGGTGGGAGGCCGAATACCCGACGAGCCCTCGTATCCCAACTGGCAGAGGAACTGGACTCAAAACCCAGACAGTGTGGGTTCGAATCCCACCGAGGGCACTGTGTGATGTCTCAAGACATACGAATAGCCCGAACCCTCGTTTAGGGTTTGGGCTTTTTTGTTGGTCGACCGCTGGGCA
>LQPU01000019.1 GCA_002101905.1 Mycobacterium shimoidei | reverse complement strand
AACACTGACCTCGATGATCTACCTCTGCCTCGGCGGACTGCAGGTCAAGCTACCCACAACAACCTGAGGAGCCGCACATATGTTCGATACTACCACGAGTCCCGACAACCAGAAGAACTAGAACGTGTTACAGACACGGTGTTACGGTGGCGGCCGTGATACTCGACAAATTCCGACTTGACGACAAAATTGCGGTAATCACCGGTGGTGGCCGCGGTCTCGGCGCGGCGATTGCACTCGCCTTCGCCGACGTCGGCGCCGACGTCGTCATCGCCTCGCGAACCCAATCCGAACTAGAGGCCGTCGCCGAACAAGTCCACGCCAAGGGCCGTCGCGCCCACGTTGTGCCGGGCGATCTCGCCCACCCCGAAGTGACCGCAAAACTGGCCGATCAGGCGATCGAGGCCTTCGGGCGGCTGGACATCGTCGTCAACAATGTCGGCGGCACGATGCCCAACGCGCTGCTGAGCACCTCGACCAAAGACCTCAAGGACGCATTCACGTTCAACGTCGCCACCGCCCACGCGCTGACCACGGCCGCGGCCCCGCTGATGCTCGAGCACTCCGGCGGCGGCAACATCATCAACATCACCTCGACGATGGGTCGGGTGGCTGGGCGTGGCTTCGCCGCCTACGGCACCGCCAAAGCCGCACTTGCGCACTACACCCGGCTGGCCGCCTTGGACCTGTGCCCGCGGATACGGGTGAACGCGATCGCGCCGGGGTCGATCGCTACCTCAGCGCTGGACATCGTGGCTTCCAACGACGAACTGCGAGCGCCGATGGAAAAGGCGACGCCCATGCGCAGACTCGGCCAGCCTGATGAGATCGCCGCTGCCGCAGTATATTTGGCTTCACCTGCAGGCGCTTACCTGACCGGCAAGGTGCTCGAAGTCGACGGCGGCATCACCTTCCCGAACCTCGACCTCCCGATCCCGGACCTGTGAGGGGACTATGAGCGAAACCATTCGCGTGGCCCAAATCGGCACCGGCAACGTCGGCGTCCACGCACTGCGGGCGCTCATCACCAACCCCGGTTTCGAGCTGACCGGGGTATGGGTGTCATCGGAGGCCAAGTCCGGCAAAGACGCCGGAGAGCTTGCCGGACTTGATGTCTCGACCGGCATCGCAGCCACCACCGACCTTGAAGCGGTGCTGGCCACCAAGCCGCAATGCGCCGTCTACACCGCAATGGCCGACAATAGGCTGGCCGACGCGCTCCACGACTACCGGCGCATCCTGGCCGCCGGGATCAACGTCGTCGGCAGCAGTGCGGTGTTTTTGCAATATCCCTGGCAGGTGATCCCGCAAGAGATGCTGGCTCCACTGGAAGATGCTGCGCGGGACGGTAATTCGAGTCTGTTCGTGAACGGCATCGACCCGGGTTTCGCCAACGATCTGCTGCCGCTCGCCTTGGCCGGTACCTGTCAGAACATCCAGCAGATCCGGTGCATGGAGATCGTCGACTACGCCACCTATGACAGCGCGACCGTCATGTTCGACGTCATGGGCTTCGGCAAGCCACTCGATGAAACCCCCATGCTGCTGCAGCCCGGCGTGCTGAGCCTGGCTTGGGGCTCGGTGGTGCGCCAGCTGGCCGCCGGTCTGGGCATCGAGCTCGACGAGGTCACTGAGCGTCACGAAAGGCACCCTGCCCCAGATGATTTCGACATCGCAGCCGGGCACATCCCGAAGGGCGGCGCGGCCGCACTGCGCTTCGAGGTGCTGGGAATGGTGAACGGCAAACCTGCCGTCGTCCTCGAACACGTCACCCGGTTGCGCGAGGACCTGCAGCCGGACTGGCCGCAACCCGCCCAACCCGGTGGCTCGTATCGCGTCGAGATCACCGGCGAGCCGTCGTATGCCGTGGACATCTGCCTGAGCAGTCCCAACGGCGACCACAACCATGCCGGGCTGGTGGCCACCGCGATGCGGGTGGTCAACGCCATCCCCGCCGTGGTGGCCGCCCCGCCGGGCATCCGCACAACCCTGGACCTGCCGTTGGTCACCGGACGGGGGCTATACGCTCCGACCTGATGACTCAGGCCGCCCAGACCAGGCATAAAACCGGCTGGTATCTACTCGGACCGGCATTCGTCGCCGCGATCGCCTACGTCGACCCGGGCAATGTGGCCGCCAACGTCAGCGCCGGCGCGCAGTTCGGGTTTCTGCTGCTGTGGGTCATCGTCGCGGCGAACGTGATGGCCGGCCTGGTGCAGTACCTGTCGGCCAAGCTGGGCCTGGTCAGCGGGCGCACACTGCCGGAGGCGGTCGGGGCGGCGCTGAGTCGTCCGGCGCGCCTGGCCTACTGGGCGCAGGCCGAGATCGTCGCGATGGCCACCGACGTCGCCGAAGTCATCGGTGGGGCGGTGGCACTGCGCATCCTGTTCGGTCTGCCGTTGCTGGTCGGCGGGGTGATCACGGGGCTGGTGTCATTGCTGCTGCTGGGAATTCAGGACCGCCGCGGCCAGCAGCTGTTCGAACGGGTCATCACCGGGATGCTGCTCATCATCGCCGTCGGGTTCACGGCCAGCTTTTTTGTCGCCACCCCGCCGCCGGGCAGCGTGATCGGCGGGCTGACACCGCGATTTCGCGGCAGCGAAAGCGTGCTGCTGGCGGCCGCGATGCTCGGTGCCACGGTCATGCCGCACGCCGTCTACCTGCACTCCGGGCTGGCCCGCGACCGGCACGGTCACCCCGCTGCCGGACCACAACGGCGCAGGCTGCTGCGGGTGACCCGGGTGGACGTCGGGCTGGCCATGGTCGTTGCCGGAGGTGTGAACGGCGCGATGCTGCTGGTCGCGGCCCTCAACATGGCCGGTCGCGGCGGTACCGGTTCCATCGACGGCGCCTACGCCGCAGTGCGCGACACGGTGAACCCCACGATCGCGGTGTTTTTCGCGATCGGGTTGCTGACCTCGGGGCTGGCCTCGTCGTCGGTGGGCGCGTATGCCGGCGCGATGATCATGCAGGGATTGCTGTACCGGGCGGTGCCGCTGCTGATGCGCCGGCTGGTCACGCTGGCCCCGTCGCTGCTGATCCTGGCGGTCGGCCTCGACCCGACCCGCACCCTGGTGTTATCGCAGGTCGTGCTGTCGTTCGGTATCCCGATGGCGCTGCTGCCGTTGGTCCGACTGACCAGCGACCGGCGCCTGATGGGTCCCGACGTCAATCATCGGCTCACCACGGTCGTTGGCTGGGTGGTCGGGGTGCTGATTAGTGTGCTCAATGTGATGCTGATCGTCCTGACGGTGAAGGGCTGAATGCCGCATCGCCGTCACGCCTACTTCGCGTATGGGTCGAACCTGTGCGTAGAGCAGATGGCGCGACGATGCCCCGACGCGGCGGAGCCACTTCCGGCGGTCCTGGGCAACCACGACTGGCTGATCAACCAGCGCGGGGTGGCTACGGTCGAGCCGTTCACCGGCACCGAAGTGCACGGGGTGCTGTGGCGACTGTCCGATCACGACCTGGCCACCCTGGACAGCGCTGAGGGTGTGCCGCACCGCTACCGGCGCGACCAGCTGATCGTGCACACCGACCACGGGTCGTCGCCCGCGTGGGTCTACATCGACCACCGGGTCGATCCCGGGCCGCCGCGGCCGGGCTACCTCGAGCGCATCATCGGCGGCGCAATTCATCACGGGCTGCCGCAACGCTGGATCGACTTTTTGCGCCGATGGGATCCCGCTACCTGGCGACGGCCCGCAGCGTCGTCGACATCGCCTGCGCCGCAGTCGCTTTCAGAACTGCTGGCCGACGGTGGGGTGCTCGAGGCGAGCCGGCTGCGGTCGCGTTTCGGGTTCCTCGCGATCCACGGCGGCGGACTGGAAGAGATGACCGACGTGATCGCCGAACGCGCCGCGGACGCCGCCGACGCATCGGTGTATCTGGTGCGCCACCCCGACCGCTACCCGCACCACCTGTCGTCGGCGCGCTTTTGTCCCGAGGAGTCCGCCCGGCTCGCGGAATTCCTCGACCACGTCGACGTGACGGTGTCGCTGCACGGCTACGGCCGGATCGGGCGCGGCACCCAGCTGCTGGCCGGTGGCCGCAACCGCGCGCTGGCCGCCCATGTCGCCGAGCACCTGGACTTGCCGGGCTATCAGGTGGTGACCGACCTGGACCAGATCCCGGTCGAGCTGCGCGGCCTGCACCCGAATAACCCGGTCAACCGGACACGGAGCGGCGGCACGCAGCTGGAACTTCCGACTCGGGTGCGGGGCATCAGCCCGCGCAGCCCGCTGCCCGGAGACGACGGGCTCTCACCGGTGACGTCCGCTCTGGTGCAGGGCTTAGTGGCCCCGGCGAGATCGTGGCGCAAGAAGCCGAATGTACGCTGACGATCGCGCCGAAACTGTAGTTAGGGCGGTCGCTTCTCGCAGTTTTCCGCCCTGGCTACAGGCTCGGGAGCGGTCCGACTCCCTCGGAGGTGACTGATTAGCAAGGACTTTCGGTTTTCGATCGGCATCCACGGGTTCAGGTCACGCGCCGCACTGGTGGACAAGGCACGCCGGTTGGAGGACTTCGGGTTCGACGCGCTGCATCTGCCCGATCACCTCGGTGCGCCGGCGCCGTTTCCCGCGCTGACCGCGATCGCCCAGGCCACCACCACGGTCCGGGTGGGCACCTATGTGCTCAACGCGTGCTTTTACAAGCCGGCCCTGTTGGCGCGCGACGCCGGCGCGGTCGATCTACTCAGCGACGGCCGTCTCGAGCTCGGCCTCGGCGCGGGCTACGTGAAGGAAGAATTCGAGGCCGCTGAGCTGCCGTACCCGGCCGCACGCCAGCGCGTCGACTATCTGGAGCACGTCACCACCTATATGAAAAAGCACCTGCCGAGCGTGCCAATCCTGATCGCCGGCAACGGTGATCGGTTGCTGACGGTGGCGGCCCGCTACGCCGACATCATCGGATTGACCGGCGCCAACCCGGGCGCGGTTGCCGATCCGCTGGCCGAACGCATCGACTTCGTTCGCGCCGCTGCCGGTGACCGCTTCGAGCGGCTCGAGCTGAACCTGGCGATCACCGCGGTGCCGACCGACAACTCGGGTATGCCCGATCTGTCGTTGACCCGCAGGTATGTGCCGACGCTGTCCGATGAACAGATATTGGCCTTGCCCGCGGTGTTGAGCGGGTCGCCACCAGACATCGCCGAGCGGCTGCGCGGATACCGCGACACGTACGGGCTGACGTCGTTCACCGTGCAGGAAAATCACGCCGAGGGGTTCGCCAAGGTGATTGCGGAGCTGCGATGAGGCACTGCCGGTAAGCTGCCAGCGCACGGCCCTCGTAGCTCAGGGGATAGAGCACGGCTCTCCTAAAGCCGGTGTCGCAGGTTCGAATCCTGCCGGGGGCACTTCCCCCATGGCCGAGCAGATAGGCAGTAAATCCACATGAGCGCGCACGCACCGACCGACGTCATGCCGGCGCCGGTGGAGGCGGTGCGCGAACGCCTGCCGTTGTGGATCCACCGGATGGCGGTGCCGATCATCCTGGCTTGGGTGGCCGTCACGGTGCTGCTGAACGTCGTCGTCCCTCAGCTGGACACCGTGGGCAAGATGCGGACGGTTTCGATGAATCCGCACGATGCGCCGTCGATGATCGCCATCAAGCGTGTCGGGGAGGTTTTCCACGAATTCGATTCCGACAGCTCGGCGATGATCGTGCTCGAAGGCCAACAGCCACTGGGCGATGCGGCACACGAGTACTACAACGAACTGGTCGCCAAGCTGCGCGCGGACAAGAAACACGTCGAGAATGTCCAGGACTTCTGGAGCGACCCGCTGACCGCGGCGGGTTCGCAGAGTCCCGACGGCAAAGCCGCCTACGTCCAGGTCTACCTGGCCGGCAACCAGGGCGAGAGCCTGGCCAACGAGTCCGTCGAGGCCGTCCAGTCCATCCTCAAAAGCATTCCGGCGCCCCCGGGGGTAACCGCCTATATAACCGGGGATGCGCCACTGCAGGCCGATCAAATGATTGCCGGCGACCGCAGCCTCGCCCTGATCACCGGGCTGACCTTCTTGGTGATCACGGTGATGCTGCTGTTCGTCTACCGCGCGATCAGCACCGTGTTGCTGGTCATGACAATGGTCTTTTTGGAGTTGGCGGCCGCGCGCGGTGTGGTGGCGTTTTTGGGCTACCACAACCTCATCGGGCTCTCCACGTTCGCGACCAACCTGCTGGTGATGCTGGCGATCGCCGCTGCCACGGACTACGCCATCTTTCTGATCGGCCGCTACCAGGAGGCGCGCGGCGCCGGTCAAGATCGTGAGTCGGCGTTCTACACGATGTATCGCGGCACCGGCCACGTCATCTTGGGCTCGGGGCTGACGATCGCCGGCGCCACCTTCTGCCTGCGGTTCACCCGGATGCCCTACTTTCAGACCCTGGGTGTGCCGTTGGCCATCGGCATGCTGACCATGGTCGCCGCCGCGTTGACGCTCGGTGCCGCCGTCGTCGTGGTGGCAAGTCGGTTCGGCTTGCTGGAGCCCAAGCGGGCCATGCGGATCCGCGGCTGGCGCAAGATCGGCGCCGTGGTGGCCCGCTGGCCCGGGCCTGTGCTGGTGGCGACGATCGCGGTCGCGTTGGTCGGGCTGGTCACGCTGCCCGGCTACCGACCCGGGTACAACGATCGCAAGTATCTGCCGGCCGATATCCCGGCGAACCTCGGCTACGCGGCGGCCGACCGGCATTTCTCCCAGGCCCGGATGAACCCGGATCTGCTCCTGGTCGAAACCGACCACGACATGCGCAACCCGGCGGATTTTCTGGTGATGGACAAGGTGGCCAAGGCCGTGTTCCACACCCCGGGGATCGGGCGGGTGCAGGCCATTACCCGACCGTTGGGCACCCCGATCAACCACGCGTCGATCCCGTTCGCGCTCAGCATGCAGGGCACCACCCAGCGACTCAACGAGAAATATCAACAGGACCGGATGGCCGACCTGCTGGTCCAGGCCGACCAGATGCAAAAGAACGTCGACTACATGGAAAAGATGCTAAGCATCACCAAGCAGATGGCCGAGGTCACCCATTCGACCGTGGCCAAGACAACCAAGACGGCGGCTGACGTGGCCGAAATCCGGGACCAGATTTCGCAATTCGATGACTTCTACCGGCCGATCCGCAGCTACTTCTATTGGGAGAAGCACTGTTTCGACATCCCGGCGTGCTGGGCTTTGAGATCCCTGTTTGACACTCTCGACGGCATCGACATCACCAGCGACGATATTCAGAGCCTGGTGCCGGACTTGCAGCGGCTGGATTCGCTGTTGCCGCAGATGGTCGCGTTGATGCCGGAAATGATCGAGAGCATGAAGACCATGAAAACCATGACGCTGACGATGTATCAGAGTCAGAAGAGCATGCAGGATCAGATGCAGGCTATGACGGAGAACCAGTCGGCGATGGGGCATGCGTTCGACGAGGCCAAGAACGACGACTCGTTTTATCTGCCGCCGGAGGCCTTCGACAACGATGATTTCAAGCGCGGCCTGAAGATGTTCCTCTCACCCGATGGGCATGCGGTGCGGATGATCATCTCGCACGAAGGCGAACCCATGTCGCCGGAGGGCATCTCGCGCGTCGAGCCGGTCAAACATGCCGTGCACGAGGCCATCAAAGGTACCCCGTGGGAGGGTTCCAAGGTTTACCTCGGCGGCGCGGCGGCCATGTACCACGACCTGGCGGCGGGCACCATGTACGACTTGCTGATCGCCGGGATCGCTTCGCTGTGCCTGATTTTCATCATCATGCTGGTCATCACCCGAAGCGTCATCGCGGCAGCCGTGATCGTCGGCACCGTGGTGCTCTCGCTCGGCAGCGCATTTGGGTTGTCAGTGCTCATCTGGCAGCATCTGGTTGGACTCGGCCTGGATTGGTATGTGCTGCCGATGGCAGTCATCATCTTGCTGGCGGTCGGCTCGGACTACAACCTGCTGCTGGTGGCGCGGTTCAAAGAAGAAATTCATGCCGGGATCAATACCGGCATCATCCGCGCGATGGGCGGCAGCGGCTCCGTTGTCACGTCGGCCGGGCTGGTGTTCGCGTTCACGATGTCCGCCATGGTGGTCAGCGAATTGCGCGGCCTCGGTCAAGTCGGCACCACCATCGGCCTGGGCCTGTTGTTCGACACGCTGGTGGTGCGCTCGTTCATGACACCGTCCATCGCCGCGCTGCTGGGACGCTGGTTCTGGTGGCCGCAACGGGTGAGCACCCGACCGGCGCCGCTGGTCGCCACGGGTATTGATGACGTGTCGGACGACCGTGGCCAGCCGCACGTCCATGCTCTGCGATAGCCGCGAGGTTTGCCCGTCGCCAGTAACGGCAATGCGCCTCAAGCAGGCGGGCACGTTGGTCGACCGACGTGCCTGTCCAGGTTCCGTCGGTTCAGCCGAGAGCCGGCGGGACCGTCTCCATCCGGTAGGTTCTCCTCGCGGCGCTGTCGTGTGTGTAATAGCGTGCCGGCATGGACGTCGAGATCGTCGCCAAGTACCTGTCCACGCTGCCCGAGGACGACGACCACCCCTACCGCACCGGTCCCTGGCGACCTCAGACCACCGAATGGGACGCCGACGATCTGAGTGCCGTGGAGGGCGAAATTCCCCACGATTTGGATGGCGTGTATTTGCGCAATACCGAGAACCCGCTACACCCGGCGTTGAAGACCTACCATCCGTTCGACGGCGACGGCATGCTACACGTGGTCGGTTTCCGCGACGGAAAAGCCTTCTACCGCAACCGCTTCATTCGCACCGACGGGTTCCTGGCGGAAACCGAAGCGGGCGGACCGTTGTGGGCGGGCCTGGCCGAGCCGGTGTCACTGGCCCGCCGCGACGACGGCTGGGGTGCCCGGGGGCGGATGAAGGACGCGTCGAGCACCGACGTCATCGTGCACCGCGGAATCGCGTTGACCAGCTTTTACCAGTGCGGGGACTTGTATCGGGTAGACCCGTACACGGCTGAGACCCTCGGCAAAGAACAGTGGAATGGCAAATTTCCGTTCGACTGGGGTGTGTCGGCGCATCCGAAGGTCGATCCCAGAACCGGTGAGCTGCTGTTCTTCAACTACAGCAAGCAGGCGCCGTATATGCACTACGGCGTGGTGGACGCTGCCAATCATCTTGTGCACTACACCGATGTCCCGCTGCCGGGGCCCCGGTTGCCGCACGACATGGCGTTCACTGAAAACTACGTCATCCTCAACGATTTCCCGCTGTTCTGGGAACCCGAACTGTTGAGCAGGGACCTGCACGTGGCCCGGTTCCATCCGGACATGCCGTCGCGGTTCGCGGTGCTACCGCGACGCGGAGGGACCGCCGACATCCGCTGGTTCGAGGCGGAGCCGACGTTCGTGCTGCACTTCGTCAACGCCTACGAGGACGGTGACGAGATCGTGCTCGACGGGTTCTTTCAGGCCGACCCAGAACCTGCGGACACCGGCACCGGCACCAAATGGCAACGGGTATTTCGCTTCTTGGCGCTCGACCGCATGCAGGCGCGGCTGCATCGGTGGCGGCTCAACTTGGCGACCGGTGTGGTCGCAGAAGAGCAGCGCTCAGAGACCATCACCGAATTCGGGATGATCAACACCGATTATGTGGCCCGCCCCTACCGCTACAGCTATGCCGCCACCGGAGTGCCGGGCTGGTTTTTGTTTGACGGTCTGGTCAAACACGATGTCCTGACCGGCCGCGAACAGCGCTACTCATTCGGCGAGGGCGTCTACGGAAGCGAAACCGCGATGGCACCGCGGGCCGGAGGCGGCGGCGAAGACGACGGCTACCTGATCACTCTGACCACCGATATGGCCGCCGACGCCTCCTACTGTCTGGTGTTCGATGCCGCTCACCTCGACGGCGGTCCGGTTTGCAAACTCCAACTCCCCGAACGTATTTCCAGTGGTACCCACTCGACTTGGGCGCCCGGCCCGCAGTTGCGGCGCTGGCACAGTGCCGACTCGCCGGCCAGCGCGATCGGACTGTGACCAGTTGTCAACGATGCAGCGACGACGCCACTGCCCAGCCGGAGCAGATCACCGCGCCCGCGGCGGCGACGGCTCCGATATAAAACCCGTAGCCGGCCGAGATCGGCGGGTGGGCGTTGGCATCGAAATACCACGCCGTCAGCGCGGCGATCAACAGCGAAATAAACAGTGCGGCAATCGAAGCCAGTTTCGCCGACAGGCCCCGGCCGACCATCGCGCCCGCCACCAACAGCATCGAAGACAACAACACAATCAGCTGACCTACCCCGAAGCGCGCCGGAAGATGCAGGCCGCCCGCCGTGCCCCCGATGGCACTTGCCCAGCCCCCGCCGTTGGCGGTCGTCGTCAACCATGGCAGCCAGGCGCTGACGGACATCACCGTAGCGAACAACACAACCAGCCAGCCGGGACGCAGTCGAGACATAGTGCGACATTAGCGCGGGCTTTAGGGGAGCTGTCATGACCGAGCTCCCCGATTGGGCTCGCCGGCTGGATCTGGCGCCCAACCCCGAGGGCGGTTGGTTTCGGCAGACCTGGCGCAGTGACATCACCATCGGCCAGTCCGCGCTGCCGCCGGATTACACCGGCCCGCGCAGCGCGGCAACGGCGATCCTGCTGCTGTTGATGCCCGGCCAGCAGTCGGCCTGGCACACCGTGCGCAGCGCCGAGTTGTGGATGCACCACCGCGGCAGCCCGCTGCTGCTCGACATCGGAAGCGAACGGCACAGCACCACAACCCATGTGCTCGGTAGCGACATCCTGGCCGGCGAGCAACCCCAGCTGTTGGTCCCGCCGCGATACTGGCAGCGGGCCCGCCCCCGTGACGACGAGCCCAGCCTGGTCAGTTGTGTGGCGGTACCGGGTTTCGACTACGCCGACTTCGGTCTCGGCGCGGGGACTAGCCCTGTAACGACGACAGGTTGAACACCGCGCCGGTGGGGTCGGTCGCGGCCGCCAACCGGCCGTAGGGCGTGTCCTCGGCGTCCCGAAGCACCGCACCACCGTTGTCGTTGATCACCTGCAACGTCTTGTCGACGTCTTCTGCCCCGAAGTAGATCGTCCAGTGCGATGGGACGCCCGCGGGCAGTATGCGGGCACCGTCCATCACGCCCAGTAGTTGCTCATTGCCGAACCATGCTGTGGTGTAACGGAATTCGTCGGTATCTTCGACAGCCTCGGTGCGCCAGCCGAGGACTTGGCGGTAGAAGTCGACGGCCGTGCGGTAGTCCCGGGTGGTCAACTGATGCCACACCGGGGCGCCGGCTTCACCGATCAGCTCGAAACCGCGATGCTCCAGCGGCTGCCACAGACCGAAAAACGCTCCGCCCGGGTCGGTGGCCATGCTCATGAAACCCTTGGCGGGCACCTCCATTGGCGGCATGTATACCGAGCCGCCCGCCTCGGTCAGCGCCGACACCGTCGCGTCGATGTCGCCGGTGTGAAAGTAGGTGGTCCACGCGTCCGGGCCCTCCTGTTGCGGGTTGCGCGCCATCAGCCCGGCGACCGGGTGACCGCCCTTGGCGGCATTGACGTATCCGCCGTAGTCGGGCCCGGCGGATTCGAAAGTCCAGCCGAATACGGTGCCATAGAAGTCTTGGGCCTTCTCGAGGTCGGAAGACGTGAGGTCGATCCAGGTGGGGGCGCCCAACGGCGCGCGGTGACGAATGGGCACGAGAGTCTCCTTTTCATACGATGGCGGCCCAATGTCGGGCTTCATCGATATGGACTCGTGCCGGTGCGAAAACTCATCGCCCCGGGCTCAGGCCACAGCGAACACCGTGACGAATCGTTCCAGGGATTCGCGGATGTCGCCCTTCAGCGCACCCGCGACGATCATGCCGATCGGGCCGAACAGCGCCGGACCGCCCAGGTGTACGTCGAAGTTGACCTCCGATCCGTCCTCCTTGGGCTTGATCTTGGCCAAGAGCTTCACCTTGACCCCGCCCACGCCCACGCCGTTGAGCGTCATGGCCTGCGGCGGGTTGTAGTGCACGATCGTCCATTTGATCCGGTTGGGCATGCCCTTGACCTCGACGATCGACTCGACGACGGTGCCCTTTTCCAGCTTGTCGGGTAGTTTGCTGCGCCACACCCGATGGATGGTGAGCCATTCCTTGTAGCGGGAAAGGTCGGCGGCGTGAGCCCAGGCCTCTTCAGGCGGCAACGGCACGTCGATGGATCCAGAGACTTTGGCCATGAATTCCTCCCTTCCGCTAGGCGAACCCTACCGTCTGGGTCTGCGGCGCCTCCGCCCACAGTCGGCGCCGCTCGCCCAGGATGCGTCCCTGAACCCACCACAGCACCTCTACCGCCGCGGCCCCGAGTATGCCGAGCCCCACCGCTTGGAATGTCACAACCACATTCGACGGATCGAGCAGGAACTTCTCTCGCGCCAGCGGCAGGCTGAAGATCACCACGTAAGCCAGCGCGGACGCAATCACCAACGCCACTTTCCACCATCGGTAAGGGCGTGCGACTACGGCGAGCACCCACAGCGCGGTGATGAGCAACGTGATCAGCGCAGCGGTCGACGCCTGCGTCTGCTGCTGGGCACTGGCCACCCGACCGTGGTAGTCCGACAGGTAGGAGATGAAGGTGGCCGCGCCGACGACCAGGCCCGAGGGCAACGCGCCTGACACCACCCGTCGGGCGAAACCGGGTTGGGCACGCTCGTAGTTGGGCGCGAGGGACAAGATGAACGCCGGAATGCCGATGGTGAACCAGGCCGCGATCGTGACGTGGATGGGCTGAAAGGGATACGGCAGTGGATCGGCGCCGAACAGCTTGGAACCCACGCCGGCCAGACCTACCAGCAGCGCCAGCAGAACCGAGTACACGGTCTTGGTCAAAAATAGGTTGGCGACGCGTTCGATGTTGCCGATCACCCGTCGGCCCTCCGCGACCACGTATGGCAGCGTGCCGAAACTGTTGTCCAGCAAGACGATCTGAGCCACTGCCCGTGACGCGGGGCTGCCCGAACCCATCGCGACGCCGATATCGGCATCCTTGAGCGCCAGCACGTCGTTGACGCCGTCGCCGGTCATCGCCACGGTATGCCCCCGCGATTGCAGCGCGTGCACCATCGCACGCTTCTGGTCGGGAAGCACCCGGCCGAACGTGGTGTAGCGTTCCAGCGCCTCGGCCAGTTCATCGGGGTCGGCGGGCAGAAGGCGGGCGTCTATGGTCTCGCCCCGTAAGCCCAGTTTCTCGGCGACCGCGGCCACCGACACCGCATTGTCACCGGAAATCACCTTTACTGAAACATTCTGCATTGCAAAGTAATTGAGGGTTTCGGCAGCGTCGGGCCGCACCTTCTGCTCGAGCACCACCAGCGCGACGGGAGTCAAACGGCGCAACGCGTCCGGATGGTCGACGGGCAGGTCGCAGGCCGCCAACAGCATCACCCGCAGGCCGCGTCCGCCGATTTCCTCCGCCCGGGCGGCGGCCGGCGATGCCGGATCGACGAGTACGTCCGGAGCCCCGATCACCCAGTTGCCCCGATCACCATAGGAGGCGCCGCTCCACTTGGTCGCCGACTGAAACGGCGCGATCGCGGTTGCCGTCCAGCCGGGCGGCGAGGAGTACACGTCGGCGATGGCCTGCATGCTGGCGTTGGGCCGGGCGTCGGCGGCGGCGAGCGAAGCGAGTACATCGTCGATTCGTTCGCGCTGACTGTCGAGATGCTGAACCTCGGCGACTCGCATGGCGTTCTCGGTCAGCGTTCCGGTCTTGTCGGCACATACCACGTCGACCCGGGCCAGTCCCTCGATGGCGGGCAATTCCTGCACCAGACACTGGCGGGCGCCCAGGCGGATCACACCCACCGCGAACGCGATCGACGTCAGCAATACCAGTCCCTCCGGGACCATCGGCACCAATGCACCGACCATCCGCAGCACCGACTCCCGCCACTCGGCGTGGATGGTGAACAGTTGGCTGTAGATGGTCAACAAGCCGGCTGGAATCAGCAGATAGGTGACCAGCTGCAGGATCTTGTTGATGCCATTGCGCAGTTCGGATTTCACCAGGGTGAACTTGCTGGCTTCCTCGGCGAGTCTGGCGGCGTAGGCCTCTCGGCCGACCTTCGTGGCGCGGTAGGCGCCGGTGCCGGCGACGACGTAACTGCCCGACATGACCGGATCCCCGATGTTTTTCACGACGTGATCGGCCTCGCCGGTGAGCAGCGATTCGTCGACTTCCAGGCCGGCTTCCTCGACGACTTCGCCGTCGACGACGACCTGGTCGCCCGCGCCGAGTTCGATGATGTCGTCGAGCACCACTTCGCCGGGCGGCAAGGCGCGCACCCCGGATTGGCGGCGCACCATCGGAGTTGTCTGCCCGATGATCGCGAGTTTGTCCAAGGTCCACTTTGCCCTGATCTCCTGGACCATGCCCACAATGCTGTTGGCGATGATGAGCAGCCCGAACATGCCGTTGATCAGCGAACCGGTCGCCAACACGATCACCAACAGCACACCCAGAATCGCGTTGATGCGGGTGAAGACGTTGGCGCGGATGATGTCTCGGACACTGCGGGTGGCCCGCGCCGGAACGTCGTTGGTTTTGCCGTCGGCGATGCGCTGCGCGACCTCGGCGTCGGTCAACCCGGCAGTCACTGGGTGAGGCAAGTTACGACCGCCACCACGGGTCATGTGTCGCGGGGAGCGAAGGCCCGGTTCGCCCACCCGGCTTAGGCACCGACACTTCGACATCGGATGACTCGGCGGCGGCGAGGAGTCGCTCGATCGGCTCGGCCCAGGGATGCGGCGCCAGCCGGAAGGTGCACCAGTGGATCGGCACCAACAGCCGGCCGCCGACGTCGAGGTGTGCCCGGACCGCCTCCTCCGGATTCATGTGGATGTCCGGCCAGGCTTTGTTGTAGGCGCCCACCGGCATCAACGTGACGTCGAATGGCCCGTGTGCGGCGCCGATCGCGGCAAAGCTCTTGGTGTAACCGGTATCACCGGCGAAATACGCGCGATGTCTGGGCCCGATCAGCGCCCACGACGCCCACAGCGTGGTGTTGCGGCTCAAGAACCGCCCCGAGAAATGCCGGGCCGGTGTGCATACCAGACGGAGCTCGTCGACCTGCGCGACCTCGTTCCAATCGAGTTCGATGATGCGCTCACCGGGGATGCCCCAGGCGCGCAGGTGCGCTCCGACCCCCAACGGCACGACAAACGGCGCCCGCTGGGTGCGAGCCAGCGCGACGACGGTGTCGGTGTCGAGGTGGTCGTAGTGGTCGTGGCTGATCACGATTGCGTCCAGCGCCGGCAACCCTTCGACTTCTGTTGGCGGAGGATGCATTCGCTGCGGGCCGATGACGTCCGACGGGGAGCAGCGCTCACTCCAGATCGGGTCGGTGAGCACCCGGTAGCCGTCGAGTTCCACCAGCACCGTGGCGTGGCCCAACCAACAGACCGCGATGTCCTCGGCCACACCGGCGAGGCCGCGGGGCAGCTCCATCGGGATCGGGGCGGCGGGTCGCGTCGCGGCGCGCCCGCCGATGATTTCGCGCAGGATCAGCCGCTGTTGCTCACGGTCGATGCTGAACACCGAGGCCGGCTCGGGATTGACGAACACACCCTCACGCAGGTTCGGTGAGCGTTCGGCCGCCGCGCGGATGGCAGCCGGCGCTGCGCCGAGGGCCGTCGGCGCACCGTGCAGGGCACGCAGCATCCACCCGCTGCCGGCCAGCGTGGCGGTGCCGGCAGCGAGCCGCAACGCCCCCCGCAACATCGGCTCACGCCCCCTGGAACTTCGGCGGCCGCTTCTCCAGGCGGGCCACCTGTGCCTCGATCACGTCCTGGCTGGCCCACGCCTTGTCGAACAACTCCTTGTGAGCAGGCCACGGCTCTTCGATCGCGCCGTCGTCGTTGAGCACCCGCTTGGCGTGCTGCAGCGCGAGCGGCGCCAGCCCGGCGATCTCCGCCGCCCAGGCCTGTGCATCGGCCAGTGTCCCGATCCGGTTGGCCATGCCGGTCTGCAGCGCCGCCTCGGCGGTCAGCTTTTCCGCGGTCAGCAGCATCGCGCGGGCGCGGCCATGCCCGACCAACGACGACAGTCGGCGGATACTCCAGTTATCCAGTGCCAGACCGTATTTGGATGTCGGAAATTGGAAGAACGCATCGGGGGCCACTACCCGCAGATCACATTGCATCGCCAACTGCAGTCCGGCGCCGATCGCCGGGCCGTTGATCGCGCCGACCACCGGCATCGGTGCGGCGTCCATGGCTTTGTGCAGCTCGACCAGCCGGTCCGGGTAGTCGGCGGCGAATGCGTCGCCACTCAGGTCAGCGCCAGCACAGAACACCGTGCCCTGACCTGTGAGCACGATGACGCGCACATTCTCCGCGGCGGCCTTCTGGACCGCTTCCCGCAACTCCTCGACCAGCTCAGAGTTGAGCGCGTTACGCCGCTCGGGGCGTTGCAGCTCGATCGTCATGACCTGCTCGACGTGGCTCACAGCAATCACGCGCGCCACTCCTCCTCATCGCTGCGCTCTGCATCGTCGTTGGCGCGGATCATGCGCGCCACTCCTCCTCATCGCTGCGCTCTGCATCGTCGTTGGCGCAAATCATGCCGACCACCATATCCAGGCCCGTCGGCTCAGGCCGACGCCGTCACCAGCTCCCAGTCGTCGGGCAACCCGTGCGTCTTGGCCAGCTCACCCTCGGCTTCGACGTGCACGGTCACGCTGCCCAGCCGCAGATCGGTCAGCTCGACGCGACCCCACGCCGCCGGAACATGCGCCGAGATCGACAGCCTG
Organism: Mycobacterium shimoidei; assembly: GCA_002101905.1. GTDB lineage: Bacteria > Actinomycetota > Actinomycetes > Mycobacteriales > Mycobacteriaceae > Mycobacterium > Mycobacterium shimoidei. The sequence continues at coordinate 73,441 of LQPU01000019.1, read as the reverse complement.
CGGTGCGGCACGTCGGGGTCGAGTCCCATAAAAGCCCGCAGCAACAGCAGCGGGGCCGCACTCGCCCAGGCCTGCGGCGAGCACGACGTGGGGTAAGGCACCGGGGTGGCGAACTGGGAGCGCGGAAAGCCGCAGAACAGTTCGGGCAGTCTGGCACCGAACGCCTCAGCCGCATCGAGCAGGCCCGTGGCCAGGTGCTCGGCCAGCTCGACCGCGCCGGGAATGTGCCGATAGCGCAGCAGCCCGGCCACCGCGATCGCGGTGTCGTGCGGCCACACCGAGCCGTTGTGGTAGCTCATCGGGTTATAGGCGCCCATCGTGGTCGCCAGCGTGCGCAATCCGAACCCGGAATCCATCTCCTCACTGGCCAGCCGCTCGACGAGGACTTCGGCGTGTTCATCGCTCGCGATCCCGGTCCACAAACAGTGGGCCGCGTTGCTGGTCAGGGCATCGACCGGACGCTTGGAGCCGTCCAGCGCGAGCGCGTACCACCCCTTGTCCGGGAGCCAGAAGGCGTCGAGGAACTTGGCTCGCAACTCTTGCGCCCACTGACGCAGTCGCGCCGCTGTGGCCGCATCGCCGAACCCGTCAGCGAGGTCGGCGCGCCCGAGCAGCGCCGCGTACAGGTAGCCCTGGACCTCGCACAGCGCGATGGGCGGTTCGGCCCGCCGGCCCGCAGCATCGTTGATGCCGTCGAAGCTGTCCTTCCAGCCCTGGTTGATCAGCCCCCGGTCGGTGGCGCGCCGGTATTCGACGAAGCCGTCCCCGTCGCGATCGCCGTAGCGCTCCGCCCAACTCAATGCGGCGTCGGCCGCGGGCAGCAGCGCGCGCACGGCGGTCTCGTCGGCTCCCCACCGCCACGCCTCGGCCAGTAGCATCACGAAAAGCGGTGTGACGTCGACCGATCCGTAGTAGACGTTGCCGCCGAGCACATCGTCGCTGGCCGGGCCGCGCCGGATTTCGTGCATGAGCCGGCCCGGTTCTTCCTCGGTGATCGGGTCGACGCGCCGGCCCTGCAACGCGGCGAGTCGCTGCAGCGTGCCGACCGCGAGCCCAACCTCCAGCGGCAGCGCCATCCACGCGGTGAGCACGCTGTCGCGGCCGAACAGCGTCATGAACCAGGGTGCCCCGGCCGCGACGAACGATCGGCCCAGGCCGGTTTCGTCGTGCATCAGCAGCGCCCCGAGGTCGCTCTCGGTCTGACGCAACACCGCGGCGAGCCGCGGATGGTCGGTTTCGACGTTGGTCGAGCTGACCCGCCAAGCCTCGACCTTGCGGGCCGGCGCGCTGGATCCCACATCCTCGCCGGTGCGGACGCGGTGGGTGATCTTCTGGTTCGCCCAGGTCGGCAGCAACATGATTTCGGTCTGCCAGCACTCCCCCGGCGGCACCACCACCCGCCAGTTCAGCGAGCCGGGCAACACGATGGGATCACCGGTGGCGGTGATGGTCAGGCCGCGCACCTGGTCACCGCGCTCGCGCAGCACCAGCTCGCCGTCGGTCACCGCCATGTCGGCGCCGGAGACTGCCACCCGCCCCTCCTTGACCGCGAACAGGTCGGCGAAGTCAGCGTCGGCGTGCAGTTCGAGAAACACCGCGGTGCTTTCCTTGTCGAGGTTGTGCAGCGAGATAATCTCCCGCAGCCCATCGACGATCAGCCGTTCCCGGACCACCAGCAGGGTGCTGTCGGCGCGCGCGGAATGCGGAGCGCGCCGCATGATGAACCGGGCCGCGAACGCCTCCGTCGTCTCCACCGACAACGACTCGGGCACTTGGCCGTCCACCCGCATTTCCCAGCGCGACAAGACGCGGGCGTCGCGGAAGAACAGCCCGTGCGGCCGGCCCACCACCATGTCGCCGTAACGGTCGGACAGGCAGAACGTCGCGCCCTCGACCAGCGTCACTGTCTCGTCGCCGGACCCGACCCGGGCAAGAGGACTGCCGGTGTTGAATCCGTAGGTCACGAGGTCGCCTTGTCAGTCAGCTCGCGAACAGGTGTGATCGGTTCGGCCGTCGCCGGTGGACCGGACTGAACCAGGTGGTGGCGCAACGCCTTCCGGTAGATCTGCTCATATCCGTAACCTAACTGTGCCACCTCGAAGTGTGTTGCGACATGCCGACGGCAAACGTGCGGATCGATCGCGTCGGTCCGCGCGATTGCGGCCGCCAGTTCGTCAGGTTGCTCGCACACGAAACCGGTGGTGCCGTCGACAACCACCTCGGCGACCGCGCCGCCACGCAGCGCGACGACCGGGGTCCCGCACGCCATCGCTTCGATCATCACGATCCCGAACGGCTCCTCCCACTGCACGGGGAACAGCAGACAACGCGCGCCGGCCAACAATTTGCGCTTGCTGACCGCATCCGCTTCGCCGAACACGTGGTCGCTGTCGGTAAGCAACGGCCGCACACAGTCCTCGAAGTACTGCTTCTCCGCGGGCTCGTTGCATTTGCCCGCCAAAACGAGCGATATGCCCGCCTCGTGCGCGGCCTGCACGGCCAGGTGGGCACCCTTGTACGGCGCGAACCGCCCCAAAAACAGCGCATAGTCGCCCTTGTCGGCCTGAAACGGCCAGTCGTCGATCCGCAGCGCATTGTGCACGCGGCCAATCCAATTCAGGTCAGGCGCCAGTTGTCGCTGCCGGTCGCTGATGGCGACCAGACCGGCGTCGCGGCCGAGTTCACGGTAGTACGGGTGCAAGTCGTCGTCGATGGGCCCGTGCACGGTCACCACCGTCGGCACCTCCAGTGCCCGATAGGTCGGGGTGTTCAACGCGCCGGCAAAGGTGTGGTCGTGCACGATGTCGACACCGTCGCCCGCGGCGATTCGCGCGATAGCGCTGCGGACCTTCAGCGCGTGCATCACCTCGGGATAGGGCTCGCCCAGCCGGTCCGGCAGCGTCCGATCCCACACCGGGACGAACTTGGCTGCGGTGCCCGGCTCGCCGGCGCCGATCACCGTCACGCTGTGACCACGGGCGACGAGCATGTCGGCGAGGTCGGCCACGACGGCCTCGACGCCGCCGTAACCCTTCGGTGGAATATCGAAATACGGCGGTGCCACCAAGACGATCCGCAGCGGGTGCGCGGAATCGGGACCGTCGGACCAGAAGACGAAATCAGCGCCGCGCAATGACCTTCCCTCCCTTCAGCTCGCGCATTAGCACTCTCGGTCTACGAGTGCTAATTATGGTCCGTTCGCGGCGGCTCTGCAAAGTCGCACCGCGGGCGGGCTGGTTACCCTCGTGCGGTGAGCCGGATCAGCGCCGACGAACTTCGGGATGCGGTGCTCGACAAGGGATCGTTCGTCAGCTGGGACACCGAGCCGCTCGCGGTCCCGGCAAAGGACGCGTACGCACGGGAGTTGACCGCCGCCCGGGCCGCCACCGGGCTCAGCGAGTCGGTCGTCACCGGTGAAGGTCGGGTGCACGGGCGACGGGTGGCCGTGATCGCCTGCGAGTTCGACTTCCTGGCCGGTTCGATCGGGGTCGCCGCGGCCGAACGGATCACCACGGCCATCGAACGGGCGACCCGAGAGCGGCTGCCGCTGCTGGCCTCGCCGAGTTCCGGCGGCACCCGAATGCAGGAAGGCACGGTCGCTTTCGTGCAGATGGTCAAGATCAGCGCGGCGGTCGAACTGCACAAGCGGGCGCACCTGCCCTACCTGGTTTACCTGCGCCACCCGACCACCGGCGGGGTCTTCGCGTCCTGGGGTTCGCTGGGCCATGTCACCATCGCCGAGCCGGGCGCCCTGATCGGTTTTCTGGGGCCCCGGGTGTACGAGCAGCTCTACGGTGAGCCGTTCCCGCCGGGCATCCAGGTCGCCGAGAATCTGCAGCGTCACGGGGTTATCGACGGTGTCATTCCGCTGCGGTGGCTGCGCCGCACGCTGGAGCGGGCACTGAAGGTGCTGGTGGATCCACCCGGGGTACCGCCGCCGGCCATCGCCGACGAATCGATACCCGATGTGCCGGCTTGGGATTCGGTGCTGGCCTCACGACGGCCGGACCGGCCCGGGGTCGGCACCCTGCTGCGCCACGGGGCCACCGAGCGGGTCTTGTTGTCGGGTACCGGTCAGGGCGAAGCAAAAGGCATGCTGCTGGCGCTGGCGCGCTTCGGCGGTCAGCCCGCGGTGGTGTTGGGCCAGCAGCGCGTCTTCGGCGGCGTCGTGGGCCCGGCCGCGCTGCGCGAAGCCCGGCGCGGCATGGCCCTGGCCGCCGGCTTGCGTATCCCCCTGGCGCTCATCATCGACACCGCGGGGCCGGCGCTGTCCGAAGCGGCCGAGCAGGAAGGACTCGCCGGCGAGATCGCACGCTGCCTAGCCGAACTCGTCACACTCGACACCCCGACGGTCTCGATCCTGCTGGGGCAGGGCAGCGGCGGGCCCGCGCTGGCAATGGTTCCCGCCGATCGGGTGCTGGCGGCGTTGCATGGCTGGCTGGCGCCGCTGCCGCCAGAGGGCGCCAGCGCACTGATATTCCGCGACACCGACCACGCCGCGGAACTGGCTGCATCGCAAGGTATTCGGTCCAGGGACCTGCGCGCGTCCGGAATCGTCGACGTCGTCGTGCCGGAACATCCCGATGCCGCCGACGAGCCGATCGAATTCGCCAAACGGATGTCTCGAACGATCGCTCGCGAGCTCCATTCGCTGCAGGCGACACCCGCCAATCAGCGGCTCGCCGCGCGCCTGGACCGCTATCGGCGCATCGGCTTGCCCGGCCCGAGACGATGACTCAACATTCAACCGATGACGAGCAAGGACACCGCAAGGCCGGGCGCGCTGGTCCGGGATCGGGCCGCGCTGAGCGCGGTCAACTTCTTCATGGCCGACATGGAGGCCGGGATGGGCCCGTTCCTGGGCGTGTTGCTGGCCGGTCGCGGCTTCAGCACCAGTGCCATCGGCGCGGTCATCACCCTGGGCGCCATCGTCGGCATGTGCACGGTCGCCCCAGCCGGTGCGCTGGTCGACGCCACCACCCGCAAACGGGCCTGCGTCATCATCGTCGGTCTCGCCGCAGTGGCGGCGTCGGCGGTGATTCTCACATCGCGGCAGTTCTGGGTCGTCGCCGCCGCGCAGGCGGTGATGTGCATCTCCGGGGCGACGATCGCCCCCGCGGTTATCGGCATCACGCTCGGAGTCGTCGGCCAAGCCGGATTCACCGCTCAGAACGGCCGTAACCAGGCCTACAACCACGCGGGCAACATGGTCGGTGCCGCGTTATCAGGACTGCTGGGCTGGCTTTTCGGTTACCCCGCCGTTTTCTGGCTGGCCGCCGGATTCGCAGCGGTCACCATCGGCTCGGTACTGTCCATCCCCGCCGATCACATCGACCACCACGTCGCCCGGGGCGAGGCCCCGCCCGAGACCGGGGCACCGGTCAAGCGGTTCCGGGTGTTGCTCGAGTGCAAGCCGCTGCTGGCGGTGGCCGCCGCGGTGATGCTGTTTTGGCTGGGTAACGCGGCAATGCTGCCGCTGTACGGACTGGCGGTGGTGGCCACCCACACCAACCCGTTCACCACCGTGGCCAGCACCGTCGTGGTGGCCCAGGGCGTCATGATCATCACCGCGCTGGTGGCCATGCGGATCGCCCAGACCCGCGGCTACTGGCTGGCCATCCTGATCGCGTTCAGCGCACTGCCCATCCGTGCGGTCATCGCCGCCCATGTCATCAGCGCCTGGGGCGTCATTCCGGTCCAGGTGCTCGACGGTGTCGGCTCCGGCATGCTGTCGGTCGCGGTGCCCGGCCTGGTGGCCCGGATCCTCGACGGCACCGGCCACGTCAACGTCGGGCAGGGCGCCGTCATGGCCGCTCAGGGTCTCGGCGGTGCGCTCAGCCCGCTATTGGGCGGATATGTCGCCCAACATCTCGGGTTCCCAACCGCTTTCCTGATGCTGGGCGCGCTGTCGCTCGGCTCGCTGGTCATCTGGCTTTCATGCGCGTCCAGGCTGCGCCGCGAACGCGAATACGTCGCGGCTCGTCCGGCCGTCGCGGCCAGCCCAGGGTAGCGACGGGCGGCACATCTTCCCACAGCTGCTCATCGGGATCAGGCAAGATGGGCAGCATGGACACAAGTGCGACCTCACCCCGGGTATTGGTGGTCGACGACGACTCCGACGTGCTCGCGTCGCTGGAACGCGGGCTACGGCTGTCCGGATTCGAGGTGTCGACGGCAGTCGACGGTGCTGAGGCGCTGCGCAGTGCCACCGAGACTCGGCCGGATGCCATCGTGCTCGACATCAACATGCCCGTACTGGACGGCGTCAGCGTGGTCACCGCGCTGCGCGCCATGGACAACGACGTGCCGGTCTGTGTGCTCTCGGCGCGCAGCTCGGTCGACGACCGGGTGATGGGCCTGGAGGCGGGCGCGGACGACTACCTGGTCAAACCGTTCGTGCTGGCCGAGCTGGTGGCGCGGGTCAAGGCGCTGCTGCGCCGCCGCGGGTCCACTGCGACCTCGTCGTCGGAAATCATCACGGTCGGGCCGTTGGAGGTCGACATCCCGGGCCGTCGGGCCCGGGTCAACGGTGTCGATGTCGACCTGACCAAGCGAGAGTTCGACCTGCTCGCGGTGCTGGCCGAGCACAAGACCGCGGTGCTGTCCCGTGCGCAATTGCTGGAACTGGTCTGGGGATACGACTTCGCTGCAGACACCAACGTCGTCGACGTGTTCATCGGCTACCTGCGACGCAAGCTGGAAGCAGGCGGCGGCCCGCGGCTGCTGCACACCGTTCGTGGAGTGGGGTTCGTACTGCGCGTGCAGTAACGGTGACCCATGAACGTGTTGTCCCGGATCTTGAGCCGCACCCCCTCGCTGCGGGCGCGGGTCGTGGTCGCCACCGCGATCGGAGCGGCGATTCCGGTACTGATCGTGGGTACCGTCGTCTGGTTCGGCATCACCAACAACAGCAAGGAGCGGCTTGACCGCCGCCTCGACGAAGCGGCGGGTTTCGCGATTCCGTTCCTGCCCCGCGGCCTCGAGGGGATCCCCCGCTCGCCCAACTACCAGAACACGGTCATCACCGTGCGCAGGGGGGATCAAGTCACGTCCAACACGCCGGTCGTGCTGCCCGAGTTGCCGGCCGGCTACGCCGACACCGATGTCAACGGTGTGCGCTACCGGGTGCGCACGGTCCAGATACCGGCGCTACAGCCGACGACGGTGCAAGTGGGAGCAACCTACGACGAGGCGATCGCCGAGACCAACAACTTGCATCGTCGCGTCATCTTGATCTGTGGGTTCGCGATCGGCGCGGCGGCGGTGTTCAGCTGGCTGCTGGCCGCGTTCGCGGTACGGCCGTTCAAACAACTCGCGGAGCAGACCCGCTCGATCGACGCCGGCGATCAGGCACCGCGGGTCGAAGTGCGCGGTGCCACCGAGGCCGTGGAGATTGCCGAGGCGATGCGCGGGATGCTGCAGCGTATCTGGAGTGAGCAGGAACGCACCAAGGAGGCACTCGCCTCGGCCCGCGACTTCGCTTCGGTGTCCGCCCACGAGCTGCGCACCCCGCTCACCGCGATGCGCACCAACCTCGAGGTGCTGACGACGCTGGAGTTGGCCGACGACCAGCGCAAAGAAGTGCTCAACGACGTGGTCCGCACCCAGTCACGCATCGAGGCCACGCTGAGCGCGCTGGAGCGGCTGGCGCAAGGTGAGCTGTCGACCTCCGACGACCATGTTCCGGTCGATATCACCGAGTTGCTCGACCGCGCCGCGCACGACGCCATGCGGGTGTACCCCAACCTCGAGGTGTCGCTGGCGCCGTCGCCGACCTGCATCATCGTCGGAATGCCCGCCGGGTTGCGGCTGGCCGTCGACAACGCGATCGCCAATGCCGTCAAACACGGTGGCGCCACCCGTGTTCAGCTGTCCGCGGTCAGCTCGCGCGACGGGGTGGAGATCGCCATCGACGACAACGGCAGCGGAGTGCCCGAGCACGAACGCCAGCTGGTGTTCGACCGGTTCTCCCGCGGGTCGACGGCTTCGCATTCGGGTTCGGGGTTGGGCCTGGCATTGGTGGCCCAGCAGGCCCAATTACACGGCGGCACAGCTACGTTGGAGGACAGCCCGCTGGGCGGCGCCCGGCTGGTGCTGCGGCTGCCCGCGCCGAGCTGAGTCGAGTTTCTGCTCAGCTAGCACCGGCTGTTATCCGGTTGTCGATGTGCAGGTCGGGCCAAGTGTCCTCGGCGGCTTGCAAGACGGCGTCCGCTTGCTCGGCTGTCGCAGCGGTGCCCGCCAGCGTGACAGTGTCGCCGACGGCCGAGAGCCGGAAGTCGGGAATCGCCGCGGCGGTGTTGAAAACCAGTGCGGCATCGGAGAAGTCGAGCGAGTTGACATCCGGGTTGATGCCGAGGTTGTCAACTACGTTGGCGGTCGACCCGACCGACTCGACCACCGCGTCGAGCAGGGCCGCCCTGGCTTTGGCGTCGGGAAACTCACCTTGCAGCGTTATTTCCTTGCCGGTGCGCGTGATTGAGACCGGCACCAGTGATATCGGCGAAATCGTCGCCGCGGCGGGTGCCGCACCGGTCGGCTCATGGGACCGCGTTCGATCCAGCAGGCCGTAACCGATTGCGCCCAGCAGCAGGGTAACCATCAGGCCGATCAGCCATCGGAACCGTCGTCGGTAGAACACGGCCATGGGCGGAAAGCCTAGGCCAGGGCGCCGGGCAACTCGACGACGTGCACACTGGAGTCGTGGCCGCCCGTGTCGACGCCGTCGACGTCGTCGTGGTAGGTGGCGGACACAACGCCCTTGTCGCGGCCGGATATCTGGCCCGGGCCGGGCTGCGCGTGCGGTTGCTGGAGCGGCTCGACCAGGTCGGCGGGGCTGCGGTGTCGGCGCACCTCTTCGAGGGCGTCGAGGCACGCCTGTCGCGATTTTCCTACTTGGTCAGCCTGCTGCCGGCGCGCATCGTCGAGGAGCTGGGTGCGCCAGTGCGGTTGGCCCGCCGCCGGTACTCCTCGTACACCCCTGACCCGGGCCGCGCCGGGCTGTTGATCGGAGATGCCCCCGCCGACCTGCGCGCGTTCCACCGCCGGTGCCGGCTGGTGACCGAGCGGCTCTGGCCGACCTTGCTGGAGCCACTGCCGACCCGCACGGCGGCACGCCGACTGGTCGGCGACGACGCGGCCTGGCACGCCATGGTCGTCGAGCCGATCGGGCTGGCCATCGCCGACGCGCTCGAGAGCGACTTGGTGCGCGGTCTGGTTGCCACCGATGCGTTGATCGGCACTTTCGCTCGCCTCGACGACCTGTCGCTGCGGCAGAACGTCTGCTTCTTGTATCACCTGCTCGGTGGCGGTACCGGCGACTGGCTCGTCCCGATCGGCGGCATGGGTGCGGTGACCACCGCGTTGGCATCGGCCGCATCCGGTTACGGCGCCGAAATCATCACCGGCGCGGCGGTTTACGCGGTGAATCCGGACGGCGAGGTGCGCTACCGCCACGGCGACGACGAGTGCGTGGTCCGCGGTAGGTTCGTGCTGGCCGGTGTGACGCCGACGGTGCTGGCCGGGCTGCTCGGTGAAGGGCAGCCGCCCGCGGCGCCGGGCGCGCAGGTCAAGGTGAACATGCTGGTGCGGCGGCTGCCGCGGTTGCGCGACGAGTCGGTGACCCCCGAGCAGGCGTTCAACGGCACGATGCACGTCAATGAGACCTGGACGCAACTGGATTCGGCGTATGCGCAGGCGGCGGCCGGACGTGTTCCGGACCCGCTGCCGTGCGAGGTCTACTGCCATTCGCTCACCGATCCAAGCATCCTGTCGCCCGCGCTGCGCGAGTCCGGCGCGCAGGCTTTGACGGTGTTCGGCCTGCACACGCCGCACGGGCTGCGGGGGGATTTCACCGAAGCGGTGCTGAATTCGTTGAATTCGGTTCTGGGCGAACCTATTCAGGAGCAATTGCTGGCCGATGCAAACGGGCGACCGTGCCTCGAAACCGTCACCACTGCCGATCTGGAAGACACGCTGGCCATGACCGGGGGGAACATCTTTCACGGCGGGCTGGCCTGGCCGTTCGCCGACGACGACGATCCGCTGGACACACCCGCGCGGCGGTGGGGTGTGGCCACGGCGCATGAGCGAATCCTGTTGTGCGGCTCGGGTGCTCGCCGCGGCGGAGCGGTGTCGGGCATCGGCGGACACAACGCCGCAATGGCGGTGCTCGCGTCGGCCTGACCCCGGCGGCCTGCCCCCTCCCTCCGGCGCGAGCGGGCGCAGTTGTACGGCGTTTGCGGCGTGTCGGCGTACAAACACGCCCGCTCGCGAAGAAAAGGGGGAAAAGGGGGGCTAGCGGGCGTCGATCGTGGTGTAGTCGCGCTCGGTGTAGCCGGTGTAGATCTGGCGCGGACGGCCGATCTTGGAATCGCCCTCGTCGTGCATCTCGCGCCAGTGCGCGATCCATCCCGGCAGCCGGCCCAGCGCGAACAGCACGGTGAACATCCGCGTCGGGAATCCCAGCGCCCGGTAAATCAGCCCGGTGTAGAAGTCGACGTTGGGGTACAGCTTGCGCTCGATGAAGTAGTCGTCGGTGAGCGCCGCCTCCTCGAGTTCCTTGGCGATCTTGAGCAGGTGGTCGTCACCGCCGAGCTTGCCGAGAATCTTGTCGGCCTGTTCTTTGACGATGCGCGCCCGCGGGTCGTAGTTCTTGTACACGCGGTGGCCGAAGCCCATCAGCTTGACGCCTTCCTCGCGGTTCTTGACCTTGCGGACGAACTCCGCGACGTCGTCGTCGCTTTGCCGGATCTTCTCGAGCATCTCCAGCACCGCCTGGTTGGCGCCGCCGTGCAGCGGGCCCCATAGCGCGTTGATGCCACCGGAGATCGACGTGAACAGGTTGGCCCGCGACGAGCCCACCAGCCGCACCGTCGACGTCGAGCAATTCTGCTCGTGGTCGGCGTGCAAGATGAACAGCATGTCCAGCGCCCGGACGATCTCCGGGTCCGGCGTGTAGGGCTCGGCCGGCAAACCGAACGTCATCCGCAAAAAGTTCTCTACCAGCGTCAGCGAGTTGTCCGGATACAGGAAGGGCTGGCCCACCGACTTCTTGAACGCGTAGGCGGCGATGGTCGGCAGCTTGGCCAGCAGCCGGATCGTGGACAGCTCGACCTGGTCGCTGTCCATCGGGTCCAGCGAATCCTGGTAGTAGGCGGAGAGCGCGTTGACGACGCTGCTCAACACCGGCATCGGGTGGGCGTTGCGCGGAAAGCCGTCGAAGAACCGCTTGAGGTCCTCATGCAGCATGGTGTGGCGCTGGATCTGCTTGGTGAAGTTGGCGAGCTGCTCTTTGGTCGGCAGCTCACCGTAAATCAGCAGGTAGCTGACCTCGAGGAACGTCGACTTCTCCGCGAGCTGCTCGATCGGGTAGCCGCGGTAGCGCAGGATGCCCGCATCGCCGTCGATGTAGGTGATGGCGCTCTTGGTGGAGGCGGTGTTCATGAAGCCGCTGTCGAAGGTCGTGTAACCCGTCTTGGCCAGCAGTGAGCCCAGCGCAATGCCGTCGGCTCCCTCGGTGGCGTGTGCGATCTTTAGTTCCAGCTCACCACCTGGGTATCGCAGCGTGGCGGTGTCGTCAGTTGCTGCCACAAGAACCCCTTTGCGCTCTGCTCATGCTGCCCAGCTTTTATAGGCGTGCTTATAGCTGAAGGTAGTCGTTATCGCGCCGGTGCGTCTGCCCGGGGTGTCGGGTCACAGTAGCCGATGATCGCCGGCGCGGTGCGTGGATCTGCACTGAGCACCGCAAAAATCGCCCGGTTGGCGCCGATTCCGGCCACCGGGCCCGGCCGCTATGGCTGCAGGCGTTCAACGACCCCGCCTGTGACGCGAATCCTGTTGTGCAGCCGGTTTTCTCGGCCCTGCCAGAACTCGACCACCTCGGGTGCGATGCGGTACCCGCCCCAGTTCGGGGGGACCGGGACCTGCTCGCTGTCAGCGAAACGGGCGGTGACCTCGGCCAGCTGGTCCAGGAGGGCCGCGCGCGACGCGATCGGCCGCGACTGCTGCGACGCCCAGGCACCCAACTGTGAGCCCCGCGGCCGTCGGGACCAGTACTCTTGCGTCTCGGCCGGGTCGACCTTGGTCACCGGGCCGCGGATGTGGACCTGCCGGCCGAGCAGATACCACGGGAACGTCGCCGACGCGTACGGCGTCGCGGCGAGCTCGGCGGCCTTGGCCGAGTCGTAGCTGGTGTAGAAAGTGATCCCCCGCTCATCGACACTCTTGCACAGCACTGAGCGGCTGACCGGCCGGCCCGAGTCGACAGTGGCCAGCACGAAGGCGTTGGGTTCGGCGACGCCGGCGTCCTCGGCGTCGCGGATCCACTTGCGCAGCAAGGCAACCCACCCATCCTGCAACCAGTCGACGTCGAGATCGGGGCTGCCGTCCTTTTCCACCGACCCGTACTCGGCACGCATTGCGGCAAGGTGCTCATTGTCCGGTCCTGCCATCGCGCCAACGGTACCTCGGCGAGCAAGCTACGGTTACCGACCGGTAGCGGCCGGTCCGGACCGGCGTGCGAGAATTCAGCTATGACCGTGATCCCGGACAAAATCCCGGAGAACTTCGTCGCCGGCCTCGACGGTGTGGTGGCCTTCACCACCGAGATCGCCGAGCCTGACAAGGACGGCGGTGCGCTGCGCTACCGCGGTGTGGACATCGAGGAACTGGTGGGCCGGCGGGTCACCTTCGGTGACACCTGGGCGTTGCTGGTCGACGGCAAATTCGGCCACGGGCTGCCGCCGGCCGAGCCGTTCCCGCTGCCGATCCACAGCGGCGATGTGCGCGTCGACGTGCAGGCCGGGCTGGCGATGTTGGCGCCGATCTGGGGGTATCAGCCGCTGCTCGACATTGACGACTCCACCGCCCGCGCCCAGCTGGCCAGGGCCTCGGTGATGGCGCTGTCCTATGTCGCCCAGTCCGCCCGCGGCATCTACCAGCCGGCGGTTCCGCAACGGGTCATCGACGAATGCCCCACGGTGACTGCACGTTTCATGACCCGATGGCAGGGCGAGCCGGACCCCAGACATATCGAGGCTGTTGACGCTTACTGGGTTTCCGCGGCCGAGCACGGCATGAACGCCTCGACCTTCACCGCCCGGGTGATCGCTTCGACCGGCGCCGACGTGGCGGCCGCATTGTCCGGGGCCATCGGGGCGATGAGCGGCCCGCTGCACGGCGGTGCGCCCGCCCGGGTGTTGCCGATGCTCGAGCAAGTCGAGCGCACCGGCGACGCGCGCGGTCTGGTCAAGGGCATCCTGGACCGCGGTGAGAAGCTGATGGGCTTCGGGCACCGGGTCTACCGCGCCGAGGATCCGCGGGCCCGGGTGCTGCGGGCCACCGCAGAGCGACTCGGGGCACCGCGCTACGAGGTCGCGATGGCACTCGAGCAGGCAGCCCTGGCGGAACTGCGGGAGCGGCGGCCGGACCGGGCCATCGAAACCAACGTCGAGTTCTGGGCGGCAGTGGTGCTGGACTTTGCCCGGGTGCCGCCGCAGATGATGCCGGCGATGTTCACCTGCGGGCGCACCGCCGGTTGGTGTGCACACATCCTCGAGCAGAAGAAACTGGGCAAGTTGGTCCGCCCGTCGGCCATCTATGTCGGCCCCGATCCGCGCAGCGCGGAGGCGGTCGAAGGCTGGGACCAGGTCCGCACACTGTCATAACCTGCGGCGATCACGGCGATGATTTTGTGTCGCCTCCGTGGTCTATACCGGTACCAGACCTATGACCATTAGGAGGCCACCATGGCGATCGCCGTCGAACCCACCGTATCCCCGCACCTCGTCGTCGACGACGCCGCGGCGGCGATCGACTTTTACGTCAAGGCCTTCGACGCTGTCGAATTGGGCCGGGTCCCCCGCCCGGACGGCAAGCTGATCCATGCGGCGCTGCGCATCAACGGCTTTGTGGTGATGCTCAACGACGACTTCCCGGAAATGTCGGGCGGCAAGTCGATGACCCCGAAGTCGCTCGGCGGGACGCCGGTCACCATTCACATGACGGTGACCGACGTCGATGCAAAGTTCCAGCGGGCGCTGGACGCCGGCGCGACCGTCGTTGCGCCGTTGGAAGACCAGTTCTGGGGCGACCGCTACGGCGTGCTGGCCGATCCGTTCGGCCACCATTGGTCGCTGGGCCAGCCGATGCGTGAGGTCAGCATGGAGGAAATCGCCGCGGCAATGGCACAGGAGTCCTAAACCAGTTCACGGATCCGGTCGAAAATCCGCCGTCGCAACGGAATTCGCGGCGCGTTCGCCGCGACGGCCAGCATGTCGGCGATCGAGGTGAACTTGTCGCGGGGGCGCTCGCGGGCCTTGCCTCGCTCACGTTCTGCCTCGTCGATCGCCCGCCAACCGGCGGCGTCGACGACGTCGGGCTGACGGGCGTGCACCAGCCGGGCCAACGCACGCGGACCGGCGACGGGATCGGTCAGCAGACCCTCGTTGAAGTCCGCTACCAGCGACTGCACCGTCTGCAGCGAGCAGGACTTGTTGGTGCCGATGAATCCGGTGGGCCCGCGCTTGATCCATCCCGCCACATACGCCCCACGAACCGGCTGCCCGCTGTCCGGGTCGACGACGCGCCCTGCGTCGTTCGGGACCACCGCGGCGCTCTCGTCGAACGGGAGCCCGGCCACAGGTGTGCCGCGGTAGCCGATCGAACTGAGCACCAGCCCGGCGTCCACTCGGCGCGTCTCGTCGGTGCCGGTGACGGCGAACTCCATAGCGGTGACACGGTCTGTGCCCACGATGCGCATCGGGGTCAGCAGGTAGGCCAGCCGGATGCGCGGTCGTCTCACCGGACTCGAGGGAAGGGCGAGCTTGCTGAGGATTTCCAGCTTCTGCTTGGTCAGGGGATCTTTGGTGGTCTCCAGGTCACGGCGCACCAGCTCGTGGTCGTGCGCGTCGAGCACCACGTCGGCCGACGTGGTGAGCCCGATCAGCTCGGGCAGCGTGAACGCCGAGTGCGCGGGGCCGCGGCGGGCGGCGATCACCACCTCCTGCACTCGTGAAGTCCGCAGCACGCCCAGCGCGTGATCGGAGATGTCGGTGCGGGCCAGCTCGTCGGGATCGGTGGTGAGCACTCGCGCCACGTCGAGGGCGACATTGCCGTTGCCGATGATCACGACCCGCTCGTGCCCCAGATCGACTGGAAGATCGGTGAAGTCGGGGTGTCCGTTGATCCACGCGACCAGCTCGGTGGCGGTCGCGCTGCCGGGCAATCCCACACCCTCGATCTCGAGCCGGCGGTCGGTCGGCGCTCCGACGGCGTAGACGACGGCGTGATGATGCGCGAGCAGGTCGGCGTGGCTCAGATGCTTACCGACCTGGACGTTGAGATAGAACTGAAAGCCCCGCCGCGCGGCGACCCTGTCGAACAGCCAGGTGACCCGCTTGGTGCTCTGGTGGTCGGGCGCGACGCCGGCCCGTACCAGGCCGTAGGGCGTCGGCAGCTTCTCGAACACGTTGACGCGCACGCCCGGCTGTGTCAGCAACTCGTCGGCGGCGTACATCGCCGCCGGTCCCGAGCCGACGATGGCCACCGTCAGCGGGTGGTCGCGGGCATGCACCTGCGCCGCCGGAATCACCGGGGCCAGTTTCGACGTCGGCGGCAGCTTCACGTCGGGCGGCCGGTACGGATAAAACGACGCGTTGATGTCGACGAACGGCAACTGGCGGACGTCCAGCCGGGTGTCGGGCGCGATCGCTCCGACCGGGCACGCACTCACACAGGCGCCGCAGTCCACACAAGCCGCCGGATCGATGTAGAGCATCTCGGAGGTGGCAAAGCCGGGCTCGTCCGGCGTGGGGTGAATGCAGTTCACCGGACACGCGAACACGCAGGACCCGTCGTTACAGCACGACTGGGTGATGACGTGCGGCATAGGCGCCCTATGCGGCCGCGACCAGGTGCTGGCGCGCTGGCTCGCTGCGGTAGCGCGAAGGCTTGCCGTTGATCTTGCAGATCCGCCAGATGATCTTCGCGACCGGATTCATCAGGCCGGTGTCGTGGCACAGCATCCGCACGTCGCCGAACATATCGCGAAGCATCTGCCGCGACTCCGGGGAACGGAAGAACGCTTCCTTGCGCACCTCACGCGGAATGTCGAACTCCTGCCAGAAGGCCTTGGGCGGCACCACGATGGCCGAGCACAGGATCCGCATTGTGATCGGCACCGACAGCGAGAGCCAGAACCGCTTGCGGCGCGGCAGATGTGGCACCCGCTTGCGCAGGTACTCATGAGCGAAGGAGATGTGGCGAGCCTCCTCGGCCACGTGGATGGCCATCACCCGCTCCATGATCGGGTGCAGCTCCTTGCCTTCGCGCAACACGTTCTTCTGGGTGTGGTCGATGGGCTCCTCGCCGGCGAGGATGCCGAACCAGAACGGGATCGGCAGCGGTCCGGCGAGCAGCGGGATCAGCGGCTGGATCCACTTGAGCAGCCGCGGCATGCCCGGCACGTCGGCGCCGATGCGGTTCACCATCTCCTGGAACATCATCGTGTGGTTGCACTCTTCGACCGCCTCGTGCAGGCAGTAGCGGTATTCCGGTGAACCGTTGGGCACCCAGAACGCGTACTCCATCAAGCCGCGGATGAGGATGGACTCGAAGTGCAGGCCGACCTTGGCGACGTTCGCCTGACGCCACATGCCGATTTCGATCTGGCGTTCCTCCGACTGCGCCTGATACCAGGGGTGGCGGCCCAGCGGATCGGTGGCCGGCAGCTTCCAGCGCGGATCGTTCTTCGTGACCGCGAATTCCGGCGAGTTCCAGTCGATGTCGGTATAGGGGTTGAAGTTGCGCCGCACCGACCCCTCGGAGAGCGTGCGCAGCATCTCCACGTACTCGGTGTCGTCGGACACGTCCATGTTGCGACGCCAGCGACGTACGAGCTTCGTCCGATCCATCTTCTGAGCCATGCCGGTCTCCTGATGAGCTTTACATTTGGACGTCGTGTGTCTAGACAGTACCGCAGGTATCGGAAACTTTCTAGGCCCGCCACGAGCACTGTGGCGTACCCGAAAACGACCACTTCGATGTGGTCTGGCTCACACGCCCGGGATCACTAGCCTGGTGATCATGGCACAGGCACTGAGGATTCCCGACGGCATCAAACCCCACGACGGCCGCTTCGGGTGCGGCCCGTCCAAGGTTCGGCCCGAGCAGCTGCAAGCGCTCGCGACCAGCGCCGCCGGGTTGTTCGGTACCTCGCACCGGCAGGCCCCGGTGAAGGACCTGGTGGGCCGGGTCCGCACCGGATTGCGCGACTTCTTCTCCGTGCCCGACGGCTATGAGGTCATCCTGGGCAACGGCGGGGCGACCGCATTCTGGGACGCCGCGGCGTTCGGATTGATCGACAAGCGGTCGTTGCACTTGAGCTACGGCGAGTTCAGTTCCAAGTTCGCCAGCGCGGTCACCAAGAATCCGTTCGTCGGCGACCCGATTGTGGTCAAAGCCGACCCCGGGAGCGCCCCCGAGCCGCAGAGCGACCCTTCGGTCGACGTGATCGCCTGGGCGCACAACGAGACCTCGACCGGGGTGGCGGTGCCGGTCGAACGGCCCGCCGGGTCGGGTGATGCGCTGGTCTTGATCGACGCCACGTCCGGAGCAGGGGGCTTGCCGGTCGACATCACCGAGGCCGACGCCTACTACTTCGCGCCGCAGAAGAACTTCGCCAGCGACGGCGGGCTGTGGGTGGCGATCCTGAGCCCGGCGGCGCTGGCCCGCATCGAGGCGATCGCCGCGGCCGGACGGTGGGTGCCCGACTTCTTGTCGCTGCCGATCGCCGTCGAGAACAGTTTGAAGAACCAGACCTACAACACCCCGGCGATCGGAACGCTGGTGTTGCTGGCCGAGCAGATCGACTGGCTGCTGGGCAACGGCGGACTGGACTGGGCGGTCAAGCGCACCGCCGATTCGTCGCAGCGGCTGTACTCGTGGGCGCAGGAGCGGCCCTACACCAGGCCATTTGTCGCCGAGCCGCGGCTGCGCTCAGCGGTGGTGGGCACGATCGATTTCAGCGACGACGTCGATGCGGGGGCCGTTGCCGCGGTTTTGCGGGCGAACGGCATCGTCGACACCGAGCCCTACCGCAAACTCGGCCGCAATCAATTGCGGGTCGGAATGTTCCCGGCGGTCGAGCCGGAGGACGTCAGCGCGCTCACCGAGTGCGTCGACTGGGTCGTCGAACGGCTCTAAGCGATCTGACCTGGGCGGCGTGTCAGCGCGGTTACGGCCGGCTGCTGCACTAGAGTGCGCAGCTGACAGGCCCCGAGGAGGTCGCCATGCGGGAACTCAAGGTCGTCGGTCTCGACGTCGAAGGCAAACACATCATCTGTGAGGGCTGCGACGAAAACGGAGTTGCCACCGACACCTTCAAGCTGCCCGCCGACGACCGGTTGCGCGCCGCGATGCGCGGTGACGGCGCACGGGTGGGACAGGGGCAGATGGACATGCAAATGCCCAGCACGTTGCGTCCCAAGGACATTCAGGCCCGTGTCCGCTCCGGCGCGTCGGTCGAGCAAGTCGCTGCCGCGGCCGGTGTCGATGTCGAGCGGGTTCAGCGCTTCGCCCACCCGGTGCTGTTGGAGCGCTCGCGTGTCGCCGAGCTGGCGACCGCCGCGCATCCGGTGCTCGCCGACGGCCCCGCGGTGCTGACCCTGCTGGAGACGGTCAACGCCACGCTGATCGCGCGCGGCCTCAACCCGGACAGCATGTCCTGGGATGCGTGGCGCAACGAAGACGGACGCTGGACGGTGCAGTTGGCTTGGAAGGCGGGTCGCTCGGACAACGTCGCGCATTTCCGCTTCACCCCCGGTGCGCACGGCGGGACGGTACTCGCGGTCGACGACGAGGCCAACGCGCTGATCGATCCCCACTTCGAGCGGCCGCTGCGGCCGGTGGCTCCGGTCGCCCAGCTCGACTTCGACGAACCCGAGCCCACGCCCGCGGCAGAACCGGCCGAGGAGCGGCGCAGCGAGCCTGCCCGCGCGCGTCGGGGACGCAAGCCGCCGGTTCCGGCCTGGGAAGACGTATTGCTCGGCGTGCGCTCGGGCGGCCAGCGCTAACCGGCGCCCGCGAGCGTCAGCAGCGCCAGCCAGGCACCCGCGACGCCTAAACCGGCACCCAGCACGAACCAGCGCAACACCGGCGTGCGTCGCCATCCCCACAAGGTGGGCGCCAATCCCCCGGCCGCAACCACGTTGAGCCCCACGGCCAGCAACGGATGCACCCGAACCAGCCCCAGGCTCAGCACCACGATCGCGACCGCGGTGACCGCCGCAACGAACCCAGCCACCGTCAAACCCGTTGCCCACGGCGTAGATTCGTCGGTCACGAGCCGAGCCTAACCCGTGTGCGTTCATAGAACGCCAGCGCCGCCGCGGTGGCGACGTTGAGCGAATCGGTGTCCCGCGACATCGGAATGCGCACCCGCAGGTCGCTTGCGCGCATCGCGGCGTGGCTCAGCCCGGGTCCTTCGGCGCCCAGCAGCACCGCGACCGGTTGGTCGCGCACTGTGGCCATGGCCATTGGCAACGGGGTGGCATCGCGATCGGGAGTCATTGCCAGCAACCGAAATCCCTTCTGCCGCATGGTTTTCAACTCGTTGGGCCAATCGGTTGCGCGGGCATACGGCACCAGCAACGCGTGCCCCATGGAGACGCGCACCGCGCGCCGGTACAGCGGGTCGGCGCAGCCGCTGCCGAACACCACCGCGTCGACGTCGAGTCCGGCGGCGTTGCGGAAAATCGAACCCAGGTTTTCGTGGTCGTTGACACCTTCGAGCACCGC
Organism: Mycobacterium shimoidei; assembly: GCA_002101905.1. Lineage (GTDB taxonomy): Bacteria > Actinomycetota > Actinomycetes > Mycobacteriales > Mycobacteriaceae > Mycobacterium > Mycobacterium shimoidei. The sequence continues at coordinate 53,647 of LQPU01000019.1, read as the reverse complement.
GACCGTGCGGGCTCCCTCCAGTACCTGGTTGACACTGGGCTCGGGCACCCGGCGGGCCGCGGCCAACACCCCGCGGTTGAGGTGAAATCCGACCACCGCAGCCATCACTTCGGCGGACACCCGATAGTACGGGGCGCTGCTGGTAGTCAAATCGGCTTCGAGCTCAGCGAGCCTGCGATCCACGCCCAGAAGGGCCAGCGGCGTGAACCGCGACGCCAGCATGCGCTGCACCACCAGTACACCCTCGGCGATCACCAGTCCTTTGCCGGTGGGCAGATCCGGGCGGCGGTCGATGCTGTTCAGATCACGAAAGTTGTCGAGCCGTGGGTCGTCGGGATCGTCGATATCGCAGACGACCATGCCCGTCACGGACTTTCGTCAACGAGCGCCAGCATCAGATTTGCGGCCTCGCGGAGCGTGCAACGCTCCTCGCGAGCTAAACACGCCAGCCGCTGCGCAAGCCATTCCTGACTGGCGCGACGTTCGGCCTCGATCAGCTCGTTGCCGGCCTCGGAAACCGAGACCAGCACCTGCCGACCGTCGTCGGGGTGGGCCGTGCGGTCCACGAAGCCCAGATCGGCCAGTGAGGCGATCACTCGCGTCATCGACGGCGGCCGGACCCGTTCCCGGATGGCCAGCGCGCCGGGCGTCATCGGCCCCTCTTTGGCCAGTGTGGACAACGCCGACAGCTGCGACAACGACACCGGCGACGAAGGCCTGCGAAAACGCAGTTGTCTCGCCAGGCGCATCACCGCTAACGACAAGTCGCTGGCCAGCCGCGTATCGACGTCGGTCACAGCCCCGAACGTTACGACACAACCTCGGATCGTCAACGCCAAATCACCGACAGAATCACCGACAGATAACCCATCCGTTAGCGTGAACTGGATGTCTGAGCCCGATTCCACCCCGGAACTGCCCCAGCTACCGGATTCCTTGCTGGAGGTATGGCCGGTCATCGGGGTCGGCGCGCTGGGCTGGCTCGCGGCGGCGGTGGCCGCGTTCGTCGTACCGGAGCTGGAGCACTGGCGACCGGTGACGTTGGCCGGTCTGGCAGTCGGGCTGCTGGGCACCGGCATCTTCATGTGGCAGCGCGACGCGGTTCGGCGCGGCGCGCGGGGAGCCCAAACCGGGCTGAAGTATCGCGAACCACAATGACATCGCCAAGACATCGCCAAGACATCGCTAGGACATCGTTAAAACCGTTGGGCGACTAGGAGGAAGTGAATGGCAGCGCCGCTGTTGCAGGCACAGGTCGATATCAAGGCGCCACCGGCGAAGGTCTGGGCATTGGTGTCCGACCTCGGCAGGATGCCGCAATGGAGTCCGCAGTGCCGGTGGATGAAGCCGCTTGGCCCGATCCGCCAGGGCACCCGCACGCTCAACCTGAACCGTCGCAAGCAACTGTTCTGGCCCACGACGTGCACGATCGTCGAGGTGATCCCCGACCAGAAGCTCGCGTTCAGGGTCAACGCCAACGGCACGATCTGGAGCTACGAGCTGCAGCCGATCCCCGAGGGCACCCGGGTGATCGAAAGCCGGCATGCCGAAAACGGCGTCAAGCCGATCTCGACCATGACCGTGAACGCCGTGCTGGGCGGAGAAGACTCCTTCGAGCGCGAGCTCATCGAGGGAATGAATACCTCGCTGGCACGGATCAAAGCCGCGGCCGAGAGCGGCTAGTCGTTCTTGGCCGGCTCGGTGACGTCGAGCACGCCGTCGTCGTAGGGAGCGTAGGCCGGTGAGCCGCTGCCGGCGGGGGCCGGCGTGTCGGAGTGCGCGCCGCAGCCGTACTCGTGGTCGACGACGTGACCGTCGGCGGAGAACTCGTTGCCGCACACCCCGAACATCGCGCCCAGCGACCCGGCCAGTGGCAGGAAGAAACCGCAGTCGCGGCAAACCCGTTTGGTGGACCGGGCCATCGCCGAGTTCGGGCCGTAGTCGCCGTCGTGCCAGCGCTGCGCGGCCGCCGCTCGGCCGAACGCGCTCATCACCCAACGCCGCCCCAAGCCGATCTCGGCGGCGGTCTCGTCGAGAAGTGGGTCACCGCTGGCCGTGTAACCCGGCACCAGTCGCGGGTCGTCCCGCGGTGGCGCGAGCAGATCGCCGGGGCTCAGGTCGCCCGGCCTGATCCGCTGTTCCCAGGGCACCCACGGCGGCGCCAGCAATGCGGTCGGGCCCGGAACCAACACCACCTCGCTGACCGTGGCGTGGTCGGCGCCCGGGTGGGCGGCCACCACAACGGCCCACTGCCAGCCCTGGTAGCCGGGGATGTGGGCCAGGAATCGGTGGGTCGCCGCGGTCGGGTCTTCGTAGTCGACCCCAAGGTAGTCACCGACAGTGTCGGCGCCGCTGAACTCGACGATGGCCGCGCGCGCCTGCTCGACCGCGCCGGTAAGGATCGGTGCCAGCCCGTCCGCCCACTGCGTCACGCTGTCCGCTGTCTCCATATGCCTTCAATACTGCCGTAGCGCCTGCACAGCCGACTAGGCGGCATGGGTGAGAATTGATTCGTGTCCAGACAGCGGCCCGAGCACCCCGGCATGGCCAACTATCCGGCCGACGACTCGGGCGATCGGCGACCGCGCCGCCCCCCGATGCCCAGCGCCAACCGCTATCTGCCGCCATTGCAGGACCGGTCCGGACGCGACCGGGCCCGCCGGTACGGTCCGTCCCCCGGGAAAGAGCCGCCACGTCAAACCCGCAATTCCGAGCGCATCACAGTCACCCGCGCCGCGGCACTGCGCAGCCGCGAAATGGGTTCACGGATGTACGGATTGGTGCATCGGGCGGCGACCGCCGACGGCGCCGACCGATCCGGGCTCACCGCGCTGACCTGGCCGGTGGTGGCCAATTCCGCGGTCGACTCCGCGATGGCCGTCGCGCTGGCCAACACGCTGTTCTTCGCGGCGGCCACCGGGGAGAGCAAGGACAGGGTCGCGCTGTACCTGCTGATCACGATTGCGCCGTTCGCGGTGATCGCGCCGCTGATCGGTCCGGCGCTCGACCGGCTGCAGCACGGCCGGCGCGTCGCGCTGGCGGCCTCGTTCGTACTGCGCACCGCGCTGGCGATCGTGCTGATCGCCAACTACGACAGCGCGACCGGCAGCTTCCCGTCCTGGGTGCTCTACCCCAGCGCGCTGGCCATGATGGTGCTGTCGAAGTCGTTCTCCGTGTTGCGCAGCGCGGTAACTCCGCGGGTGATGCCGCCCACGATCGATTTGGTGCGGGTCAACTCCCGGCTGACCATGTTCGGGCTGTTGGGCGGCACCATCGTGGGCGGTGGCATCGCCAGCGGCATCGAGTTTGCGCTCACCCACTTGTTCGGTCTGCCGGGCGCCTTGTTCGTCATCGTCGCGGTCACCGTGGTCGGCGCGGCATTGTCGATGCGGATCCCCCGATGGGTCGAGGTGACCGCCGGCGAGGTCCCGACCACGTTGAGTTATCGCAACCAACAGCCGCGAAGCGGACCCCGTAGCTTGCTGCAACCGTTGGGCCGCAACATCATTACCGCATTGTGGGGTAATTCCACGATCAAAGTCATGGTCGGCTTTCTGTTCTTGTATCCGGCGTTCGTCGCCAAGGCGCACGACGCCAGTGGCTGGGTGCAGCTGGCCATGTTGGGGTTGATCGGGGCGGCAGCGGCGGTCGGGAATTTCGTGGGCAACTTCACCAGCGCGCGGTTGCAGCTGGGCAGGCCCGCCGTGCTGGTGGTGCGCTGCACGGTGGCGGTCACTGCATCGGCACTGGCCGCGGCCGTGGCCGGCACCCTGCCGGCGGCCGCCATCGCCACCTTGATCACCTCCGGGGCGAGTGCGATCGCCAAGGCCTCACTGGACGCTTCGTTGCAAGACGACCTGCCCGAAGAATCCCGCGCCTCGGCGTTCGGCCGTTCCGAGTCGACGCTGCAGCTGGCCTGGGTGCTCGGCGGCACGCTGGGCGTGCTGCTCTACACCGAGCTGTGGGTCGGCTTCACTGCGGTGGGCGCGCTGCTCATCCTGGGTCTGGCCCAGACTGTGGTCAGCTTCCGGGGCCACTCGTTGATACCCGGGCTGGGCGGAAACCGGCCCGTCCTGGTCGAGCACGACCCCACCAACCTGGTGACGCCGCAGTGAAACGTCCGCTCGCCGTGCTGGTGGCGGTCGTGGTGGTAATGACCGCGACCGCCGCGGGAATCGGTGCCTGGTTGCTTGTCGGTGAACGCGGCCCGGTGCGACCCGAGATCAGCGCGTATTCGCACGGTCACCTGACCCGGGTCGGGCCGTACCTGTATTGCGACGTGCTCGACGTGACCGATTGCCAGACCCCGCATACCCAGGGCGAATTACCGGTGAATGCCGTTGATCCCGTGCAGCTTTCGGTGCCGAGTTCGATCGGCCGGGCACCGTGGCGACTGCTGCGGGTATATGCCGACGAGGCGAACACCACCGCCACCATGTTTCGACCGGGCAGTCGGCTGGCGGTCACCATTCCCACCGTCGACCCGCAGCGCGGGCGCTTGGCCGGAATCGTCGTGCAACTGCTGACCTTGGTGGTCGACCCCGCCGGTCAGTTGCACGACGTCCCACACGCCGAGTGGTCGGTGCGAACGCTGTTTTAGCCGTCCGCCCCGTGGCCGGGGGGCACGCGCTCGCCGTCCACCGGTGGCCCGGGTGGTGTGCCGTCGCCAAATGGCCTACCGCCCAACGCTTCCCGACCGTGCGGGGTGAGCCAACCGGACAGATCGGGGCCGCGCGGCACGATGCGGGTGGGGTTGATGTCCGCGTGCACGATGTAGTAGTGCTGCTTGATCTGGACGAAATCTACCGTGTCGCCGAAACCGGGTGTCTGGAACAGATCACGCGCATATGCCCACAGCACCGGCATTTCGGACAACTTGGTGCGATTGCACTTGAAATGCCCGTGATAAACCGGATCGAATCGGGCCAGTGTGGTGAACAACCGCACGTCAGCCTCGGTGATGGTGTCGCCCACCAGATACCGCTGCCTCGCCAGCCGATCGCTGACCCAGTCCAGCCCGGCGAACAGCCGCTCGTAGGCCGCGTCATAGGCCTCCTGGGTACCGGCGAAGCCGCAGCGGTACACACCGTTGTTGATCTCGGTGTAGATCCGTTGCGCCACTTCGTCGATCTCAGCGCGCAGCGGTTCGGGGTAAAGGTTCGGAGCGCCGTCGCGGTGATAGGCCGTCCACTGCGTTGACAAGTCCAACGTCATCTGCGCGAAATCGTTGGTGACGACCGCGCCGGTGGGCACATCGACAATCGCCGGGACCGTGATGCCTTTCGGGTAGTCGGGGAACCGCTTGAAATAGGCGTCTTGCAACCGCGGAATTTTCAGCACCGGATCGACACCGCCGGGATCCAGATCGAATGTCCAGCTCCGCTCGTCGTGGGTTGGGCCGCAAAACCCAATGGAAATAGCATCTTCCAAGCCGAGTAGCCGCCGAACGATGATCGCCCGGTTCGCCCAGGGGCACGCACGCGCGACGATCAACCGGTAGCGGCCCGGCTCGACCGGATAGCCGTCGCGTCCGTCGGCGGTGATCCGGGTCGCGATGTAATTGGAATCGCGGTTGAACTCCCCTGATGTTGCGACGTACGACGCTGTCATGACGAGGCGGCCGTCAGGAACCGCCGCGCCACATTCTCCTCGGTGGACGGGCCGGGTTCCCAATGGGCGATCCATGGCCCGGTGCCCTCGGACTGGTCGAGGATGCCCTCCTCGAGCCAGGTATACCTGCCCGCCAGCACATTTCGCGCCAGCCGCAAGTCGGTGCCGTCGGTATTGGTCCACAACGCGTCGAAGAGCGCCTCCACCCGCAAGGTGGCCTGCTGGCAGAACGCGTCGGCCAATTCGTACGCCTGGTCACCTTCGGCGCGGTCGGCGGCCCGTTGCGCCTCGGCGCGCACGCACGATGCCGCCATGGCGAACAGCTCCGCGCCGATGTCCACGACGCGGCCGAGGAATCCCTGCTTTTGCTCCAAAGCCGCCTGCCAGCGCGCCATTCCGTAGAACGTGTTGCGGGCGAGCTTGCGTGACGAGCGTTCGACGAACCGCAGGTGGGTTGCCAGGGGGCCGAAATCGCGGTAGCTCGTCGGGAGCTGTCCTTCACCGAATACCAACTGCGGCAACCACTTCGCGTAGAACCCGCTCGCGCCGGCGGCCGCCTTGGCCTTCTGGCGCATATCGGCTTTGGGGTTCGCCAGGTCCCCGGCGGCACTCAGGTGCGCGTCGACGGCCTCACGGGCGATCAGTAACCGCATGATCTCACTGGAACCTTCGAAGATCCGGTTGATGCGCAGGTCGCGCACGACCTGCTCCACCGGTACCGCACGCTCACCGCGGGCCGCCAGCGACTCGGCGGTTTCATAGCCGCGGCCGCCGCGGATTTGCACCAGTTCGTCGGCGATCACGCAGGCCATTTCGCTCGACCACAGCTTGGCCAGCGCCGCCTCGATCCGGATGTCGTTGCGGCCTTCGTCGGCCATCTGCCCGGACAGCTCCAACGCCGATTCCAGGGCGTAGGCGGTCGCCGCGATAAACGCGATCTTGTTGGCGACGGCGGCGTGCTCGCCCACCGGCTTGCCCCATTGCACCCGTTCACACGACCACTCCCGTGCGATCTTCAACGACCATTTCGCCGAACCGGCGGCAATCGCCGGGATGGCCAGCCGCCCGGCATTCAGCGTGGTCAGCGCGATCTTCAGACCGTCGCCTTCGCGCCCGATGAGGTTTTCGCGAGGGACTCGTACCCGATGCATCCGGGTCACACCGTTTTCGATGCCGCGCAGCCCCATGAACTTGTTGCGGCGTTCGACGGTGATGCCGGGTGAATCGGCCTCGACGACAAACGCGCTGATTCCGCCCCGGTGTCCCTCGCTCTTGGGTACGCGGGCCATCACCACCAGCAGATCGGCGACGACGCCGTTGGTGGTCCACAACTTCACGCCGTCGAGCTGGTAGGCCTGCCCGTCGTCGACCGGGATCGCCGTGGACGCCAGCCGCGCCGGGTCGGAGCCCACGTCCGGTTCGGTCAGCAGGAACGCCGAGATCCCTCCGGCCGCACAGCGCGGCAGGAACTTTTGCTTCTGTTCCTCGGTGCCGGCCAGCTTGAGCGGTTCGGGCACCCCGATCGACTGGTGCGCCGACAGCAGTGCGCCCAGACTCGGATGCACCGACGACACCATCATCAGGGCGCGGTTGTAGGCTACCTGCGACATGCCCAGGCCGCCGTACTCGACGGGAATCTTCATCCCGAAGCAGCCCAGGTCAGCAAAGCCCTTCACGTATTCGTCGGGAATCTGGGCATCGCGTTCGATCACGCTGCCGTCGACCCCGCGGAGAAACTCGCCCAGCTTGGTCAGGAAAGCGTCGGTGCGGGCGGCGTCCTCGTCGGTCGGCCGGGGAAACGGGTGAATCAGATCTAGTGGAAAGCGACCGAGGAAAAGCTCTTTAGCGAAAGACGGTTTATCCCAGCCGGATTCGCGTGACTCCTCGGCTACGGCTCTCGCTTGCTCCTCGGTGACCTGTACCTGCTGCGCCATCGGACACTCCTCGCTGGACGGGCTCCCTGGGTACTCCCGGGGTGGTAGTACCCAGTGTTACTCGCCAGTACGCTTTGGCGCACGTTTTCGTCGGCCGACGGCTTTTCCTCAGGCGTCGAGCTCTCGGGCCACCGCCTTGACCACCTCCGAGACGCGCCGCGCGGTCTTGCGGTCGGGGTAGCGCCCCTTGCGTAGCTCGGGCTGCACCGTGCTTTCCAGCAGGGTGATCATGTCCTCCACCATGCCGTGCAGTTCGTCAGGGCTGTGCTTGTGCTCAGCCGGTTCCCGGCGTCGAGACAGGCTGGGCGGCGGATCGATCAGCTTGAGACTCAACGCCTGCGGCCCGCGCCGCCCGGTGGCGATACCGAACTCGACACGCTGGCCGGTCTTGAGATCCTCGACCCCCTCGGGCAGCGCCGAGGAGCGGACGTAGACGTCTTCGCCGTCCTCCTGGGACAAGAAGCCGAAGCCCTTGGCGGCGTCGTACCACTTCACCTTGCCGGTCGGCACTGGTCTCACCTGCTTGTCTGATGCATCCACTAAAGGCAACACAAGGAAGCGTCCCGCCTGCGCAGGACGCGACTGCAAATCCTACTCGGATGCCGGCTGCCCGAGCACCCCCGTTGAGTCGGTACGCTGGCCGTACCGGTGGAGGAGATATGCGCCTGATCCTGAACATCATCTGGCTGGTCTTCGGCGGCATCTGGCTGGCCGCGGGATACCTGCTCGCCGCGCTCGTCTGCTTCCTGCTGATCATCACCATCCCGTTCGGCTTCGCTTCGCTGCGCATCGCCTCATATGCCCTCTGGCCCTTCGGGCGCACCATCGTCGAGAAGCCCGGCGCGCGGCCGGGAGCGCTGATCGGCAATGTCATCTGGGTCCTGTTATTCGGCATCTCGCTGACCGTCATTCATCTGACAACCGCGCTCGCGCAGGCGGCCACCATCATCGGGATTCCGTTGGCGCTGGCCAACCTCAAGCTGATTCCGGTGTCGCTGGTGCCGCTGGGCAAAGAGATAGTTCCGGTCGGCGCGACGCCACGAGCCCAAGCGGTGCCGGCATGACGCTGATCGCGCTCGGTGTGCCGACGGTACGCCGCGACACGGACGAGCTGGTGAGCACCGGGGCGTTCCCGACCACCGGCCCGCTGGTCGACAGCTATGGGCGGGTCGCCACCGACCTGCGGGTGTCGCTGACCGACCGTTGCAACCTGCGCTGCCGTTACTGCATGCCGGCCGAAGGACTGGACTGGCTGCCCGGCGAGCACTTGTTGCGCGCCGACGAACTGGCGCGGGTGCTGCGTATCGCCGTGACCCGGCTGGGGATCACCAGTGTGCGGTTCACCGGCGGCGAGCCGTTGCTGGCCCGCCATCTCGAGGAGGTGGTGGCGACAACCGCGGCGTTACGGCCCCGCCCCGAGATTTCGTTGACCACCAACGGCCTGGGCCTGGACCGACGGGCGGCCGCGCTCGCCGAAGCCGGCCTGGACCGGGTGAACGTGTCGCTGGACACCGTGGACCGAGAGCACTTCGCGGCGATCACCCGCCGTGACCGGCTCTCCGACGTCCTAGATGGCCTGGCCGCCGCCAAACGGGCCGGCTTCGAGCCGGTCAAGGTGAACGCGGTGCTCGATCCCGCGACCGGGCGTGAAGACGTGGTGGAGCTGCTGCGGTTCTGCCTTGCGCATGACTACCAGCTGCGCGTTATCGAGCAGATGCCGCTCGACGCCGGCCACGAGTGGCGCCGCGGCGCCACACTGTCCGCCGACGATGTGCTGGCCGCCCTGCGCCCGCATTTCCGGCTACGACCCGACCCGGCACCACGCGGATCCGCGCCGGCCCAGCTGTGGCTGGTCGACGAGGGTCCCGGCGGGCGGTCCGGCAAGGTCGGGATCATCGCCTCGGTGTCCCACCCGTTCTGCGGGGACTGCGACCGCACCAGGTTGACCGCCGACGGCCAGATCCGCAGCTGCCTGTTCGCCACCAAGGAAACCGACCTGCGCGGGCTGCTGCGTTCGGGCGCCGACGACGATGCGATCGAGATGACTTGGCGGGCCGCGATGTGGGGCAAACCCGCCGGCCACGGCATCAACGACCCGAACTTCATCCAGCCGGACCGTCCGATGAGCGCGATTGGTGGGTGATCTGGTGACACACTCCGCTGGCGAACTCACTGCAATTGCCGTCAACGTCCGCTTTTTCGCGGCAGCGCGGGCGGCTGCCGGGGCCGACTCGGAAACCGTCACCGTGCAATCCGGGACCACGCTCGGCGAGCTGGTCGACACCCTGGCCGCGCGCGATGCGCAGCTGGCGAAGGTGCTCGCCCGATGCTCGTATCTGTGCGACGGGATCGCGGTCCGCGACACGTCCACCCCGCTGCGCGCGGGCGACACGATCGACGTCCTCCCACCCTTCGCCGGGGGCTGACCGCCGCGGCTTTCGGCGTGATTTACATCACATAACGGTTGGATAACAGCTCGGCAACGACGCGATTTCGCATCTCGCTGAGCTGCGCGGACGCAGTGCTTTCCTGGCAATTCGCCACGGCCGCCAAACGCGAATCGCCGGTTTCGTCATGACGTGACTCACACGTCCGAATTCGCTAGCGTCTCCCGCGGGCTTGTCGAGTCCCTATGAGCGACAAGGCCTTCCCCTCCTGTAGCGCCGAGCTCCATCCAGCAGGCGGGGAACCGACGAGAACCAATGGATGGAGGCGGGGGACCCACCGGTCCACCGAAAAGCGGACCGGAGCCTCTTGGGGCTCCTTGGGGTGAAGCCACCGTCGTCTCCGACGGCTGTGGCCGGGCGGCCTCTCTGGTTGCATCCAGCCCGAACCCGACAGCTGACCTCGCGGGCGCACACAGAGAGGACATCACTGACGCATGAGTGGACGCCATCGCAAGCCCACGAACGTCAACGTCGCCAAGATCGCCTTCACCGGGGCAGTGATCGGTGGCGGCAGCATGGCCCTCGCGGGCCACGCGTCGGCCGCGACCGACGGCGAATGGGACCAGGTAGCCCGTTGCGAGTCCGGCGGCAACTGGTCGATCAACACCGGAAACGGTTACCAGGGCGGTCTGCAGTTCAACCGAGGCACGTGGGCGGCCCACGGCGGCGGCGAATTCGCCCCGTCGGCCCACCTGGCCACCAGAGAACAGCAGATCGCGGTTGCCGAGCGGGTGTTGGCGACCCAGGGTCGCGGCGCTTGGCCGGTGTGCGGTCGCGGGTTGTCGGCCGCGACGCCCCGCAACGTGCTCGCGGACGCTCCGGTGAACGCCCCCGAAGACGACCCGGCGCCCAACGCCGAGCCCGCGGCGTTCGATGCACCGCCGGCCCCGGAGGCACCACCACCGCCCGCCCCGGAGGCGCCGCCGGCACCGGAGCCCGACGCGCCACCCCCGCCGGAGTTCGAGGCGCCACCGCCGCCGGAGGCTCCGCCTGCCGAGATGGTCGCGGCCGAGGAGGAGCCCGCGCCGCAAGCTGAGCCGGCTCCGCCGGCCGACGAGCCCGGCCCACCGGTCGAGCCCGTCGCCAACGAGGCACCGGCCGAAGAACCGGCCCAGTTACCGGCCGAAGAACCGGCACCGCCAGCCGAGGCAGTCGCGGCTGACGAGGCGCCGCCCGCGGCTGAGCCGCAGGAAGTGCACCAGGCCCAGTCGGTGTCCTATTGGGCTCCCGCGCCGAACGACACCACCCGGCGGCCCTTCACGGCGCCGCAAAACCTGGAGTCCAGCTTCATGAAAGACCTGTGGCAGGCGATCGAGGCGCAGGGCGTCAACGGCAACGGTGCGCTGGCGGCCCTCGCAGGGCAGTCCGGCCCCGTCCGGTAAGTCAGGCCGAGCCCACCCACTCGTCGGTTCCATCGGCGAAGAACTGGTGCTTCCACACCGGTAGCCGCGCCTTGATGGTGTCCACCAACAGCGCGCAGGTGTCGAATGCCTCCCGGCGGTGGTCGGCGGCGACCGCGGCCACCAGCGCCGCCTCGCCGATTTGCAGCACACCGATGCGATGGCTGGCCGCGATGGCCCGCACACCGTGCGACTGCTCGGCGACTTCGGCCAGCACCTCGGCCATGACCCGTTCGGCCGACGGGTGCGCGGAGTACTCCAGCCGCAGTACCGGCCGCTGGCCGTCGTGATCGCGGATCATTCCGACGAACCCGACGATCGCGCCGGCGGCCTGGTGGCCGACCAGCTCCTCGTGTTCGGCCAACACGATCGGCTGCTCGGTCAGCGCGGCGCGCAGAACTCGAGGGGTCATCGGCGGTGATCACCGCCGGCCAGCTGGTCCAGCGCATGGTCGAGCACGTCACCGAGCACCGCCAGCCCGTCGCGCACCCCGCCCGTGGAGCCCGGCAGGTTGACGATCAAGGTCCGGCCGGCCACCCCGCACACGCCGCGGGACAGCACCGAGGTCGGCACCTTCGGCAGCCCCGAGCGGCGGATCGCGTCGGCCAGTCCGGGGATCTCGTAGTCGAGCACCGCCGCCGTCTGCGCCGGGGTGTCGTCGCTGGGTGAGATGCCCGTGCCACCGGACGTGATGATCAGGTCGACGCCGTCGCCGACCGCATCGCGCAACGCCGCACCAACCGGGTCGCCGTCGGGGACCACCAGCGGCTGCACGGACGAAAACCCGCGTTGCTCAAGCCATTCGGCGATGATCGGGCCGGACTTATCCTCGTACACACCGGCTGCCGCACGACTGGAAGCGATGATGACCCGTGCCGACCGCTCGGCCATCAGCGCACCCAGGTTCCGGTTTTGCCACCGTCTTTGCGCAGTACCCGCACATCGTCGATGCGCGCGGCCGGATCCACTGCCTTGACCATGTCGTAGAGGGTCAGGCCCGCCACGCTCACGGCGGTCAGCGCCTCCATCTCCACCCCGGTCCGGTCGGTGCTGCGCACCGTCGCGGTGATCTCGACACCGGACTTTTTCACGGTGAAGTCGACCTCGACGCTGGTCAATGCCAGCTGGTGGCAGAGCGGGATGAGGTCGCTGGTGCGTTTGGCGGCGAGGATGCCCGCTACTCGCGCGGTGGCCAGCGCGTCACCCTTGGGCAAACCGCCGGCCGAGATCAGCGACACCACCTTCGCGGAGGTGTGGAACGTGCCGGCCGCCACGGCGGTGCGCTTGGTGGCTGTCTTTTCGGTGACGTCGACCATGTGCGCCGCGCCGCCCTCGTCGATGTGCGAGAGCGGACCGGAAGATGGCGCGCCGGACATCGGGCGCCTACCGGTTGACGACCGTCACCGGGTGGACGTAGGGCAAGTCGTCGGGCGGCAGCGGGAAGACCAAGTCGCCGAACGGCGACAGCGCACCGACGCGATCGGCCGCCAGTTCGCTCACCGCGTGATCGTCGGGGTCGGTTGTCGGCCACCCGTGGTCGACGTACTTGGTCTTTCGAGCCTTTTTCTCAACCTGCTTGTCAGCCTGCTTGTCAGCGTTGTCAGCCACGTCACCCATTCTGACAGGTCGCGAGCGAACTCGGGCCGTCGGGCAGCTGCTTTACGCTGGTCAGCAATGACCGAACACACCCCGAGCATCCCGCTGGGGCCCTGGCTGGCCGACTTACCCGACGAGCGGCTGATCCGCCTGCTGGAACTGCGACCCGACCTCGCCCAGCCGTCGCCGGGCAGCATCACCGCCCTGGCGGCGCGGGCCCAGGCCCGCCAGTCGATCCGGGCGGCCACCGACGAGCTGGACTTCCTGCGGCTGGCGATCATCGACGCGCTGCTGGTGCTGCATGCCGATGCCGCCCCGGTGCCGATCGCCAAACTGCTCGCGCTGATCGGCGATCGGGCGCCCGAAGCCGACGTGATGGCCGCGGTCGACGACCTCATGCAGCGAGCCCTGGTGTGGGGTGACACCGAGGTGCGAGTCGCACCCGACGCCGCCGCCGGGCTGCCGTGGCACCCCGGCCAAGCGATCCTGGAAGACGAATCACCCACCGGCGAGCAGATCGCCGCGCTGCTCGACGAACTCGACGACGCCGAGCTGGCCGTGCTGGACAAGTTGGTCGACGGGTCACCGATGGGGCGCACCCGCGACGCCGCGCCGGGCGCGCCGCCGGATCGCCCGGTGCCGCGGCTGCTGGCCAAGGGCCTGTTGCGCCGCATCGACGCCGACACGGTGATCCTGCCCCGCCAGGTCGGACAGGTGTTGCGCGGGGAAAATCCCGGCCCGTCGACGCTGACCGCACCCGACCCGGTGCTGACCACCACCACAGGCGCCGATGCCGATGCGGCGGCCGCGGGTGCGGCCATCGACCTGCTCCGCGAAGTCGACGTGCTGCTCGAAACCCTCAGCGCCACACCGGTTCCCGAGTTGCGCAGCGGCGGGCTGGGAGTGCGCGAAGTCAAACGGCTGGCCAAGGTCACCGCAATCGACGAGGCCCGCCTGGGCCTGATCCTCGAGCTGGCTGCCGCCGCCGGCCTGATCGCGGCGGGCCTTCCCGACCCAGCGCCCGACGACGGCGACGGCCCCTATTGGGCCCCGACGGTGGCCGCGGACCGATTCGCTGAGGCATCCACCGCCGGCCGGTGGCATCTGCTGGCCAGCACCTGGCTGGACCTGCCGGCCCGACCGGCGTTGATCGGAACGCGCGGTCCGGACGCGAAACCATATGGTGCCCTGTCGAACTCGGTGTACTCGACGGCGGCGCCGCTGGATCGCAGGCTGGTACTGGGCATGCTGGCCGAGCTGCCGGCCGGCAGCGGGGTGGACGCGGCGTCGGCATCGGCCGCACTGGTGTGGCGGCGACCGCGGTGGGCCAAACGACTGCAGCCCAAGCCCGTCGAAGATCTGCTGAACGAGGCGCATGTGTTGGGCCTGATCGGGCGCGGCGCGATCAGCACACCCGGGCGAGCGCTGTTAGCCGAGGATAAGGATGAGGCCGCCGTCGTGGCCGCCATGGAACGCAGCCTGCCTACGCCGGTCGACCATTTCCTGGTCCAGGCCGATCTGACCGTGGTGGTGCCGGGCCCGTTGGAACGCCCGTTGGCCGAAGAACTGGCCGCGGTCGCCACGGTGGAATCAGCGGGCGCGGCAATGGTGTACCGGGTCACCGAAGCCTCCATCCGGCACGCCCTGGACATCGGCAAAACCGCCGACAGCTTGCATTCGCTGTTTGCCAAACATTCCAAAACCCCGGTGCCGCAATCGCTTACCTATCTAATCGACGACGTGGCCCGTCGGCACGGACAGCTGCGGATCGGCATGGCGACCTCGTTTGTGCGGTGCGAGGACCCGACTCTGCTCGCGCAGGCGGTGAGCGCGCCCGCGGTCGAAGAGCTCGGGTTACGGGTGCTGGCGCCGACGGTGGCGATATCGCAGGCACCGATCGCCGAAGTGCTGTCGGCGTTGCGCGACGCCGGCTTCGCACCCGCCGCCGAGGACTCCACCGGCAGCGTCGTCGACATCCGGTCGCGGGGCGCCCGCGTACCTACACCGCCGCAACGCCGCAAGCATCGCCCGCTGCCGCGGCCCAGCGGCGAATCCCTGCGTGCGGTAGTTGCGGTGCTGCGCAAGGTGAGCGCCGGGCCGCTGGCCAACACGCGGATCGATCCCGCGGTCGCGATGTCGTTGCTGCAGCGCGCCGCCCGCCAAGACGAGACCGTGGTGATCGGATACGTCGACGCCGCCGGGGTGTCCACCCAGCGGATCGTGATGCCGGTCGCAGTGGTCGGCGGCCAACTCGTGGCGTTCGACTCCACCTCCGGGCAGGCCCGGGAGTTCGCCATCCACCGCATCACATCAGTCGTGTCACACGAGTCCGGATAATGGGGCGCTATGACTGACGGGCCGTTGATCGTGCAGTCCGACAAGACGGTGCTGCTCGAGGTTGACCACGAGCTGGCCGGCGCCGCGCGCGCAGCGATCGCGCCGTTCGCCGAGCTGGAACGCGCACCCGAGCATGTGCACACCTACCGGATCACGCCGCTGGCCCTGTGGAACGCCCGCGCCGCCGGCCACGACGCCGAGCAGGTAGTCGACGCGCTGGTGAGCTACTCCCGCTACGCGGTCCCGCAGCCGCTGCTGGTCGACATCGTCGACACCATGGCCCGCTACGGCCGGCTGCAGTTGGTCAAGAATCCCGCACACGGCTTGACCCTGGTCAGCCTGGACCGGGCGGTGCTCGAAGAAGTGCTGCGACACAAGAAGATCGCGCCGATGCTCGGCGCCCGGATCGACGACGACACCGTGGTCGTGCACCCCAGCGAGCGCGGCCGGGTCAAGCAGATGCTGCTCAAAATCGGCTGGCCGGCCGAGGATCTGGCCGGATACGTGGACGGCGAGGCGCACCCGATCAGCCTGCGCCAAAACGGTTGGCATCTGCGCGACTACCAGCGAATGGCCACCGAGTCGTTCTGGTCGGGCGGCTCCGGGGTGGTGGTGCTGCCGTGCGGTGCGGGCAAGACGCTGGTCGGTGCGGCTGCGATGGCGAAAGCCAGTGCGACGACGCTGATTTTGGTCACCAACACCGTCGCGGGCCGGCAGTGGAAACGCGAACTGATCGCCCGCACGTCGCTGACCGAACAGGAGATCGGCGAATATTCCGGCGAGCGTAAGGAGATCCGGCCGGTCACCATCGCCACTTATCAGGTGATCACCCGCCGCACCAAGGGCGAGTACCGCCACCTGGAGCTGTTCGACAGCCGCGACTGGGGCTTGATCATCTACGACGAGGTGCACCTGCTGCCGGCGCCGGTGTTCCGGATGACCGCCGACCTGCAGTCGCGGCGGCGGTTGGGCCTGACCGCCACCCTGATCCGTGAGGACGGCCGCGAAGGCGACGTGTTCAGCCTGATCGGGCCCAAACGCTATGACGCACCCTGGAAAGACATTGAGGCGCAAGGCTGGATCGCTCCGGCAGAATGCGTCGAGGTGCGGGTCACGCTCACCGACAGCGAGCGGATGACCTACGCCACCGCCGAACCCGACGAGCGCTACCGGGTGTGCTCGACGGCGCACTCGAAAATCGCGGTGGTCCGCTCGATCCTGAGCCGACACCCCGGTGAGCAGACCTTGGTGATCGGCGCCTACCTCGACCAGCTCGAGGAGCTGGGCGATGTGCTCGACGCTCCGGTCATCCAAGGATCCACCAAGACCAGCGAACGCGAGGACCTGTTCGACGCATTCCGCCGCGGCGAGATCAGCACGCTGGTGGTGTCCAAAGTCGCCAACTTCTCCATCGATCTGCCGGAAGCCGCGGTGGCGGTTCAGGTTTCGGGCACATTCGGATCACGCCAGGAGGAGGCGCAACGGCTGGGGCGGCTGTTGCGGCCCAAGACCGGCGGCGGCGGCGCCATCTTCTACTCGGTGGTCGCCCGCGACAGCCAGGACGCCGAGTACGCCGCGCACCGACAGCGCTTCCTCGCCGAACAGGGCTACGGCTACGTGATCCGCGACGCGGACGACCTTTTGGGTCCGGCCATCTAGCGCGGGCCGCTAGGTCGTCAGGATGCTCGCGGCCGCGGTACCGGGCGCGCCGTATACCTGAGCGAAGCCCACCCGCGGTGTGCCGCGTACTTGCCGCTCGCCTGCTTCGCCGCGCAGCTGACGCACCAGCTCGTGCACCTGCCGCAGCCCTGAGGCCCCGATCGGCTCCCCGTTGGCGATCAAACCGCCGTCGGTGTTGACCGGCATCCGGCCGGTGATCTCGGTGGCGCCCTCGGCCAGCAGCTTCTCCTGCTCGCCGTCGGCGCAGAACCCCGCTTCGGCCATATGGATCACTTCGGCGCCGGCGTCGGTGTCCTGCAGCTGAATGACGTCGACCTCCTCCGGCGCAACCCCGGCCACCTCGAACGCAGCCCGCGACGCGTAGACGGTTGGGGATACGTCCTCCTCGATCGGCGCACAGGTGGCATGTACCTCATACGCGCCGTAGCGACGGGTCCGAATCTCGGTCGCGCGCAAATAGACCGGTTTGGACGTGTAGCGGTGTGCGATGTCGGCGCGGCACATGATCACCGCGGCGGCGCCTTCGTCGGGTGCACAGAACATGTATTGGGTCAGCGGATAATTCAGCACCGCCGAGTTGAGGATCTCCTCCTCCGACAACGGCTTACGCCGGAACGCGTTGGGGTTGAGCTCACCGTTGCGGTAGTTCTTGGCGGCCACTTTGGCCAGCGTCTGGGCCGAGATTCCGTGGTCGTGCAAGTAGCGGTTGGCCTTCATCCCGAAGAACTTCGTGGTGAGGAACTGCCCGTTCTCGGCGTACCAGGCCGGCAGCGCCAACTTCGCGGGGTCGTCGGTGAAAGCACCGCGCGGGTGTTTGTCCATGCCTACGGCGATGCCGATGTCGTATTTGCCCAACCGGATCGTGTCCGCGCAGACCTGTGTGGCAGTGGCCGCCGTCGCGCAGGCATTGAACACATCGGTGAACGGAATCCCGGTCAGGCCCACCAATCTGGTCACCGCATCCGGGTTGGACACCTCATGGCTTCCGCCCACCCCGAACTGGATGTCCTTCCAGTCCAGGCAGGCGTCGGACAATGCTGCCTGGATGGCGTCGGCGCCCATTTCCATCGCGGACTTGCCCTCGAAACGACCGAACGGGTGCAAACCCACGCCGATGATGGCCACATCATTCATGTTTGACTCCAATCACACCGGCGCGAAGGCGAACGTCAGGACTTCGTTGCCCTCGTCGTCGGTGGTAAACGGCACCATGGTCAGTTCGACTTCCATGCCGAACTGCAGTTTTTCCGGATCACTTTCGGTGAGCCGTCCCTCGACGCGAATCACCGCGTCTTCACCCAGGCCGAGTTGGACCAGGCCGACGCCGAACGGAACGAACGCCTGGCCCGTCGGGCCGGCGTAGGGCGGCCCCGGCGGAAAGCCCTGCGTCGTCCAGGCCACCAACGTTCCGCGGCGAGGCAGCAGCAACTCGGACATGTTGGCGCCGCTGCACCGCGGACAATGCTGTTGCACGGGGAAGGTAGTGGCATCGCAGTCGCCGCACTGACTACCGATCAGCTGCGGATTGTCGTCCGGCCAGGTGGAAATCTCGGGCGCCAGTGCCTTCTGCATAACCGAACCGTACAACAGCGTTCGGCAGAAACGGAAACCCCATTCTCCTAGCCCAACGCCGGGATCACCTCGCGTTCGAACAGTTCGATACCGGAGCGGTCATAGGCGGCCTCCGGGAAATAGCAGATGACGTACTCGCAACCCAGATCGCGCAGCCGCGCCAGCCGCTCGGTGACCTGCTCGGTCGTGCCGACCGCCGACTCCGGCCCGGTGGTGCCCGCGATCGTCGCATCCGCCGCCGACTCGGGCACGAGGCGCGCCAGGCGGTCCCGAACCCGTTGCACCCGGTCGTTGACCTCGGGGCCGGATGTGGCGACGACGGCATTGACGTTGACAGAACGAACGATGCGGCCGAAATCGGTGCCCATGTCACGGCAGTGCCGGGCCAGGACATCAGACTTGTGGGCGAACGCTTCCGGGTCCGGCGTGAAATTGGTGTATTGGGCGTACTTGGCTGCGATCCGCAGCGTCACCTTCTCTCCCCCGCCGGCGATCCACAATGGAATACCGCCGTCCTGCAACGGTTTCGGCGCCACAATCGCGCCGTCAACCTGATAGTGCTCACCGGTGAAACTGACCTTGCCGTCACGCCAGGCGTCGCGCATGATCTGCACGCCCTCATCGAGGCGCCCGAGCCGCACCTTCACCGACGGAAAGCCGTAACCGTAGGCGCGCCATTCATGTTCGTACCAGCCACCACCGATACCCATCTGGATGCGGCCGCCGGAGATGATGTCCGCGGTGGCCGCCACCTTGGCAAGGTAAGCCGGATTGCGATAACTCATCGCAGTGCACATCTGGCCGAGCTTGATTCGCGACGTCGTCGCCGCGTAGGCAGACATCAACGACCACGCCTCGTGGGTGGCCTCCCCGGTGGGCATCGGAACGGTGTGGAAGTGGTCGTAGACCCACAACGAATCCCACACTCCGGCATCGGCATATCCGGCCAGGTCACGCATCACCGCCCAGTGCTTGGCGGGTTCGATTCCGACGAGGTCCAGTCGCCAGCCTTGTGGAATGAAAAGTCCGAAGCGCATAGGGTGCGACTCTAATCAGATACCCAAGGCGGCGAGGGCACCTTCGACCGACGCGGCACGCAACTCATCACGCGGCACATCGCGAAATTGCAGACAGCAGTCCTGCAGACCGCCGAATGCGATGACCGCCCGAGTGGCTTGAGTCAGCGTCGGCTTGGGACCGAACACCAATTTGCCCAGCCGGGCGCGCCAAGCGAGCACCTTCTCGACCAGCCCGAGGTCTTCGAGTATGGCGAATTCGGCGAGCACGACGACGAGGTCCTGCCGGCGGTGATAGTGGAAATCGAAATAGCCCTCCAGCAACTGCCTGACGTCGACTTTGCGTTTCGCCTCCTGCTCGGCGACGAACTGCTCGCCGTCGTCGATCAGCGGCTGCACGATGCTGCGCACCAACTCTTCGCGAGAGCTGAAGTGGTAGTACAACGCCGGTTTGGTGATGCCGAGCTTGTCGGCGATGTCCTGCAGGCTGGTGCGCTGCACACCCTGCTGCGCGAACAGCTCGCGCGCGACGTCTTGAATCCGTTCCCGGGTGTCGGAACGTGGCCTGCTCACCCCGGCAGTTTATCTGACTTAACGATAGGTAAGCTCGTCATGCTAGGCTTACCTATCGTTAAGTAAGGAGCGCGGCATGCGGGTATTGATCTCAGGCGCGAGCATCGCCGGACCGGTCCTGGCGTATTGGCTGGCTCGCTACCGATTCGACGTCACCGTCGTCGAACGCGCACCCGCCTTGCGCAAGACCGGTGGGCACGCCGTCGACTTGTTCCGGCCGGCAATGGAAATCACGTCCCGGATGGGCGTGCTGCCCCGCGTGGAGGACCGGGCCACCGGGACGAACCGGTTGGCCATCTACCGCAAGGGCGCGGACCGGCCCATCCGGGTCGACCTGACCAAGGTCTACAGCGCCGCCTCCGACCGGCACGTGGAGATCATGCGCGACGACCTCAGTGAGATCTACTACGACGCCGGCCGCAACGATGTCGAGTACCTCTTCGGCGATTCGATCACCGCCATCTCCCCCGACGGGGACGTGACCTTCGAACACGCCGCACCCCGGACGTTCGATGTCGTGGTCGGCGCCGACGGGCTGCACTCCAATGTTCGGCAACTGGTCTTCGGTGACGACGCCGGTGTCACCAGCTACCTCGGGGGCCATCTTGCGGTGATGTCCATGCCGAAAACGGCGGCGCCCGAAGGTGAGATGGCCGGATACGGCGAGATCGGCCGCATCGCCGCGATCTACAGTGCACGACACCTGGACGACGCGCGCGCGGTGTTTTTGTTCCACAGCCCGCAACTGGAATATCACCACCGGGATGTGCCGTGCCAGAAGGACTTACTGCGGGATGCATTCGCGAAAATGAACCCACGGGTGGACGGCTGGCTCGAGCAACTCGACACCACCCCGGCGTTCTACTTCGACTCGATCACCCAGCTGCTGCTTGACAGGTGGTCACGTGGGCGGGTGACACTTGTCGGCGATGCCGGCTACTGCCCAGGCCCCGCGGTCGGCGGCAGCACCAGCCTCGCGGTGATCGGCGCTTACATCTTGGCTTCAGAACTGGCCCGCGCCGACGGCGATCACGTAGAAGCGTTTGCCGCCTACGAACATCAGATGCGCGAACCGGTGCGACGCAGCCGCGCCTTTGCGCGGCGCGCCGCAAAGACCGTCGTACCCGGGTCCCGGGCCGCGCTGTGGGCGGTGACTCGCGGTGCGCAACTGATCTCCGTGCTGCCCGCACCACTCACTCGCGCTCTCGCCAAGCTCAACACCAACGGCGTGCGCATGCACGACTCGATACCCGTGCCCGATTACGACGCCGGCGTTTGGCAGCATTGACGCATGGATCTTTCCGGGGTCGGAATCTGGAGTAGTCAGCTTCGCTACGGTGACTCGGCCGAATCTGCCGAAGCCGCAGCCGAATTGGAAGAACTCGGTTTTACCGCATTGTGGATCCCCGATGTCGGGGGGAAGCCGGTGCTGGATCGGGTGGACCGGCTGCTGGCGGCAACCAAGCGGACCACGATCGCGACCGGGATCCTGAATCTGTGGATGCACTCGGCAGCCGAGGTCGCGGCCTCCTATGCGGCGCTGACCGCCGCTCATGGCGAGCGCTTCCTGCTCGGAATCGGGGTCAGTCACGCACCGTTGATCGACGCCGCCGAACCGGGCCGATACCGAAAACCGCTGGCAACGACGGCATCGTTTCTCGACGGCCTCGATGCCGCAGAACAACCGGTGCCCGCCGAGAATCGAGTGCTGGCCGCGCTGGGGCCCAAGATGCTGGCCTTGGCGGCCAGTCGCACCCGGGGAGCTCACCCCTACCTGACCACTCCTGACCACACCGCCACTGCCCGCGAGGCGTTAGGCGAAGGCCCGTTGCTGCTGCCGGAGCAGACGGTGATCCTGTGCGAGAGCGCCGACGAGGCCCGCGCCATAGGAACCGATTGGCTGCGCTCATATTTGGCCCTGCCCAATTACGCCAATAACCTGCTGCGCATCGGATTCTCCCCCGACGATCTGACACAAGTCAGCAACCGTCTTTTCGACGCGATCATCGCGTGGGGAGACGAACAGACCGTCATGCGCAGAGTCAACGAACACCATGCGGCCGGCGCCGATCATGTGTGCGTGCAGGTGCTGCTCGCCGATCCGAAGACATTTCCCCGCCAGCAGTGGCGTCGGCTCGCCGCGGTTCACAACCGCGTCTAACGTGAGGTCATGGCTTCTCGACATCGGTTGTTTCGGGTCTTCTACCGGCTGGGATTCACACCGTGGGACGGCCACCCGCAGTCGCCGGTGCTGCGTGAGCTCGTCGAGGGAAGCGACCCGCTGCCACCTGGCTCGGCCCTTGATCTCGGGTGCGGCACCGGAGACGCGTCGATCTACCTGGCTCAACACGGATGGCAGGTCACCGGAGTGGATTTCGTGCCGAAGGCGCTCGAGAAGGCCCGCGCGAAGGCCGACTCCGCCGGCGTAACGGTCGATTTCGTCCAGGCGGACGTCACGCATTTGCGCCAGTACGGGATCACCCCGGGTTTCGGGCTGATCGTGGACAACGGCTGCTTCCATGGCATGAGCGATCACGATCGCGATCTGTACGTGCAGGAGGTCAGCGCGGTCGCCGCCCCGGAAGCACGGCTGTTCATGGTCGCGTTCAAACCCGCTGGCCGTTTGGGACCAGCCGGCGTTGAACAAGCGGAGATCGAGCGCCGATTCAGCGCAGACTGGACGCTGCTGTCGGCCACGGACGAACCGCGGTGGACAGCGCAGAACAAGTTCGCCGCACGGTTCGTGGCCCGCAGCTACGTTTTAGCGCGACGCCGGTAGTACCCAGCGCTACGAGGTGAGCGAATCCGGCGGCAGGAACCGGTCGCCGTACTTGGCGGCCAGTTCACGGGCGCGGGCGATGAAAGCCTGCTTACCCGTGCCGTGTGCACCCTGGTAGCCGACGATGAACTGCGCGGTGCCGCCGGTCCACGGTGGGAACCCGATGCCCATGATCGATCCGATGTTGGCGTCGGCCGTCGACGTGATCACACCCTCGTCGAGACATTTCTGCGTCTCCAGCGACTCGGCGAACAACATCCGGTCGATCATGTCCTGCAGCGGCAGCTGCGACGAGCCCGACTTGAACGTCTCTCGCAGGCCCGGCCACAGACCAACACGCTTGCCGTCGGCGTACTCGTAGAACCCGGCGCCCTTCAGCCGGCCGGGCCGACCGAGCTCGAGCATCTTCTCGACGACGGCTTCGGCCGGGTGCGGCTGGTAGGTGCCGCCGGCGTCTTCGACACCCTTGCGGGTGGCGACCGCGATCTTGTGCATCAGCTCCAGGTTGAGCTCGTCGGAGAGCTGCAGCGGCGGTGCGGGGTAACCGGCCTGCGAGCCGGCCTGCTCGATGCTGGCCGGCTCCACGCCTTCACCGAGCATCGCGATCGCCTCGTTGATGAACGTGCCGATCACCCGGCTGGTGTAGAAGCCGCGGCTGTCGTTGACCACGATCGGGGTCTTGCCGATGGCCTGGGTGTAGTCGAACACCCGAGCCAGCGCCTCGTCAGATGTCTTCTCGCCCTTGATGATCTCGACCAGCGGCATCTTGTCGACCGGTGAGAAGAAGTGGATCCCGATGAAATCCTCCTGGCGCTTGACACCGGTCGCCAGACCGGTGATCGGCAGCGTCGAGGTGTTGGATCCCAGGATCGCGTTGGGCTCGACGATGTCTTCGATTTCGGCGAAGACCTTGTGTTTGAGATCCTGGTTCTCGAAGACGGCCTCGATGACGAAGTCGACGCCCTTGAGGTCGGCGGCCTCACCGGTCGGGGTGATGCGGTCCAGCAACGCCTTGGATTTCTGCTCGGTGGTGCGGCCCTTCTCCAGCGCCTTGGCTTCCAGCTTCTCGGAGTAGCTTTTGCCCTTCTGGGCGGCTTCCAGGCTGACGTCTTTGAGCACGACGTCGAAGCCGGCTTTGGCCGACACGTAGGCGATGCCGGCGCCCATCATGCCGGCACCAAGCACACCGATCTTCTTGATCGGTGTCTGCTCGATGCCGTCGGGCCGTGAACCACCGGAGTTGATGTGCTGCAAGTCGAAGAAGAACGCCTGGATCATGTTCTTGGCGACCTGACCGGTGACCAGTTGCGCGAAGTAGCGGCTTTCGATGCGGCTGGCGGTGTCGAAGTCGACCTGCGCACCCTCCACCGCGGCGGCCAGGATGGCCCGCGGCGCGGGCATCGGTGCGCCCTTGAGCTGCTTGCGCAGGTTCGACGGGAACGACGGCAGGATGGCCGCCAAGCTCGGCGACGACGGAGTGCCGCCGGGCATCTTGTAGCCCTTTTGGTCCCACGGCTGCACGTGCTTGTCGGGGTTGGCCTTGATCCACGCCTTCGCCGCGGGCACCAACTCCTCGACCGTGGGCAGCACCTCGTCGATCAGGCCGATCTGTTTGGCCTTGGCCGGCTTGAACCGGGTGCCCTGCGAAAGCACTGTGACGAACGCGTTTTGGATGCCGAGCATCCGCACGGTGCGGGTGACCCCGCCGCCTCCGGGCAGCAGGCCCAGCGTCACCTCCGGCACGCCGATCTGGCTGCCCTTCACGTCGGCGGCGATCCGGTGGTGACAGGCCAGCGCGATCTCCAGGCCGCCGCCGAGCGCCGCCCCGTTGATCGCGGCGACCACCGGCTTGCCGAACGTCTCCAGGGTGCGCAGATGCTTTTTGATCCGCTCGACCGTGTCGAAAGCCTGCCCGGCGTCTTCCGGCCCCAGCTTGATCATGCTGTTGAGGTCACCGCCGGCGAAGAAGGTCTTCTTGGCGCTGGTGATCACCACTCCGGTGATCGAATCCTTCTCGGCGACAAGGCGTTCGACGGCCTTTCCCATCGACTCGATGTACGCCTCGTTCATTACGTTGGCCGACCCGGACGGGTCGTCCAGCGTCAGCGTGACGATGCCGTCGGCGTCTTTGTCCCACTTGATGGTGTTCTCTGCCATGCTTCCCTCAGACTCGCTCGATGATGGTGGCGACACCCATGCCGCCGCCGATGCACAGGGTGACCAACGCGCGCCGCGCATTACGGCGCTCCAGCTCGTCGACCATGGTGCCGAGGATCATTGCGCCGGTGGCACCCAGCGGGTGACCCATCGCGATCGCGCCGCCGTTGACGTTGAGCTTCTCGTCGGGAATGTTCAAGTCCTTCTGGAACTTCAGCACCACCGACGCGAACGCCTCGTTGAGCTCGAACAGGTCGATGTCGTCGACGGTCAGTCCCGCCCGGTCGAGCACCTTGCGGGTGGCCGGGGTTGGGCCGGTCAGCATGATCGTCGGCTCGGCGCCGCTGGTGGCGGTCGCCACGATGCGGGCGCGCGGC
Organism: Mycobacterium shimoidei; assembly: GCA_002101905.1. Taxonomy (GTDB): domain Bacteria; phylum Actinomycetota; class Actinomycetes; order Mycobacteriales; family Mycobacteriaceae; genus Mycobacterium; species Mycobacterium shimoidei. The sequence continues at coordinate 28,169 of LQPU01000019.1, read as the reverse complement.
GTCAAACCCTGCGATTCGCCGGCCTTCTCACTGCCCACCAGCACCAGCGCGGCCCCGTCGACGATCCCGGAGCTGTTGCCGCCGGTGTGCACGTGGTTGATCTTCTCCACCCAGTGGTACTTCTGCAGCGCCACGTCGTCGAATCCGCCCAGCGCGGCGATACCTTCGAAGGCGGGCTTGAGCTGGGCCAGGCCCTCCATCGTGGTGTCGGGCCGCATGTGCTCGTCGTGGTCGAGGATCAGCAGGCCGTTTTGGTCGCGGACCGGCACCACCGACTTGGCGAAGTAGCCGCCCGACCACGCCGCCGCGGCTCTCTGCTGGCTGCGCAGCGCGTAGGCGTCGACGTCCTCACGCGAGAAGCCCTCGATGGTGGCGATGAGGTCGGCGCCGATGCCCTGCGGCACGAAGCCGAGGTCGTAGTTGGTAACCGGGTCCAGCGCCATCGCGCCGCCGTCGGAGCCCATCGGCACCCGGCTCATCGACTCCACGCCGCCGGCCAGCACCAGGTCGTCCCACCCCGAGCGCACCTTCTGCGCGGCGGTGTTGACCGCCTCCAGGCCGGACGCGCAGAACCGGTTGAGCTGTACACCGCCGGTGGTGTCGGGCAGGCCCGCGGCCAGCACCGCGGCCCGGGCGATGTCGCCGCCCTGGTCGCCGACCGGCGACACCACGCCCAAGATGACGTCGCTGATCAGGTGCTCATCGAGGTCGGGGAAGCGGTTGCGCAGTTCGTCGATCAGGCCGACGACCAGGTTGAGCGGCTTGACCTCGTGCAGCGACCCGTTGCGCTGCTTGCCCCGCGGCGTGCGGATGGCCTCGTAAACGAAGGCTTCTTCGGACATGGCAGATTCCTCTATCGATCGGATAGGTATGCCGCCACCCTAACAGCAGGCCGATCAACCTGTTGGTTGGGAGGCTGCACCCGCGCTGGGCGCTTTAGGCTCGATCAACATGACGGTGTCGCGGCTGCGCCCCTACGCCACCACGGTCTTCGCCGAGATGTCGGCGCTGGCCGCACGGATCGGTGCGGTGAACCTCGGGCAGGGCTTTCCCGACGAGGACGGGCCGCCGACAATGCTGCAGGCCGCGCAGGACGCGATCGGCGAGGGCATGAACCAATACCCGCCGGGCATCGGCATCGCACCGCTGCGGCATGCCATCGCCGCGCATCGCAAGCGCCATTACGGCATCGACTACGACCCGGACACCGAGGTGCTGGTGACGGTCGGGGCCACCGAGGCGATCGCGGCGGCGGTGCTCGGCCTGGTCGAACCGGGCTCGGAAGTGATCCTGATCCAGCCGTTCTACGACTCCTACTCGCCGGTGGTGGCGATGGCCGGCGCCCAGCGTGTCGTGGTGCCGCTGGTGCCCGACGGCCGCGGCTTCGCCCTCGACGCCGACGCTCTGCGCCGGGCGGTGACGCCGAACACCAAGGCGCTGATCGTCAACTCGCCGCACAATCCGACCGGCATGGTGCTGCGCGAGGACGAACTCGAGGCCGTCGCCGAGATCGCCGTGACGGCAGACCTGCTGGCCATCACCGACGAGGTCTACGAGCACCTGGTCTTCGACCAGCACCGGCACCTCCCGCTGGCAGCCTTCGACGGCATGGCCGAACGCACGATCACCATCTCCAGTGCGGCGAAGATGTTCAACTGCACCGGATGGAAGATCGGATGGGCTTGTGGCCCAAGCGATCTCATCGCCGGGTTGCGGGCGGCCAAGCAGTACTTGAGTTATGTCGGCGGTGCGCCGCTGCAGCCGGCGGTGGCGCGGGCATTGGACACCGAGGAGGCCTGGGTGGCCGCGCTGCGCACCTCGCTGCAGCACCGTCGCGACCGGCTCGCCGCCGGATTGACCGACATCGGCTTCGAGGTGCACGACAGTGCGGGCACCTACTTTTTGTGCGCCGATCCGCGTCCGCTGGGCTATGACGACAGCACCGCATTCTGCGCGGCGCTGCCCGAGCGCGTGGGGGTAGCCGCTATCCCGATGTCGGCCTTTTGCGATCCGGCTGCCGGTGAACTGTGGAATCACCTGGTGCGGTTCACTTTTGCCAAGCGCGACGACACCCTCGACGAGGCCATTAGGCGGTTGGCGGTGTTGCGTGACGCCCCCGCGGGGCATCGATGACGAATCCTCGGGGGCCACGAGAGCCACCGATCAGGCGCCGGGCCGATCGGGACCAACCACACCCATCACCCGGTTTCGCAGCCCGACGGTTGCCGCATGCAAGATCTTCCTGCGTGCCCGGCTGATCAAGAACTCCGGCAGCGGCGCCCACGGTTCTAAGGTGATGTCGAAGCGCACCCGGGTCTTGTCGTCACCTTCACGGGTAAGCGTGTACTCGGCATGCTGGGCATGTTGCTGAACCGTCCTGTCGGCGTCCCACACCAGCCAGTTGGGTCCCCAGTGGTATTCGAGCACTTCCTTGTCGACGATCCCGACCACCTTGACCGTCACTCTCACATGGTGCGGACGCCCGTCGGGATAGGTGTCGATGACTTCGGCGTGCTTGTGCACCGAGGACCAGGACGGCACAGAGCGGATGTCGGCTAACGCGTCGAGAATCTTTTCCGGCGACGCGTCGATGACAATCTCTCGCGAAGCGCGTACGGCCATTGCTGCCAAGCGTATAACCGGAACGCGATCGCAGCCGAGATTACCAATCGATTTCGTGCACCGATGTCGTGCTCGTCGGCGGGGCGCCAACCGGTCCGGCCGGGGTGCGCGAAAACCGCGGCGCCGGGGCGGCCTGCTCGACACCCGCGACGGTGATCACGGTGGCGCGCGCCGTCAGATGCGCGTCGTTGGCCGCTTCGCTCCAGCTGAGCACCGGTGTCACACAAGCATCGGTGCCTGCGAAAATCTCCGCCCACTCGTCGCGGGTCTTGCTGGCGAAGCGCCGCGCGAAAAGCTCACGCATCCGCGGGTACGACTCGAAATCAAGCTGACCCGGCACGTCGTCAGCCGAGAACCCCAGGCCGCTGCACAATTCGGCGAAAAACTGTGGCTCGATCGCGCCGACCGCAACGTATTTGCCGCGGCGGTCTCGTAGCAGCGGTAGAACGGCGCACCGCCGTCGACCATCGCGGCGTCGACGACCTGGCCCTTGCCGGAGCGCTCCCGTTCGTAGAGCGCGGCGACGATGCCCAACAGCACCAGCATCGACCCGCCGCCGAAGTCGGCGACCAGGTTCAGCGGCGGCATCGGCGGGCGGTCGCGGTAGCCCAGCGAATAGAGCGCCCCCGGTCTGCGACAAGTAGTTGATGTCATGGCCGGCCGTGCTGGCGCGCGGTCCATCCTGACCCCATCCGGTGATCCGGGCGAAGATGAGCCGCGGGTTGACCGCCGCGCAATCGTCCGGGCCGATGCCGAGTCGCTCGCAGGTTCCGGGCCGAAAGCAGTCCAGCAGCACATCGGCCTTGGCGGCCAACGCCAGCAGCTGCTTCGGCTGCGTCTTGACATCGAGGTCCACAATCCGCTTGCCCCGGTGCAGCAGGTCGCGATCCTCGGCCGGCATCGCGAGGCCGCCGGGGCGGCGCACCCGTACCACATCGGCACCCAGATCGGCGAGCACCATGCCCGCGTGCGGTCCCGGCCCGATACCGCCGAGTTCGATCACCCGCACACCGGCCGGTGGTCCCGTCACTTACGGCCCTTCTTCACGTCCAGCACCCGCTTGCGCAGTCCTTCGGTCGAGGTGTCCATCACCCCTTTGACGGTGCGCTTGAGCAGAAAGCCCGGCAGCGGCACGACGGGATCGATGCTGATGTCGAACTTGACCCGGGTCGCCTCGCCCTCGGGCGTCAACGTGTACGTGGCGTCTTGGGCACGCTGCTGGCCGGCGCTGACCAACGTCCAGCTGACGGTGTTCTCGCCCCACGTGTAGGCCACCACCTGCTCGTCGGTGATCCCGGCGGCTTTGACTTTCATCTTCGCCACCGCTGGTCGACCATCGTCACCGCGCTCCACAACCTCGGAGCTCTGGTGCGCCGAGGACCACTCGGTCAGCGACTCGAGATCGGCGATGACGTCCAAGATCTCCTCCGGGGTTGCCTCGATGACTATTTCGCGCGATTCCTTGATTGCCATGGCACCGCACGATAGCGATGCCCCGCCACGCCGGAGGCGTTTTCACCCGCCCGGCGTACCGTCGGACGGGTGAGTGCTGCTTATACCGTCGGTGACTATCTGCTCGACCGGCTGGCCGAGCTGGGCGTGACGCATGTCTTCGGTGTTCCGGGCGACTACAACCTGGAATTCCTCGATCACATCGTCGCCCATCGGAACATCCGCTGGGTCGGGAACGCGAACGAACTCAACGCCGGATACGCCGCTGACGGCTACGGCCGACTGCGCGGAATGTCGGCCGTAGTCACAACATTCGGCGTCGGAGAGCTCTCGCTGGCCAATGCGATCGCCGGCAGTTACGCCGAACATGTGCCGGTGGTCCATATCGTCGGCGGCCCATCGAAAGACGCGCAGGGCACTCGTCGAGCCTTGCATCATTCGCTCGGTGACGGGGATTTCGAGCATTTTTTCCGGATGAGTAGGGAAATCACTTGTGCTCAGGCAAATCTCATGCCGGCAACGGCCACCCGGGAAATTGATCGGGTGCTCAGCGAAGTGCGGGAACAGAAACGGCCCGGCTACCTATTGCTGCCGACTGATGTCGCGCGCTTCGAAGTCGAGCCGCCCGCCGCACCGCTGCCGCGCTACACCGGTGGCACCAGCCCGCGCGCGCTGGCGGCATTCACCGAGGCGGCAACGGAACTCATCGGCGATCATCAGCTGACGGTGCTTGCCGATCTTTTGGTTCATCGTCTGCAGGCAGTGGACAAGCTCGAGGCGCTGCTGGCTGCCGACGTGGTGCCGCACGCCACGCTGATGTGGGGCAAGAGCCTCGTCGACGAGAGTTCACCCAGCTTCCTGGGGATCTACGCCGGCGCGGCCAGTGACGAGTCGGTTCGTCGCGCGATCGAAGAAGCACCGGTGCTGGTCACCGCCGGAGTGGTGTTCACCGACATGGTCAGCGGTTTCTTCAGCCAGCGCATCAACCCGGCCACCACCATCGACATCGGCGCACAGCAAAGCACCGTTGCCGATCAGGTATTCGCGCCGTTGGAGATGGAGGCAGCGCTGGAAGCGCTGACGTCCATTCTCACCCGCCGGAAGGTGACGTCGCCGCCGGTCGCGTCGGCATGCGGCGACACACCCACCGCGGAACCCGCCCGCGAAGCACCGCTGAGCCAGAAAGCGTTATGGGACAGGCTTTGTCAGGCGCTCACACCGGGTAACGTGGTGCTGGCCGATCAAGGCACGTCGTTCTACGGTATGGCGCGCCATCGACTTCCGCGCGGCGTGACCTTCATCGGCCAGCCACTGTGGGGGTCGATCGGCTACACCCTACCCGCCACGCTGGGTGCAGGTCTGGCTCATCCCGACCGCAGACCGGTCCTGTTGATCGGCGATGGTGCGGCCCAACTGACCATCCAGGAGTTGGGTGTCATTGCCCGCGAAGGGCTTTCACCGGTCATCGTGGTTGTCAACAACGATGGTTACACCGTCGAGCGCGCAATCCACGGAGAGGCGGCTCCCTACAACGACATTGTGCGCTGGAATTGGTCGCAAATCCCCGGCGCGCTCGGTGTCACCGGCCACCTGACCTACCGCGCGGAAACCTACGGGGAACTCGACGATGCTTTCGTTGCCGCCGCCGAGCATCCGGACCGAATGGTGATCGTCGAAGCCGTCGTGCCGCGGTCCGACATTCCGGACCTGCTCACCGAATTGGTCAAGCCCACGTCACCCGACGGCAAACCGCGTCGTTAGCCCTCAGTCCTCGATGCGCATCATGTCGGCGAATCGGCCCAGAAAAATCGGTGGATAGGCACCAAATCCGCGCTGCGTCATCCACTGGGCGGCCGGGTGTGGGTTGGCGATCCAGCGCTGCGCCTGGTCTTCGTCGTCGAACTGCTGCAGGATCATCACTTCCTGCCCGTCGTCGAAAGCCTGGAAAAGCCACGTTTTTCGGATGCCGGCGGCGGTGAACCCGCCGAGCGCCGAACGAACCTGGGCGCTCAACATCGTCACGTCGTCGACCGACGCGATGGCGGCAACGACCACGCCCGGCGCCCTCGGGCCGGACGATGCATGCGCTGCGAAGCGATCGACGATCTCCCCCGCGAAGACGGCCGGGATGTCTTCGACGCCCACCGCGTCGAACCAGTCGAAGAAAACGCGCGAACGCAACAGCTCGACGATCGGTTCGCGGCTGCGCACCCCGATCATCACCAACACCCGTCCGTGGTCCTGCGTCGACTTGTAGACCAGGACGTGGTGCGCCCCGATGTCTGCCAGTGCTGATTTGCGACGCTGCAACAGCGGCGCGACCCGGTCCGGATCAGGGACCCGGTAGTTCGATGCGATCACCATCGACTGCAGGGGTTCTGCGACGCTCACCGAAGTTGGTCCTTCATCACCTTGCCGGTGGCGTTCAGCGGCAACTCGTCGAGAAACTCGACGAATCGCGGCGCCTTAAACCCGGCCATCCGTTGCCGGCACCACTGGATGAGATCATCCCCGGACACCGGAGTTTTGGCTACCACAAACGCCTTACCCACCTGGCCGAGTCGCTCATCGGGCACGCCGATGACGGCGGCCTGCGCGACTGCCGGGTGCTCCAGCAGAAATCCCTCGATTTCAGCCGGATAGGCGTTGAACCCGCCGACGATGAACATGTCTTTCTTGCGGCCGACCACGCGAAGGCGCCCAGCCTGGTCGAAGTTTCCCAGATCGCCGGTGTGCAACCACCCGTCGGCGTCGATCGCCTCTGCGGTGGCGGCCGGCTCGCCCAAGTAGCCTTGCATGACGCCGTAGCCGCGGACCAGCACCTCGCCGTCGTCGGCGATCCGCACCTCGACTCCCTCGCAGGGCAGGCCCGCGGTGGTGGCCACATCTTCGAAGGAGTCCCCGGGACGGGACAAGGTGACGTTGCCGGCCTCGGTGAGCCCGTACCCGGTCATCAGCGTCTGAAAGGGCAGTTCGCCGTGGATGCGTCGGACCAGTTCCACCGGAATGTCGGCGGCGCCGGTCACCCCGGCCCGCAGCGTCGACAGCTTGTCCTTGTCGCGCACCGTCAGCAATGAGTGGTACAGCGTGGGCGGGCCGGGCAGCATCGTGATCCGTTCGCGGGCAATGAGGTCAACCACCGCGTCGAGGTCGAACACCGCCACCGGCAGCATCGTCGCGCCACGCAGAAACGACGCGATGAGGCCCGCCTTCAAACCGAATGTGTGGAAGTACGGGTTGATCATCAAATACCGGTCGCCCTCGCGCAGGTCGGCGAGGGTGGCCCACTCTTCGTACATCCGCAGCGTCTGTTGGTGATTCATCATCGCGCCCTTCGGGCGCCCGGTTGTGCCCGAGGTGAAGATGACGTCGGCGATGTCTGTTCCGCTCACCGGCCGCTCGAACGGCGAACCGCCGGAAAGGAAGTCGGATTCGAGGTCGATGACCGGTATCCCTGCAGGGCCGGGGTAGTCCCGGTCCAGAAATCCCTTCAGCACCATAACGGCCTTGGCCTGGCTGCGCACGATGATGTCGTGCGCTTCTTGGGTCTTGAATCGGGTGTTGACCGGAACCAGCACGCCGCCCGCCGTGAGCAGCCCGAACGCCGCGATGATCCATTCGGCGCAGTTCGGCGCCCAGATGGCGATCCGATCGCCTTTACCCACCCCGAGATCAGCGAAAGCGCCTGCGGCACAGCGGATTCGATCGACTACTTCGGAATAGGTGAGCCGCAGCGGACCGTCGACGATCGCTTCGGCGTCGCCGAATCGGTCCGCCGCGCTCAAGACCATCTCGGGGATGGTCTGCCACCGCTCGGATGCGCTAGATGTCACACCGTGACGAGCCGACCGAGGTTGCCGCCCATGATCTTTGCCTGGTCCTCTACCGCCAGATGCGACAACGCGTTGATGTAGTAGGTCGGCTCCGCGAGCCCTTCCGGATGTGGCCAGTCCGAGCCGTACAGCACATGGTCCACGCCGACGAGGCTGATCAGGTCGTCGATGCCGTCCTCGAAGAATGGGCTCACGTGGATGCGGTTCTTGACCATCTCGACGGGGTCGCTCGGGAACGCTTCGGGGGCCTTGCGGAAGACCTCGGCCAAACCGTCCAGCAGCGGGACCATCCATTTCGAACCGGCCTCGACGATCGCGACCTTCAGCTTCGGGTGGCGATACAGCGCGCCGTGGATGACCCACGATCCCACCGCGTCCTGGATCGGCCGCCACTCGTTGAGGATGGCCATCGCATTGGTTTGGAAGGGCAGCATTTCCTGGTCGGCACCGTCCCATTCGGAGGTGTACCGGGAATAGCCGCTGTCGGACGAGTGCATGCCGACCAGCACGTCGTACTCGACGACGCGTTCCCAGAACGGGTCGAACTCGGGCAGCGCGAACGAGCGGGGGCCGCGGAAGCCGGGGACGGGCGCCGGGCGGACCAAGATGGCGCGGGCACCGCGCTTGACCACCCATTCGAGTTCCTCGATCGCCTTCTCGACGATCGGCAAGGTGATGACCGGGGTGGTGAAGATGCGGTTTTTGTAGTTGAAGCCCCAGACTTCGTCGAGCCACTGGTTCAGCGCATGGACCAGGACGTGGATGGCGACCGGGTCGTCGCGCAGTCGCTCCTCGAGCAGGCTGGCCAGGGTCGGGAACATCAGGGTGCGGTCCAGGCCCAGCTCGTTCATCTTCTCCAGGCGCGGGCCGGGCTCGAAGAACGCCGGGATGGCGCGCATCGGCTCACCGAACAGCTCGCGCTTGCTCTTACCGTCCGGGTTGCCGAACTTGAAGTACTCCTCCCAGGCGCCCGGCCGAGCCACGACCTCGAAGGTCGGATTGGGAATGTAGTTGCTGATCTGGCCGCGGATCGCGATCTTGGTGCGGCCGTTGACCTGCACGTACTGGACGTAGTCCTGGTACTCCTTGGGAAGGAACTTGGTCAGCGCCTCCGGCGGTTCGTAGAGGTGATTATCGGCATCAAAGAGCGGGAAAGGGACGTCGACCCGATGCGACAACTGCCCCATGAGATCCTCCTTCGCAGTTCGCGAGAATATTATTCTCGTCGACAGGCTACCGCAGTGTTTCTTCGGATGTCCTCCCGGACCAGCCGCTTTTGGACCTTGCCACTGGGCGTGCGCGGGTAGTCGCTGACTTCCCGCAGCACCTCCGGCCACTTCTGCCGGGCGACTCCACGTCGGGTGAAATGCTCGCGCACCTGTCCGAGCGTGGGCATCGCCTGGCCCGGTCGAACGCGCAGTACGGCGGCCACCCGCTCGCCGAGTCCGGCGTCCGGGACGGCGACCACCACGGCCTCGGCGATCCCCGGCATACCCAACAGCACTTCCTCGACCTCGAGCGCGCTGATGTTCTCACCGCCACGGATGATGACGTCGGCCTTGCGGTCGGTGATGGTGAGATACCCGTCGGCGTCGAGCACTCCGATGTCGCCGGTGTGGTACCAACCGTCATCGTCGAAAACCGCCGCGGTCAGCGCGTCGTCGGTGTAGCCCAGGCACAGATCCGGGCCGCGGGAAAGGATTTCGCCGTCGGGCGCCAACCGGATCTCGACGCCGGGCATCGGCTCGCCGTCGGTGAGCAGCCGCTTTTCCTCGGGTGCATCCAGCCGCGAACCGGTGATCGACGGATGTTCGGTGCTGCCGTAGGAGCGAAAAACGGTGATGCCCAGATCCGAAAGCCGCCGGGTGACCGCGGCCGGCACACTCGCGCCGCCCAGCCCGAGGCACTTGATGTGGGCCCGGTGCGCCGGCGTGCAATCGGGATGGTCGAGCAGGCTGGTGACGAAGTAGGGCGGTCCGCCGCCCAGGGTGAGGCCGTCGCGCTGCATCAAGGTCAGCACTTCGCCCGGGTCCCAGCTGTCGATCAGGTTCACCGGCCTGCCGTTGAAGACCGGAATCAGCAGGGCGCCCAGCATGCCGATGAAGTGCCCGACCGGCGCGGCGGTCAGCTGGTTGGCTCCGATCGAGCCGATCTGGCCGGCGAGTTGATGCGATTCGCAGACCAGGCTGCGATGGCTGTGCACCACACCCTTGGGATCACTGGTCGTACCGGAGGTGAAGGCGATCAGGCCCGGCCCGGCCGGGTCGGCAGCGACGGTCTCGGTCATCGGCTCGTCGGCGAGCAGCTCGTCGAAGTCACGCCCAACCAGGCCGACGATCGGTACATCGGCGCACAGGTCTGGCTGATGGGCCATCCGGCCGAACTGCTCGGTCGTGATGAACACGCGAGGTTTGGCGGTGGCCAGAATGTGCGCCAGTTCTTTGCGGCCGTAGAAGTGCACGATCGGTACCACCGCCGCGCCCAGGAAGGCCGCGGCCCAAAACGTCGCCGCGGCTTCCATCCAGTTCGGCAGCTGAAACGCGACCAGGTCGCCGGCGCCGACGCCGCGCGCACGCAGCCCGCCCGCCAGTCGACGGGCGAGTTGCTCGACGTCGCGAAAGCTGCCCGAGAAGGGCCGCACGGTCGAGTAGACCCGAAACCCCGCCTCGGGGGCGGCCCGCAGGCAGCGGGCCAGCACCAGCCCGATGGTCTCGCGGCCCCACCAGCCCGCCTGCTCGTACCGCGCGACGAGTTCTTCGGGAATGGTGCGCATCAGTGGGCTCCGACCGGCAAGATGAGTAGGTCCTGACGAGGCAACGGCGATGTTATTCTCCGGCCTGGAGAATGCCAATATCGCGACGGAGAGCGGCCAATGGTGGACTTGGAGTTCGACCAGGGCCTCGCTGTGCTCCGAATCGACCGTCCGCATGCCCGCAACGCGATCGCGCTGGACACCATGGACCAGTTGGACAAGGCGATCGACGAGGCCGAGGGCGCACGCGCGCTGGCTATCACCGGGGCGGGAGATCGGGCGTTCGTCTCGGGCGGAGACCTCAAAGAACTCAGCTCGATCCGGACCGAGGACGAAGCGGCCGCGATGGCGTGGCGGATGCGATCGATCTGCGACCGGCTCGCCGGCTTTCCGGCGCCGGTGATCGCCGCGCTCAACGGTCACGCATTGGGGGGTGGCGCCGAAGTCGCCGTCGCCGCCGACATCCGATTGGCTGCCCACGACATCAAGATCGGCTTCAACCAGGTCACGTTGGAGATCATGCCTGCCTGGGGCGGTGCGGAGCGGCTGGCCGCGCTGGTCGGACAGAGCCGGGCACTGTTGCTGGCCGGAACCGGCACGGTACTCGATGCCGGCGAGGCCGAACGCGTCGGGCTGGTGGATCGGGTGTTTCCCCGCTCGAGCTTCGATGCCGACTGGCGCGAAATCGCGCGCCAGCTGGCCAGTCGACCGGCCGGGGAGATCAAACGCGTCCTGGGCGGGGTTTCCGCTGACGAAGCGGTGAAAGCGTTCGCACGGCTGTGGGTGAGCGACGCTCACTGGACAGCCGCGGACCGAGTCATGAAACGCGGCAACGATTCCCGGTTGGGAGGTGTGAGATGACAGTCATCGCCAGGACTCTCATGGTGCTCGCAGCGATAGGCCTTGGAGTTGCGCCGCCGTCACTCGCCGACGAAAACACAGTCATGCATCACGTCAAATATGTTGTTTCCGTGGCGAATCCGATTTACGCCGACATCTATTATCTCGACCAGGAGCCGGCGATCTTCTCCGACTACAGTCACAACCCATACCAGTTCGTCCCCAACGTCAAAGTGGATATCGCTCCCGGCCACCCGTGGAGCTATGAGCTCGACCTGGCCAAGCCCGACCAGTGGGCGCTGGTGACCGCGAGCACCGGCACGGAGCCGGGCACGCCGGAGTTCCACTGCGACTTGCTGGTTGACGGTGTCGTCGTGGTGTCGAAGGACGGCCCCAAGGGCGTGCTTTGCTCGTTGCGGCATTGGTGAGCCGGCCGCCCGCGGCAAAACTTGACAGTCACTCTCACTACGGCATACGCTCCGACGATGGGGCAACCAAACACCAAGACGCTGAAGGTGATTCAGTGGGCGACGGGCGGTGTCGGGAAGGCGGCCATTGCGGCCGTCCTCAATCACCCCGAACTCGAACTGGCCGGCTGCTGGGTGCACAGCGCGGACAAGCACGGCCGCGATGTCGGTGACATCCTGGGCCGCGGGCCGCTGGGCGTCACGGCCAGCTCGAACAAAGACGACGTGCTCGCCATCGATGCCGACTGCGTGGTGTACTCGCCGCTGATTCCCAATGACGACGAGGTGAAAGCCATTCTGCGGTCGGGGAAAAACGTTGTCACGCCGGTCGGCTGGGTATATCCCGACCGCAGCGATCCGCGGGTGAAAGACATCGAGCGGACGTGCCTGGACGCCCGCGTGACCTTACACGGCTCGGGCATTCATCCCGGGGGCATCACCGAGAAGTTCCCGCTGATGATCTCGGCGCTCTCCACGGCGATCACCCATGTGCGGGCCGAGGAATTCTCCGACATCCGCACATACAACGCGCCCGATGTGGTGCACCACATCATGGGCTTCGGGGCCACGCCCGAGCAGGCCGAAAAGAGCCCGATGGCCAGCCTGCTGGAAGGTGGGTTCAAATCCTCGGTTTGGATGGTTGCCGACTATCTGGGTTTCCGAGACCCGACCTTCTCCTCGACCCAGGAAGTTGCGGTCGCCACCGCTACCATCGACGCGGGTTACCTCACGATAGCGCCGGGCACCGTGGCAGCCCGCCGCTTTCGCTGGCAGGCACTCGTCGACGGCAAGCCGGTGATCACCGCGGCGGTTAACTGGCTGATGGGCGAGGATGATCTGGAACCGAACTGGAGCTTCGGTGAGCGCGGCGAGCGATTCGAACTCCAGGTCACCGGTGACCCCGACGTGGAAGTGATCATCAAAGGGCTGCAGCCGGATTCGATCGCCGAGGGATTGCGCAAGAATCCCGGTGTCGTCGCCACCGCCAATCACTGCGTGCACGCCATACCGCAGACGTGCGCGGCCGCGCCGGGTATCAAGACTTATCTCGATCTACCGATGATCGCCGGACGCCCGGCGCCCGGCCTCAGCAGATGACCGGCCCCGACAAGCCCTTGTCACTGCGCGAGCGCCAGCGCGCACAGGTCCGCGCCGACATCCGGCTGGCCGCGTACCGGCTGTTCAGCGCTCACGGATTCGACAACGTGACCACCGAGCAGATCGCGGCTGCAGCCGGCATTTCGCCGAGCACCTTTTTCCGGCACACGGCCACCAAAGAGGAACTGTTGCTGGACCCGGTGCGGCGCGGCTGGGGGGCGATCGCGTCGCTGCTGGAAGAGCGGCCCAGTGCGGAATCGGCCGATGTCGCGCTGGCCCGCGCGATCGAAGCTCGCACCGGCGCATTCCAAGACAGCGAATCAGAGCAGTGGCGCGCCGCGATTCTCACCGCCCCGGCCCTTCTGGAGAAGCTCACCGTTTTGACTCGTGAGGACAAAAGCCGGCTGGTCAAGCTCACCGCCGCCCGCATGGGTACCGACCCCGAACGTGACATGAGACCCGCATTGCTGGTTCACTTGGCTTTCGCGGCAGCCGATTTCGCGTTCCAGCAGTGGGTGCGCACCTCGGTGGACGATCACCGGTCGCTTCAAGTGCTGGTGTCCGAAGCGCTGCAGGCGGTACTGGGTCCGCAATGGGAACGACGCCGCAGCCGTATCACGAAACCGCCGAAACGAATCCGGTGATTGGAGGAGCAAATGGGCCAATGGTCACGCGATGAGATCGAAACGGCGTTTCGCGACTACGGGCGCGCTGTCATCGAGATCAGCGAGGGCGGGGATTGGTCGCGCTACGCGGACCTGTTCACCGAGGACGCCGTCTACATCGAGCATGCCTACGGACAAATGCGTGGCAGAGAACAGATCCGAAGCTGGATCGCGTCGACGATGAGCGCCTTCCCCGGCTCGGAGATGCCGTTCTACCCCACCGAGTGGTACGCGATCGACGAGGACCGGGGCTGGGTCATCGCGAAGATCCTCAACCGCATGAAGGATCCCGGCGACGGCAGCATTCATCAGGCCGCGGCGCTGACCGTGTTGCGATACGCCGGCGACGGGCTGTGGAGCTATGAAGAGGACGCCTACAATCCCCTCAACTTCCTGACGATGGTGCACGAGTACACCAAGCGCTGCAAAGCGTTGAACACTCTCTCCGATGACGCTCTGGCGTTCGCCAAGAACATGAACTGGCAACTGGACTAGCGCGTGGCAGGCCGCAAACGGATCGTCATCGCCGGGCTCGGCGACACCGGTGTGCTCGCGGCAATCCGGCTGGCTCGGCACGCCGACGTGGTCGGAATATCAACCAAACCAGGATTGCTGAGCGGCCAGGAACTGGGATGGCGGCTCAGCCGTCCCGAGTCGTGGGCCCACACGAATTGGATCCCGTTCGACCGGTTCCGCGGGCTGGACCGGGTGCGCACCGTGCACGCCTCGCTGACCGGGGTAAACCTGGAAACGCGAACCGTTTTCGGGCGCCGTGACGACGGGTCGCCGGTGCGCGAGCGTTACGACGCGCTGGTGATCTCAACGGGCGTCACCAACGGCTTTTGGCGACGGCCGGGCCTGCAGTCAAACGGTGCTATCGGGGCGGATCTGCTTGCCGCACACGATATTCTGGCCGGCGCCGGTTCGGTGATGGTGATCGGTGGTGGTGCCGCGGCGTTCAGTAGCGCCGCTGCGCTTGCGACCACCTGGCCCGCCAAACGGGTCGACGTGTACTTCCCCGGGCAACGCGGGCTGGTGCACCACCACCCGCGCGCCTGGGCCCGAGTCGCCCGGCGCCTGGCCGACCTGGGCGTGAGGCTGCACCCCGGTCACCGGGCCGCCATACCCGACGGCTTCGACGGCGACCGGATCACCCACGAACCGGTGCGATGGAGCACCGGACAACCACCGGCATCGGCCGACGCGGTGTTGTGGACAGTGGGGCGGGTGCGGCCCAACACCGCTTGGTTGCCCGGCGAGCTGCTCGACGAGCGCGGCTTTGTGCGCGTCACACCCGATCTACGGGTTCGGGGGTATCCCGGCGTATTTGCCGTTGGAGACGTCGCGGCCACCGACCCGCTTCGCAGCTCGGCCCGCAACAGGGGCGATGCGTTGCTCGCCCACAATATCCGCGCCTGGTTCGCCGGGCGATCGCTGCGCAGCTACCGCCCGCCGGCACGCAGATGGGGATCGGTGCTCGGTGTGCTGCCCGACGGACTCGAGGTCTACCTGCCCAACGGGAGCGCGATGCGTTTCGGAGTCTGGACCTTCCATAAGGTGCTGCTGCCATTGGTCGTGGGATGGGGCTATTACCACGGGGTGCGCAAGAATGACCCGTTTCAACTGCTGGGCGCGGGATCACCCTCCAGTCGCTGCAGATAACGCTCCACGAACTGCACGGTTTCGGCATGCCCGGCCGACATTCCCAGCGCTTGTTCCATGACCAGCACCCGAGAGACGCTGGTGATCAGCACCGACCACACCAGCGGCGGCACCTCGGCGAGGTCGATTCCGTAGCGCTCCAGCACCGCCGACACCGCCTTGCACTGCTCTTCACGGAAACGCTCTGCGTAGTAAGCGATTTCAGCTTTGAGCGCCTTGCGATGGTTGGCCAGCGCGACATATTCCATCGTCACCGCGGTGGCCGCCGGATCGAGACTGAACCGCCACAACGCCCACAGTGGTTGCGGAGAGGCCAACGCCTGCGCGTGCAGTTTGAGGCCTTCTTCACCGCGACGACGAAACGCCGCCAGGAACAGATCGTCCATCGTGCGGAAGTAATAGTGCACCAGTTGCGGCTTCAGCCCCGCCTTCTCTGCGACCCGCCGGGACGTCACCGCAGCGTAGCCTTCCTCGAGCATCAGCTGCTCGGCCGCGTCGAGCAGCACTCCGCGGTTCTTCGCGTCCGGCGCCCCGATCCTGCGCGCGGAAGTCATTCGGGCTTGGCCCTTTCGCTCATCGTCGCTGAACACGCCGATCGTAGCGGCGGCCCGGCGCTGCACCTTGACCCCGACATGAGCGTCATGCTAAGCAGATGCTCAGCACCTTGACAATCTCGTGTGCGGTCGGTGCCACGTCTCGCCGCAGACAACCCAAGCCTGAAGGAGCGGGTCCACATGACGATCGTTGATTCAGCGTTCGAATCGATCGACTTCTTCACCGACCCGTCTCTGGTCCCCGATCCATATCCGTACTTCGACT
Source organism: Mycobacterium shimoidei (assembly GCA_002101905.1). Taxonomy (GTDB): domain Bacteria; phylum Actinomycetota; class Actinomycetes; order Mycobacteriales; family Mycobacteriaceae; genus Mycobacterium; species Mycobacterium shimoidei. Next base: position 11,959 of record LQPU01000019.1, on the reverse strand, counting down.
ACCTGCGCGGCCAAAACCCGGTGTTCAAGCTGCCGCACCACAATGTCGTCGCCGTCACCGGCTGGGAAGAGGCGAACGCGGTCTACAAGGACACCGACAGCTTCTCGAACTGCGTGGCGCTCGGCGGGCCGTTCCCGCCGTTGCCGTTCGAAGTCGACGGCTCGGGCCTTGAGGACCTCACGCCCTTGATCGACGCCCATCGCGACCAGTTCCCGATGTTCGAGCACATGGTCACGATGGATCCGCCCGAGCACACCCGGGCCCGCTCGCTGCTGAGCCGGCTTTTGACGCCGAGCCGGCTGAAAGAGAACGAGGACTTCATGTGGCGGCTCGCCGACCGCCAGCTCGAGGAATTCCTCGGCGAGGGTAAGTGTGAGTTCATCGCCGAATACTCCAAACCCTTCGCCACCCTGGTGATCGCCGACCTGCTCGGTGTTCCGGAAGAAGACCACAAGCAATTCCGCACCGTCCTGGGTGCTGATCGTCCCGGCGCGCGGGTCGGGGCTCTCGATCACGAATCGGTCGGCATCAACCCGTTGCAGTGGCTCGACGACAAGTTCTGCGCCTACATCGAGGAGCGGCGCCAAGCTCCACGCGACGACGTGCTGACCGCGCTGGCGACGGCGAACTATCCCGATGGATCCACGCCCGAGGTCATCGAGGTGGTGCGCTCGGCCACCTTCCTGTTCGCCGCCGGCCAGGAAACCACGGCCAAGCTGTTGTCGGCGGCCCTGCAGGTGCTCGGCGACCGGCCGGACATCCAGGAGAAGCTGCGCTGCGACCGCAGCCTGATTCCCGGTTTCATCGAGGAATCGCTGCGGATGGAAAGCCCCGTCAAGACTGACTCCCGGTTGGCCCGTAAGCCGGCCACGGTGGGCGGTGTCGACATCCCGGTCGGCACCATCGTGGTGGTGTTGCCCGGTGCGGTCAACCGCGATCCGCGCCGGTTCGAAAATCCGCACGAGTTCCAGCTGGACCGCAAGAATGTCCGCGAGCACATGGCGTTCGCCCGCGGCGTGCATTCCTGTCCGGGCGCACCACTGGCGCGGGTGGAGGGCCGCGTCTCGATCGAGCGCATCCTGGACCGGATGTCCGACATCCGCATCGACGAGGCCAAGCACGGGTCGGCCGGCGACCGCCGTTACACCTACGAACCGACTTACATCCTGCGGGGGCTTTCCGAACTGCACCTCACCTTCACCGCGGCGGGGTGAAGACCGCCGGCCGGGTTGTCATACGCTGCCGGGCGTGACAGCCAGGACGATCGTCATCACCGGCGCCAGCGACGGTATTGGCGCGGCAGCAGCGCGCCGGCTGCACCGATGCGGCGAAAACGTCGTCGTGGTCGGACGGTCGCAAGACAAGACACGCGTCGTGGCAACAGAATTGGGCGCCGACTGCTTCGTCAGCGACTTCGCTCATCTGTCGCAGGTTCGAGATTTGGCGCAGCAGTTACGCTCTCGATACGACCGCATCGATGTGTTGGCCAACAACGCCGGAGTGATGACCTTTCCGCTGCAGCGCACTGACGACGGATTTGAAAAGACCTATCAGGTCAACTACCTGGCGCCGTTCCTGCTGACAACCCTGCTCCTGGATGTCTTGACGGAATCCCACGGCGCTGTCGTCAATACGACCAGCGCCTCGCACCGACTGCTCCGCAGTTTCAGCCCCGCGCAGCTGGAGAACACCGACCGGTACCGACCGAGCAAGGCATACGCACTCACCAAGCTGGGTATCATGCTGTTTACCAAGGAATTACACCGCCGCTACCACGCTTCGGGCCTGTCGGCTGCCGCATTCGACCCCGGTTACGTGAACACCAACCTGGGTAACGCCTCGGGGTCCCGGTTTCTCGCCTTCATGTATCGGACACCGGTGCGACACCTCACATCCAGCGCCGAACAGGCTGCCGACCAACTCATCTGGCTTTCCACCAGTCGTCCCGGCGTTACGTGGAAATCCGGTGAGTATTACCTGAAGCGCCGCATCACCAGATCGAATCGCCTCTCGTACGACGCCCGACTGGCCCGTGAGCTGTGGGACCGTACCCGCGCCATTCTCGGCGGCTAGCCCTGCTAGACATCGTTAGCGGGCGTTGAGATCTGCGTCTCTTCCGAACGTCCGCGCAGCACCACCGAAGCTGTCGCAACCCAACGCTTCTGCTCCGTGGGATCGGCGCGTTCTACAGCGGCGGCCGAGCAGAGAACCCGTCGATCGGTGGTCTTGGCAAGATCGGCAAGGCGCGCAGCTTCGTTGACCGCGTCGCCGATAACCGTGTATTCATACCGATTCTCGGCTCCGATGTTGCCGGCGAATACCGGCCCAGCCGATACCCCGATACCGAAGTCGACCATGGGCAGTTCCCGTAGCCGGGTGGCCAACATGCGCGCGGTGGCCAACGCGGCCGATGCGGCCCGATCGTTACGCAGCGGGACGCCGAAGACCGCCAGCGCAGCATCACCCTGGAATTTGTTGATAAGACCATGCTGTTCGTCGACGGCGACCACGACAATCCGGAAGAAGTCGTTGAGTACCTCGGCGACCTCCTCGGGTGGGCGGTTGGCCGCCAGCTGCGTCGAACCCACCAGGTCGACGAACAGGATCGCCGCCTCGCTGACCTCGCCGGACAACGTCGCGCCCTCTTGCACAGCACGACGTGCGACGTCGGTACCGACGTGGCGGCCGAACAGATCCCGCAGCCGGTCGCGCTCGCTCAATCCGGCGACCATCCGGTTGAATCCGCGTTGCAGCCGGCCGATTTCGGACCGCTCGTAAACGTCGATGACCGCGCCGATCTGGCCCTGCTCGATCTCGGCCATCGCGTCGACCACCTCGGACACCGGATCCGCAATCGATCGCGATACCAAGATCATGCCCCGCAGTCCGAGCATCACCGCGACCAGCGAGAGCACCAGCACCGGCACCTCCACCGAAGCGGTCTTGGGAATGAGCCAGCCGTTCGAACGAAGGAGAATCACCGCAACTATGGCCAGGCTGGGCAGCCCGCTGCACAGCAGCCACATATTGAGCAGCCGTGCCAGCACACCCGGGGCCGGTACGAATCCCTCGAAATCCTTTGTCGCAGCGGCGATGATGGGACGGATGGTGCGTTGAGTGAGCAACACGGCGGTGCCCGTGGCGGCTGCTCCGCCGAAGATAACCGCCAGAACGGTCGAAATTGCAACGGTGAGCCCGCCGTCGAGATTGACCACGATGAACAGGGCTCCGCTGGCCACCCAGGTTGCCGCTATCAGCAGCGCTTGATTGCGCATCAGGCTCATTGCCGCGCTGTGTTGTGCCGTGTCGGGTTCACGACCGGGGACGAACCAGCGCAGCAGCGGCCGAATGATGACGGCACCACCCACCGAAACAGCAATCGTGCCGAGAGCGATCGTCGCGGTGCCCGCGATCACATACTGTTCGTTCAGGTGTGGGCGAACGCCGCCGGAGATATTTCCGCTCAGGGCGAGCACGATGACGAGAATCTCGGCGACACTGAGCAGGTGCGCCCCTGCCAGGGCCGCCCCATAGCGGACCGACAAGCCGGTAATGGTCCTGCGCGGCGCACCCACCAGCCTGTTCACATGACGACGGTAGCGAAGTCGTGGGCGGCTGCCCAAAACCACTCCCCAGCTGCGGCAACGGTGCTATCCTTTGCCGGGTCATTGTGCGTGAGGAGTGCGCGATGCGTCGAGTTGGAATGGCTGCCGCCGCAACAGTATTGGCTGCATCTGGCTGCTTGGTTGCAGGTTCTCCTGTCGCCGTTGCATCCAGGGACAACCTCGCCCTCAACGGGACCTACCGTGCCACGTCGATCGGCCAGTGGGCCAAAACCAACGACACCTACCACGACGAGGCAACCGTCGTGAGCACCTGGACGATCACCTCCACCTGCTCGAACGCGCAGCAATGTACCGGTACCGTGACCAGCGACCAGGGCTGGAGCGCGCCGCTGAACATGAGCGACGGGACGCTGTGGAAGGTCGCACACGATGTGCCTGGGTGGGAAAAGTGTCCCGACGGTAGTTCGTATCCGGGTCATCAGCTCTACTCGTTCTGGCCCGTGGACGATGCCGGTATGGTTCAGGTCGGGTCGCCGACGCTGGGCGGTTTCGACAAGACCACCGGCCCCAGTGGCGCCTGCGGAAGAAACTACTGGCTCGTCATCGAGATGCCGTTCAGGCTGGAAAAAATCGGCTGAGCAGATGCTCGCGTTCAGGCGGGCACCAGCATGTCCTGCCAGTTTTTGGGCGCCGTCGGCGTGACGAGGTCCGCCTGCTGATACAGCTGGCCGTCCGGCCCCATATAACGCCCGGTCTGTGGATCGTAGGGCACTGCAGCAATCACCGGCTTGGATCCAGCTTGCTCGCCCTGAGAGTCGCCCTGAGAATCACTGTGCGAGAACGCACTCGGCGCAGCCTGCGGCCCGCCCGCTTCGCCGGGCGCCTCGCCTGCTTCGACGGGCGGTGGCGCCGGCGGCGGCGCTCCGTCAGGAACGTCGAGTGGCGCAATGGGTGGCAAATCGGCCGACATCGGTGACATGACGACACCCGGCATCGGCAACGCCGCAGGCGATGACGGCAGCGGCGGCGCAAAATACCCCGACCCCGGCGGGGCGTAGGTGCCCCGCGGTCCCGGTGGTGTCCCCCGCGGGACGGCTCCCGGCGGCAACGGCGTGCCCTCCACCGGCCCGAAAATCCTGTCGTTGACCGTGATCCGGTCATCGGGCGGTATACCCTGCGCCAGCAGATTCGGATCCAGCGGGTAGGGGCCGAGCACATGCTGGCGCATCGCCAGCGGCATGTACGGCTTGTCGCTGTTGCAGATTTCCACCGTGGGGGCGCGCTTTCCCGGGTGCCCCATGCAGGGGTAATTGCGGGCCCCGCGCACCGAGATCGGTGAGTCCTGCGGCAGCTTGCAGTACAGCCCGTCCGGCGTGTCGGCCTCAGTGAGGTCTTCCGGTGAGCGCCATTGGCTGGGTGGCAGGAATCCCACCAGGCAGGACGGCGGATCGGAGATCTTCTGCGCGAAGTCGCCCCGGGCCAAACCATCCGGCTGGTTCTTGGGTATTCCCGCCGAGTGAAAGGCAGAAACTATCGGCGGCAGCAGCACCAGCAGTTGCTCCAGTGAGGGGTGGTAGGTGATCCCGATCTGACCGATGGTGGTCAGGTTGGCCAACAGCACCGGCAGCGTCGGCTTGACTTGCTCGAGCAGCCGGGAGGCTTCGTTAGCGGCTTCGGGACCGTTTTGCAGCAAGGTGCGGAACTGCGAATCGTCGGTCACCATGACATCGGAAATCCCGGCGAGGCTGCGCGCCCACCGCCGGATCGAATCCGCGGTCTGCGCCTGCGATTCCAGTAGCGGTCCACTGTCCTCGGTCAGCGTACGGGTGCGGTCGGCAACGGCATTGGCGTCCGCGGTGATTCGTGACGACGAGTCGAACAGCGATCCGAGGTCATAGCTGGCGCCGTTGAATGCGGTGAAGGTCTCATCGAGCAGTTGGCTGAGTTTGTCTTTGGGGAAGCTGTCGACCAATGCGCTGACCCGATCGAGCATCGGACCGACCGGCTGCGGAATTATGGCGTTGCGCGCGGAGATGACGGATCCGTCGTGCAAATACGGCGGGGAGTCGGTCCGTGGTCGCAAATCCACGTACTGCTCGCCCACGGCCGAGATACTGCGCACCTCCGCTTGCAGATCCGCTGGGATTTTCGCCGAGGTGCCCAGCGACAGTGTCGCTTTGGCGCCGTGAGCCGTCGCGCGGACGGCGGTGACCTTGCCGACTTGCACGCCGCGGTAGGTCACGTTGGAAAACCGGTACAGGCCACCGGAGGCCGGCAGCTCCAAGGTGATCGTCATCCGGCCGATGCCCAGCAGAGTCGGCACCTGCATGTAGACAAAGGCCATTACCACCACACCGATGATCGACGCGACGGTGAAAATCGCCAGCTGGATCCGAACGAATCGAGTCAGCATTTAGCCACCTGCCTCGGTCGCCGGCGGTGCCGCATCGGCTAGCCCCGGTCCGGGCGGCGGACCGAATGCCGAATTAGGTGGTGGAGCCTGCGGGCCGGCCGGGGGAACACCCGGTTGTGGGGGCGGTGCCACACCCACATGCAGCGGATCGTAGGTGTATTGCAAGTAATACGGGTCGCCGGGTGCCGGGACCAATGGTGCGCCCACTTCCTCCCAGTGCGACCCCGCCAGCAGTCCGGTCTTGAGCCGGGGAACCGTGAAGTCCAAAACTTCGAACAGGTTGATGTAATCGCCGCGTATACCTCGGTCGACGAGATCCTGGGGGAAGGGGAACAGCGGCAGGTAGGCAAGCGCGGTATCCAAATCGGGTCCGACGTCGGCGAGCGCCTTGATGCTCGGTTCCAGGTTTTTCAGGTTCTTGACCAGGTCGGCCTGAGTATCGTTGATCAGCCCGGTCGCGGTGTCGCTGAACACCCGCAGTTTGTCCAGGGCGGTCGTGATCCGCGGCCGCTCCTTGATCAGCACGTCGAGCGCGGGCGGAATCTTGCGCAGCGCTTGCGTGACGACATCACGCTGGTCGGCGAACGTGGTGGCCAACCGGTTCAATCCACGGATCGAAGCAATGATGTTGTCGTGCTGCTCATCCAGCACTCCCACAAACTTGTCCAGCCGAACCAGCAGATCACGAACTTCACCGGCACGCCCGGACAACGCGCCGTTGAAATTGTGGACGATGTCGCCGATTTGGCCCAGCCCGCCACCGTTGACGATGGCGGCCAGCGAGGACAACGTCTGCTCGGTCGACGGATAGGTCGACGAACGGCTCAACGGGATGGTGGCGCCCGGTTGCAGCCGCCCGCGAGGCGGCTCACCCAGCGGCGGGTTGAGCTCTAAGTGCATCGAACCCAGCAGACTGGTCTGTCCCACCGAGGCGACTGCGTTGGCGGGTATCACGACGTCCGGCTGTACCGAGATCTCGAGGTCGGCGTGCCAGCCGTGCACCGTCATCTCGCCGACGCTGCCGACCACGGCGTCATTGATCATCACCGGTGAATTCGACTCCAGCGTGCCGACATTGGCGACCTCGACGTGATAGACCGTGGCTCCCGGGCCACGGCCCACCGTGCCCGGCAGAGGCAGCGAGTTCAACCCATGAAAGGCGCACCCCGTCACGGTCGCCAGCACTGCACAGCTGACGGCCAGCGCTCGCGCGGCGATCATTGCTGCGGCCCTTCGGCTGGCAGCAGCAAGCCCGGCAAGCTCGGTGCCGGCGGCGCCGGAGCCGGTGTGGTGGGCGGCGGCGGGAGGGGCATCGCCGCACCCGGTATCCGCGGGGGCGGTACCGCACCCGGCGGCCCGACCGGGTCACCGGGCAGGCCGGTGTACGCCGACACCGCCGGCGGCTCCTCGGGCGGCCCCGGTTTGGGGCCCTCGCCGCCGGGCGCCAGCCGCTGCTCGGAGTAGACGATCTTGTCCGGGCTTGCCGACTTCATCAACATCGGCCACACGATCGGCGGAATAATCAAGGGATATATAGGAATCGGCGAGTCGTTGAAGTTCAGCTTGCTCAGACCAGGGCCGACAAACTCGGCACACAGCTTCCCGGTTTCGTACGCGGTGACATCCGCGATTGCTCCGAGCTGGGAGCAGACGAAGGCTACCGGGTTGGCGAAGAAATTGAACGCGAACTGTCCGATGAGGCTCCGGGTGTCCGGGTTGTAGGCGTTGTAGAAGTTCGCGAACGCGTTCGGCGCCACGTGCAGCACATTTTCCAAAGCCAGGTGGTGATCGACCAGGTTTTGCGTGACGCTGGCCAATAGGGCCACCTGCTCGCTGGTTTGGTCGCGCGTACCCGCGATGAAGCGCTGCACCTCACCGACCGCGGTCGATAGATCGCTCAGCGCCGCGTCCAGCTCGGATCTGCTGTCGTTGACCACGCTGGTCAGCGTGGCCAGCCGGTTCTGGAACTGGACGATTTGGGTGTTGCTGTCGCGCAGTGTGGTGACGAAGGTTTGCAGGTTTTTGATGATGTCGACGATGTTGCCGCTGCCGTCGGCGAGGATCCGCCCCACCCCGGACAGTTGGGTCAGGGTTTGGCGCAGCTTGTCGCCGTTGCCGTCGAGCGCGTCGGCGGCGCTGTCGATGAACCGCCCCACCGAGGTACCTGACACCCCGCTCTTGGGTCCCAGTTCCGTTGCGAGCCGCATCAATTGGGTTTTGACCTCGTCCCACTCGACGGGCACCGCGGTGCGCTCGATCGGGATCACGGCGCCGTCGCCCATCACCGGGCCACCCTTGCTTTTGCGGTAGGCCGGTGCGAGCTGGACGTAGCGGGCGGCCACCAGGTTCGAGGCGACGATGACTGCTTTCGCGTCTGCCGGCACGGGCACGTTCCGATCGACGTGCAAGGTCAGTTTGGTCTTGGTGCCCTGTGGCTGAATGGATTTGATACGGCCCACCTTGACACCGGAGACTCGTACCTCGTCGCCCGGGTAGATCGCGGTGGCGGTGGTGAAGTAGGCGGTAATCGTCTTCGGGCCGAAAAACGTATTGCGGACGACCAGTCCCGCGCCGGCCATCACCAGCACCGCCAGGAGGATCGCGAGTCCTACCGCAAGCCTTCGTCGCGGAATCATTGCTGGCCTCCGATCCGTCCGCCGATCGTGCAGTCCGGACAGGGTGGAATTCCGTTGTACGGGAAGGGAACCAGCGACCGCGGCATCGGCGACGGGGTACCGGGACCGGTCGCGGTGTCGAAGGTGCGGAATCCCCAGAGGTAATCAAGGAACGGCTGCAATAGCTGCATGGGCACCAGGTTGGCTTCATACGCGTTGTAGTTGAATCCGCTGGACACGGATTCGCCCACGGTAATGGCATACTTGGCCAGACCCGGCAGTGCTTTGCCGATGTTGTCGCGGTTCTTCTCCAGCATCGCTGTCACCGAATTCAGCTTCTCCAGCGTGGGCGCCAATTCCTGCTCGTTGTCATGGACCAACCCCGTCAGCTGCTTTGCCACAGCTGATGTGCCGGCTAGCAAGTCAACGATCTCCTGTTTGCGCGCTACCAGAACGTCCAGCAGATCGTTGGCATTGAGGATCAGCGTGTTGACCTGTTGGCTGCGCTGGGAAAGGATGTCGGTGACGTCGCCGGCGCTTTTAAGCAGTTCGCCCAGTGATTGGTTGCGGCCGTTGATGGTTCGTGACAACCGCGTCAAGCTGTCGAACGTCGGCCCCAGCTGCGGTGCGATTTGGTCCAGGGTCGCCGCCAGGGTGTCCAGCGACTGGTTCAGGGCTTTCGTATCGGTACTCGCTGTGTTGCCGGTGAATTCGCTGACGGCGTCGGTCAGCGAGTAGGGCGACGAGGTGCGCGAGATCGGTATGACATCCATCGGGTGCAGCGTGCCGCTGCCGGCGGATTCCAAGGTCAACGCCCGCTCGCCCAGCAGCGTGCCGGTCCTGATATGCGCGGTGGTCTCCGACCCGAGCTGAACCTTGCCGGCGAGGCTGAATGTCACCAGGGCGTCGCCGTCCCGCAGGGAAATATCAGATACCGTCCCGACTTTCATCCCCGACACTGTCACGTCGTTGCCCACGGCAAGGCCACCGGCTTCAGAGAACACCGCCTGGTACCGGACCGCCGTGGCCCACGACACCAGCCGGTCTGGCGACAGGCCTATCAGGATCACCATCACAATGACGACGAGGCCGATGAATCCGGCCCGAATGAGGCCGGTCCCGCGATACTTAAGCATCGGGCTCCGCGCACCTCCCGCCTTCTTGCTTGATCCACGGGACGACCACAGTGCGTCCCGAGTTATCCGAGACACGGATCGATAGTTCGCAGATGTACGTGTTCAAGAAACTCCCGTAGGAACCCAGCCGTAGCGTCTTTCGGTAGTTGTGCGGCGCCCTTGCGATGGCGGTGTCGATTTTGTCCTTGTCCTCGTCGAGCAGCGGAGCCAATCGATTCAGTTCGTCGATGGTGCCGGCCAGTGGCGGCCTGGCCTGGTTCAGCAGACCGGCCAGTGAGGCTGTTCCTTTGTCCAGCGCGTCGATGGCCGCTCCGATGGGGTTTCGATGTTCGGACAGTTCGCTGATCAGTCGCTCGAGGCGGTCGATCGCGCCGGAGAACTTGGTGCCCTCCTTGTCGAGGGTGGCGACCACGGTGTTGAGGTTGTCGATCAGTTGCTGCACCGTCTCGTTGTTGTCGGCCAACGCGTTCGAAAACGACGACGTCTTGGAAAACAGTGATTCCAGCGTCGGGCCCTGGCCCTGGAAGACCTGGATGAGCGAGGCCGTGAGCGCATTGACGTCTCGCGGATTGAGGCCCTGAATGACCGGTTTCAGCCCGCCCAGCAGCAGGTCGAGATCGAGTGCGGGCGCGGTGTGGTCGACGGGAATCTGCCCACCGGCCGGCAGCCGTTTGGTCGAGCCGGGACCTTCTATCAGCTCCAGGTACCGATCGCCGACCAGGTTGAGGTAGCGGACAACCGCTTTGGTGCCCTCGGTGAGCACGATGTTGCGGTCGGCGTCGAATTTCACCAGCACCTTCTTGTCGGGGCGCAACGTCACGCTGTTGACGGTGCCCACCCGGATCCCGGCGACCCGCACCGTCTCCCCGGGCTTGAGCCGGGACACATCGCTGAAAACAGCCGAATATCCAGTGGTGGAACCGGTTCGGTATTGGCCGAAGATGAAGAACAGTCCCGCGGTCAGCAGTACCATCACGGCCGCGAAGACCGCGAACTTGACCAGCGTCGCGCGCCACGAGCCCGTCATCCCGGCATCCCGATCTGCGCGGAGTTACGGGGCGGACCGGCGATCGGCCCGTACAACAGCTGCTTGAGCGCGTCGGAGTTGAGCAGGAGTTGCTGGTTACCGTACTGCCAGGGGTTGGCGCCGTCATCGATGACGACGTACGGCTCGGCGGTGTTGTAGGGCGTGTCCGGAAGGTCCAGGCACTGCGGGCCCCCGGTCGCCGCGACCTTGGGCAGATTCGTCGGGTACCGATAACGCTCGGTGCCGAACAGAAAGGTGGTCGAGGTGACTTCGCCGGGCCGTTGCGACGGCGGATTCTTCGCGATCACGGCGATCCCGGCCAAACCGCAGTTCAGTGCGGGACCATATTCGTTGGTCAGGTCGGTGGTGGGCACCAGCAGGTGCAGCACATCGGTGAGCGGTCTGCGGTTGTCGCCGAGCACTTGGTTGCCGATGTCCGCCAATCCGATGGCACTGATCAACAGGGCATCGAGATTGTGTTGTTCCTCGACGATGGTCTGGCTGATCCGGGTGGCATTGGCCGTGGTTTTGAGCAGGTCCGGCGCGGCGTCGCCATAGGCGTCGACCACCGCTGGGGTGACCTCGAGGTCGTGGCTCAATGCCGGAAGGGCCGGATCCAGTTTGGCCAGAACGGCATCCAGGTCACTGGCCGTTTGACCGAGCTGATCTCCTCGGCCGTTGAACCCGGCCGCGAGCGCGCCGAGGGTTTCGTTGAGTTTGGCGGGGTCGATCTTGGCCAACACCTTCGTCAACTGCTCGAACACCGTGTTGATCTCGACCGTGACATGTTTGCCTTCCAGCGTCTGGCCGGCCTGCAGCGGTTTGGGTGACGGTTCGGCCGGGGGAACCAGTTCGACGAACTTGGCCCCAAAGACCGTCGAGGCTGCGATGTTGACCAGCACGTTACTCGGAATCAACTGCAACGCAGACGGATCCAGCGCCAAGTGCAGGGCAACCTGTCCGTTGGCCAGCGACTGGATCGAGTCCACTTTGCCGACCTGCACCCCGTGCAGCTTGACCTTCGCATCGGGGTTCATCACCAGCCCGGCGCGCGGTGAGAGCACAGTCACCGGCACCGTGTCGGTGAAGTCTCCCCGAAACAAGGCGACCGCCACGGCAAAGATCGCGGCGACGATGGCGATGGTGGCCAGGCCCGCCAGTGGGCGCACATAGGATTGCACCCCGAAGTGGCGCCCCGGCGA
>LQPU01000018.1 GCA_002101905.1 Mycobacterium shimoidei | reverse complement strand
GCCGCTTGGGCCGCAATGTTGGTGGGGTTGTTGTCGATGGCGGGTAGGTTTGCGGAGCGGTGGTCGTCGGGTGTGTCTGTGCCGCGGAGTTTTTCGGGTGCGATGCAGGCGGTGGGTGGGTTGTTTGCGATGTCGGCGGATGCGGTGAGGTTTGCGTTTCGTCGGCCGTTTTTTTGGCGGGAGTTTTTGGAGCAGTCGTGGTTTATTGCGCGGGTGTCGTTGGCGCCGACGTTGTTGGTGGCGATCCCGTTCACGGTGTTGGTGAGTTTTACGTTGAATATTTTGTTGCGGGAGTTGGGGGCGGCGGATTTGTCGGGGGCGGGGGCGGCGTTTGGTGCGGTGACGCAGGTGGGTCCGATTGTGACGGTGTTGATTGTGGCGGGGGCGGGGGCGACGGCGATTTGTGCGGATTTGGGGTCGCGGACGATTCGGGAGGAGATCGATGCGATGGAGGTGTTGGGGATTAATCCGGTGCAGCGGTTGGTGACTCCGCGGATGTTGGCGTCGGGGTTGGTGGCGTTGTTGCTGAATAGTTTGGTGGTGATTGTGGGGATTTTGGGGGGTTATACGTTTTCGGTGTTTGTGCAGGATGTGAATCCTGGTGCGTTCGCGGCGGGGATCACGTTGTTGACGGGGGTGCCTGAGGTGATCATTTCGTGTGTGAAGGCAATGCTTTTCGGTTTGATCGCGGGGTTGGTGGCGTGTTATCGGGGGTTGATCATTTCTGGTGGGGGCGCCAAGGCGGTGGGTAATGCGGTCAACGAGACGGTGGTGTATGCGTTCATGTCGTTGTTCGTGGTCAATGTGGTGGTGACTGCGATCGGTATCAAGATGACGGCGAAGTGAGCGGGGCGTTGTTGTGACGTTGCGGGCGGCGTATCCGCGGTTGTTCCGTCAGTTGGAGCGGCCGGTGGGCACGTTGGGCCGTATTGGGGATCACACGTTGTTTTATGGGCGTGCGTTGGCTAGTGCTCCGTTCGCGGCGGTGCATTATCGCCGGGAAGTGGTTCGGTTGATCGCCGAGATTTCTATGGGGGCGGGGACGTTGGCGATGATCGGCGGCACGGTGGTGATCGTGGGGTTTTTGACGTTGGCGGCTGGGGGGACGTTGGCGGTGCAGGGGTATTCGTCGTTGGGCAATATCGGTATTGAGGCGTTGACGGGGTTTTTGGCGGCGTTTATCAATGTGCGGATCTCGGCGCCGGTGGTGGCTGGTATTGGGTTGGCGGCGACGTTCGGGGCGGGGGTGACGGCGCAGTTGGGGGCGATGCGTATCAGTGAGGAGATTGATGCGTTGGAGGCCATGGCGATTCGGCCGGTGTCGTATTTGGTGAGTACTCGGTTGATCGCGGGGATGATCGCGATCACGCCGTTGTATTCGATCGCGGTGATCTTGTCGTTTCTGGCGAGTCAGTTCACGACGGTGTTTTTGTTCGGGCAGTCGGCGGGCCTGTATGACCATTACTTCGACACGTTTTTGAATCCGATCGATTTGTTGTGGTCGTTTCTGCAGGCGGTGTGTAATGCGGTGCGTACGTCGCTGGTGGTGGTGGTGTCGGTGACGTTGTTGGTGTCGCTGTCGATTTATGGGTCCAACGGAAACTTCAACTTGTCGGGGTAGTGGAGGAGACGTGACGCGCAATCTGGGGCCCGGGCCGATTCATCGGTCTGAAACCGCCAGTGCGGCAACTCCTGTCGCGGCTTCGCCGGGGCGCCACTTCGGGGTGCAATCCTATGTGCGCCCACTGGCGGGCCTGGCCACCATCGCCATCGTCGCCGC
>LQPU01000017.1 GCA_002101905.1 Mycobacterium shimoidei | reverse complement strand
TCGCCGGGGCGCCACTTCGGGGTGCAATCCTATGTGCGCCCACTGGCGGGCCTGGCCACCATCGCCATCGTCGCCGCCATTGTCGCTGTGTCCGTGGGTCTGTTCCAAGGTGGTTTCGCCCAGAGCGCTCCGGTGACTGTGATTTCACCCCGGGCCGGCTTGGTGATGAACCCCGATGCGAAGGTCAAGATGCGTGGCGTGCAGGTCGGCAAAGTCGACTCGATCGAAGCCCGCCCGGGTGGTCAAGCCGTTCTGCACCTTGCTATGTATCCCTCTGCGTTGCACCTGATTCCGAGCAACGTGCTGGTCAACATCGCGTCGTCGACGGTGTTCGGCGCGAAATTCGTCGAACTGGTCCCGCCCGCTGATCCCTCGCCGCAACCCTTGCGCGCCGGTCAGGTATTGGACGCCCAGCACGTCATGGTCGAGATCAACACGGTGTTTGAGCAGTTGACGAAGGTGTTGGCCAAGATCGACCCCGCCAAACTCAACGAAACCCTCGGCGCGCTGGCGAAGGCAGTAAGCGGACGGGGAGCGAAGATCGGTCAAGCACTAAGCGATCTGGAGTCGTTTCTGGCCAAGCTGGATCCGGCCCTTCCGGCATTGAGCCACGACCTCGAGGTCTCGTCGAAAGTGTTCAATGCCTACGCCGACGCGGCGCCGGATCTGGTGAAAACCGTCGCCAACTCCTCGGAAATCAGCCAGTCGATCGTCGACGAACAGGACAACCTGGATGCGTTGCTGGTCAGCGCGATCGGCCTGGCCGACATCGGCAACGACGTGCTGGGAACCAACCGCACACCGCTGACGACGGTGATGCATCTGCTGGTGCCCACCACCGACCTGACCAACGAGTACAGCCCGGCTTTGACTTGTGGTTTCCAAGCACTCGCAAAACAGAACAAGTTTCCGCCGTTCGGTTCGCTGAATGAACCCGGCATTTGGCTATCGGCCAGTCTGGTGTTCGCCCAGGAACGGTACCGGTATCCGACGCACCTGCCCAAGGTCGCCGCGACCGGTGGCCCGCAGTGCCTGGACCTTCCGGACATCCCCACCAACAAATGGGTGCCGTTCGTCGTCGGCGATGTCGGCGCCAACCCGTGGCAGTACGGAAATCCGCAACTGTTGCTCAATTTCGACGGTCTCAAACAGTTGCTGTACGGGCCCATCGCCGGTCCGCCTCGTAACTCCGCACAGGTCGGGATGCCCGGATGAGCACGCGCGCGACGCTGGTCAAGTTCACGGTCTTCGCGGCTGTGATGGCGGTGCTGACCGCTTTCCTGTTCTTCATCTTTGGCGAGTACCGTACCGGCGCGACGGCGGGGTATTCGGCGGTGTTCGCCGACGCGTCACGGTTGAAGTCCGGTGATTCGGTGCGGGTCGCCGGGGTTCGGGTGGGCACCGTCAACAGCGTGAAGCTGCGCGGAGACAAAAAGGTCCTGGTGAAATTCGACGCCGACCGCAGCATCGTGCTCACCGAGGGCACCAAGGCCGCGGTCCGCTACCTCAACTTGGTCGGTGATCGCTATCTCGAGCTCGTCGACGGTCCGGGCTCGACCAAACGGTTGCCGACCGGCGGGCAGATTCCCGTCGACCGCACCGCGCCCGCCCTTGACCTCGACCTGTTACTCGGTGGACTCAAACCTGTTGTCCAGGGCCTCAATCCGCAAGATGTCAATGCGCTGACATCGGCGCTGCTGCAAATTTTCCAGGGTCAGGGCGACAACTTGGAGTCGCTGTTTTCCAAGACGTCGTCGTTTTCGAACGCGTTGGCCGACAACAACGAGACGGTGCAGCAACTGATCGACAACCTCAACACCGTGGTCGGCACCATCAGCAAGGACGGCAATAAGTTCTCCGGGGCGATCGACCGCCTCGAGCACCTGATCAGCGGGCTTGCCGAGGACCGCGATCCGATCGGCGCGGCCATCGACGCGCTGGACAACGGAACCGCCTCACTGGCGGATCTGCTGACCAAGGCAAGGCCGCCACTGGCGGGAAGTGTGGACCAGCTCAGCCGGCTGGCCCCTCTGCTCGACGATGACAAGGATCGGCTCGATGCGGCGCTGCAGAAACTGCCGGACAACTACCGCAAGCTGATGCGCCTCGGCTCCATGGGCAGCACCATCCCGTACTACGTCTGCGCTTTGATCCTCAAAGGCACGGACCTGCAGGGCCGCACCGTCAAAGCCCCGTTGTTCAGGTCGAATGCCGGAAGGTGCAGTGAGCCCTGATGCTGAAGTATCGCGGAAGTGGGTTGATCAAGGCGGGGTTCATCGGTGCCGTCTTGATGGTGCTGGTGATCCTGGTCGGCCTGGCGCCCGAGCAGTTGATCTCCTGGGCGACGACGGTCAAATACCAAGCCCTGTTTTCCGAAGCCGGGGGTCTGGCCGCGGGTAACGACGTGACGGTATCCGGTATCAAAGTTGGCACGGTGTCGGATGTTTCGTTGCGTAAAGGCGACGCCCTGGTGACGTTCATGATCAAGGGAAACGTCCGGCTGGGCTCAGAGACCACCGCGCATATCAAGACCGGCACGCTGCTGGGCGAGCGCGTGTTGACCGTGGACTCGGCCGGCAGCGGCACGCTGCGCCCGATGGATGTCATACCGATCTCGCGCACCTCGTCGCCCTACTCGCTGACCGACGCCGTCAGCGATCTCACCACGAACACCGCCGGAACCAACACCGAAGCACTGAACCAGTCGCTGGACACCCTGGCGGCGACCCTGGACCAAATCGCACCACAGTTGGGGCCGACGTTCGACAACTTGACGCGGTTGTCGCGAAGCCTGAACGGCCGCAACGAAAAGCTCGGTCAGCTGCTCAAAAGCGCCCGCGATGTCACTGGGATTCTGTCCGAACGCAGTCAGCAGGTGAATGCGCTCATCCTCAACGCCGATGACCTGCTGCAAGTGCTGGCAGCGCGTCGGCAGGAGATCGTGGACCTGCTGGAGAGTACGTCGACGGTGGCAAAACAGCTGACGGGGTTGGTGCACGACAACGAAAGCAAGTTGGCGCCGGCATTGCAGAGACTGAATTCGGTGACAGCGATGCTGGAGAAGAACCGGGACTACATCTCCAAAGCACTGCCGGCACTTGCGAAATATCAGATCACCTTGGGCGAGGCGGTCGCAGGGGGGTTCTTCTATCAAGCCTTCGTCCCCAACTTGGCCATGGGGCAGCTTTTCCAGCCGTTCGTCGACTATCTCTGGGGTTATCGCACTTTCGACACCGCGACCGGTCCCGGCAAACCTTCGCCGCTACCACGGGCGCTGCTGCCTTTCCCGTACAACGGTATTCCGCCGTGCGACGGCTGCACGATCGGCGGAAGGATCGGAGGCGGACCGTGATTTCGCGCAACAGGCTGACAGCCGCCGCCGCTATCCTCCTTGCCGGGCTCGTGGTTGCCGGCGCGGGATTGATCGTCCGCAATAGCTTCTTCGGCCCGAAGACGATTACCGCCTACTTCACCACCGCCACCGCGATCTACCCGGGCGACGAGGTACGGGTCTCCGGTGTCAAGGTCGGGACGATCAAGTCCATCCAGCCGGATGGGACACGCGCCAAAATGACCTTGCACGTCGATCGGGACGTGCCCGTGCCGGCAGACGCGAAAGCGGTCATCGTCGCCTCGAACCTGGTGGCCGCCCGCTACGTCCAGCTCGCACCGGCTTACCGCGATACCGGACCGGTGATGGGCGACGGCGCCGTGATCCCGATCGAGCGCACCGCGGTGCCCGTCGAGTGGGACGAGGTCAAAACCCAATTGATGCGGCTCGCAACGGAACTGGGACCCAAGAGCGGGGTGTCAGGTACCTCGGTGGGGCGGTTCATCGACAGCGCCGCCGACGCGCTCGACGGCAACGGCGACAAGCTGCGCCAAACCCTGACCCAACTGTCCGGGGTGGGGCGGATCCTCGCCGACGGCAGCGGCAACATCGTCGACATCATCAAAAACCTGCAAACCTTCGTCACCACACTGCGCGACAGCAACACCCAGATCGTCCAGTTCAACGACCGGCTGGCGACGCTCACAGCAGTGGTCAACGACAGCAGATCCGAGCTGGACGCGGCGCTGAGCGATCTATCGACCGCGGTCGGTGAGGTGCAGCGCTTCATCGCGGGTACCCGCGACCAAACCAGCGAGCAGATTCTGCGGTTGGCCGACCTCACCCAGATCCTGGCTGACAAACAGATGGCGCTGAAGAACATTCTGCACGTCGCGCCCAACGCACTGGCGAACTTCTACAACGACTACAACCCAAACACCGGAACCATTGTGGGAGGTTTCGGTCTTATCAACGAAGCAAATCCCGTGCAGTCGGGATCGTTGCTCGGACCGCTCTGGCCCGGCTGCTCGGTCATCGGTGCCATCGGGAACGTGACGTCGGTCGAGTCGGGCAAGCTGTGCTCGTTGTTCCTCGGCCCGGGCATACGGCTGCTCAACTTCAACAATCTGCCGTTCCCGATCGCGCCGTTCATTCAGCCGTCGGCGACCCCGGACAACATCGTCTATACCGAGCAGCGGCTGGCGCCCGGCGGCGAGGGCCCCAAACCGGGGCCGCCCGAACAGCCGCCGGCCGTCTCGGCGTACACCGGCCTGCCCGGTGACCCGGTCGGGCCGCCGGGATCGGTGCCGCTGCCCCGGATCCCCGGAGCGGCGATGCCGGAGCCGCCGCCGACGACACCGGCCGCACCGCCACCGCCACCCGCACCGTTACCGGCGGAAGGGCCGTAATCATGATGCGTACGGTGCGGCGGGTATTCGCGATCGGTGCTGCCGTGATGCTGACCGGCACGGGATGTGCATTCCACGGGCTGAACTCACTCCCGTTGCCCGGGGCGGTGGGGCGCGGAGCGGGCGCGGACATCTATCACGTCGAAATTGCCAATGTCGGTACGCTGGAGTCGAATTCGCCGGTGATGATCGATGACGTCATGGTCGGCAGCGTCGGTGACATGAGAGTGCACGGCTGGCACGCCGACGTCGAGATCTCGGTGAAGCCCGACGTGGTGATTCCCGCCAACGCAGTAGCCTCGGTGGGACAGACCAGTCTGCTGGGGTCGATGCACTTAGAGCTCAACCCGCCGCTGGGTGAGCCGCCTCGGGGGCGGCTGCAACCCGGTGCCACCCTGCCGCTGAACAGGTCGTCGACCTACCCGTCGACCGAACAGACTCTGTCATCGCTGTCGGTGATCGTCAACGGCGGGGGACTGGGCCAGATCCAAGACATCGTGCACAACTTCAGCGCGGCCCTGTCCGGCCGTGAGGTTGCGGTGCGCGACCTGATCACCCGACTCGACAAGTTCGTCGGAACACTCGACGCACAGCGCGACAGCCTGGTGGCGTCTATCCAGGAATTGAACCGGCTTGCCGGCACATTCGCCGCCGAGCGTGACGTCATCTCCGAGGCGCTGCGCAAGATTCCGCCGGCGTTGGACGTGCTGAACAGAGAGCGACCGCGCCTCACCACGGCGCTGGAGCGACTTCGGGTCTTCAGCAACACCGCGACCGGGCTGATCAACGATGCCCAGGCGGACCTGGTCAAGAACCTACAAAATCTCGAGCCGACCCTCCGCGGCCTCGCCGACGTCGGAGACGATCTCGGCATCGCGCTCGCCGGCGCGCCGACCTTCCCGTTCCCGCAATACTTCATCGACCGCGCTGTCCGGGGCGACTACTTCAACCTGTTCGCCGAGCTGGACATCACGATTCCCCGGCTCAAGCGCGGACTACTGCTGGGCACCCACTGGGGGCAAACACACGAGCCGGAGCCCCCGGCGCCCGGGGATCCGCCCTATCTGCAATACACGTACGATCCGCTGCACGCCGGGGTCGCGCCGCCACCGCCGGACACTCCTCCGGCAGGCCCGCAAGCTCCGCCGCCCGGACCGGAATTCGGTCCGCCCCCCGGTCCCGGGCTCGCCGAGGCAGCACCACCGGCGGCGGAGGCGGGTGGATAGATGCTGTCCCGCTTCGTCCGGATCCAGCTGGCGATCTTCACGATCGTCGGCATCATCGGGGTCGTCGCGATGGTCCTCTTCTACATCCAGGCGCCGACCCTGCTGGGTATCGGCCGGATGACCGTCACGCTGGAACTGCCGGCCGCGGGCGGCCTGTACCGGTTTTCCAACGTGACCTACCGCGGGGTGCAGATCGGCAAGGTCACCTCCGTCGCCCTGACGCCGGACGGCGCCAAAGCCACCCTGTCGCTGGGCACCTCGCCGAAGATTCCAGCGGACCTCTCCGCGGAGGTGCGCAGCATCTCCGCGGTCGGCGAACAATACGTGGACCTGCGGCCCAAGACCAATGGGCCGCCCTACCTGCACAACGGCTCGGTTATCGCCATGCGTGACACCACGATTCCGCAGGCGGTCGGCCCCATGCTGGATCAGGTCAGTGCGTTGACCGGCAGCATCTCCAAAAACAAGCTCAGCCAGTTGCTCGACGAATCGTTCACCGGCTTCAACGGGTCCGGCTACGACCTGGGGTCGCTGTCCGACTCGTCGTCACGAATCGCCGCGGACGCCAACGCCGTTGCCGACCGCACCCGGACCCTCACCGAGGACACGGGGCCACTGCTGGATTCACAGGCGAGCACGACCGACGCAATCAGAACGTGGGCGCGCAGTCTCGCCGGCATCTCGGACGTGCTGGTGACCGACGACTCGCGGATCCGCACCTTGCTGCAAAACGGTCCCGAAGCCGCCAACGAAGCCTCCCGGCTGCTCGAGCAAGTCAAGCCGACGCTGCCGGTGTTGTTGGCCAACCTGACCACCATCGGTCAGATCGGGATCACCTACCACCCCTCGCTGGAGCAACTGCTGGTGATGCTGCCGCCGGTGGTGGGTGCGACGTTGCAATCCGGGGACCCCACTCGTAACCCGGACGGTATGCCCGTCGGCGACTTCGCGATCACGGTCGACGATCCGCCCATTTGCACGGTCGGGTTCATGCCGGCGAGCCAGTGGCGATCGCCGGAAGACACCACGGTGATCGACACGCCGGACGGGCTGTATTGCAAACTGCCGCAGGATTCGCCGCTCACGGTGCGCGGCGCCCGCAACTATCCATGCATGGGGCAGCCCGGCAAGCGTGCCCCCACGGTCGAGATCTGCGAAAGCGACAAGCCGTACATGCCGCTGGCGATGCGCCAGCATGTGCTCGGCCCCTACCCCCTTGATCCGAACCTGCTGTCACAGGGTGTACCACCCGATGACCGGATCACGGCCAACGACAGGATATTCGGCCCGGTCGAGGGCACCCCCCTGCCCTCGGGAGCCGTCCCGCGGGGCACACCACCGGGCCCACGGGGCAGCTACGGACCGCCGGGGGAGGGATACTCTGCACCGCCGGTGCCCTCGTCGGTCGGTATGTCGACACAATCGGCAGACCTTCCGCCCATTGCGCCCCTGGATGTTCCCGACGACGCGCCGCCGCCGGCGCCGGCACCCGCGCCACCGGAGGCGCCGGCACCGGCCGAAACCGGAGGACCGCAGGCCGCACCGAGCGCGTTCGGCGCCAAGGACTCCAAGCCCAAGGCGCCGGTGGTGACCGCACAGTACGACCCGCACACCGGACGGTATCTCGGCCCGGACGGGAAGTTGTATGTGCAGTCCGATCTCGCGAGATCGACAGGACCCAAAAAGTGGCAGGACATGCTTCCGACATGAAAGCAATCACCGCTGCAATCACGCTGGCTGCCACAGTATTCGGCAGCTCGGCCACAGCGCCGCCGGCCGGCGCAACGACAAAGGAAGAGGTCGCGATCAACGGGACGTACCGCGCCACTTTCATCGGGGACTTGGCCAAGACGAACGACCAGTATCACGTCGAGCCGACGGTCATCAGCACCTGGACGATCAGCTCCTCGTGCGCGACATTTCAGGAATGCACCGGCACGGTGACCAGCGACCAGGGCTGGACCGCGCCGACCTACACCCATGACGGACAGCTTTGGTACCTCAAACGCGATGTGCCGGACTGGGAAAGGTGCCCGGACGGCACCGCATACACCGGGCAGCAGACCTATATGTTCTACGCGGTGGACTCGAACGGCTACCCGAAGCTCGGATCACCGACCTTCGCTGGTAAAGACAAGACCGTTGGTCCCAGCGGCGCGTGCGGGGTAAACAAGTGGTTGGACATCACAATGCCGTTCCGGCTGGACAAAATCGGCTGAAGACTTTTCGCGTGCTCACCCGAGCGGATCCACCTTCGCGATCAACCAGGAACCCTCGATCTTTTTCATCGTCACCAGGATGCTGCTGGCGGTCAGCAGCGGTTCCGGTTTCTCGGCTGTTGTCGTGTTCTGGTTGACGAACATCAACACCGTGGCCGAATCCGGGTGCAACTCCGACACGGCAGCCTGAACCACTTTGGCGGTGGCCGTGATGTGCTTCTCCCGTGCCATCGGGGTGATGAACTGGTCGCTGAACTTTGTGTAGTAGTCCAGAAATTCGCCGGTGAGATGTGATCTCGCCGTGGCGAGATCCCGGTCCAGGTTCTCCGGAGAGTACGACAGCACGGCAACGGCACCGTCTGAAGCTGCCTGTATCGCCCGGTGCGCCGCGGCGTCATCGATCTGGCGGTCCGGAAGGTACTGCAGGAAGAACAAGCCCGATGCCACGCCGACTGAGGTGGCGACCAGCATTGCGGCGAGTATTGGCCGCCATCTCGCCAGACACCATCGGCTGCAGCGGATGAGCACCGCAAGCACGCTGCGATGGACTCGTTTCTCGCCGGCGGGCGATGGCTCGGTACCGTCGGCGGTCGGCGTTTCCATGCTGGCGAGCGACGATTCGTGCTCGACCGTCATTGCACGAACTCCACCTTCGACATCTTGAGCTTGCCGGCATCCCGGTTGATGTTGACCCGCAGCCGCCACAAAGCGGGCCGGTTCGTGTTATCGGCCTCGGTGACATCGGATTTCGCCGTGACGAGTACGACCGCCGAGTCGTCGGTCTGCGACTGAACGGCGACAGCTTGCACGGTGACCTTACTGCTGACCTTCGACTCCTCGGCCTGCTTGGCCAGCAGCGCCGAGGTGGCTTCCACCTGGGCCTTGAGCTCGCCCGTAGTGGCATCGATGATGCGCTGGAAATCTTCCCTCGCATGGTCTGCGTCGATTGACATCAGCGTCGTCACTGCTTGCCGGGCCGCCGCAGCGAATTCAGGCGCCCGATCCCGGTTCTGCACCAGCGTGCGGTGCTGCCACGCCATGTAGCCGCTCGCGGCGACCGAGGCGGCGGCGAGCACGATCCCGACGCCGGCCGTGACGGCTTTCGCTCGCGGGCGGCGAAGCCAACGTCGTCGCGCCCGTGCCGGCACGGCGCCGCCGTCGTCCTGCGCATCCGCGATGCCGGCCGCCCGGCGTAGCTGTATCGCACGTGCCCGAGCCGCCTCGGCGCGTGCCTGTGCCTGGGCGGCCTCGAGTTCCGCGTCCGCTACCGGATCGTGCACGGAGAACCACATTATCACCGGCAGCCGACGCTCACCGGCGTCGTTGCGGCGGGACCCGGGACCGGGAGGCCCTCGGGCACAGGCGATCTTCTCCAAATAGGAGAATTTTCTTATCCGCTATGGCAGAGTGATCGGGTGCGATTCATCGTGGCACTGGCTGCCGCGTTGCTGAGTACGGGCGTGCTGGCAGCGCCGGCGGCTGCCGGTCCGACTGTCTGCGACTACCCCAGCTGCACGCCCGGCATCACCCCACACGTGGTCCTCGGTGCACCGTGCGACAACACCACCTACTACGTGTTCGGGACCGCTGACTACAACGTGTCCTTCGCGTCGCAGCCGGGGCGGCTGATGTTCTGCGGCTCGCCGAGGCGGTACCAGCCGCGATGGTTCCGCTCCCCGCCGATGGCGGGCATCAAAGAAGAGGGCGCTGACTGCACCCAATTTCAGAATTACGTCGCACAGGCGCCGGACGGCCTGTTTTTGGTCTGTATCGCCCATGACGGTCACACCAGCTGGGTGCGCGGCGATACCTAGCCGACGGACCGCAATCTGAGCAGCAGGCGGGCAGCAAAAATAAGCGGGCCGCCGTGCGATCCTTTTCTTTACTATCATTACGCAATTGCGCCCCGCAAGCCCGCGGCTTGGGTCATAATCGCCACGCGCGTGGGGAAGGTCGGGGCAACCCGCGTGTCCACCACTTGGTGCCGACGAGAGCCCCAGCCCATGAGCGCCGTGACGGAGGTGGCTGTGGTCAGCACCGGATCGACGTCTTGCAACGCCGGCGTCAGCGACGTCGACGTCGGTGACTGTTGCCACGCCATGCAACATATTCGCTGGGCGGCCGCTGCCCAGTTCGCTGGTCTCGCGTTTGGCTTGGGCCGCAATGTTGGTGGGGTTGTTGTCGATGGCGGGTAGGTTTGCGGAGCGGTGGTCGTCGGGTGTGTC
>LQPU01000016.1 GCA_002101905.1 Mycobacterium shimoidei | reverse complement strand
ATCCACCCCCGCCCCCGGCGGCGGGCGGCTACGCCCCGCCGCCGCCCGGGCCGGCGATCCGCGGCTTGCCCACGCAGGCCTACACCTCGTGGTTCACCCGCGTGCTGGCGTTTTTCATCGACTACTTCCCGTATCTGGTCATCGTCGGTACCGGCTGGCTCGTGCTGGTGAGCACTCAACGGCAGGCGTGTGTCGCCGACATCAGCCGTTACGGTGTTGACGAGCTGTGCGCCACCGGGTTCTCTCCGATGGGGCTGACGGTCTTCTGGCTGTCGATCCTGCTGGGGCTGGCCTACTTGGTCTGGAACTACGGCTACCGCCAGGGCACCACCGGGTCGAGCATCGGTAAGTCGGTGATGAAGTTCAAAGTCGTCAGCGAAAACACCGGTCAGCCAATCGGTTTCGGGATGTCGGTGCTGCGCCAGCTCGCACACCTCGTCGACACGATGGTGTTCTACGTCGGGTACCTCTTCCCGCTGTGGGACGCCAAGCGGCAGACGTTGGCCGACAAGATCATGGCCACGGTGTGCCTGCCCTCATGACGCGACAGCACGGGCTTGCCACCAAGGCCATCCACGCTGGCTTCCACACCGACCCGTCGACCGGTGCGGTCAATCCGCCGATCCACACCAGCAGCACATTCGCCCAAGACGGCGTGGGTAAGTTGCGCGCCGGATTCGAATACTCCCGCTCGGCCAACCCCACTCGCGCCGCGCTGGAAGCGGCGCTGGCCGCGGTCGAAGAGGGCAGGTTCGGCCGGGCGTTCGGCTCCGGCATGGCCGCCGCCGACTGCGCGCTGCGCGCGATGCTGCGTCCGGGCGACCACGTGGTCATTCCCGACGACGCCTACGGCGGCACATTCCGATTGATCGACAAGGTCTTCACCGAGTGGGGTGTGGCATATACCCCGGTCGCACTGTCCGACCTCGACGCGGTGCGGGGCGCGATCACCCCGCACACCCGGTTGATCTGGGTGGAGACGCCGACCAATCCGCTGCTGTCGATCGCCGACATCGCTGCGATCGCCCAACTCGGCCACGAGCGCTCCGTGAAAGTGTTGGTGGACAACACGTTTGCGTCCCCCGCGTTGCAGCAGCCGCTGACGCTCGGCGCCGACGTCGTACTGCATTCGACGACCAAGTACATCGGCGGCCACTCCGACGTCGTGGGCGGGGCGCTGGTCACCAGCGACGAGGAATTGGACGCCGCGTTCGGTTTCCTGCAGAACGGGGCCGGGGCCGTGCCCGGCCCGTTCGACGTCTACTTGACCATCCGCGGTCTCAAGACGCTGGTGTTGCGCATGCAGCGGCACAGCGAAAACGCCGCCGCGGTCGCCGGTTTCCTCGCCGAGCAACCCGCTGTCGGCACAGTCCTGTACCCGGGGCTGTC
Organism: Mycobacterium shimoidei; assembly: GCA_002101905.1. Lineage (GTDB taxonomy): Bacteria > Actinomycetota > Actinomycetes > Mycobacteriales > Mycobacteriaceae > Mycobacterium > Mycobacterium shimoidei. Next base: position 120,723 of record LQPU01000016.1, on the reverse strand, counting down.
CGGCCACCCCGGCCACGCCGTCGCTGCCCGGCAGATGCGCGGATTCGGTGGCATGGTGTCGGTGCGGATGCGTGGTGGACGCTCGGCAGCCGAAAGGCTTTGCGCCCGAACCGAAGTGTTCATCCTCGCCGAGTCGCTGGGCGGGGTGGAGTCGCTGATCGAGCATCCCGCTGCGATGACGCATGCGTCGACCGCCGGTTCGCAGTTGGAGGTTCCCGACGACCTGGTGCGCCTGTCGGTGGGCATCGAGGACATCGCCGACCTGCTGGCCGACCTGGACCAGGCGCTAGCCGACTAACGCCGGGTGCCTAGCCCTGGTACGGCTCCGCGCTGACCAACGTCACCTTGACGGTGTTGCCGTTGGGAACGGTGTAGCTGCGCGACTCGCCGACCTTGGCGCCGATCAGCGCACCGCCGAGCGGCGAGTTCGGCGAGTAGACCTCCAGGTCCCCGTCGTTGATGCCCTCCCCGCGGGTGGCGATCAAGAAGGTCTCCTTGTCCGACTCGTCATCGCCGTAGTAGACAGTGACCACCGAGCCGGGAAGCGCAACCCCGGACTGCTTCGGAGCCTCACCGACCTTCGCGTTGTTGAGCAAGTCCTGCAGTTGCCGGATGCGAGCCTCTTGCTGGCCCTGCTCCTCACGCGCGGCGTGGTATCCGCCGTTCTCGCGCAGGTCGCCTTCCTCGCGGCGGTCGTTGATTTCCGCGGCGATGATCGGACGGTTCGCGATCAACTGATCGAGCTCAGCCTTCAGTCGGTCATGTGACTCCTGGGTCAACCAGGTCACCTGAGTGTCCGTCATCTCGTCGTGCTCCCTTGTATGTATTCCGTTACGGATTCGCGTGCGCTGAATTGCGGCTGCCGGCGGCTTAATCGCGTTACTGCCGCTCACGCGTGCGTATACCCGCTAAAGCAGCAATACACGGCCCCAGCTGGAACCGTGCACCACGACATTTTAGCACCGCTGAGGCAGGTCACTTGAGAATGTTTCGCAGTTCGACGTCGTCGCCGCCGATACCGGGTCACGAAGCACGCAGGTAGCCGGGCACATCGGTGCCGCACCCGTAGATGTCACCCATCACCGGCGGACGGCTGGACTTCACGATCGTGGTGATCTGGATCGTGGATTCCGGCGACGGGGGGACCAGCACTTCGCGCCGGCCCGTCTCGCTGCCGTCTTTGGCCCGCACCCGCACGATGCAGTCGACCGGACGCGACGGGTCGGCGCGCGTGACGCTGATCGTCACCGACACCGTCTCGTCGTCGATCACCCGGTAGGCGGCCAGCCTGCCGTCCACGTCGCTGCGGCCCAGCCGCTGGTAGCCGACGACGGCGACGATCACGCCCGCGACGACTACCAGCAACCCCAACACGATGACAGCGCCGCGCCGCCACCGCCGGGATCGGCCGTAGCGGCTTTCCGGGGGAAGGATGGGCGCTTCGCTCATGGGCTGGTACGTCGGTTCGGATTCGGGCCACCAGGATGGAACTATTAGGTTAAGGGGCCGATAGTGCGGCGAGACAGGGAGTACGTGAGCGAATTGCGGTTGATGGCGGTGCACGCCCATCCGGACGACGAGTCCAGCAAGGGAGCCGCCACGCTTGCCCGCTATGCCGACGAAGGGCATCGCGTGCTGGTAGTGACGTTGACCGGCGGCGAGCGCGGCGACATCCTCAATCCCGCCATGGACCTGCCCGACGTGCACGGACGCTTGGCGGAGATCCGCCGCGACGAGATGGCCAAGGCGGCGGAGATTCTGGGCGTCGAACACACTTGGCTGGGCTTCGTCGACTCGGGCCTGCCGAAAGGCGACCCGCCGCCACCGCTGCCCGACGATTGCTTCGCGCGGGTCCCGCTCGAGGTGGCCACCGAGGCGCTGGTAAGGGTCGTGCGCGAGTTCCGGCCGCACGTGATGACCACCTACGACGAGAACGGTGGCTACCCGCATCCCGACCACATCCGCTGCCACCAGGTTGCGGTCGCCGCCTACGAGGCGGCCGGCGACTACCGCCGCTTCCCGGACGCCGGCGAAGCCTGGTCGGTGGCCAAGCTGTACTACAACCACGGCTTTTTGCGGCAGCGAATGCAGTTGCTGCAGGACGAGTTCGCCAAACACGGCCAGCAGGGCCCGTTCGAGAAGTGGCTGGCGCACTGGGACCCCAAGCACGACGTTTTCGCCGACCGGGTAACCACCCGGGTGGAGTGCTCGGCGTACTTTTCGCAACGCGACGACGCGCTGCGCGCTCATGCCACCCAGATCGACCCCAAAGGCGATTTCTTCGCCGCTCCCATCGAATGGCAGCAGCGGCTGTGGCCGACCGAAGAATTCGAGCTGGCCCGCTCCCGGGTGCCGGTGCGGCTGCCCGAGACCGATCTGTTCGCCGGAATCGAGGCCGAAGAATGATTCTTGCCGGTGCAGCCGGTGCAGTGAGTGCACTCGTCCTGCTGGCCGATGACGCGCCACGCAACAGCGGACCCGACTTCGGCAAGGCCAGCCCGTTCGGGCTGCTGGTCATCGTGTTGCTGCTGCTGGGGACGTTCCTGCTGGTGCGGTCGATGAACAAACAGCTGAAGAAGGTGCCCGAGTCTTTCGACCCGACGCATCCGGAGCCGGATCAGGCCGCCGACGAGGGCACGGTCGGTGAAACCGACGGATCGCCGCGTGAACCCGACTGAACATCGCGGGCAAAACAAACTCGCCGACGCCGCCAGCCCCTATCTGCGCCAGCACGCCGACAACCCGGTGCACTGGCAGGAGTGGACGCCGCAGGCGCTGGCCGAGGCCGCCGAGCGCGATGTGCCGATCCTGCTGTCGGTCGGCTACGCCGCCTGCCACTGGTGCCACGTCATGGCCCACGAGTCGTTCGAGGACGAGCAGGTGGCCGCAGCGATGAACGCCGACTTCGTGTGCATCAAGGTCGACCGCGAGGAACGGCCCGACATCGACGCCGTCTACATGAATGCCACTGTTGCGCTCACCGGGCAAGGCGGGTGGCCGATGACATGCTTCCTCACCCCGGACGGGCGACCGTTCTTCTGCGGCACCTACTACCCGAAAGCCGCATTCCTCGAACTACTTTCGGCCGTCATCAGCACCTGGCGTAATCGCCGCGAGGAGGTCGAGCAGGCGTCCGACCACATCGCGGGCGAGCTGCAGTCGATGGCCCAGTCTCTGCAGGGCCTGACCGGCGGTCCGGAGGTAGAGCCGTCGCTTTGCGACCACGCGGTGTCGACCGTGCTCGACGACGAGGACACCGTGCACGGCGGATTCGGTGGAGCACCGAAGTTTCCGCCGTCGGCGCTGTTGGAGGCGCTACTGCGGCATTACGAACGCACCGGGTCTGCTCGAGCGTTGCAGGCTGTGCAGCGCACCGGAACCGCGATGGCCCGCGGTGGCATCTACGACCAGCTGGCCGGCGGCTTCGCCCGCTATAGCGTCGACAACGCCTGGGTGGTACCGCATTTCGAGAAGATGCTGTACGACAACGCGCTGCTGTTGCGCAGTTATGCGCACTGGGCCCGCCGGACCGGCGACCAATTGGCGCGCCGGGTCGCCGGCCAGACCGCCGCGTTCCTGCTACACGATCTCGCTGACGGCGACATGTTCACCTCATCGCTGGACGCCGACGCCGGGGGTCGTGAAGGGGCGACCTATGTGTGGACGCCCGCACAGCTGACCGAAGTCCTCGGAGCCGACGACGGACGTTGGGCCGCCTCAGTTTTCGGTGTCACCGAGGACGGAACGTTCGAGCACGGCACCTCGGTGTTGCAGCTGCCGGCCGATCCGGACGACCCCGATCGCTTCGATCGAGTCCGCACCGTGCTGCTGGCCGCACGGTTGACCCGGGTGCAGCCCGACCGCGACGACAAGGTTGTCAGCGCCTGGAACGGCCTGGCGATCACCGCGCTGGCCGAAGCCAGTGTGGCGCTGGACGATCCGGAGCTGCTCGACGCCGCGCGGCGGTGCGCGACGGCGCTGATCGAGCTGCATATCGTCGACGGCCGGCTGCGGCGGGCCAGCCTGGGCGGACACGTCGGCGACAACGCGGCCCTGCTGGAAGACCACGCAATGCTGGCCACCGGTCTGCTGACGCTTCATGAGCTCACCGCCGAGGACAGCTGGCTGACGGCGGCCACGGCACTGCTTGACACGGCGCTGGACCATTTCGCTGATCCCGACCGGCCCGGCCGTTGGTTCGACACCGCCGACGACGCCGAGCAGCTGATGCTGCGGCCCGCCGACCCGCTCGACGGGGCGACGCCGTCCGGCGCGTCGTCGGTCGCCGAGGCGCTGCTGCTGGCCGGGTATCTCGCCGACGAGCCGCACGCCGACCGGTATCGGCAGGCGGCGGCCGACGCACTGCTGGCCCACTCGCCGCTGCTGGCCCGCGCCCCGCGTTCGGCCGGGCATTGGCTGGCCGTCGCCGAAGCCGCCGTGCGCGGGCCGCTGCAGATCGCGGTCGCCTGCGAACCGTCCGAGTCGGCGCTACTGGCCGCTGCGCGCCGGCTGGCGTCCGGCGGGGCGATCGTCGTCGGCGGCCAGGTGGATTCCCTGCACTTGCTGGCCGGCCGGGACCGAGTGGGCGGCGCCGACGCGGCCTACGTGTGCCGCGGGCGGGTTTGCGACCTCCCGGTTACCAGCGTTGAGGATCTGGCTGCCGCGCTCGCCCGGTAGCCTCACGTCTCATGCCGACTGCTGAACAGATCGCCGACACCGTCCACCGCTACATCGGTTTGCTCGCCAAGGGCAGCGCCGACGACATCGCCGCCCTGTACGCCGACGACGCCACCGTTGAGGATCCGGTCGGCGGCGAGGTGCACATCGGTCGGCAGGCCATCCGCGGCTTCTACTCCGCGGTGGAGAACGCCGAGAAAGACTGCGAGCTGGTCACGTTGCGGGTGGCCGGCAACGAGGCCGCATTTCAGTTCCGGCTCACCGTCAAGTCCGGTGACGGCGGGATGGTCATCGAGCCGATCGACGTGATGGCGTTCGACGAGGACGGCAAGGTCGCCGCCATGAAGGCGTACTGGTCGGCAGAGAACGTCAGTTCGCTTTAGCGTCGCTATAGCTGCGGGTGGTCGACATAGAAGACCGCCAGCCACATCGCGATGTAGTGCAAGATTGCCGCGATCGCCGTGCAGGCGTGGAAAAACTCGTGATAGCCAAAGGTGTTCGGCCACGGATCCGGCCAGCGTAGACCGTAGAGCACCCCACCAACGCTGTAGAACACGCCGCCGACTACCAACAGCACCATCGCGGCCACCCCGGCACTGTGAATGATCGTCGGCGCATACCACACCGCCACCCAGCCCAACACCAGATAGAGCGGCACACCCACCCAGCGGGGCGCGGTCGGCCACAGCACCTTCAACAAGATCCCGGCTGCCGCGCCGACCCAGACGATCCACAGCACCAGCGTTCCGACGTTGTGCGGCATGGCCAGCCGCGCGAACGGTGTGTAGCTGCCCGCGATGAACACGAAGATCATCGAATGGTCGAGCCGCTTCATGGATATCCGGGCGACGTCAGACTTCCACTGCACTCGGTGATAGGTGGCGCTGACGGCGAACATCGCCACGGTGGCGGCCGCATAGATGAATGTCGCGAGACCGGCACTCGGCGACTCGAACGCCCACGACACCGACACCAGGGTGGCGCCGCAGATGATCGCCAACCATGCGGCGTAGAAGTGGATCCAGCCGCGCATGCGCGGCTTGGTCAAGACGTCGGTGGCACCCTCGACTACGTCCTCGACAACGTGCAGCGGTCCGGACTGCTCAGGTCGCGAATCGGCGTCGGTGTGGCTCAACTCGCTCTCCAAAATTTGCGCCCTGCGTTATGTGGGGATCCCCGGCGGGGCTTCGTTCCCACAGTAGTCTGGATCCCCGTGGAGATTATTCCGCCACGGCTCAAGGAACCGCTGTATCGGATCTACGAGCTGCGGCTGCGGCAGGGCTTGGCCGCGTCCAAATCCGCGCTGCCGCGCCATATCGCAGTGCTCTGCGACGGGAACCGGCGTTGGGCGCGTGACGCCGGCTACGACGACGTCAGCTATGGCTACCGGATGGGCGCGGCGAAGATCGCCGAGATGCTGCGCTGGTGCGCCGAAGCCGGCATCGAAATGGCCACGGTTTACTTGCTTTCCACCGAAAACCTGCGTCGCGATCCCGACGAACTTGCCGCGCTGATCGAGATCATCACCGACGTCGTCGAGGAGATCTGCGCCCCGGTCAACAAGTGGAGCGTGCGCACGGTGGGTGACCTGGAGCTCATCGGTGACGAGCCCGCCCGGCGACTGCGTGAGGCGGTGGAGAAAACCCCATCGGATGCCGGCTTCCACGTCAATGTCGCGGTCGCCTACGGCGGACGTCAGGAGATCGTCGACGCGGTCCGCGCGCTGCTCAGCAAGGAACTCGCCAACGGGGCCAGCGCCGAGGAACTCGTCGACGCGGTCACCGTCGACGCGATCTCGGAAAACCTGTACACCTCCGGACAGCCCGACCCCGACCTGGTGATCCGGACGTCGGGGGAGCAGCGGTTGTCCGGGTTTCTGCTGTGGCAGAGCGCGTATTCGGAGATGTGGTTCACCGAGGCGCATTGGCCGGCGTTCCGCCGGGTCGACTTCCTGCGCGCGCTGCGCGATTACAGCCTGCGCCACCGTCGCTACGGCATGTAACACTTGAGGGATGGCCGCGCTGTCCGCAGTGGTTTTTGCGCTGAGCTGGTGGCTGGGGTTGTACCTGCTGGTCCGTGACCCGCGCAAGCCGGTCCTCGTATTGGCGGCCATCGGGTTGTGTGCGTTTGCCACGGTGGTCGCCTTGGATGCGGTACGGCTGGTGGCGCACAGCGATCTGCTCAGCCAGGTCGAGGTCTACCTGGTGGTCATCCCGGGTGTGGCCTGGTTCGCGGTGCTCCTCGAGTTGTCCCGGCCCTGCGAGCGCTGGCGGGCCCGCACCGGTGAGTTGCTGCTGACAGGCGTCGTGGCCGCCCTGGCCGTGGCGGGTGCGGCAATGGCCGGCAGCGTCGGCGGCCCGCTGCGGGCCGGTCATCTGGTGATGTTCGCGGTGCTCTCGACGTCGACGCTGGGCGCGATGGTCGCCGCCCTGGTGCGCCGGCCCGCCCAGCCCGTCTCAGTCGCCGGGCTGGTCATCGTCGCGACGCTGTTCTTCGCACTGAGCAACGCGATCCTGGTCATCCCGCTGGGTCTGCTGCCCAGCTGGCTCGCGCTGGCCTCGACCGGTTGCGACGTGCTGGCGCTCGGCATCGCGGTGGCCCTCTGGGATGCCTTCGACGAGGGTCAGGCGTTGCGCGCCGACATGATGCGCTCGTTTTGGGGCACCACCCTGGTGGCGGTGCTGTTCGGCGGTCAGGTCCTGGTCGGCATCGCAGTTACCAGCCAACAGACTGCGCTGGTCGTATTGCTGTTCACCAGCTTGGCGATCGCCATCGCCGTGCAGGTGCTGGCCGACCCGCTGGCGGGCATGCTGGACCGGGTGGCGTTCTCCCGCTCGCCGGCGTTGCGCGCGGACTTGGAAACGTTGCGGCGCACGCAATCCGCGCTGCCGCTGCGGTCCACCGACCCGCTCGACGACGTCGACGACGAGACGTTCACGCGCCTCACCCGTCGCGCCCTTGGCCACTACGGCGACCTGTCCAAGCTGGTCGCCAGCCCGCTGACCGGGTTGCCCATTATCGACGAGCGGCTGGCTGCGCGCGGGGCACCCGATCAGCCGCTGGAGCGGGCCATCGAACTCAAGGCGCTGCTGGCCGATCGCATCGAGCGGCTCAAGCCGCAAGATGGCGGCGATTTCGGCACCAGCGAGGAGTGGCGCTACTACAACGCCCTGTACTTCCCCTACGTCGCCGGTGTGCGCGCTTATGCGCAAAACGCCACCGCCGCCGGCCTGGACCCAACGGCTCGGCGGGCCTGGCAGTGGTTCGTCACCGAGGTACCGCAGCGCTCGCTGCATAACTGGCAAAACGCCGCGGCCCGGCTCATCGCCGCCGATCTGCGGGGCAGGGTGGCCGTCTCCAGCAGCTAGAACGCCGGCTCCGATCACGGTGACCAGCGCTTGGCAGTGCTTGGCAGCGCCACGCGTCGATCTGGCAGCGCCACAACGGCACGCTCGAGGGTGTTCGATCACCCCGATCGCAAGGAGTTCTCAGATGACCGCCGTAACCGGATTGCCCACCGGCCCCTTCACCGACTCCACCGACTCGCTGCTGCGGTTCGCGATGCGCGTCGACGCGACGCTCACCGGGCTTGGCGGACTGCTCATCGCCGCGGCCGCCGACCCGATCTCGTCGCTGACTGGGCTGACCTCTTTGCAGGAGTACGCCGTCGGCGCGTTCTTCATCTTCGCCGGCCTGGCGGTGTTCTGTCTCGCCGCGCTGCCCGATCTGCGCCGGACCGGGATCGGTGTCGCCATCGCGAACTTCGCCTTCGCCGTGGCGACCGTGGCCGTCGTGGCCGCCGACGTGTTGCCGCTGAGCACAGCCGGCATCGCCACCACCCTGGCCGGCGGCGTGTACACCGCGGTGTTCGGCTACCTGCAGTACCTCGGAGTGCGCCGACTACCGGCGTGACTCCCTTCCGGGTCGGTGCGGGGCGCCGCCGTCAGAGGTTTGCGGTGTGCGGCCCCGCACCGGCGCTGTGCCAAAGGCAGCAAGGGATTTCGGGCGATCGGAAGTTCACAACTTGCGCAGCCGCAGCCGGTTAATGGAATGGTCGGCGTCTTTGCGCAGCACCAGGGTGGCCCGCGGCCGGGTGGGCAGGATGTTCTCGACGAGGTTGGGCCGGTTGATCGAGCGCCAGATGTCGCGCGCGGCGACGACGGCCTCCGCATCGTTGAGCCCGGCGTAGTGGTGGAAGTGTGACTCCGGGTTGGCGAATGCGGTGGAGCGCATCGCCAGGAATCGCGACACGTACCACTGCTCGATGTCCTCGATTCGCGCATCCACGTACAGCGAGAAATCGAACAGGTCCGACACCATGAGCGTCGGCCCGGTTTGCAGCACGTTGAGTCCCTCGAGGATCAGGATGTCGGGGTGACGGACCACCTGCTTGGCGCCGGGCACGATGTCGTAGTGCAGGTGCGAGTACACCGGCGCGCACGCGTAGGGCGCACCCGACTTCACCGAGGTGACGAATCGCATCAGTGCCCGCCGGTCGTAGCTTTCCGGGAAGCCCTTGCGGTGCATCAGGTTTCGCCGTTCGAGTTCGGCGTTCGGGTAAAGGAAGCCGTCGGTGGTCACCAGGTCGACGCGCGGGTGGTGGTCCCAGCGGGCCAGCAGCGCCTGAAGCAGACGGGCCGTGGTCGACTTGCCGACCGCGACGCTGCCGGCCACCCCGATGATGAACGGCACCGGCCGGTCGGGGTTCTGTTGTGGTTCACCGAGGAATTCGGCGGTGGCGGCGAACAGTCGCTGGCGGGCGGCGACCTGCAGGTGCAGCAGACGGGCCAGCGGCAGGTACACCTCTTCGACTTCGAGCAGGTCGACCTGCTCGCCCAAACCTCGCAGGGCTACCACTTCGTCTTCGGTCAGTGACAGCGGCGTCGACATGCGCAACGCCCGCCACTGACGTCGGTCGAACTCCACATAGGGGCTCGGCTCGCTCGGCCGCGGCATAAGTGTCAGTCTTGCAGCCGCGGCCGCGCCGCCACTCGGCGACCCCGATAGCGTTACCAGCTATGGAGCCGGCTGCGTTGATCCGCGAGTATCTGCTGCTGGGTTTGCGCTTCGACCGGGTGGAGTCCGGCTATGTCGACGCATTCACCGGCGATCCCGCGTTGCGGCGCGCCGTCGCCGACGAACCGGCGCCCGACCCCGCCGACCTGGCCCGGCAGGCCGAGCGGCTGCTCGCCGCGCTGCCGGATACGCCGCGGCGCAACGGGTTTGACCAAGCCCGCGCCGACTATCTTGGCGTCCACCTGCGTGCCCTGGCATGCGCCGGGCGCAAGTTCGCTGGAGCCGACGTCGGCTTCGTCGAGGAGGTGCGCGAGTACTTCGACGTCGACATCGGTAAGGGCGACGTCGACACCTACCGGCAGGCTCATGCCCGCCTCGACGAGCTGCTCGGCGGAACCGGTCCGCTGGTCGAGCGGATGATCGCGTACCGGGCGGCCGACGAGATCCCGCCGGACCGGCTGGCCGAATGCATCGATGCGTTTTCCAGCGCGCTGCGCGACCGGGTGCGTGCGGAATACCCGCTGCCGGACACCGAGACCGTCGAGTATCACGTCGTCACCGACAAACCATGGTCGGGATTCAACTACTACCTGGGCGACTTCCGCTCCACAGTGGCCGTCAACGCCGACCTCAAGCCGCTGATGTCGAACCTGCCCCGGCTGGTTGCCCACGAGTCCTATCCCGGGCATCACACCGAGCACTGCCGCAAGGAGGCCGGTCTGGTCAAACGGCACGGACAAGCCGAGCAGACCATCTTTTTGGTCAACACCCCGCAGTGCCTGATGGCCGAAGGCTTGGCGGACCTGGCGCTCTACGCCGCGATCGGCCCGGGTTGGGGCCGCTGGGCCGCCGAGATCTACGCCGATCTCGGGCTGCGGTTCGACGGCGAGCGCGCGGAGGCGGTGTCGGAGGCATCCGCTGCGCTGGCCGGGGTCCGGCAGGACGCGGCGCTGATGCTGCACGACGAGCACCGCGACATCGACGAAGTGGCGCAGTTCCTGCGCCGCTGGTTGTTGGTCGACGACGCCCGCGCCCGGCAAATGCTGCGGTTCCTGTCGTCGCCGCTGTGGCGTGCCTACACCAGCACCTACGTCGAGGGATACCGCCTGCTGCGACGCTGGTTGGACGACCGACCCGCGGGTGTCAGCCTGACCGAACGGTTCGGCCGGCTGCTGGACGAGCCACTGATCCCGTCGTCGTTGGGTTGAGGAGCCCACCTAGCGTCAGCGCCGCTGGATAGACTGACCCGCGTGACTGCCGCACCCCACACCACCTCGTCCGTGATGTCGGCTTCGCTCGCCGACGTCGATCCCGACATCGCCGAACTGGTGGGCAAGGAGTTGGGCCGTCAGCGCGACACGCTGGAAATGATCGCTTCGGAGAACTTCGTGCCGCGCTCGGTCCTGCAGGCGCAGGGCAGCGTGTTGACCAACAAGTACGCGGAGGGCCTGCCCGGCCGGCGCTACTACGGCGGCTGCGAATACGTCGACGCCGTGGAGAACATCGCCCGGGACCGGGCCAAAGCGCTGTTCGGCGCCGAGTTCGCCAACGTGCAGCCGCATTCGGGCGCCCAGGCCAACGCGGCGGTGCTGGCCGCACTGATGACCCCGGGGGAGCGGCTGCTGGGGCTGGACCTGGCCAACGGCGGACACCTGACGCACGGCATGAAGCTGAACTTCTCCGGCAAGCTCTACGACGTCGGCTTCTACGGTGTCGACCCCACCACGCACCTGATCGACATGGACCGGGTTCGAGATCAGGCGCGGGCCTTCAAACCCAAGGTGATCATCGCCGGCTGGTCGGCCTACCCCCGCATCCTCGACTTCCCGGCGTTCGCCTCGATCGCCGACGAGGTCGACGCCAAGCTGTGGGTGGACATGGCGCACTTCGCCGGCCTGGTCGCCACCGGGCTGCACCCCTCGCCGGTGCCGCACGCCGACGTGGTGTCCACCACCGTGCATAAGACACTCGGCGGCGCCCGCTCCGGCATGATCCTGGGCAAGCAGGAATACGCCAAGGCGATCAACTCGGCGGTGTTCCCGGGCCAGCAGGGCGGCCCGCTGATGCACGTCATCGCCGGCAAGGCCGTGGCGCTGAAGATCGCCACCACGGCCGAATTCGCCGACCGTCAACAGCGCACCGTCTCCGGGGCGCGGATCATCGCCGAGCGGCTGCTGGCCCCCGACGTCGCCAACGCCGGGGTGTCGGTGGTCAGCGGCGGCACCGACGTGCATCTGGTGCTGGTCGACCTGCGTGATTCCCCGCTGGACGGCAAGGTCGCCGAGGACCTGCTGCACGAGATCGGCATCACCGTCAACCGCAACGCGGTGCCCAACGATCCCCGCCCGCCGATGGTGACGTCGGGCCTGCGAGTCGGTACTCCCGCACTGGCCACCCGCGGCTTCGGCGACGCCGAATTCAGCGAGGTCGCCGACATCATCGCCACCGCACTGGCCGCCGGCGTGTCGGCTGACGTGACGGCGCTGCGGGACCGGGTCACGCGGTTGGCCAGGGCGTTTCCGCTGTATGAGGGCCTAGAAGACTGGAAGCTGGTCGACTCCTAGACCCAACACGGTTTCACGAAACCTGTGTACACGGGTTACAGTTACTTTCATGGCCGTGAAACCTGTACCTAACGCGCTGATCCTGGAACTGGAGCCGGTGGTTGAGCAGCTCATGGACCACCACCTGAACACCGAAGAGCTCTGGTTCGCGCACGATTACGTGCCGTTCGACCGAGGCGAGAACTTTGCCCTACTCGGCGGGCGGGACTGGGATCCCTCGCAGGCGACGCTGCCCCGCGTGGTGACCGATGCCTGCGAGATCCTGCTGATCACCAAGGACAACCTGGCCGGGCGTCACCGCGAGCTCGTCGAGCACTTCATCCTGGAGGACTGGTGGGGCCGCTGGCTGGGCCGGTGGACCGCCGAGGAGCACCTGCACGCCGTCGCACTGCGCAACTACCTCGTGGTGACCCGCGAAGTGGACCCGGTCGCCAACGAGGAGGTCCGTGTCGAGCACGTGATGAAGGGCTACCGGGCCGACCACTACAGCCAGATCGAAACGCTGGTGTACATGGCCTTCTTCGAGCGCGCCCACGCGGTGTTCTGCCGCAATCTGGCCGCTCAGATCGAGGAGCCGGTCCTGGCCGGGCTGATCGGCCGGATCGCCAAGGACGAAGAACGCCACGAGGACTTCTTCGCCAAGCTCGTCGCGCACTGCCTGGACTACACCCGTGAGGAGACGGTGGCCGCGATCGCTGCCCGCGCGGCGGAATTCGACGTCGTCGGTGCCGACATCGACGCGTACCAGGACAAGGTGCAGAAGATGGCCGAGGCCGGGATTTTCGGCGAACCACAGCTGCGCCAGGTGATCTCGGATCGCGTCACCGCCTGGGGGCTGGCCGACGAGCCTGAGGTGCAGCAGTTCGTCAGCTGACCGCCTTCTGCCGAGCGTGCGCAGTTGCACGCTGATGACCGGCGTGTCGCGTACAAACATGCACGCTCGCGGTGGTATCCGGCGCGCCTGCACGGCCGGTACCCGTTGAGCGGAGTAGCGTCGATCTCGATGGCTAGCGACATGCTCTGCTGTCCAGACGGCACCCTTTGTCACGACGATCGCAGGACCGGCCCCGGTCCTGGTGCCGCAGCCCCGCCCAACCGCGCGGGGTCGCGCGGCCGTCAACTCAGGAGCGCTCCGTGACTGATATCCGGACCTACGTGCTTGACACCTCGGTGCTGTTGTCCGATCCCTGGGCTTGCACCCGGTTTGCCGAGCACGAAGTGGTGGTGCCGCTGGTGGTGATCAGCGAACTGGAAGCCAAGCGCTACCACCATGAACTGGGTTGGTTCGCCCGTCAGGCGTTGCGCTTGTTCGACGATCTGCGGCTCGAACACGGGCGCCTTGATCAGCCGATTCCTGTTGGTACGCAGGGCGGTACGCTGCACGTCGAACTCAATCACAGCGACCCCGCCGTGTTGCCGGCGGGTTTCCGAACCGAGGACAACGACTCCCGGATCCTGTGCTGCGCAGCGAACCTCGCTGCTGAGGGCAAGCAGGTTACCTTGGTGAGCAAGGACATTCCGCTGCGGGTGAAAGCCGGCGCGGTCGGGTTGACCGCCGACGAATACCACGCGCAGGACGTCGTCACGTCCGGGTGGACCGGTATGGCTGAGATCGAAGCCTCCGCCGCGGACATCGACGCGTTGTTCGCCGACGGCGAGGTTGATTTACCCGGTGCTCGAGACTTGCCTTGCCACACCGGGATTCGATTGCTGGGTGGCAGCTCGTATGCATTGGGCAGGGTCAACGCAGCCAAACATGTGCAATTGGTCCGCGGTGACCGCGAGGTGTTCGGGCTGCGCGGGCGCTCGGCCGAGCAGCGGGTGGCGTTGGATCTACTGCTCGACGAGTCGGTGGGTATCGTGTCGCTGGGCGGCAAGGCCGGCACCGGCAAGTCGGCGCTGGCATTGTGCGCGGGCCTGGAGGCGGTGCTGGAGCGGCGAACCCATCGCAAGGTGGTGGTGTTCCGTCCGCTGTATGCCGTGGGTGGGCAAGAGCTGGGTTATCTGCCCGGCAGCGAGAGCGACAAGATGGGCCCTTGGGCCCAAGCGGTTTTCGACACCCTCGAGGGGCTGGCCAGTCCGGCGGTGCTCGACGAGGTGCTCTCCCGCGGCATGCTCGAGGTGTTGCCGCTCACGCACATCCGCGGGCGCTCACTGCATGACTCGTTCGTCATCGTCGATGAGGCGCAGTCGCTGGAGCGCAACGTGCTGCTGACCGTGCTGTCGCGGTTGGGCACCGGATCGCGGGTGGTGTTGACCCACGACGTCGCGCAGCGCGACAACCTGCGAGTGGGCCGCCACGACGGGGTGGTCGCCGTGATCGAGAAGCTCAAGGGCCACCCACTGTTTGCCCACATCACCTTGCTGCGCAGTGAACGCTCCCCGGTCGCCGCGCTGGTCACCGACATGCTCGAGGAGATCAGCAGCGGGCCGCTGCCTTGGCCGGAGCCCGTGGGCGCGACGGTAAGCTGCCAGGGTGCGGAAAATCCGCGATAGCCAGGGTTGGCGATACGGGCTGACCGTCGTCGGCGTCGTCGTGGCCGCGATAGTGGTGGCTATCGGCGTGCTGACCGGTCATGTGCGCCGTGCTGACGCCGACGATGTGGATTGCGCACGGGTCAAGTGCGTGGCTCTGACGTTCGACGACGGGCCCACCCCCTACACTGACCGGCTATTGCGCATCCTGGCGGACAACGACGCCAAGGCCACCTTCTTCCTGATCGGCAACAAGGTGGCGGCCAATCCCTCCGGCGCCAAACGCATCGCCGACGCAGGTATGGAGATCGGCAGCCACACTTGGGAACATCCCGACCTGACGGCGATCCCGACCGCGGAAATCCCGGCCCAGCTGTCGAAGGCCAACGACGCGATCGCCGCCGCCACCGGGCGGACGCCGACGCTGTACCGCCCCGCCGGCGGCCTGTCCAATGCGGCGGTGCGTCAAGCGGCCGCGAAGCTTGGGCAAGCTGAAATCCTCTGGGATGTCATCCCTTTCGACTGGATCAATGACTCCAACATTGCGGCCAGCCGGGCCGTGCTGATGTCGCAGATCAAACCGGGCTCGGTGGTGTTGCTGCACGACACGTACTCGTCGACTGTCGATTTGGCCTACCAGTTCATCCCGGTGCTCAAGGCCAACGGGTATCACCTGGTGACGGTGAGCCAACTGCTCGGCCCGCGCGCGCCGGGCAGCAGCTACGGCAGCCGTGAAAACGGTCCGCCTGCTGACGACCTGCACGACATCCCGGCCGGCGAGATCCCGACATTGCCGAACACGCCGTCGCCGGCTCCGATGCCCAATTTCCCGATTACCGACATCCCGGGCGCCAATCCGGGGGGCCCCAACAACGGCACGTAACCACCGGCGGGCTGACACACTGTTTCCGATGCCACGCCCACGCAACACCGCCAGCCGCACCGAGCAGGAAGACGCCATCCTCAAGGCGGCCGCGGAAGAAGTCGCCCTGGTCGGGGTAAGCCGCACCAGCCTCGCCGTGATCGCCCGTTCGGCGGGGGTCAGCCGCAGCACGCTGTATCGCCGCTTTCCGAACCGCAACACGCTGATCACCGAATTGGGGCGCCGCACCTTCGACTTCGCGATGGCGCGGCTGCGCACGGTCGCCATCGACTCCGGTCCCAAAGACGCTGCGGTGGCGGCCTTCTGCGAGGGACTGCGGTTGTTGACCACTGAACCGGTGATGCGTCAGTTCCTGCAACTCGACGCCGACTTGAGTACGGTGGCCGGAATGTGTCAACAGGCCAAGGCTTTCCTGGACAGTGCGTCCGCGGCGATGGCCAAGGCACTGCGTGCCGCCGGTGCCGCCATGCCTGACGCTGAGCTGTCGGCCGTCTCGGAATTGCATATCCGGCTGGCCTGTTCGCTGGCTCAGGTGCCGAGTCGGCGGCTCGATACCCGCGACGACGCGGCGGTGCGCGAGTACGCGCGCAAGCACCTGGCTCCGCTGGTCTGGTAGCGGACCCTTACTCGTCGACTTTGGTCATTGCCAGCACGTCGAGTCGACGGTCGAGTTCCTCCTCGGACAGCTTGTCACCGATCAGTCCGCGGTCGATCACGGCTTGGCGGATCGTCTTGCGCTCCTTGAGCGCTTCCTTGGCCACCGCAGCCGCTTCCTCGTAGCCGATCGCCGAGTTCAGCGGCGTGACGATCGACGGTGACGACTCGGCCAATTCACGGAGGTGCTCGACGTTGGCGGCCAGCCCGGTAATGCACCGCTCGGCGAACAGCTTCGACACGTTGGTCAGCAGCTTGAACGACTCCAGCATGTTGCGCGCCATCATCGGGATGTAGACGTTGAGCTCGAAGGCGCCGTTCGCACCACCCCAGGCGATCGCGGCGTCGTTACCGATGACCTGCGCTGCAACCTGTGTAACTGCTTCCGGCAGAACAGGATTCACCTTACCCGGCATGATCGAGCTGCCCGGCTGCAGGTCGGGAAGTTGAATCTCGGCCAGCCCGGTCAGCGGACCCGATCCCATCCAGCGAATGTCATTGGCGATCTTGGTCAGTGACACCGCGATCGTGCGCAGCGCGCCGGACGCCTCGACCAATCCGTCGCGGGCCGCTTGGGCTTCGAAAGAGTTGGTGGCCGTGCGCAATTCTGTCAACCCGGTTTTGGCCACCAGAACCTCGACAACCTTGGCGCCGAAACCATCGGGCGCGTTGAGCCCGGTTCCCACCGCGGTGCCCCCGATCGCCAGCTCGCCGAGGCGGGGAAGACACGCCTGCACCCGCTCGATACCGGCTTCGATCTGGCGGGCGTATCCGGAAAACTCCTGGCCGAGTGTCACCGGAACCGCGTCCATCAAGTGGGTGCGGCCCGACTTCACCACCGTGCGCCACTCGCGGGCCTTGCCGGCCAGCGCGTCGTGGAGTATCTCCAGCGCCGGAATGAGGTGGCGCACTGCGGCTTCGGTGGCTGCAATGTGTGTGGCGGTCGGGAAGGTGTCGTTGGACGACTGGGACATGTTCACGTCGTCGTTGGGGTGCACCGTGACACCGTTGGCTGCGGCGATGCTGGCGATCACCTCGTTGGCGTTCATATTCGAACTGGTGCCCGACCCGGTCTGGAACACGTCGATGGGGAACTGGTCGTCGTGGCGGCCGTCGGCAATCTCGTTGGCGGCGGCGATGATCGCGTCCGCCTTCTGCGGGCTCAACAGCCCGAGATCCTTGTTGACCTGGGCGCAGGCACCCTTCAACAGGCCCAGCGCACGGATCTGGGTGCGCTCCAGCCCCCTGCCCGAGATCGGGAAGTTCTCCACCGCACGTTGAGTCTGCGCACGCCATAACGCTTTTGCCGGCACCCGGACCTCGCCCATGGTGTCGTGTTCAATGCGGTATTCGGCATCAGAGGCCATCGGTTGTATTCCTCGCTTGTTGTCAGCTTGTGGTCAGGGCAGGGGGTACTGGGCGTTGGAGTCGCCGGTGAAATCGATCGCCGAGTATTCGTTGAGTTTCGACAGCCGGTGGTAGGCCTCGATCATCCGTACCGTGCCCGACTTCGAGCGCATCACGATCGACTGGGTGGTGCAGCCGCCGGGGTAATAGCGCACGCCCTTGAGCAGGTCGCCGTCGGTGACGCCGGTCGCGCAGAAGAACACGTTGTCACCGGACACCAGGTCTTCGGTGGTCAGCACCTGATCGAGGTCGTAGCCGGCGTCGATCGCCTTCTGCCGTTCTTCGTCGTCCTTGGGAGCCAGCTGCGCCTGGATCGCGCCGCCCATGCAGCGGATGGCGGCGGCCGCGATGATGCCCTCCGGGGTGCCCCCGATCCCGGCCAGCATGTCGGTGCCGGAGTTCGGCCGGCACGCCGAGATGGCACCGGCCACGTCGCCGTCGGTGATCAGCCGGATGCGCGCCCCGGTGGCCCGGACGTCGTCGATCAGCTGGGCGTGCCGGGGCCGGTCCAATATGCACACCGTCATGTCCCGCACCGACAGGTCCTTGACCTTGGCGACCGCTTTGATGTTCTCGGCGATCGGCGCGGTGATGTCCAGCACGTGGGCGGCTTCGGGCCCGACGGCGATCTTGTTCATGTAAAACACCGCCGACGGGTCGAACATCGCGCCCCGGTCGGCGACGGCCAGCACCGAGATGGCGTTGGGCATGCCCTTGCTCATCAGCGTGGTGCCGTCGATGGGGTCGACGGCGAAGTCGCAGTCCGGTCCGTCGCCGTTACCGACTTCCTCACCGTTGTAGAGCATCGGCGCGTGGTCCTTCTCGCCCTCGCCGATGACCACCACGCCGCGCATCGACACGGAGTTGACCAGTTCACGCATCGCGTCGACGGCGGCGCCGTCACCGCCTTCTTTGTCGCCGCGACCCACCCAGCGGCCCGCGGCCATGGCACCCGCTTCGGTCACCCGTACCAGCTCTAAGGCCAGGTTGCGGTCCGGGGCTTCGCGACGTGAAGACGTCCGCGACGACGAGCCAGGTTCCGACGAGGAGGTAGCGGCGGAGTTGGGAGTGGCGGTCATGTGCCCGATTGTCCCAGAAACAGGCTGGCCGTACCGAGCTGGGATACTCGTCGTGTGAGCTCGCAGCCACAGCCGTCGGCCAAGCCGGCAAAGTCGCGGTTGCTGCAGGACGGGCGCGACATGTTCTGGTCGCTGGCGCCGCTGGTGGTGGCCTGTATCGTGCTGGCGGGCCTGTTGGGGATGTGTGCGTTTGCGCCCGGGGCGTCCAACCGCGGACGGGTGCCGTCCTACGACGCCGGCGCCGCCCTGCACGCCGACGCCGAGACGCTCGGCTTCCCGGTCCGGCTGCCCCGGCTGCCGCAAGGCTGGCAGCCCAACTCCGGCAGCCGCGGCGGCATCGAGGACGGCCGCACCGATCCCTCGACCGGTCAGCGGGTGCGGGCGGTGGTCTCCACGGTCGGATACATCAGCCCGACCGGCATGTATCTGAGCCTGAACCAGAGCAACGCCGACGAGGAAAAGCTCGTCGGCTGGATCCACCCCGCCATGTACCCCACCGGCAAGGTCGACGTCGACGGCACCACCTGGGTCACCTATGAAGGCGACGGTGTCGAGCCGGTATGGACCACCCGGCTGGACAGTGCGGCCGGCCCCGCGCAGATCGCCGTCACCGGCGCGGGAAGTAGCGACCAGTTCCGCACGCTGGCGTGGGCCACCCAGTTACAACCACCGTTGCCGGTCGGCCGGTAGAAAGGACATCCAGTGACAGCACCCGAAGCAGACTTGACCGGTTGGTCGTCGGCGCCGTTCACCGGCGGCGGCTACACCCATGACGTCTACCGCAAAGGTGAGGGCCCCGGTGTGGTGTTGATTCCCGAGATGCCCGGCATCCATCCCGGGGTGCTGGCGTTGGGGAATCACCTGGTGGACAACGGGTTCACGGTCGCCATCCCGTCGTTGTTCGGCGAGCCGGGCCGGGCGGTGTCGCTCGGCTATGTGCTTCCGACCATCGCGCGTGCTTGTGTGGCAAGGGAATTCGCGGCGTTCGCGACCAACAAGAATCGACCGGTGTCGCAGTTCCTGCGTGCGCTTGCCCGTGACCTCAACGCCTCGACACCGGGCAAGGGAGTCGGGGTGATCGGCCAATGCTTCACCGGCGGCTTCGCGCTGGCCGCCGCCGTCGACGACAGCGTGCTGGCGCCGGTGCTCAGTCAACCGTCGGTGCCGCTACCGCTGACCCTGCGCCACCGACGCGATCCCGGGCTCAGCGAACCGGAGCTGAACCGCGTCGCCGAGCGCGCCGCCGATGAAGGCCTGTGCGCAATGGGTTTGCGGTTCAGCGAGGACAAGACGTCGCCGCGCGAACGCTTTACCACGCTCAAAGAGCGACTCGGCGACGCGTTCGAGGTGATCGAAATCCCTTCCGGCCCAGGCAACGAGCACGGCTTCAGCCGGATGGCTCATTCGGTGCTCACCGACGAGGTCCGCGAGGTCGACGGACACCCGGCCTATGAGGCCCGCAAGCGCGTGGTCGAATTCCTCACTCAGCGGCTGAGGTAGCCGGCTTTTCGTCCTCGTTCTGTCGCTCGACACCCTTGTACACCGCGAGGTAGACGTCGATCGTGGTGACGATGACGATCATCAGCACCGGGCCGATGACGATGCCCCACGGTCCGAACATCGCGATACCGGCGAACACCGAGAGCAGCATCAGCGCGGGATTGAGCCGGGCGTCGCGCGGGACCAACACCGGCCGCAGAAAATTGTCCAGGTTGGTAACCACAATGAGGTGCCAAAGCACCACGAACACGCCACCAAAGACGTTGCCGAAGAAGATCATTCCGATCCCGAACGGAATGGTGACGATTCCGCCGCCCAGCGGGATGATCGACAGCGCGGTCAGCAAGATCGCGAAAATGAAGAACCCATGGTGAAATCCGGCGATGTAGATGGACGCGGCGCCGGCCACGCCCTGGCACAGCGCAATAACGAACTGCCCGCTCACGGTGCCACGGACCATCGAACCCATCTTGCGCAGGTACAAGTCGGTGACTTCCTCACCGAGCGGATTGAGCCGGCGGATCAGCGTGAGCAGCTTCTCGCGATGGGTTAGCAGCGCGACGAACACGTACAAGAAGATGATCGCCGAGGTGACGGCACCGAATGCGCTGCCGACCGCGTCCTGCAGGACGCCCAGGAACCACTGGCCGGCTTTCTGCGCGACGGTCACCATCGCTTTTCGCAGCGACTCGGCAGTGACCGTGGTGTGTACGAACGGCACCCGGGCGAGCAGCTCGTTGGCAAGACGCAAACCCTGGTCCCCGAGTTTGCTCAGATCGGTCCGCTGCACCCAGTCGGCGATCTGGCCGACCATTCGGGAAATCTGCACGACCGCGAGCAACACCAGCAGGCTGATCGGCACGATCACGGCAACCAGCGCCGACAGCAACGTGCAGGCGGCGGCCAGCCCGGTGGACAGTCGCCGGTCAAACCAGTTGAAAACCGGTGTGAACAAATATGCCCCGACGGCCGCAACCACGATCAGCACGAAATAGCTGCGCAGGAAGTACGCGGCGAACAGCAGGGCGATCAGCGTGACAACCGCAAGCGCACGCTTTTGGGTGGGCGTGAACTCGGTGTTCATTGTCGGGCAGGTGCCTGCGCAGCTTGCCGGGCGCGCTGCTGGGCAATGAATCGGATCGACAACCGCTGCAACAGACCCGGTGCCAGCCGGGCGAACAACCACGACGCGTGCGCACGTTTGGGTACCACCAACAAAGCCCTGTTGCGTTCGATTGCCCGCAGGGTGTCGCGGGCCAGCCGGTCGGGGTCGTAGGCGGTTTTCATGCCCTGTCCGCGCAGGTAGTAGTCGCGGCCGACGAACCCACCGACCGCGCCCTTGTCCAGGATCGGCGTCTCGACCGCGGCCGGGCACACCGCCAACACCCCCACCCCGCGCGAAACGGCTTCCGATCGCAGGGCCAGCGACAACCCGACGACGGCGTGTTTGGTCATCACGTAGCTGGTGATCTGTCCGGCCGCGGTCAGCCCCGCCATCGACGCGGTGTTGACGATGTGGCCGTGCCCTTGGGCCAGCATCACCGGGTAGGCGGCGGTCACCCCGTGTACGACGCCGCGGATGTTGACGTCGATGATGGCGTTCCACTGCTCCAGCGTGAGCAGTTCGGTGTCGCCACCCCAGGCGATCCCGGCGTTATTGAACATCAGGTCGAGCCGACCGGTGCGGGCGACGACGTCGTCGACAGCGGCCTGCACGGCCGCCGGGTCGGTGACGTCGAGACGGGCCGACCGTGCGCTGCCCGGACCCTTCAGTGCCGCAGCGGTTCTGGTGGCGGCGGCAGCGTCGATGTCGGTGCAGACCACGTCGGCGCCGGCCGCGACCAGCGCGCGGCACAGCGCCGCGCCGATACCCGAGCCGGCCCCGGTGACGATCGCCTGCTTGCCGGTGAAACTCACTGCGGGCCTGCCGATTTCATCACATGTCCGTACACGTCGGGATAGCGTTTGAGATGAGCTCCACCGTTGAGGTCGAGCACCTCACCGGTCAGCCACGGGGCCTTGCACATGAACAGCACGGCTTCGGCGACGTCCTCGGCGGTACCGCCGCGGCCCAGCGCGGTGTTCTCCAGGTAGTCGTCGAGTACACCGGGAATTTGGGTGAGCGGCTCGGTGAGCGGGGTGTGCACGATTCCGGGCGCGACGGCGTTGACCCGGATACCGCGCGGCCCCAGTTCCAGCGCGGCGACCTGGGTCAGCATCGACAGCCCCGCCTTGGCCGCGCAGTAGGCGCTCATCGCCGCCGCGGGTTGGCGGGCATTCAGCGAACTCAACGACACCAGCACTCCGCCGTCGCGCAGTTGCGGCGCGGCATGCTTGATCACCAGGAAAGCGCCGGTGAGGCAGACGTCGACCACCGCGCGGAACTCCTCGACCGCAAGCTCGGTGATCAGTCCGAACCCGCCGAACCCGGCGGTGTTGACGACGATCTGGAGCGGTCCGGCTTGCGCGAACAGCCGCTGCACCGAAGCCTCGTCGGTGACCTCGACGACCGCCGAGGTGTGCGGGTCGCCGAGCTCGGCGGCGACGGCCTGGGCGCCGTCGGCGTTGCGGTCGGCGACTGTGACGCGATAGTTCTCGGCGGCCAGCGCGTGCGCCACCGCCCGGCCGATGCCGGACGCTCCGCCCACCACAACGGCCCCACGAGTCACGCTGGCCCCCAATCCGGCCGGAAGCCACCCCACTTGGCGCCGATCACGCCCCACGGATCGGCGTGCTGACCGGGGTAACGGTAGTACGGTGAGCGGCGCCGCAGCATCGCGTTCGCCAGCGGTGCCACCAACCGCGCCGGGTACCGTCGCCAGCTCATCCGCTCGGCGGCGTCGACGAGCAGTTGTGGCCACGAAATCCGTTGGAAATCAAGAAGTTGCTGCGATCGGGTGGTGTCCATCCAGTCGGTGGAAAACCAGTCGTCGTCGCTGTCGGGGTTGCCCTTGCGGCCGATGGGAACTCCTCCGACCAGTCCCATCGCCGCGGCGGTGGCCGGCGCCAGCTCGCCGTGGAGCAGGCGGTGCGACTCGTCGCCGCCGATCAACAGCGTCTCACCGACCGCGGGTGCGGTGGCGGCGGCGGCGAAGGCGCGCGCCGCGTCGCGCACATCGACGGACTGAATGCGACCGTCGATCGGCAGTGCGGCCTCGAAGTAGATGGTGTCCAAGTCGATATCGAAGCGTGGGTCGGCGGTGAGCACCGCACCGAGCCGCAGTACCACGAAGTCCAGCCCCGAGTCGCGTACCAGCTGCTCGGCTTGCACCTTGTGGACGCCGTAGATGTCTGAGGGCCGCAGCGGGGTGTCGGCGGTGAGCAGATTGGTGACGCGGTGTGGGTTGCGGGCACCGTAGGTGGCGACGCTCGACGCTTGCACGAATCGCGGTGGCTCGGGTAATGCCTTGGCGCAGTTGAGCAATGTCGCGGTGGCGTCGACGTTGACGGCGCGGGCCAACGCCGGGCGCGCATAACATAGCGGCGGGATGATCGCGGCGAGATGGATGATCGCCGCCGGGCGCACCGCCTGCAGCAGTGCCTCCACGGCGTTGGGGTCGGTCAGATCGGCCCAACGGACCTCGACCGACGCGGGCAACGTTGCTGCCTTCTTGCGGTTGGCCGGTACGTCGAGGTCGGTGGCCACCACGCGATGGCCGTCGGCGGCCAACTGCCGCACGGTCGCCGATCCGACCAGTCCGAGGGCCCCGGTGACTAGCACTGTCTCGGTCATCCGGCGCCGCTCCTCCTCATCGCTTCGTTCACCGCATCATCGTCGGCGCGCATGGCGCATTACGCTACACGCCGACGTGTAATTGCGGGGGTTGTCGTCGCGCTCGCGTATTGGGCACACGACTAAGTGATAAACGCCCTGGTAATTGGCGAAAAGCCGTATCCTGAGCCCGTTGAAACCCGGCTCATGATCGGCGGGGCAGCGGATGACGGCGACCGGCACATGCCAAACATGCGGCACCGAGCCACTTCAGAGTGCGCGGTTTTGTCACTCCTGCGGTTCGCCGATCAGCACGGTGACGGTGCCCGCCGAGTACAAGCAGGTGACGGTTCTGTTCGTCGATGTGGTGCGTTCGATGGACATCGCGGTCACTGTGGGTACCGAGCGGCTGCACGGCATCATGACCGAGCTGTTCCACCGTTGTGCAGCAGTCGTGCAGCGCTACGGCGGCACCGTCGACAAGTTCACCGGCGACGGCATCATGGCATTGTTCGGTGCTCCAGTGTCATTGGAGGACCATGCTTTTCGCGCATGCCGGGCAGCATTGGAGATACAGGCGGAAAACCACGGCCTGGCTGACGAAGTGCAGCGTCATGACGGCGTCTTGCTAGAGCTTCGGATTGGGTTGAACTCCGGAAAAGTGATCGCCGGTGAAATTGATGCGAACCCGCTGACCTATACGGCGATCGGTGAACAGGTCGGTTTGGCGCAACGAATGGAGTCTGTCGCGCCACCCGGCGGGGTAATGCTCAGCGAGTCAACCGCCCGGCTGGTCGAACACCTTGCGACGTTGGGCGAACCGGAGCTGGTACAGATCAAGGGTGTTACCGAGCCGGTGCGAGCACGTCGGTTACTTGCGGCAGCATCGGCGCATCTTGGTGTGGGGCGCCAAGATCCCTCGTTGGTGGGCCGCACTTGGGAAATGGGCGCACTGAGCGGCATCCTCGATCAGGCGATCGATGGGGCAGGTTGCGTGGTCGGTGTCGTTGGCCCGCCCGGGATTGGTAAGAGCCGCATCGTCCGCGAGGTCACCGCCCTGGCACAGAAGCGTGGCGTGGAGGTGTTCGCCGCATACTGTGAATCGCACGCCAACGAGATCCCGTTCCACACAGTGACATCGCTCCTCCGCACAGCCCTCGGCGTAACCCGTTTCGACGACGAATCAGCCCGAGCGCGGATTCGCGAGCGTGTCCCTGACGGCGATCCCGAAGACCTGGTACTCCTGGATGACCTACTCGGTATCCGAGATGGCAACGTCGAACTACCCGCGATCGATCCGGATGCCCGACGTCGACGGCTCACGAAATTGGTCAACACTATCTCGCTGGCACGCACCACACCCGCCGTCTACGTTGTCGAGGACGTCCATTGGATAGACGACGTCAGTGAGTCCCTGCTGGCGCAGTTCTTGGTCGTTGCGCCGCAAACACCATCCCTGGTATTGATCACGTACCGCCCTGAATACCGCGGCGCACTGACCCGGACACCGAATTCGCAAACCATCACCCTTGCACCGCTGAATGCTGCCCAGTCGGCCACGCTCGCAACCGAATTGATCGGTTCGGACCCGTCCGTGGCGGCACTTTGCGACGAGGTCGCACAGCGGGCCGCGGGAAACCCGTTCTTCGCCGAGGAGATAGTGCGCGACCTTGCCGAACGTGGTGTGCTGACCGGTGGCCGCGGCCAGTATGTCTGCCACGTCGAGCACGCCGACACCGCCGTACCAGCAACCTTGCAGGCCACCATCGCCGCGCGCATCGACCGGCTCAACAGCGACGCCAAACGGACGCTGAACGCGGCGGCGGTGATCGGATTGCGGTTCAGTGCAGACGAACTGGCGTTGCTCGACGGCGATGCCGAGATAGGAACTCTGATAGAAGCCGAACTGGTCGACCAGGTGCGGTTCACCCCACACGCCGAATACGCGTTTCGTCATCCGCTGATCCGCACTGTGGCATATGAATCGCAACTGAAGTCAAGCCGAGCCGAACTGCACCGGCGGTTGGCCATCGCGATCGAACAACGCCACCCTGATGAGCTTGACGAGAACGCAGCGCTGATCGCCGAGCATCTCGAGGCCGCCGATGAGTTAACCGCGGCCTTCGAATTTCGCATGCGGGCGGGGAATTGGGCGCAGCACCGTAATATCCGCGCCGCATATATGAGCTGGCGACGAGCATGTGACATCGCAGACCGGCTGCCGGTCAACGAGCCCACCCGTCTCGCGATGCGCATCGCATCGCGGACTTGCGTGTGTGGTAGCGCGTGGCGGGTCGGTAAGAGTGTCGCTGAAATCAGATTCGAGGAACTGCGCGAACTATGCGCTGCCGCGGGCGACAAGCTCTCGCTCGCCATCGGTATGAGTGGCCTGCTGGTCACGCTGGCCTTTCACGGACGCGACCGCGAGGCGGCCCAGCTCGCTACGGAGGCCGCCGAGCTGATCGAGTCGAGCGAAGACCCCGACGCCGTCGCGCTCCTCACCGGACCGATCTACGCCAAATCAGAGGCCGGCGAGATGTCGGAAGTGCTCAGTTGGACGCAGCGCATCATCGACTGGTCAGAAGGTGATCCCACCAAGGGCAGTTTGATTCTCGCGTCACCATTGACAAGCGCGCTCGCTTGGCGCGGTCTGGCGCGGTTCTGCCATGGTCTCGGTGGTTGGGCAGAAGATCTTGACCTCGCCATGTCGATGGGGCGGGATATCGACCCGCTCGGATTTGTCGTCGCAGTCTGCTACAAGTCCTTCTGCATTGCGCTCGAACCTTGGCGACCCGACCAAGAAATGCTGCGAGAAACCGCCGCCGCAGTGTCAATCGCCGAGCGGTCCGGCGATGACCTGGCGGTTGCGCTAGCCGGGATGGCTCACGCCATCGCGTTCGCACACCAAAAAAGGTCCGATCGCGAGGCCGCTCTCGCCCTGCTCACGCAAATGCGGGAAGACGCACTGCAACAGCGCTCCCCGATCATTGGCGCTGCAATTGCCGACATCGGAACCGCCAGAGTGATGCAGGAAACCGGCGATCTGGACACTGCCATCGGGCTGTCCAGGAAAGCCGTCGACCGCTGCTTCGATGCCGGCGCGATGAATTGGCGTGGCGAGGCCACCGCCGTGCTGGTGGAGTCACTACTAATGCGCGGCAAAAAGTCCGACATCGAGGACGCGCAGTCGGCTATCGACCGGCTCGCGGCGGTGCCGACCGAACCGGGCTTTGTATTGTTCGAAATTCCGTTGCTTCGGCTCAGAGCGTTGTTGGCCCGCGCGAATGGTGACGAAACCGGTTACCGCTCCTTCGTGGACCGCTACCGCACAAGAGCGAACGAAGTTGGATACAAAGGACATATCGCGCTCGCCGAAGCGATGTGACCGTTATTCGGGTGGCGCCGCGGCGACAACCGCCGCCAGGTGGGGATGGGCAGCGGCCTTGACCTCCTCGAACAACTCGCAGTAGTACGGCAGACACTCGGCCATCGCCTGCTCGGTGGTGAACAGCGGCTGATAACCCAGATCCCGCTGCGCCTTGGCGACCGAGAAGTAGTTGTCCAAGTAGAGCCGTTCCACCGCAAGGGGTTCCAGCGGCGGTTGCGGCAGGCCGAACCGGAAGTGCAGTCGCTGCCACACCGACATGAGGTCACGCACCAGCCGGCCCGATACCCGTGCGCGCGGCCATGGCACCCCGCACTTTTCGACGATCGGCCGTGCGAACTCGAACATATTGATCGGTTCGGCATCGTTGATGAAGTACGCCTGGCCGGGCGCGGTGCCGCCGGGCACCAAATGTTCAGCGGCCAAGATGAAGCCGTGAATCAGGTTGTGTATGTAGGAGTTATCGAGTTTAGCGTTCTTGCTGCCGATCAGTACCTTGACATGGCCGGCCACGACACTTTCGAACAGCCTGCGGAACATCGTCTTGTCACCGCGGCCCCAGATACCGCTGGGGCGGATCGAACAGGTCAGTAACCCTTCAATCCCGTTCTGGGACAATACAAATTTTTCCGCGACTACCTTCGTCTCGGTGTAGAGGTCGTTGAATCGCTTCGTGTAGGGAAGCGTTTCGTCGCCACCGCAGATGCGCTGACCACCCATCACCACGCTGTTCGACGCGGTGTAGACGAACCGCTTGACTCCGGCTTTTTGCGCCGCGTGCACGAGGTTCTTGGTGCCGTCGACGTTCACCGCGAAGCTACGTCGGCGGTACTCGTCGGTCACCGACTTGCCGCCCAGCAGCTCGATGATCGCGGCGGTGTGGAACACCGTGTCGATACCGTCCACCGCAGTGTCGACGACCGCGGGGTCGCAGATGTCGCCTTGCAACACCTCGAGCCCCGCCCGGTCAGGCAACGGTGATGGTGCGCGGTCGAAGGAGCGCACCCGATAGCCGCGGTCGAGCAGCGTGGTCACCAGGTTCGCGCCGACGAAGCCGGATCCGCCGGTGACCAGGACGCGGCCGAGTTCGGTGGTCAACGATGCATCACCCATGCCGCAGAGGATAACTGAAACGTGTTTCAGTTTCGAGCACGGATGCTCAAACTGCTTGAGGATTCAACTATTTATCGGCGTCTTCGTTCTCGGTGGCGGCCAACGCATCGGCCACCTGCTTGCGCGCTCCAGCTAAGTAGTCCTCACATCGTTTAGCCAGCTGTTCGCCTCTTTCCCACAATTTCAGCGACGTATCGAGGTCCAGCCCGCCCTGTTCCAGCTGGCGCACCACCTCGATCAGCTCGTCGCGGCACTCTTCGTACCCCAGCTGACTAATGTCCCTAATCTCATCACTCGCCATCTGTCAGTCCCTCGCTCACCGCCGCGACGGCTCCGTCGCTCACCCGCACCCGCAACCTGGTGCCCGCCGGAGCGTCGTCGACCGAGCGCAAGACCATCGCGGGCCCGGACGGCGGAACGGTCTGCACCACGGCATAGCCGCGGGCCAGCGTGGCGGCAGGCCCCAGCGTCGCCAGCCGGGCGGCCAGATGCCCGACGCGATCGGTCTCTACATCGATGAGCCGGGTGATATCCCGGCGTACCGCCGAGCGGGCGCGGTGGATCTCATCGCCGCGGGCTTGCAACGCGGCCAACGGCTGCGCCAGCACCGGGCGGCTGCGCAACGACGCCAGCGCGCGTTCCTCACGGGACACCCAGTTACGCAGCGCCTGGGCGCTGCGTCGGCGCAGGTCGGCGATCAGCTGCTGCTCTGCGGCGGTGTCCGGCACGATCTTCTTCGCGGCATCGGTCGGGGTCGCGGCGCGCACATCGGCGACCAGATCGCACAACGGATTGTCGGGTTCGTGACCAACCGCACTCACCACCGGGGTGCGGCACGCCGCGATCGCCCGACACAGCGTCTCGTCAGAAAACGGCAACAGGTCCTCGACGCTGCCGCCGCCGCGGGCCAGCACGATGACGTCCACATCGGGGTCGCCGTCCAGGTCGGACAGCGCCTCGACGATCTGCGGAACCGCGTTGGGCCCCTGCACGGCGGTGTTGCGAACCGCGAAGCGCACCGCCGGCCAGCGTCCTGTCGCCACGGTGGTGACATCGTGCTCGGCGGCGCTGGCGCGACCGGTGATCAGCCCAACTGTGCTGGGCAGGAACGGGATTGGCCGCTTGAGCCGGGCGTCGAAAAGCCCTTCTGCGTCGAGCAGCCGGCGCAGCCGCTCAATACGAGCCAGCAGTTCTCCGATGCCGACCGCACGAATCTCGTTGAGCCGCAACGAGAAAGTGCCCCGTCCGGTGTAGAACGTGGGCTTACCGCAGACCACCACCTGCACACCTTCGGTCAGTTTCACCGGCGCGCCCAGGATCAAGTCACGCGGCGCGGTCACCGTCAGCGACATGTCGGCCGCCGGATCGCGCAGCACCATGAACACGGTCTTGGAGTCCGGCCGCAGGTTGATCTGAGTCAGCTGGCCTTCCACCCAGACCGTGCCCAGCTTGTCGATCCAGCCCGCGACCCGGATGGCCACCGCGCGAACCGGGAACGGGTTTTCGGCCGAGTTCGGCGGTGCGGGCTGGGTCACTTGGCGGTCGCGCGGGTAATCCTGTTGGCCAGCAACGTCTGGAACGGCGCGCGCGCCTTGGTGGCCTCCTCGTAGGCCAGCAGCGCTTCGAGCTCGTCGACGTCCAGCGTGGCCAGCCGGGCCCGCAACTGGGCCAGCGTCAGCGACTCGTAGTCGAGTTCGGTCGCCACGGCCGGCACCGGCACGTTCGACGCCGATTTCTTGTCGTGGGTGCGCACTGGTTTCGTCGGCGGATCGGCGGGGGCGTCCGACGTCGAGTACAACGCAAACCGTCCCTCGGCACGCCGATCCGTGTCGGCGGCGTCCGTCGGCTGGTCCTCTTCCAAGTCCTCGTCGAACGTCGCCCACTCCGGCTGCTCGTCCTTGGGCGGAAAGATCGTCTCCAGGGTGGCGTCGCCCTTGATCACCAGTTCGGCCATGTTCTGCTGGAATTTCATGACGATGTGCGCCGCTTGACTGGCCAGTGTCATCGGGTACATCAGAATCGTCTTCGGCAGCTTTATGGTCTCCTCGACGGCGACGGTCGCCGCTCCCACCAGCAACCGAACCCCATACGGTGCAGTAGCCATGTGTCCCAGCCTGCCTTAAACCTGCGGTCAACTCCAAGCTGGCTGCGCGGTGTGGTCGGAAAGTACCCTGGTTGTCATGCCGCCGACCGTCAACATGGGGATTCCGGGCGCGTCCAGTTCGGTGGTCGAGCCCGCGACCGGCAAACGGGTGCTGCTTGCCGAACCCCGCGGATACTGCGCGGGCGTGGACCGCGCCGTCGAGACGGTCGAACGCGCGCTGGAAAAGCACGGCCCACCGGTGTATGTGCGCCATGAAATCGTGCACAACCGGCACGTGGTGGACACCCTCGCCAAAGCGGGAGCGATCTTCGTCGACGAAACCGACGAGGTGCCCGAGGGTGCCATCGTGGTGTTCTCCGCACACGGTGTGGCGCCGACCGTGCACACCTCGGCCGCCGAACGCGGTCTGCGAGTGATCGACGCCACCTGCCCGCTGGTCACCAAGGTGCACAACGAGGCCAAGCGCTTCGCCCGTGACGACTACGACATCCTGCTCATCGGGCACGAGGGCCACGAGGAAGTCGTCGGCACCGCCGGCGAGGCTCCCGACCACGTGCAGTTGGTGGACGGACCCGAGGCCGTTGACAACGTCAGGGTCCGCGACGAGAACAAGGTCATCTGGCTCTCGCAGACCACCCTGAGCGTCGACGAGACGATGGAAACCGTACAGCGGCTGCGCAAACGCTTCCCGAATCTGCAGGACCCGCCCAGCGACGACATCTGCTACGCGACCCAGAACCGCCAGGTCGCGGTCAAGGCGATGGCACCCGAGTGTGAGCTGGTGATCGTCGTCGGGTCGGCGAACTCGTCGAATTCAGTGCGGCTCGTCGAGGTGGCGCTGGGCGCCGGTTCGGCGGCCGCGCACTTGGTCGACTGCGCCGACGACATCGACCCGGCCTGGTTGGACGGCGTCACCACCGTCGGCGTCACCTCCGGAGCGTCGGTGCCCGAAATACTGGTACGAGGCGTGCTCGAGCGGCTGGCCGAGCACGGATATGACGTCGTCCAGCCGGTCACGACCGCCAACGAGACGCTGGTGTTCGCCCTACCCCGGGAGATTCGGCCGGCTCGATCCGGCTAGTCCTCGTAGTCCCATGGCTTGCGCGGGTCGTCCGTGCGGGCGGCTCCGCGATAGCGCACCCGCGATATCGGGTGGTGGGTGGCGCTTCCACTGGATGGGGTGGATGGGGAACGACGGCGCGGCTCGGCAGGCCTGACGCGCTCGTAACCGTCTGGTTCGTGCGGGTCGAATGGACTGCCCGTTGCGCGGGTGCGACGCACATGCGGCTCGCGGCGGATCTCTCGCGGCGGTCGGCCCCGCAGATCCGGATCGCGCGGCACCCTGGAACGCCGCGGCGCTTCGGGCGGTTCCACGTCGCGGGAGCGCGTTGACCGTCGGCGCCGGGTGGGCTCTGCCATCTCATCCAGAGCCGGCCGACGTGTGCGGGTAGTGGCCGGCCGTTTGGCGGCGCGAGTCGCGGAGCTCTTCGTCGGACGCCCCGCCGCCTCGGTGCGCCGCGTTCTGGTCGACTTGCGGGTGTGCTCGGGTACGGCGGGGTCGCGGCCGAACAACGTCACGAACTTCGCGATGATGCCCGGCTTGGGCGTGTCGGTGGTCTTCGCTTCCTCCGCGGACGCAGTCGAGCGCACCGACATGCCGAGATACCAGCGGATCATGCCGATCAGCAGCACACCGGCCGAGGTGAACAGCATCAGCGGGAACCGCTCGATCAGCGGATAACCGCAATTGATCAGCAGATCCTTCAACCCGGTGATTTTGGCGCCGTGGAATAACCAGTACGCGCCGGGAACCGCGCAGAACAGGATCAGCGGCGGCTGGATGACCGCGGTGAACACCCCGGCCTGCTGCACTGCCAGCACCGCGACCACGCAGCCAACGACATAGAGAGCGGAGAAGACGTTGGTCAGTTCCTTGTTGCCCGACCCGGCGTCGAACGCGAAACCGGCGGCGGTCGCGGTCACGGCAACAACCACGGCGGCCCACCACGGCACACCCGGAAGGTTCGGGTAAATCGAGCGGCGACTCGCGGTCACCGCCGGTCTTCCCCGCTGTGCTGACACACGTCGACCGTACCGGCTGGGCAGCGAAAGACCCGTAAAGACCTGCCCGGTCTTGCTCCGTAGACTGAGCTCCCTGTGAGCTTGAGCCTGGGGATCGTGGGTTTGCCGAACGTCGGCAAGTCGACGCTGTTCAACGCGTTGACCAAGAACGACGTGGTGGCCGCCAACTACCCATTTGCCACGATCGAACCCAACGAGGGCGTCGTCCCGCTGCCTGATCCCCGGCTTGAGAAGCTGGCCGAGATGTTCGGTTCGGAGCGGATCGTGCCGGCGCCGGTGACCTTCGTTGACATCGCCGGGCTGGTGGCAGGCGCTTCCGAGGGGGCCGGACTGGGTAACAAGTTCCTGGCCAATATCCGCGAGTGCGATGCGATTTGCCAAGTGGTGCGGGTGTTTTCGGACGACGATGTAGCCCATGTCGCCGGGAAGGTCGACCCCAAATCCGACATCGAGGTCGTCGAGACCGAGTTGATACTCGCCGATTTGCAAACACTCGAACGTGCAGTACCGCGGCTGGAGAAAGAGGCCCGCAACAACAAGGACCGCAAACCGGTCTACGAGGCCGCCCTCGCCGCTCAAGAGGTGCTGAACGGCGGCAAAACCCTTTTCGCGGCCGGGCTGGACACAGCGCCGTTGCGGGAGCTGAATCTGCTGACCACCAAACCGTTCCTGTACGTCTTCAACGCCGACGAGGCGGTGCTGACCGACGAAGCCCGCAAGGCCGAGTTACGCGAGCTCGTCGCGCCGGCCGACGCGGTGTTCCTCGACGCCAAGATCGAAGCCGAGCTGGCCGAACTCGATGACGAGTCGGCCGCCGAGCTGCTGGAGTCGATCGGGCAGACCGAGCGCGGCCTCGACGCGCTGGCCCGCGCCGGCTTTCACACCTTGAAGTTGCAGACGTTCTTGACGGCCGGCCCAAAAGAAGCGCGCGCGTGGGTCATTCACCAAGGCGACACCGCGCCGAAGGCGGCCGGGGTGATACACAGCGACTTCGAAAAGGGCTTCATCAAAGCCGAGATCGTGTCCTATGACGACCTGATCGCCGCCGGCTCGATGGCCGCGGCCAAGGCGGCCGGCAAGGTCCGGATGGAAGGCAAGGACTACGTGATGGCCGATGGCGACGTGGTGGAATTCCGGTTCAACGTCTAGCAACTGCTGTGCGCAAGGTCGACAGTGATGCGCCGAGCGTGGGGCATATGTACGCAATCGTCGGGATTTTCGTACATACGGCCCACGGTCGAGCGATGTCGACTTGGTCGTTGGCTAATCGGCTGACCGCTCGAGTGCTCGTAGGCCGCGCAGGGTCCTTCGTATCAGCTCACGTCTTTCGTCGATGGTCATCGAGTCATTGAGGGGAGCGTGCACCCGCAGGTAACCCTGGGTCACCAGATCGTCGACCAGGAACCGCGTCGCACCGACCGGCAAGGACAGACGAGCAGCGATCTCTGCGACCGAGGGGCTCTGCCGGCAACACGTCAGGATCTGGCCTCGTACATCGTTCCTCGACCAGCGTGGCGGCTTTGCTGTGGTGTTGAGCGCTTCGACCGGAGTTTCGAGTGCCAGTTCGGCCCCACAGTCGGTACCGCCTGCCTTCAGCGCGTACGGCCGGACCAGGCTCGGCTCGTCCACGGCTTCCGGCTTTGTGAACCATTCGCCGATCGGTTCGACCGTGCCCTCCGACTGCGACGAACCATGCGCCGCGTTGCGGTTCTGCAGGAACCATAAGGCCTGGTCGGCGTGCACCGATGCGCGCAGCTCGCTGGAAACGACCTTCAGGATGGTGCGGTCGGTGTCGATGATGAATGTGGTCCGTCGGACCGGCAGCAGCCGGGCCAGCAGGCCGCGGCGTCGGCTGTGCTGGCCACGCCGGGCTTCATCACGCGCCACGACGGATCTATGCAGCTTGGCGAGCCTGCCTCGGCGTACTCCGAACAGCTCGGACACCACGCCGTCCGCGTCGGAGAGCAGCGGATAGTCGAACGAGCGCTGCTGGGCGAAGTGGGCCTGTTTGTCGACGGCATCCGTGCTGATCCCCACCCGATGTGCGCCCACCTTGGCAAATTCGTCGCTCAGGTCCCGGAAATGACACGCCTGCGCTGTACAGATCGGTGAAGAGGCTAATGGGAAGAAGAACAGCACCACCGGCCCGTCAGAAAGGAACGTGGACAGCGTCCGAGGCCGACCGGTGTGATCGAACAGCGTGAAGTCAGGCGCCTTATCGCCCGCGATCATCGGCAAAGACTAACGCCGCGCAGCGGTGCGCAACAACGACTGGAGATAATTCGGTCATCGCCGACCAGCTACAGGCATACGACGTGTATCGAATACGTGTACTGGCGTCGTGGAATTTCGGCTCAACGCCCAGCGGCAAAGTCGCGGATTCGGAGCTCGCAGTGGATCGGCGGGGGTAATTGTCGTACCCGGGTGTGATGATGCGGTTTTGTCCTCGATTGCATCGCCTGCTGCGGGGGTTCGCCCGGCTGAGCGGTTGGAGGTGTTGTCAGAGGAGTTAGCGGAGTTGGCTGGTCAGCGCAATGCGATTGATGGGCGCATTGTGCAGATTGCCGCGGAGTTGTATCGCGACGGGCTGTGGGGGATAACCGGTGCGCGCTCGCTGGCGGCGGTGGTGACCTGGAAGCTTGGCTGGTCATCGGCCAATGCCCACACCATGGTTACGGTGAAGCGCCGGGTGGAACAGAGCGCGCCACAGTTCCGGGGCGTGCCAATTGAACAGCACATGCCCGGTGTAGTCATAACAGTCGGCGCACAGCGGCTGCCCGAACCGGATAATCGGCGTGGTGAACTGTGTTGCACCATAAGGGTTTTCCGTGTGGGCAGCGGGCTTTGCTACCGCTGGCGGGGGTGGGCGGTAGGTGCGCCCGGCCGATCTGGCCCGGCTGCAATCCGAAAGCTACCAGGTGGCCAACGATTCACCGCCACCGCAATCACGGACTGGCTAACCCTGTACAGCACTGGCGACCCCGATATCCGAGTGCAACTAGTAGCCGAAAACATCGCGCGTCGAACAGGCCGTCGTCTATGAGGATCGCGTCAAGCGGATGGTTGCCGAGATCGAACGGATCGAATACGGATACGCCCAACGGGTGCGCGATCTGATTGCGCCGACGCTGGGGACATAGACAAACCACGGGCCAAGGTGACCGTCCCACCTTGGTTGTGGCGACAATTTGGTGCGCCGGAGGTGGCTGACGGTTGGGTATATTTGCCACACGAAGTATGCGACGCGAGGTGCTGGTGGCGGTGCTTAATTTGCGAGTCAAGGCCAGGGCTCTTTCCTGTGTGGGACAAGAGTT
This sequence comes from Mycobacterium shimoidei, assembly GCA_002101905.1. Lineage (GTDB taxonomy): Bacteria > Actinomycetota > Actinomycetes > Mycobacteriales > Mycobacteriaceae > Mycobacterium > Mycobacterium shimoidei. The sequence continues at coordinate 84,758 of LQPU01000016.1, read as the reverse complement.
GCTGAGCGCTGCCAGCGCGATCCCCGACGCGCCCCAACCAGTCTCTCCGGCTGGTACCGATCCGCTGTCGACGGCCATCGCAGCCCACGTAACCAGCTCTGTGGCTCCCCTGGTTGCGGACCGCCCAGCAGCCAAAGCTGAAGCTAGTGGCTACGCGCAGGCTTTGGGCGCCGCCGCTCGTGCCTATGTCGGCACCGACGAACCGCTGGGCGAGGAGATTGACCGGCAGATGGCCGGCCTGCCCGCATCGGATTAGCCAATGGGCATTGAACGACCCGGCGGACCTTACGGCCAGGAGATGACCGCGCCGCCAGCCTGGCCCGAGGCTGCCGAAACGGCCCTGTTAGATGCCGCCGACGCGTTCGATGCCGACAAGAAGGCTGTCGACGAGCAATTGTGGGCCTTCCAGCAAGCACGGACCAGACTCTTCGACGACGATGTGTGGTCGGGTACAGCCGCCAACGCCGCGAACGCCAAACACCAGCAGCAGATCAGCACGCTACAAGCCCACGTGAACGGATCGGCTGCGGCCGCCAAGCTGTATCGCGATTCGGCAGGCGTGGTGCTCACCAGCAAGCAGCAGATCATCGAAAACGTCGAGAACGCCCAGAAGCTGATTAACCAGGTCGCCGACGACTCACAGGCAACAGCCGAGCAGAAAGACTACTTCATCAAAGGACTGGTCAGAGCGACGCACGCTGAAAACGTTCAACTTGTCCAAACCGGCGCGGCCAGGCTGGGCAAGTTACCAGCAACTCCGCTTACCGTGCGGCCAGCATCCACCGGACGTGAAGCACCGCTCACACCGCCCCAGGACCCCGGCCCGCAGATACCGAAAGCTGGCACCAACCCCAACGACGTCAAACGGTGGTGGGACTCACTGAACCAGCAGCAGAAAGATCAACTACTGCGCGAGCACCCGGACGCGTTGGGCAACCTCGACGGCATCTACGTTGCCGACCGCAGCACCGCCAACAAGACCGTCATGCAACACGATTTGGACAGGGTCACCAACGCAGCGTCACGTCACCATGTCTCAGTCCAGGAGGTGACCGCTCATCCGCAGAACTATGGCCTCACCGCTACCGATGTCGCCCGCTACACCAACGCAGTCCAAGTTAAAAATGGGCTAGAGGAAAACAGCAGGAAGACCCATGCTCCTACGTTTCTCCAGGTGTACGAGCCGGACAAGTTCGGTGGTCAAGGTCGTGCGGCGATCGCGATCGGCAACCCGGACACCGCAGCAAATACCGCTGTGGTGGTGCCCGGCACCAGTCACAGCGTCACCGAAGGCTGGCTTTCCAGCGACGATGCGGCGAATCTGTACAACGAGACCTGGGCCGCTAACCATGGCAAGGCCACCTCGGTTGTGGCGTGGATGGGCTACAACGCACCCGACAGCCTCGCCGATCCTCAGGTGGGCCAGACCGGGCTCGCGCATCAAGGGGGTGCCTTGTTGGCGTCGGATGTCAACGCGCTCAATGTCACTCATCAGGGTGCCTCCGATGTCACGGTGATCGGACACTCGTATGGCTCAACCACGGTGGCCGACGCCGCGGCCGGTTACGGGATGCACGCCAACGACGTGGTTCTAATCGGATGCCCGGGCACCGACATGGCCCACAGCGCCGCCGATTTTCATCTAGCGCAAGGGGGCCACGTTTATGTGGGCTCCGCCTCGACCGACCCGATCACCCAATTGGGCGATATACCACAGGTGCACGTGCCGGGAACCGACGTCACCGTCGCGCTGGGCCCGGACCCAGCAGTGGATGGCTTCGGGTCAACCCGGTTCAAAGCCGAGGTCCCCGGACTTACGTTCAACGACCATAGTCACTATTACGATCCCGGCAGCGAATCCTTGTTCAGCATGGCCGACATCGCATCCGGCCACGGCGACCTCTTAGAGCGTCACGGCATGACCGCCCCGCACCGCGACACTCTCCTAGGTCAAATCATCGAGGCTTTCGGCGCTCCGGGCGCCAGCGATCCGGAACTGTACCGCCCGGGCACCAGCGGGCACTACCACCGATAGCAAAAGGTGCAACTTGCATACGAGAACGCAGAGCAGTCAGATGCTCAAAATTGCCATCAAAACAGTCATAGCCATGGTCGCAGTCGTAACGTCAGGATGCGGAGTGATGAACAAGATGCAAGCCGTTAGCGTCACGAATCCAATGACGCCCGAGCAATCCAAAACTCAAGTCGTCGACGCCGCCCGCGAGATCGTCCACGCCCTTGGGCTACACGTCACCGACGCCTTCTTCTGGCCCTCGTCGTGCAACGATCAGGGTGACCCGCCTTTCCGTGGAAGATTGACCATCAGTTACCCGCCCGCGTCGAGTTTCGAAGCGTCAGAGGCCGAGATCGCCGACATGGTTCAACGCCTTCAGAGCCTTGGCTGGGCTGGAGACCCGGACCTTCATAGCCACGGCAGTGTGCTGAAAAAGAACAATGTCGTCGCGACGTTCTACCCAGGGACCGCCGAAAAATACCCGGCCGTCGACCTGCTCGGCGAGTGCCGGGATGTAACCACTACGAAACAAACCAGAGGATCGACCGAAGCCGTCAACCTCAGCTAGCGGTCAATCATCACTCGCGAGTAAAGTCTGGCTACCGACAAATCTCTCCATAGACGCGACACTTCGCCGCACACGACAATGCCCCGCTATGGGGTCTCGCCACCCGCGATACCGCTGGGAAGTAGACAGCCCCGCCAGGTCCGGGGCCCCTAGGCGAGCGCGCCGAGTGGTGGTGGTGTACGAACCCTTCCAGCCCCAACCGCCACCAACACCCAACTAAGACGGCTTGTCGAAAGGAGCCTCGAAGATGGCGATTGTGAAGCGGTGTATGAGCGTGCTGGTGGGTGGCGGGTTGGCTTTGTCCGCGCTCGGGCTGGTCGGCGGCATGGCCCAGGCGGCCCCTGGCCATCACTGGTGTCCAGGTGATCCATGGGACCCGAGCTGGGGTACGGCCTATGACTGGGACTGGCACCAGTGCCACGACTGGGAAGGCGCGGCGGGTCCGGCGGGCTTCGGCCAGTGGGGACCTCCGCCGATATGGGCGCCGCCGCAGCCACCTCCACCACCGTGGGCGCCCGGAGCGCATGTCATGTGGAAGACCACTGACAATGCTTGGGGATTCTGGAACAACGGAATCTGGACTCCCATCTAGATACAAGGAGGCGTAATGCGGTGGCGTGGAGTCAGTCATGTCGAATTCGCGGTGCTGGACTACGACGACTCCATCGCCTTCTATGACGGAAATGCGTCGAGGGTCAGTCGAGGGTCAGTCGAGGGCTCAGAAGAACGGGTTGGTGTTGACGTCGGCCGGATCCGAACGCGGGCCGTAGCGGCGGATGTAATCCTCGTGCATTTTCGCGTTTTTCTTCCGTTTGATCACATCGACCAGATTCGGATCCAGTCCATGCTGGGCCAGCCGATGACGACGCCACACCTTGTTGAGTGCAAACGAAACCACCAACGCCCAGGCGTAGATCGGCACCGTCATCTCGACATGCACATACAGCGCGTTTTGGGCAACGGGCAGCAGCCACAACGGGGCGAGTAAAAGCAGCGGCGGTATCGCTGCGCGGACCATGAACCGGCGGATCGCGCCCGCACCGGCCAGGTCGTGGGCGACCCAGTCGCGCATCGAGTCGGGAAGACGCCGCTGGGTGTAGCAGTACGCGATGTAGGCAAAGATGCCCGGCTTGGTGGATGACATGCTGCTGACAAGTCTAGGCTTCGTCGGCCGATGGCACTGTGACGGCGATCTCCTCGCCCAACCGGTAACCGGGCGCCAGCGGCAAGTTGTCTCCGCTCCAGAATGAGCCGGGATCGAACCAATTCGGATCCTTGTGAGTGTCCAGCAGCCCCATCTCTTCGTAAGTGATCGCCACCGTCTCGGCGCAGTAGCTCGTCTCCAGGCCGGCCTGCAGCCTTTGCGCCTTGCGCCGCTGCGTCACCTCGCGAGACTTCTTATCCACGAACGGAATTCCCCTCGTCCAGTCGTAGAGCTTTGGGACTCGCCCAAGGAACCAACGGCCGGTGAGTCGTGCCACGCTCGGAAACGGAGTGCCGTCCAGCCGGGCGATGACCCGCAGCAGCCGGTCTTCCTGCTCCCGGGTGGCATACGGCGTCAGCTGGCGCAGCCAGCAGCGCTGGTGGTAGTGCAGCACCCAGCGCTCGACGGCCTGGCGGGCGTCATGGAGCTGCACTCCGCGTTGATGGGTGCCCGACCACACGTCGACGAGCTTGTCGCCGAGTTCGGCGTGCCAGATCAACGGTGGAAGATCGTCGATGGCCACCGTCATGCCGACGTGGTTGACCGGGCTGTTCGACAAGGTTTGGATGGTGCGGTCCGGCCGGGAGCGGCCGCGGAAGAGCCAGATGTCGCCGGTGCGGGTCTCGTCCAGCGCCTGGTCGAGCGTCACGGTAGTGGTGTCCACCACAGCACCATAGGCAGACTGTGGTCATGCGCAACGTATGGAAGTGGCTCGGGTTAGCCGGTCTGGTCGGGGTGGCTGCCGGGGGAGTGCTGGTGGCGCGCGATCAGCGCCGACGCAAGGCATACACGCCCGACGAGGTCCGGGCACGGCTCCATCAGCGGCTGGCCGAAGCCGAAGCCGAACCTAGCCAGTAACCGCGTACAGCCGCTGGGCACCGCTGAAGCCTTTGAGCTCGGCGTCGCGCCCGTCGTCGAACGAAATGTCCTCGCAGTCGCTGACCGCGTCGCGCACCGCTTGGCTGACCAGAATCTGTCCGCCACCGGCCTGTCCGGCCACCCGCGCCGCCATCGCAACGTTGCGGCCGAACAGGTCGTCGCCGCGGCGCACCGAGCGGCCCATATGGATCCCGATTCGCACTCGAAAACCATTGCGCCGCTTGTGCTTAGCATCTCCGTGCAACTTCTGCTGAAGCTCGACAGCACAGCGCACGGCATCCTCGGCGTGCGAGAAGGCGATCATGAAACCGTCGCCCTGGCTCTTGACGACGTGCCCGGAGTAGTTCTTGACCAGCCGCCGGACCAGCTTGTCGTGTGCGTCGATCAGCCTGACCCAGGCGCGGTCGCCGATCCGTTCGTTCAGCGCGGTGGACTCCTCGATGTCGGAGAACAGGATCACCACCCGGCCGTCGGGAGTGACCCGGGCCAGGTCAGGTCGCTCCACCTCGGCCCAGTCGGCCAGGTCCTCGATCGAACTGCGCACCGCCGCGCCGAACCCTTCTTTGCGCACCAGGTTCGCGGTCTGCCATACCGTCTTGACCGCCTCACGGCCACCGGAGAGCAGCCAACTGCGGTTGTCGACCCGCTGGCGCAGCGCATCGGTCTCTCGTCGGCTGCGAGTCAGCACCACCCACATCGTCACCAGTGCGACGGCCTCGCCCGCGGCGACGGCGGCCAGCACGTAGATGGCTATCATGGGCCAACCCATTCCAGGCATTTTTCCTGATGTGGCCTGACCTGCCTCGAAGGCCTCCGGTTCGCCTGGTTAGCGAGTTGCTCGATGTGTCGTGGAGGTCTTGGATTGTCCGGTGGTAGCTCCACGGATCTGCTGGTGATCTTCGGGATCACCGGAGATCTGGCCCGCAAGATGACCTTCCGAGCCCTGTACCGCCTGGAACGGCGCAAACTGCTGCAGTGCCCGATATTGGGGGTGGCCAGCGACGACATCTCAAAAGACGACTTGGTCAAGCGGGCCCGCCAAGCCATCGAAGACAGCGGCGAGAAGTTGGACGACAAGGTGTTCGCCCGGTTGGCCGACCGATTGTCCTACCAAAGTGGTGACGTCACCGATGAGGGGCTGTATCAACAGCTCGCCGATCAGATCGGTTCGGGCCGCAAAAGCCTGTACTACCTGGAAATGCCGCCGTCGCTGTTCGCGCCGATCGTCGAAAACCTAGGTAAAGCCGGGTTACTGGACCGCTCTCGGGTTGCGGTGGAAAAGCCGTTCGGACACGACCTGGCTTCGGCGATCGAGCTCAACGCCCGGCTGCGCAAGATGTTGCGCGAGGACCAGATTCTGCGTGTTGACCACTTCTTGGGCAAGCAACCGGTTGTCGAACTGGAATACCTGCGGTTCGCCAATACAATGTTGGCCGAGCTGTGGGACCGGCGAAGCATCGCTGAGATCCACATCACCATGGCAGAGAATTTCGGCGTCGAGGATCGCGGCGAGTTTTACGACGCGGTGGGCACGTTGCGTGACGTTGTGCAGAACCATCTGCTGCAAGTGCTCGCGTTGGTTGCGATGGACCCACCGGTCGGACCGAGCGCCGATGATCTCAACGACAAAAAGGCCGAGGTGTTTCGCGCCATGCCGGCGCTCGACCCCAGCCACTATGTGCGGGGTCAATACCGCGGGTACACCGATATCGACGGGGTGAAGAAAGGCTCGCAGACCGAGACATTCGTCGCGATCCGCATGGAGATCGACAACTGGCGCTGGGCCGGCGTGCCGATCTTCCTGCGGGCCGGTAAATCGTTGCCCGAGAAAATAACCGAGGTGCGGCTGTTCACCCGCCGGGTGCCCGCGCTGGCGTTCTTGCCCAAGCGCAGACGGGCCGAGCCGAACCAGATCGTGCTGCGCATCGACCCCGATCCGGGGATGCGCATACAGTTGGCCGCTCAGGACGGCGACTCATGGCGCGACATCCACTTGGATTCGTCGTTCGCCGAGGATTTGGGAGAACCGATACGCCCCTACGAACGTCTGCTGCATGCGGGATTGACCGGCGATCGTCAGCTTTTCGCCCGCGAAGACAGCATCGAAGAGACGTGGCGAATTGTGCAGCCGCTGCTCGACGATCCAGGCAAGGTAGAGCTGTACGAGCCTGGCTCGTGGGGACCCGAGGCGGCGCAGGCCTTGATGCGCGGTCACCGGAGCTGGCAAGAACCATGGATGCCGCCGAAAAGTAAGGAGACAGGCGCATGCAGCTAGGGATGATCGGACTTGGCCGGATGGGCGCGAACATCGTGCGCCGCGTGGCCAAAGACGGACACCAATGCGTGGTGTACGACCACAACCCCGACGCGGTCAAGGCGATGGCCGGGGAGGACAACACCACCGGGGTGTCATCACTGGCCGAGCTGGCCGAGAGGCTGAGTAAGCCGCGGGTGGTGTGGGTGATGGTGCCGGCCGGCGATATCACCAGCGGTGTGATCAAAGAGCTGGCCACGACGCTCGACAAAGACGACATTGTGATCGACGGCGGCAACTCGTACTACCGCGACGACATCAAACACTCAAAGACTTTGTCCGACAGAGGCATCCACCTGCTGGACTGCGGAACCAGCGGCGGTGTGTGGGGCCGCGAACGCGGCTACTGTTTGATGATCGGCGGCCACAAGGAGGCTTTCGCTCACGCCGAACCGATCTTTGCGTCCGTCGCGCCCGGCGTGGACGCGGCGCCGCGCACCCGGGGACGCGACGGCGAGGTGGCCCAGTCGGAGAAGGGCTATCTGTATTGCGGGCCGCCCGGGGCGGGGCACTTCGTCAAGATGGTGCACAACGGCATCGAGTACGGGATGATGGCCTCGCTGGCGGAGGGCCTGAACGTCCTGCGTAATGCCGACGTGGGCAAGCACGTGCAACAAGGTGATGCCGAAACGGCGCCGTTGACCTACCCCGAGTTCTATCAGTACACCTTCGACATCCCGGAGATTGCCGAAGTCTGGCGGCGGGGCAGCGTGATCGGCTCCTGGCTGCTGGATCTGACCGCGATCGCGTTGCACGAGTCGCCGGAGCTGGCGGAGTTCTCCGGGCGAGTCTCCGACTCCGGCGAGGGCCGGTGGACTGCCATCGCGGCGATCGACGAGGGGGTCCCCACCCCGGTGCTGACGACGGCGCTGCAGTCCCGGTTCGCCTCGCGGTCCCTCGATGACTTCGCGAACAAGGCATTGTCCGCGATGCGTAAGCAGTTCGGCGGGCACGCCGAGAAACCGGCGAACTAACCTCGCTAGCGCTCAGCGCTTCGCAAATTCCACCACGACGTCGCTGAACGCGTCGTTGTCGTCGCCGGCTGCGGTATGACCCGCCCCGGACAGTTCGACGAATTCCGCGTTGGGGACGGTGTCCAGGAAGTGCCGCACTCCCTCGGGACTCACCACGTCGGACAGCTTTCCGCGGATCAGCAACACCGGGATACGCAGAGATGCCGCGGCGCGCTCGAACTTCTCGGTACGCAGCTGCGGGTCATCACCGGGTTTGGTCATGAACGCCGGATCCCAGTGCCAGTACCAGCGGCCGTCGCGCAGCCTCAGGTTCTTCTTCAAGCCTTCCGGACTGCGTGGTTTGGGCCGATGGGGCAGGTACGCGGCGACGGCGTCCGCGGCCTGTTCAAGCGTGTCGAAGCCCTTCAGACCGCTGAACATGAAGTCCCGAATGCGGGCACTGCCGTTTTTCTCGAACCGTGGCACCACGTCGACCAGGACCAATCGTGTGACCCGGTCCGCTCCGGCTCGATCCGCCACGAGGATGCCGGTCAACCCGCCCATGCTGGCGCCGATCAGTATCACCGGCCGGCCGATGGCATCGAGCACATGCATGACGTCGCTGGTCAATGTCTCGACGTTGTAGTCGGCGTTGGGCGCCCGATCGCTGTCACCGTGACCTCGGCTGTCGAGCGCGACCACGTGAAATCCCTCGTCGGCGAGGATCTGGCCGGTGTTCTTCCAGGAGAACCGGTTCTGGCCGCCGCCGTGCAACATCAGGATCGAAGGCCGTCCGTCTCCGGTGCCTCGATTCCACTCGTCTGCGATCAAGGTGATGTCGTCGACGCCGGAGTACTTGACGGTCTGCGGTCTGCTGTTCACGGCTCTGACGTTAGCGGCGCGATGATTTTTGGGTGCCGCCGAGGTCGATCAACAGTAAATCGACGACAAGGAGGGCCATGCCACCGATCACGCCATCGCTGTGGTTCGACAACAACCTGGGGGAGGCTGCCGAGTTCTACACCTCGGTCTTTCCCAACTCGCGCATCGAGGCGCTCAACCGTTACACGGATGCCGGCCCGGGCGTGCCGGGTGAGGTGGTGTCGGGCAGCTTTGTGCTCGACGGTGTCCGGTTCATCGGCATCAACGGCGGTCCGCAGTTCCCGTTCACCGAAGCGGTGTCGTTCACCGTCACCTGCGCAGACCAGGACGAGGTCGACTACTTTTGGAGCCGGCTGACCGACGGCGGCGCGGAATCGCAATGCGGCTGGTGCAAAGACCGTTATGGGTTGAGTTGGCAGATTGTCCCGCAGCGGCTTTTCGAGCTGCTGAGCGATCCCGATCCCAGGCGCGCCGCAGCCGCGACGACGGCGATGCTCGGGATGCGCAAGATCGTCATCGCGGACTTGGAAGACGCAGTGGCGCGACTGTAATCCACCGGTCACGGGCGGATATCGCTGGCGAGCGTGCAAGGATCGAGTGATGACCGGACCGCGTTGGATCGATGCGCACGCCCCTGCGGTTGAGCTGAAAGCGCTGACCTGGGGGCCGGACGATGGCCCGATTGCGTTGTGCCTCCACGGCTTTCCCGACACTGCCTACAGCTGGCGCAAGCTCGCGCCGCGGCTGGCCGAGTCGGGCTGGCGGGTGGTCGCACCGTTCATGCGAGGCTATGTGCCATCGTCGATTCCGTCCGACGGCAGCTATCACGTCGGGGCGTTGATGCACGACGCGCTGCGGGTGCGGTCCGCGGCCGGCGGCACCGATCGCGACGTGATCATCGGCCACGACTGGGGTGCCATCGCGGCGGCGGGTCTGGCCGCCATGCCCGACAGTCCGTTCGCCAAGGCGGTCATCATGTCGGTGCCGGTCGCTGCCGGGTTCCGCCCGTCCGGGGTCGCCGACGGGGTCCGACTGCTTCGCCAACTGCCCCCGCAGCTGCTGCGCAGCTGGTACATCTTCTACTTTCAATTGCCTTGGCTGCCAGAGCGTTCAGCGTCATGGGTATTGCCCCGACTGTGGCGGCGCTGGTCGCCGCACTACGACGCCGAAGAGGATCTGCGCCACGTCGACGCCGCGATCGGAACACCGGAGAGTTGGCACGCCGCGCTGGGGCCGTACCGGGCCCTCATCCGCAACACCCGGCCACCGGCGCAGTATGCCGAGCTGCACAGGCACTGGCGGTCGACGCCGAGGCTGCCGAGCCTGTACCTGCACGGCAGCGACGACGGCTGCATGACATCGGCGTTCGCGCACTGGACGGAAAAGGTGCTGCCGGCCGGCAGCGACGTCGTCGTGGTCGAGCATGCCGGACATTTCTTGCAGCTCGACGCCCCGGATGCCGTTGCCGCAGCGGTGTTGAGGTTCATCGGCTCGGCCGGCTAACGCTACGGCGTTAGTGTCGACGCATGTCGACCCCGATGGCGGCAGTCGACGCGCAGTTCTACTGGATGTCGGCCAAAATCCCCAATGACCAGTTCCTGCTGTATGCATTCGACGGCGTGCCGGCGGACTCGGAGCACGCCGTCGAGCAGATCTGCTTAAGAGCGCAAGCGTGCCGCTCGCTGACGACCCGGGTCGAGGACGGGTGCGCGCTGACCTACCCGCGCTGGGTCCCGATGGCCGTCGGGCCCGAGCATGTCCAACGACACCGCCTGAGCGACCGGAGCTGGCGCGGCTGTCTGGATGCCGTGGTCCGGCTCGCCGAACACCAGCTCGACGTCCGCCGGACGCCGTGGCGGCTGCACGTGTTCAGCGATGTCCACGACATGCCGGGCAGCACCGGGGTCGGTACCGTCGCGGTCTTGCAGGTCGCCCACGCGTTGGCCGACGGCTCGCGCGCGTCGGCGATGGCCGCCTGGCTGTTCGGCCGCGCGGTGCCCGTGCCCGATGTCGACGCACCCAGACCAGGCTTTCTGCCGTGGCGTGCGCTGCAGGCCGCACGCACCCACCGCCAGCTGCGGGCCGACACCGAAGCCGGGCTACTCGACCGGCCGGTGCGACCGCAGCCGGTGAAGATGACCAACGCGCGCCCGGCCGGTGTGCGCGCCGTGCGTACCCTGGTGCGCCACCGCTCGCAGCTGGCCGGGCCGACCGTTTCCGTCGCGGTGCTGGCCGCGGTGTCGACGGCGCTCTGGCGGCATCTGGGTGATGCGGGCGGCTCGCTCAACGCGGAGGTGCCGATGGCCAAACCCGGTGCTCGACGCGCCCATAACCATTTCCGCAATGTGGCCGTCGGGTTGTACCCGGAATTGTCGTGGAAGGCTCGAACGGAGCGGATCATGGCGGATTTGGCCGCTGCCCGCCGACGTACCGAGCACCCCGCCGCGCTCTCGGCCGACCGGGCGTTCGCCGCGGTGCCGGCCGCGTTACTGCGTTGGGGTGTGGCGCAGTTCGACCCCGATGCTCGGCCAATCATGGTGTCGGGCAACACCGTGGTGTCCAGCGTCGACCGCGGCCCCGCGGACTTGCATTTCGGTGACGCGCCCGTGCTGCTGACCGCGGGCTACCCGGCGCTGTCGCCGGCGATGGGGCTGACCCACGGCGTACACGGTCTCGGCGATACTGTCGCGATCAGCATTCACGCCGCCGAATCGGCCATCACCGACATCGACGCCTATGCGCGACGCCTTGATGACGAACTCTAGCCGGCGCCACCGGCTTTCGCTTCCACATCCCGGCTGCGGCCTGCGGCGAGAATTAGCTCTTCGTGCAGTTCGAACCACACGGTGTGGTAGGAGTCGATCAAAGGTCGCGACAGCCACATGGTTTCGCCGGCTTTGATCCGCTCGAACGCCGCCTGCAGCTTGGCCGCATACCGATTCAGCCGGGGCAGCTGGCCGGCGGCGGCAGCGACGATCGGCAGTACCCGCTGGTGCACGCTGTCGAGACGAGCCAGGACACCGGCGTCATAATCGGTGTCCTCGTGGGTGTTAGCCTCTCCGTCCCTGACTTGCCAGTCGGTGATGAGGGCCTTGAATTCGCCGTTGACAGAACGGAAGTCGTCGTAGACGACGGCAAAGGCCGCCGCATCGATCCCGTTGCGCTCATCGGCCAGCAGCTCACCAAGGCGGGCACGGCCCTCGGGGGTGATCCGTAGGGTCGCGCCGCCGATCAGCAGACCCGATGCCGTCAGTTGCTCGACGGTGACCGCGACCGAGGACTCGTCCTCGCCCAACGTCGCCGTCAGGTCAGCCGTCGATACCCGACCCTTCAGCCGAACCGCTTGCAGCACAGCTAATTCGCTCATGCGCGCGCTTGGTCCTCCTGACGCTCGACCCGTCGGGTGATCTCGGCCAACTCGCGCAACTCGGGGCTCTCGTCTTCTGACCAGGCGGTCAATTCCAGTGTGCCGTCGAGTACTTCGCCGGTATTGCCGTCGACGGTGACCAGCCTGCCCGCCAACGATTCGGCCACCCCGCTGCCGCATCCCACCACGGCCACCCGGCCCAGTTCGCGGCTGACGACAGCGGCGTGACTGGTGGTGCCACCGGTTTCGGTGACGACACCGCGGGCCACCAGCATGCCGTGAATATCGTCGGGGCTGGTGTGGCCGCGGACCAGGATGACGTCCTCGCCGCGTTCGGCGGCGTCCACCGCGGCCTGCACGTCGGTGTAGACCCGGCCCGATGCGACTCCTGGGCTCGCCGGAAGCCCTTTAGCTAAAACTTCTGCAGTCAAACGGGTTTCGGGCTGCAGCGCGGGACGCAGCAGCGCGTCGACGTGCGCCGGCGTTACCCGCCGCAGCACCTCGGCGTCATCGATCAACCCGTCACGCCGCAGGCGTAGGGCCAGTCGCACGGTGGCCTGCGCCGAGCGTTTGGCCGCCCGGGTCTGCAGCAGCCACAGTGTGCCCTCCTCGACGGTGAACTCGACCTCCTGTACATCGGAGCTCAACGACTCCAACATCTGGGCCGCGGCGCTCAGTTCGTCGTAGGTGCGCGGTTGCTGATCCCGCAGCGCAGTGATCGGCTGGACGTCAACGGTGCCCGAGACCACGTCGTCACCCTGAGCGCCGGGCAGCCATTCACCGAATACTTCGCTCGCCCCGGTCATCGGATTGCGGGAGAACATCACGCCGGCACCGGAATTAGGGCCTAGGTTGCCGAAGACCATCGCCTGCACAATTGCGGCAGTACCGCCCTGGTCTCCGATTCCGCGGTGCGCTCGGTAGGCGACGGCGCGCGGCGAATTCCACGACGTGAACACCGCCTCGATGGCTGCCCGCAACTGCAGATAAGGATCGTCGGGTACCGGGTCGGCGACAACGTGCCGATACCGGCGAGTGAAGCGTTGCCGGGTGTCGCGGCCGAACGCGGCGGTACCCAAGGCCTGCTCGACGGCGTCGGTCATGCCCAGGTCCAGCACCGAGTCCATCATCCCGGGCATCGACACCGCCGCACCGGAGCGGACGCTGACCAGCAGTGGGCGCGGGCCACGCCCGAACGTGCGCGAAGTCGCGGCCTCGAGCCGGCGTACTCCCGCGAGCACGTCGTCCCAGATCGCGTCGATCGTCGACTCGGGCTCGGTGAGGTATCGGGCGCCTATCTGTGTGGTGATACAGAACGCGGGCGGGACGGGCAGGCCGTGCCGACGCATCGTGTGAATGCTGTAGCCCTTGTGGCCCAGGATCTCCGGTGGATACTCGCCCTCACCGTCCAGTGGCAGCACAGGTTGTGCCGGCCAAGGCTGGGCGGGGGCGCGTCGTGACACGCCCCGAGGTTACCTTCCGGCAAACCCCGTCAGCGGCGCCCTCGCCAGGAACCCGGAGGCCACCTGCGCCGAGCTCACACTTGCTAGGTTTGCGGATATGACTGCCTACGACGTCGGTTTACTGATCTTGCGGGTGGTGCTCGGCCTGACCCTGGCCGCGCACGGATACAACAAATTCTTCGGCGGCGGACGCATTCCGGGCACCGCGCGCTGGTTTTCCAGCATCGGCATGAAGGCCGGCACGTTCCAGGCCGTGGTCGCGGCCAGCACGGAAATGAGCGCCGGCCTGGGGCTGGCCGCCGGCCTGCTCACCCCGGTCACCGCCGCCGGCTTCGTCGCGCTCATGTTCGTCGCCATCTGGACCGTGCACCGGCCGAACGGATTCTTCATCATCAACGAGGGCTGGGAGTACTGCATGGTGCTCGCTGTGAGCGCCGTCGTGGTGGCCACCATCGGCCCCGGTCAGTACAGCCTGGATCAGCTGATCTTCGGCTGGAACTACTACGGGTGGAAAGGCCTGCTGATCGCGGTGTTGCTGGGTCTGGGCGGCGGCATCGGCCAGTTGCTGCTCTTCTACCGCAAGCCGGTCAAGCAGGCGCAGAACTAGCGGTCTCGCACGCCAGCACTTCGGCCGCGGCCCGCTCGCCGGACCGAACGGCGCCGTCGACCCAGCCGCACATGACAGCCGAGCTCTCGGTGCCGGCCCAGTGGATGCGACCGCAGGGTTGGCGAAGGGCGGGGCCGAATTGTGTCAATACCCCGGTGGGCGCGTGGCTGATCATGCCGCCGCCCGAATAGCGCTCAAGAGCCCAGTTCTGCTCGTGGTAGCTCACCGGTGAGCCGGCGCGTTCGCCGAACCGGTCGACGAGTTCGCCGACGACGGCCGCTTTGCGCGCGGATTCCTCGAGTTGTCCCAGCCGTCGTGCGGTCGGGCCTTCGGTGATCACGCACAGCACTCCGGGCGCGCCGGTATCGGTGCAGGCATCAATGGTCAAGGTGGCCAACGAGCCCGGCGCGGCGGACTGGCCGGAAAGGCCGTCGGCACGCCAAAACGGTTCGTCGTAGACAACCGAGATCTTGACGATTGCGCCGCCCGGCATGCGCTGCTGCAAAAACGAACGATCCACCGGCAGCATCGGCTCGTAGCTGATCTGGCTTGCGATCGCCAATGGAACGGCGACGATCACCCGGCGGGCCCGCACCCGCAGTTCATCGGAGCAGACCGTGACGGCATCGTCGTCGTGCGCGATTCGCCGCACCGGCTGCGACAGCTGCAGCGCATCGCCGAGCTCCGCGGCCATCGGACGGTAGATCGCACCCATCCCGCCTACCGGACGGGCATCCTGCGAACCGTCCTTGTTCGACACCACGAAGTCCGGTCCACCGCCCGAGGCCATCTGGTAAAGCACCCACAGCAACGACACCTCGGACGCCGCCGACGTATACGGCCCCGCCAAAGCCATGTCGAGCATGTCGCGTGCCTGCTGGGACCACAGGTTCTGGTCGATCCACGCCGCCAAACTGATCTGATCCCATTCGACGGCCTTGCGCGCCGTCCAGGGCGCCTCCAGCGGAATCGACCGGCACATCTGCCGGACTTTGAGCAAGCCGACCCCGAGGTTGGTGGTCGCCCACGGGCTGATCGTCCATGGGATGGTGCCGGCATAGCGGTGTTGTTTGCCGTCGATGATCATCATCGACTCGCCGTCGACGTACTGCTTGTAGGTCGGCACGTCGAATTCGTTGAGCAGCCCATAGATTCGGTCCTGACCCGGTCCGATCCAGGCGGCGCCGCGATCGATCCAGGATCCGTCCGGCAAGTTTTCGGTGTAGGTGCGCCCGCCGACACGGTCGCGGGCTTCCATGAGGACCACCGAACGGCCCGCCTGCTGCAACCGCAGCGCGGCGGTCAATCCCGCAAATCCCGCCCCTACGACACAGAAGTCAACGTCTGGCATGGGTGATCCCTATACGCACTTGCTGGCTGAGAGCGCGGTGTACCCTTCCTGAGAATCAGCTTAATTTGGCGGCCCGATGTGACGACTATCCGTCACAACCGTCCGGAAGGCAACGTATGACCAGGCGCGTGCTGCAAGCGGCCGGTATTGCCACCACTGCGCTGGCCGGTGCGCTGGCGATGACCGTCGCAGCGGCCCCGGCCACGGCAGACGACGGATCGAGTTCGTATCAGCCGGCGCTCGACCACCTGCTGAGCGTCATGGACCAGGCGGTGGCCTACGACTCCGCGTTACCGTTTGCCACCCCCGAGAGCAACGCCACGCTGCTCACAAGCCTGCAGAACACCAACTACGAACTGCTGTCGGCCGGGCTCTCCCGAGTCACCGAGCTTTTCGGCGGGGTGTTCTTCCAATCGCCCGAGGCGGTGGCCGGGGATGCCGCAAATCCCCGCCAGTACTTCCAGTTTTTCACCCCCGACATCTACTACCACGCGACCGCCGGCCTTGCGCCCGGCGCCACGTATGAGCTCACCGGCACCATTGGCGGAGGCACCGAAGGGTTGGCTATCGCCACCGAGCTGATCACCGGTTCGAGCGCGGTGAACAAGAGCGTTCTGGAGCTCGATCACAATCTGGTGGTCAATTCCGACGGCACGTACACCGTCTTCATCGGCCCGGACGAACCGGCGGGCGCAGTCAACTTCCTCGATGACACCGACGCCACCGCCAATGGCGCTGCTTCCCTGCTGATTCGCGACATGCTCGGCAACTGGGCGCTGGGCCCCGGCAGCGTCAGCATCCGCTGTGTTGCCGACTGCCCGGCGTTTTTCTCCATACCCGACACCGGATTGTTTCCCAGCGCCGACGAGTCCGACGCGCCGGTGGAGACTCCGCCGATCACCTCGGTCGACTCCTTGCTGACCACGTTGTTCACCGCGTTCGCCAATATCGTCGGACCGTTCAACCAACAGAACATGGGGTTGGCCGAGATCGCCGGGATCGGGCTTCCGGCCAACACCATGAGCCTGCTGACCCCGGAAACGGAGTTGTTCGCCACCGGCCTGCCGAGCGCGGACGTCTCCGCCGGGAATTTCGACTTGGACGCCGGCGAGGCGCTGATCGTGAAAGTGCCGGACGTGGACTCCGGCTACAGCGGGATCGAACTGATGAACGTGTTCGGTGCGGCGCTGCCCTATGTCTTGGCGCAGACCACCCTCAACAACACCACGGCCTACCACGCCTCCGACGGCTACACCTACTACGTGGTCAGCGACACCAACCCGGGTGTGGCGAATTGGCTGGACACCACCGGCCTGACCCGCGGCGAGATTTTCGCCCGATTCGAGAACATCCCCGACGGCACGGACCCGACGGGCCTGCAGGTGAGCACCCAGGTGGTGCCGGTGGACGAGGTGGCCAACTACCTGCCCGCCGACACACCGACCGTCAGCCCCGCGGAATTCGCCGCGGACATGTCACAACGGGTGTTCTCCTACGACTACGCCCTGGACGTGTCCAGGATGAACGCCCAACCCGACTGGGTGACACAGGAGTTGATACTGCACGGGCTGCAAGGCCTGATGGGTCGGGACAATTTCGAGGACGTGTTCGGCAGCGAGCCATTCACGCCGCTGGCGCTGCGGTTCACTCCGGCGCTCACCCCGGATTGGGGCAGCGTCACACATGACATCTTCACCAACCCGGTCGGCAGCTTGTCAGCGATCATCAACAATCTGCCGCTGCTGGCCAGCGACATCAACTTGCCCGTCCAGTTCGCGGTCGGCGAGACCATCCTGTCGCTGTTGCTGCCCGGACAGCTCGACACGCTTTTCAACGACGTGGTGACCGACCCGAACACCGGCATCATCGCCGGGCTGCTCAATGCCCGTGACGATTTTGCCACCGCGGTCCTGGCAGCCAACGACGACTTCCCGACCGAACTGGGTCAGGTGGCCACGTGGGAGTGGGAGAACATGTCAGAGCTGATTCAGTTGACCTCGAGCGAGCTTCTGACCGACTTCCCAATGTTGTTCTGACCCAGCCGAATACGGCAAAGTGCTGCCGGTGTTCTCGTCGACGACGACGCGTGCGCCCAGATAGGGGAAGGCCCGCTGCGGGCAGGCCGGCCGGTTGCAGATCTTGCATCCGGCGCCGATGGGTACCGCGGTGGCCGGGTCGTCGAGGGCGATCCCGGTCGAGTACACCAGTTTGTCGGCATGTACCAAATCGCATCCCAAACCGATCGCGAAACTCTTGTGCTGTCCCAGATAACCCGCCCCTTCCGGCGTGGTGGTCTTGGCGATCCAGAAATACGAACGCCCGTCGGGCATCTGCGCAACTTGGGTGATGATGCGTCCCGGCTGCGCGAACGCATCGTGCACCACCCACAGTGGGCAGCTGCCGCCGACCCGGCTGAAATGAAATGCGGTGGCGGACTGCCGTTTTGAGATGTTTCCGGCTTTGTCGGTCCTGACGAAGATGAAGGGCACCCCGCGCAGCTGCGGGCGCTGCAGGGTGGAGAGTCGGTGGCACACCGTCTCGAAGCCGACCTCGAACCGGCGGGCAAGTAAATCGATGTCGAAGCGCAATTCGTTTGCGGCACGGTGAAACTCTTCGTATGGCAACAGAAATGCACCGGCGAAATAGTTGGCCAGTCCGACTCGGGCGACGCCGGCCGATTCCGGGCTGAGCTGATCGTCAGTGGCGACGATCGCCGACAACAGGTCGGGTTGGCTGACCAGCGCGAGCTGGGTGGCGATCTGGAAGGCGCGCTGGCCGGGCTGCAGCCAGTGCGCGATCCGCAGCACACGGGTATCGGGATCGTAGCGGCGCTTGGCGTGTTCGCCGAGTTGACTGTCCACGACGACGGTGACGCCGAACCTATCCCGCATCAGCTCGGCCAGTTGGATATCCAGCCCGCCGATCGTCATCTTGTTCTCGATGAACATCTGCTCGGCCGCGACGTCGAGTTCGCCGATGTAATTGTTGCGGTCGTAGAAGAAATCGCGGACTTCCTCGAACGGCATCGGGTGCTCCGTCGGCGACGCCGTTTCGGTGATCGCATGCGAGCGGTAGCCCTCCAACTCCTCGGTGGCGTCGGCCAGCCGGCGATGCACGGCGACCAGGCTCCGGCCGACCTCGGGCATTCGGGCTACCAGTTTTTCGATCTGGGCGTGGCTGACCTCGTCGGCACCGGTGGCCGTGAAGACGTCGGACAGATCGGCGACCAACCGGGCGTCGGAATCGGACGAGAAGTAGTGCGGCGGCAGATCGAACCGCTCGGTGAGCGCAAGCAGCACCGGCACGGTGATGGGCCGCTGGTCGTTCTCGAGTTGGTTGACATAGCTCGTCGACAGATCCAGCGCCCGGGCCAAGGCAACCTGGGTGAGCCCGCGCTCTTCGCGCAGCCGCCGCAGCCGCGCTCCGGAGAACATCTTCGCCACGGGTGCCGATGCTACTACCGTCAGCTTTCACAATATTCGCAATATGCATCGCTGAAGGACACAAAATTACGCAGATACAGGGACTTTCGCTGGTCCATTCAGTTGCATAGTGTGCGAATTATGTTGATCCACTCGGTCCGGACCCACCGCAGCGCCGACCAGCTCCCGCGCACCGAGCAGCTGGCCTACAAGATCGCACAGGTAGCGGTCGATCCGGTGCCGGTGCCTGCCGAAACCGAGGCGATGGTGATCAACCGGATGATCGACAACGCCGCGGTCAGTGCCGCCGCGGTGCTGCGCCGGCCGGTCGCCACCGCGCGTCATCAGGCCCTCGCTCATCGAGCTCGGCCCGGCGCCACCGTCTTCGGTGTGGACGGGTCGTATTCCGCGGAGTGGGCGGCGTGGGCCAACGGGGTCGCCGTCCGCGAACTCGACTTCCACGACACGTTTCTGGCCGCCGAGTACTCCCATCCCGGCGACAACATCCCGCCGCTGGTGGCGGTCGCCCAACAGCTTGGCGCGCGCGGGTCCGATCTGATCCGCGGGGTGGCCACCGCCTACGAGATCCAGATCGACTTGGCCCGTGGAATCTGCCTGCACGAACACAAGATCGACCACGTCGCGCATCTGGGCCCCTCGGTGGCTGCCGGGCTGGGCACCATGCTGCGCCTGGACGTCGACACCATCTACCAGGCTATCGGGCAGGCGCTGCACCTGACCACGGCCACCCGCCAGTCCCGCAAGGGCTCGATCTCGAGCTGGAAGGCGTTCGCGCCGGCGCACGCCGCCAAGGTGGCCATCGAGGCCGTCGACCGGGCGATGCGCGGCGAGAATTCGCCCGCGCCGATCTGGGAGGGCGAGGACGGTGTCATCGCCTGGCTGCTGGCGGGACCTGAACACGTCTATCAGGTACCGTTGCCCGCCCCCGGCGAGCCCAAGCGCGCCATCCTTGACAGCTACACCAAAGAACATTCCGCGGAGTACCAGAGCCAGGCTCCGATCGACTTGGCCCGCCGGCTGCGTGAGCGCATCGGCGATCTCGATCAGGTCGCGTCGATCGTGTTGCACACCAGCCACCACACCCATGTGGTGATCGGCACCGGCTCCGGGGACCCGCAGAAATTCGACCCCGACGCATCTCGTGAAACGCTGGATCACTCGCTGCCTTACATTTTCGCGGTCGCGCTGCAGGATGGCACCTGGCACCACGAACACTCGTATGCTCCCGAGCGCGCGCACCGGCCCGACACCGTCGAGTTATGGCAAAAGGTCTCCACCGTCGAAGATCCGGAGTGGACCCGGCGGTATCACTCGATTGATCCGGCCGAGAAGGCGTTCGGCGCGCGCGCGGAGGTGACGCTGAAAAGCGGCGAGGTGATCACCGATGAGCTTGCCGTGGCCGATGCACATCCATTGGGTGCGCGGCCGTTTGGGCGCGAGCAGTATGTGGCCAAGTTCAACGGCCTGGCCGAGAGTGTGGTAGACGCCGCCGAGCGACGTCGCTTTCTCGACGCGGTGCAGCGCGTCAGCGACCTGAAGGGTGGCGACCTGGGCGCGCTGAACGTACGGGTGCGCTCCGAGGCGCTGGACAAGGCGCCGACGATACCGTCCGGGATCTTCCGGTGACGGGATTGCCGGCGGCGCACGCCAGTCCCGCCGACAAACGCGCGGCCTTTCGGTCTGGGCTGAATTCCGGTCGGCTGCAACGTTTCCCAGGGGCGTTCTCGCCGCTGGTGGCCAAGCTTGTCGCGGAGATCGGTTTCGAGGGCGTCTATGTTTCCGGTGCCGCACTCTCGGCCGACCTGGGATTACCCGACATCGGGCTGACCACGCTCACGGAGGTCAGCTCGCGCGGCGCGCAGATCGCCGCGGTCACCGAGCTGCCCACGCTGGTCGACGCCGACACCGGATTCGGTGAGCCGGTGAACGCCGCGCGAACCGTGACGATGCTGGAGGACGCCGGAGTGGCCGGATGTCATCTCGAAGACCAGGTCAACCCCAAGCGCTGTGGGCATCTCGACGGCAAGGCGGTCGTCTCGACCGCCGAGATGGTCAAGCGGCTACGCGCGGCGGTGGCCGCGCGCCGCGATCCCAACTTCGTCGTCTGCGCGCGCACCGACGCCGCTGGGATCGAGGGCCTGTCTGACGCGATCGACCGGGCCCGCGCCTACGCCGATGCCGGCGCCGACCTGATCTTCACCGAGGCGCTCACCGGCCCAGCAGATTTCGAACGGTTTCGAGGAGCCGTCGACATCCCGCTGCTGGCCAACATGACCGAGTT
Source organism: Mycobacterium shimoidei (assembly GCA_002101905.1). Classification (GTDB taxonomy): domain Bacteria; phylum Actinomycetota; class Actinomycetes; order Mycobacteriales; family Mycobacteriaceae; genus Mycobacterium; species Mycobacterium shimoidei. The sequence continues at coordinate 63,432 of LQPU01000016.1, read as the reverse complement.
CGGGAAGTCGCCGCTGCTCACTGTCCGACAGCTTGCCGACATCGGCTACAACGCCGTCATCTATCCGGTGACCACACTGCGGCTGGCGATGTTCGCCGTCGAGGGTGGCCTGCGTGAGATCGACGAGGCCGGAACGCAATCCGGGCTACTGGACCGCATGCAGTCGCGCAGCCGGCTCTATGAGTTGCTGCGCTACGCCGATTACACCGATTTCGACAACGACCTCGCGAGCGGAGGCAACCAATGATTCACAAAGGGTTAGCCGGCGTGGTGGTCGACACCACCGCGATCTCCAAGGTTGTGCCCGAAACCAACTCGCTGACCTACCGCGGTTATCCGGTCCAGGACCTGGCCGCGCACTGCAGCTTCGAGCAGGTCGCCTATCTGCTGTGGCACGGCGAGCTCCCTACCGACGGCCAGCTGGGGCTGTTCTGTCAGCGGGAACGCGCCAACCGCCGGCTGAACCGCTCAATGCTGTCACTGTTGGCCAAGCTGCCCGACAACTGCCATCCGATGGACGTGGTACGCACCGCGATCAGTTACCTGGGCGCGGAGGATCCCGACGAGGACGACAGCGCCGAATCGGCGAATCACGCCAAAGCGCTGCGAATGCTCGCGGTGTTGCCGACGATCATTGCCGCCGACATGCGCCGTCGGCGTGGCCTGGAACCGATTGCGCCGCACAGTCAGCTCGGTTACGCGGAGAACTTCCTGCGAATGTGCTTCGGTGAGGTCCCCGAACCCTTGAAAACCACAATGGTTTCGGCGTTCGAGCAGTCGATGATTCTGTACGCCGAGCACGGTTTCAATGCCTCCACCTTCGCCGCCCGGGTGGTGACCTCGACGCAGTCCGACATCTACAGCGCCGTCACCGCCGCGATCGGCGCGTTGAAAGGTCGGCTGCACGGGGGCGCCAACGAGGCCGTCATGCGCGACATGATCGAGATCGCAGATCCAGCCAGGGCGTCGGCGTGGTTGCACGCCAAGCTGTCTCGCAAGGAGAAGATCATGGGCTTCGGGCATCGCGTCTACAAGAACGGCGACTCGCGGGTGCCGACCATGAAAGCCGCGCTGGCCGAGGTTGCGGCCGCCTGCGACGGGCGGCGCTGGTTGGACATCTACCAGGTGCTGGAAACTGAGATGTTCGCAGCGACCGGGATCAAACCGAACCTGGATTTCCCGACCGGCCCGGCCTACTACCTGATGGGCTTCGACATCCCTTGTTTCACACCGCTGTTCGTGATGAGTCGCATCACCGGGTGGACGGCGCACGTCATGGAGCAGACCGCATCCAATGCGCTCATCCGGCCCCTGTCTGAGTACTCGGGCCATCCGCAGCGCGCGCTGGGATCTCGACGTGTGCTTGATCACCGGTGTAGGTGATGACGCCGTGTTGGAACTCTGACCGCCAACCACCGGGAATGGTTTGTTCGTCGGCGATCGGGTAGCCCAACGGCCCACCGGCGCCACCATATTCGTGTTCCCAAGCCTGACGGATCGGGCCGCGGACGATGTGCGCACCGGTCTGCGGTGACCAGTAGATTGCGCCGTTCTGAAAGATCGTGCACCGGCCGCCGTTCGCGGCCGGTTGTTCGTCGCCGATGGGCAAGCCCAGCGGGCCGTCAGTGCCGCCGACGGACCGGTATTTCGCCAGGATTTCACCTTGCACCATCACCATGCCCGCCGCGGTGGCAATCCGCGCGGTGGTCTCGGTGGCACTGGTGATCGGTGCGGTACCGGTGTCGCCCGAGCAGCCGGTGACCAGGCTGACGGCGACGCTCGCCGCTACCAGGCCGAGACGACGAAGGGTGAAATACACTGTGGTTTACTTCTTTCCGGTCAGGTGGTGGCCCGCAGGGCTCGGTAGGCTGCACGGCCGACAATGTCAGCGAGGTCGTCGGGCGCCCAATTCTGTTGAGCGTCGAGCATCATGCGCACGGCTGTTTCGCAGATCGTCAGGAACACCTCGGTGAGCACCGGCAGGGCGCGGTCGATATCGCGAACCTGCCATCGTTCCATCAGCGGGCGCATCACCGTGCTGACCCGCTCGGCGATCTGTGCGCGGCCCCGCGCAATGTCGGCGGTGAGGGCGGGATCCGGGTCGGCCGCCACGATGATCCGCCACGACGCAGGGCGCTCGCGCACGCTGGACAGCAGTGTGGAAAACCCGTCGACGAACATCTGCTGGATCGAGCCGGTCCGCTGCGGGGGAAGCATCGCGAGCATGTTGGACAGCGCCCAGGATCGCTCGCGCTCGAGCAGCGCCGAAAGCAGCTCGCCGCGTCCCGCATAGCAGGCGTAGACGACCGGTCGGGTGACCTCCATCCGCTCGGCGACCGCGGCCATCGTCACATTGGCCACGCCCTGCTCGGCGGCGATCTCCAGCGCGGTGTCGAGCACCTGGGGCCGGCGCCGCTCGGGACCCAAATGCTCGGCCCGGACGCGAGTGGTCGTCTCGGTTTTCGACGGGGTCATGACGACCAGCGTATTGCCCAGCGGTCAGCCCACCCTGCCGAGAATTCGCTCGGACTCCACAATGCCCTCGTCACTGGGTGCACGGCCTTCGCCGAACACCCTGGTCCGCTGCTTTTCGCGGAACTCGAGATGGGCCTGCGCGGGGTTGGCGTAGCCGTAGCGCGCCTGGGCCTCGCGTGGCGTGGTGGTGACCGGATTGACCGGCGGGATGGCCCGCAGCACCCTCGCGCCGATGGGCAGCGTGGTCGGGGAGAGCAGCCGCAGCAACATCAGCTGCAAGCGGGTGCTGCGGCTGATCACGGTGAACCCCGCGCGCAGCGGCAGCACCACCAGCGCGTCCAGTGCCCGGGAAGTGGACAGGCCGGCCATCTCCCGCATCCAGCGCGGCATCGTCGCCAGCGTGCCCCGGCGCAGGAAGCCGGTGATGATCTGCGTGAACGGGCGCAGCAGCGGCGGCATCGGCGGCAGCATCACCTCGGCCTGCAGCAGATGGCGCATGGCCTGGCGGGCGATATCGGAGCCGATCAGCTGCGGGCGCATCTGCTCGAAATATCCCCGGATGCCCTCGCGGGTGCGCGGGACGTCGGCGGGCGAGCAGGTCTGCAGCTCGGCGGCGCGGGCACACTCCGCCCAGTACTGCGCCTCTTGTTCGGCGGAGAGCTTGCCGGGACCGTACTTCTCGTAGGCGACCAGGATGGAATGCCAGGCGGTCAGGTGGATCCACAGCTGCGATGCCGGGTCGTTGGCGTCGTAGGGCTTGCCGGTGACGTCGTCGGTGCCGATGGCTTTGGAGTGCACCTTGACCAGCACATCGGCGGCTTCAGCGGTCGATCGGCTGTCACCGAAGGCCACCATCGCGAAGTAGCGCAGCGTCCGGTCGTAGCGCGTGCGCGGCCGGTCGTAGATCTGATGAGTCTTGTCGACCGACGCCACCAGCGCCGGGTCGAGCTCCTCGATGACGACCGCGCGCTGAAACCCGATCGACAGCGAGGTGGGGTAGCTCCACACCTTCCAAGTCACCGAGTCGGGACCGAAGAACCCGTAATCCTCGGCCGGCTCGACGTCGGGCAGCGACAGCCATTCACGCAGCGTGCTCACGCGGTCCCCTTCCACAATTTCCTACACTGTGTAGGATTCTGCCCGCGGGGCACCGGCACGTCAAGTCGACTGGTACATCGCCTCGATCTGGGCGGCGTACCCGGCGGCGATCGGCTTTCGTTTGAGCTTGGCCGTGGGCGTGAGGTACTGGCTGCCCGGCTCCCAGATGTCGGGTAACAGGGTGTATCGCTTGATCTGCTCGACCCGCGACAATTTGTCGTTGGCGGCGGCGATGCCGGCGTCGATCTCCGCACGCACTGCCGGGTCGGTCATTAGTTCAGTGATCGAGCCGGAAAGGTTATGCGCTGTCGCGTAATTCGTGAGTGCGTCGGGATCGAGCGTGATCAGCGCGGTGTTGTAGGGGCGGGCGTCACCGATGACTGCGACAGGCCCGGCCAGCGGGCAGTGGGCCGCGATGGTGTTTTCGATGTTGGTCGGGGACATGTTCTTGCCGGCAGAGTTGATGATGAGTTCCTTCTTGCGGTCGATGACCTTGAGGTAGCCGTCGTCGTCGATCTCGCCGATGTCGCCGGTATGCAGCCAGCCGTCCGAATCAATTGCCGCCGCTGTCTTCTCGGGTGCCTTGCGGTAACCGCGCATGACGTTTTTGCCGCGCACCAGGATCTCCCCGTCGGGCGCGACGGCGACCTCTGTTCCGGGCACGGGTGTCCCCACCGTGCCGATCTTGATCGCGTCGGGCCGGTTCAGGGTTGCCCCCGCGGTGCATTCGGTCATGCCGTACGCCTCGCACACCGGGATGCCCAAACCGAGGATGAACTCGTGGACCTCCGGTGGGATCGGGGCCGCGCCGGTGACGCCGAGACGCAACTGGTCCATGCCGAGCTGTGCCCGCACCTTCGACAGCACCAGCCGGTCGGCGACGCTGTGGCGCAACGTCGCGGCGAGGCCGAGGGCGCGTTGCGCTGAAGCGGCGCGAGCCCGATTCACGCCTGCCCGAAATGCCCAGGTGGCAAGTGCCCGCTTGACGGGCGATTCGGCGGCGACGGCGCCTTCCAGCCCGGCTTTCGCTTTGATCCATACCCGCGGAACGCCGAGGAAGATTGTCGGCCGGACCTCGGTCAATGCCGGGAGGATGTTCTTAGGGTCGTCGACGGTGGTGATCTGCAGACCGTAGAGCAGGTTCTGGTAGTGGGTGATCCAGCGGTTGGCGGCGTGCGCGTCGGGCAGGTACGAAACGCTGCGATCGTCGTGGGTGATTCCGCCGAGTTCTTCGGTGATCCGGGCGTTTTCGATGAAGTTGGTGTGTGTCAGCTCTACGCCCTTGGGTGGCCCGGTGGTCCCCGAGGTGTAGACGATGGTCAGTACGTCGTCGGGTTTGACCAGTTGCCAGGACTTTTCGAAGTCGAAGTCAAAGGCCGGTGATTTCTCGAGTTGCTCGAGCGTGATAACGCCGTCCGCCGACCCGTCGACACACACGACATGCTCGACCTTGCCACCCTGCCGTGTCGCGGCGAGAACCTGCGGCAAAAACCGGCGCTCGCAGATCACCACTCGGTTGTCGGCGTTGTCGAACTGATACGCCAGCAGCTCGGGCGGATTGGTGTTGTACACCGAAAACGGCGTGGCCCCGGCGTGCAGGACCGCGGTGTCGCACAGATGGAATTCCGGCCGGTTGGTCATCATCAGCGCAACAGTGCCGCCCGCACCGATGCCCAGCCCGGCCAGCCCTGTCGCGATCGCCCGCACCCGATCGCGGTATTGGCGCCAGGTGATGGTCACCGTGTCGCCGAGTGTCCGCAGCGCCACGGCGTCCGGGTGCTTGTCGGCTGTGGCCTGGAAGGCTTCACACAGCGTGGCCGGTCGGCTCGTGGTCGCGTTGCTCATTCGCGCAATCCCGGTCAGCAAGCCGCGGGATGCGACTCACAGTACGGCGTCGTGCCGCGAAACCGGTAGCGATGATCGACCACCCACCGGTAAATCGTGTCTTCGACGAACCGGACACCACGGAGGCGGTACAGGATCAACGGCACTTTGGTGCCGATCGCGGCCGATATGGCGGCGTTCATGGCCTCCGCGCCGTCGTACACCGCGCCGGATTCATCCAACCAACGCGCAGAGTCGAGCAGGTGTGACGGTGAAACACCCAGTCGCTCAGCGACTCCCGGGCCCTGCAGCGGTTCGGTCCGCAGCGCTGCGGTCCGATCGAGTTTCAGGATCGAATCCACCGCCCTGGTGCATATTCCGCACGCGCCGTCGAAGAACAGAGTCCCTGGCATTGTTCACCTCCCGCAGGCGGGCGATCCCGACGACTCCGAAGATAACGCCCGTGCCGATCTCGGTGAGGGCGCTCAGCCACGAGAACCAGGTTACGTTGATGTGTGGCGGCGAGATGTAGCTGTCCTGATAACCGGGCAGGAAGGTCGGCAACAAGTGCGCGTACGTGAAACCCAGCGCGCTGCCGAAGCCGACCACGATCGCCGCCTGCGGCGCACGGCGGTGATTCATCGCCACCAGCGCGATTGCCGTCACGACGACCAACCCCTGCACCATGCCGGCGCCCATGATGAACGGGGGCGAAGCCGACATGCCGCGGCGCAGATGGTCCAGGCCGTGCACCGTATAGCCGATTGCGAATGCCATTGCGGCCCAAGGTAGGAACCAAATCGAATCGCTCTGGCGTTGCTCGATCTGTTCGATCATCATGATCACCACCCGCGACCAGTTTTACTACTACAGCAAGTAGTAGTCAAGAACCGGGCCCCGTCCGCCTAGAACACGTTCTAGTCTTAGGCGCCATGGGATTTCTCAAACAGGACACCCCACAGATCGACTTCGAGGAATGGAGCAAGGGCACCCGCGCTGAGAAGATCATCCCGATGGCCCGGCACTGGGCCGAGGTCGGTTTCGGCACCCCGGTACTGCTGCATCTGTTTTATGTCGTCAAGGTCGGCCTCTACATCTTGACGGGGTGGCTGATCGCGCTGAGCACCAACGGCATAACCGGTTTCACCAATGTCGCGCACTGGTACGCCGAGCCGATCGTGTTCGAGAAGATGGTGCTCTACACCATGCTGTTCGAAGTGGTCGGCCTGGGTTGCGGCTTCGGGCCGCTCAACAATCGGTTCTTCCCGCCCATGGGCTCGATCCTGTACTGGCTGCGTCCCGGCACCATCCGCCTGCCGCCGTGGCCGGGTCGGATACCGCTGACCAAAGGAGACGAGCGCACCGCCGTCGACGCGCTGCTGTACGGCGCGCTGCTGGTGCTGCTGGGGATCGCGCTCTTTTCCGACGGGACCGGGCCGATACCCGCACTCGGCACGACGGTGGGGGTGCTGCCGGCCTGGCAGATCTGGGCGGTGCTGGGCGTGCTCGCGGTGCTGGGCCTGCGGGACAAGGTGATCTTCTTGGCCGCCCGCGGCGAGGTGTACGCCTCGCTCACCGTGGCCTTCCTATTCGCCGGCTACGGCGTGGACATGATCCTGGGCGCCAAACTGGTGTTCCTGGTCATCTGGTTGGGCGCGGCAGTATCGAAACTCAACAAGCACTTTCCGTTCGTCATCTCGACGATGATGAGCAACAATCCGGTGTTTCGGCCGAAAATCATCAAACAGAAGTTCTTCGAACGCTTCCCCGACGACCTGCGCCCGGGTCGGCTGTCGCGGTGGCTCGCGCATTTGTCCACGGCGATCGAGGGTTTGGTTCCGCTGGTGCTGTTCTTCAGCCGCGGCGGCTGGCCCACCGCGATCGCCGCGTTCGTCATGCTGTGCTTCCACTTCGGCATCCTGTCGGCGATCCCGATGGGGGTGCCGCTGGAGTGGAACGTCTTCATGATGTTCTCGGTGCTGTCGCTGTTCGTCGGCCATGCCTCGGTCGGGCTGGGGGATCTGACCACACCGCTGCCGCTCCTGCTTTTCGCCGTCGTCGCGGGGACCGTCGTGCTCGGAAACCTGTTCCCCCGCAAGGTGTCTTTCCTGCCGGCCATGCGTTACTACGCAGGCAATTGGGACACCACGCTGTGGTGCATCAAGCCGTCCGCCGACGCGAAGATCAGTACCGGCATCGTGGCGATCGCCAGCATGCCCGCTGCACAGCTGGAGCGGTTCTACGGCAGCAAGGAGGCCGCCCAGATCCCGATGTATATGGGATATGCGTTCCGCGCCTTCAACACTCACGGTCGTGCCCTGTTCACCTTGGCGCACCGCGCGATGGCCGGCGAGAACGAGGACGACTACGTCCTCACCGACGGCGAGCGGCTGTGCAGCACCGCCGTCGGCTGGAATTTCGGCGACGGGCACTTCAGCAACGAGCAATTGGTCGCAGCGTTGCACAAGCGGTGCCGGTTCGAACCAGGCGAGGTGCGCATCGTGATGCTCGACGCGCAGCCGATCCACCGCCAAACCCAGCGGTATCGGCTCGTCGACGCCGCTACCGGCGAATTCGAGCGCGGCTATGTGTGTGTCGCGGACATGGTCACCCGGCAGCCGTGGGACGACGACGTTCCGGTGCACGTTGACGCCGACGTGACCGCCCCGCTTGAGTGATATATTGACTCTGCCCCCGGGGGAGATTCCACACTCGACGCTGTGCCGACACTGCTGTCCATCGGGGACTTCTCCCGAATGACCTATCTCACCGTCAAGGCGTTGCGGCTATATCACGAACGCGGCCTGCTGGCACCGGTCCAGGTCGACCCGTCTTCTGGATACCGCTACTACAGCACGGATCAGGTGCCGATCGCCCAGGTCATCCGCAGGCTGCGGGACCTGGGCATGCCGCTGGACGAGCTCGCCGAGGTAGTCCACGCCGAGCGGGTCACCGACCGCAACCGCGCCATTCTGGCTCATCTGCAACGGCTGCACGATCGGCTGGCGCAGACCCAGGCCAGCGTCGCCTCGCTACAGGCACTGCTCGAAAAACCCCGAGGCACACAGGAAATCGGCTATCGATCGGTGCCCGCGACGCCGGTAGTGGCGGTTATCGATCACGTCGCGATGACCGACGTCGGAAACTGGTGGTCGGACGCATTCGCTGAGCTCGACTCTGCGGTCAACAACGCCGCGGCCGCCGGGGTTCGCGGGGCCCTGTACTCGGCAGAGTTCTTCGAGGCCGGGCGCGGCGAAGTCGTGGCATTCCGGCCGGTTCGTCGATCGCCCGCCGGCCGCGGCCGAGTGCAGCCGCTCGACGTGCCCGCCGCCGAACTGGCGGTCGCGCTGCACCGCGGCTCGTTTGACGAAATCGACCGGACCTATGCAGCGTTGGGGACCCATGTTGCCGAACGGGAACTGGGCGTCGACGGTCCCATCCGGGAGTACTACTTGGTGTCCGAGTTCGACACCGACAATGAGGCGGCGCACCGCACCGAGGTGTGCTGGCCGATTTTCCGCACCAGATCCTGACCATCGCACCCGAGGAGTTATCGATGGACGTCACGCTGTACACAGTGACTTTCGACTGCGCCGACGCCGCCGCACTCGGCCGCTTCTGGTCCGAGCTGCTGCATAGTCCGCTTGACGACGGCGCGACTGCCGATTTCGCGTCAATCGGCATGTCGGCCGACCGCGGGTCTCCTCCGCACCTGGCGTTCGTGCGGGTGCCCGAGGACAAACAGGTCAAAAATCGGGTTCACGTCGACCTCGTCGCGGACGACCTGGCTGCCGCCGTCGACCGCGCCGTGGAACTCGGCGTGACCCGGCTCGCTGACCGAGCCGACGACAGCTACCGCTGGAGCACGCTGGCTGATCCCGAGGGCAACGAGTTCGACATCGTGGCGGCCTGACATGTCAACGCTTGTGCAGGCGCTGATCAGTACTGGCCCGCCCGCCGACCGGGCCGACGCAATGGCGCTTTACGGATGGCTGGTCGGGTGCTGGGACGTGGATGTCACGGCCTATGGCGATGACGGCGCGCGCCGCGTCACCGGCTGGATGGTCGCGGACTGGGTGCTCGACGGCCGGGCCATCCAAGACGTCTGGCACGCCGAAAACATGTTCCACGGGACCACGCTGCGGGTGTATGACCCGGCCATCGACGCCTGGCACATCCAGTGGACCGAACCGCAGTTAGGAGTCCGGCTCACCCAGCTGGGCCGCGCCGATGCCGCCGGCATCGTGCAGGACGGCACGCTGCCCGACGGCACCGACATTCGGTGGAGCTTCCGTGACGTCGCCGCGGACTCGTTTCGCTGGTGCGATGAACGCAGCCGTGACGGACGGGACTGGCAACTACGCCAGGAGTACCGGGCCCGTCGAGTGTCGGGACACTAGGCCGACGCTCGCAGCTCCCTGGCAGCGGCAACCAGGTTCTTCAGCGACGCGCGCACCTCGTCGGGGTTGCGGGTCTTCAGACCGCAGTCCGGGTTGACCCAGAGTCGCTCAGCCGGCACGGCTTTCAGCGCCGCACGCAACGACTTGGTGATCTCGTCGGTGCTCGGCACCCGCGGGGAGTGGATGTCGTAGACGCCGGGCCCCACGCTGTTGGCGAAGCCGACCGAGTTCAGGTCGTCGAGCACTTCCATGTGCGAGCGGGCGGCTTCGATCGAGGTGACGTCGGCGTCCAAGTCCGCAATGGCCCCGATCACCTCGCCGAACTCCGAGTAGCACAGGTGGGTGTGGATCTGGGTGGAATCCGAGACCCCCGATGTCGCCAGCCGGAACGCGCCCACCGCCCACCGCAGGTACTCCTGCTTGTCGGCGTCGCGGAGCGGCAAGAGTTCGCGCAGCGCGGGCTCGTCGACCTGGATGATCCCGATGCCGGCCGACTGAAGGTCGACCGTTTCGTCGCGGATGGCCAGCGCAACCTGATTGGCAGTGTCGGCCAGCGGCTGGTCGTCGCGCACGAACGACCAAGCCAGGATCGTCACCGGACCGGTGAGCATGCCCTTGACGGGCTTGTCGGTCAGCGACTGCGCATAGGTGATCCACTCGACCGTCATCGGGTGGGTGCGGGCGACGTCGCCGTAGAGGATCGGCGGGCGCACACAGCGGCTGCCGTAGGACTGTACCCAGCCGTTTTGGGTGGCGAAGAACCCGTCGAGTTGCTCGGCGAAGTACTGCACCATGTCGTTGCGCTCCGGTTCGCCGTGCACCAGCACGTCGAGGCCGAGATCCTCCTGCAGCTTGATGACCTCGGCGATCTCGCGCTTCATCCGCTTCTCGTATTCCTCGCGGTCGATTTCGCCGGAACGCAGCGCCGCGCGCGCCTTGCGGATCGCCGAGGTCTGCGGATACGAGCCGATCGTGGTGGTCGGCAGCGGAGGCAGGTGCAGGCGCGCGTTCTGGGCCTCGCGGCGCTGAGCGGCCGGGCCGCGCTCGGTGCCGCCCGACTTGGCGATCGACTCGATGCGGGCGCGCACCTGGTTGTTGTGCAGTCGCGGATCCGAACGGCGTGATTCCAGCGCCGCATTGGACGCGGCGATCTCATCGGCCACCGCGTCGCGGCCGTCGCGCAGCGCACGTGCCAGCACGGCCACTTCGTGCACCTTCTCGGCCCCGAAGGCCAGCCAGCTGCGCAGCGCGTCGTCCATGTCGGTTTCGGGCTCCAGCGAGTACGGCACATGCAGCGTTGAGCACGAGGTCGAGACGGCGAGCGCTTTGACCGACCCGAGCAGGCTGGCGAGTCGGCCCAGCGCCGCCTCCAGGTCGGTGCGCCAGACGTTGCGCCCGTTGACGATTCCGGCCACCAGCACCTTGTCGGCGAGTTCGGGCACCGACGCGATCGAGGAGTCCGAGCCGCGCACCAGGTCTACGCCGATCGCCTCGACGGGGGTGCGGGCCAGTGCGGGCAGTGCAGCGCCCGGATCGCCGAAGTAGGTGGCCACGTGGATCGCCGGCCGGTTGTCGAGTGATCCCAGCGCCGTGTACACCTTCTCGGCCAGCGCGGGCGCGTCGGCGTGGATGTCGGTGACCAGTACCGGCTCGTCGAGCTGCACCCAGCCGGCACCGCCCGCGGCGAGCTGCCCGAGCAGCTCGGCGTAGAGCGGGACCAGCTCGTCGACCCGCTCGATCGGTGCGCCGGCGCCGTCGACGGCCTTACTCAGCAGCAGGAATGTGATCGGCCCGATGATCACCGGACGAGCCGGAATCCCTTGCGATAGCGCTTCTTTGAGCTCGGCAAGCACCTTACCCGCGTTCAGGGTGAACGTGGTGTCCGGCCCGATTTCCGGCACGATGTAGTGGTAGTTGGTGTCAAACCACTTGGTCATCTCCAGCGGCGCTATCTCGTCGGTGCCGCGAGCCGCCGCGAAGTAGCGGTCCAACTCGTCGGACACCGACTCGACCCGGGCCGGCAGCGCGCCGAGCAGTACCGCGGTGTCGAGCATCTGGTCGTAGTAGGAGAACGTGTTCACCGGCACCGAGTCCAGCCCGGCCTCGGCCAGTTGCGCCCAGGTATCGCGACGCAGCTGTGCGGCGACGGACTCCAACTCAGCGCGGCTGGTTCGTCCGGCCCAATAACCTTCCGTCGCGCGTTTGAGCTCGCGGCGGGGGCCGATGCGCGGAGAGCCGGTGATGGTGGCGGTAAAGGGTCTAGCGATCACGTGTATGTCCTTCACTCGACGTGAGGGTCATCGCCAGTTGGACGCACGGCACATACAACCGTTGCGGCCGGACGCCCATTCCACGAGGCGATGAGCCCGCCGGACGCGGCGCGTCCGGCCCAGCCGGCAGGTCTTCGGACTCGCAGGCGCGCACCGCGGTGGTGCTCCTACTGGCCGTCGCTTCCCAGTCCCGGTTCGTGCTTGGACCAGTGCTGATGACGGCGGTCGTTCCTGCATACCGCTGCGGGACAGTCCCGGATTCTCACCGGAGTTCCCTCTCGCAAGACACCAATGACCTGTCTTGCTCGATGCCGACACGCGTGCCGGCAGACCAGCTGTGCAGCAAAGATTACCTTTCCGCGGTCAGCGGCCCGCCAGCGCCTCGGCGATCGGCACCCCGCCGGCGTTGAAGTCGATCGTCCGACCAATCGTCGACCCGTCGGCCAGCGCCGCAGCCGCGACCAATGCGACGTCTTCCCGGGAAACCTCCCCGCCCGCCGCCCCGACGGCGATGCGCCCGCTGGCCGGCTCCAGCGTGAGACGGCCCGGCCCGAGAATCGTCCAGTCCAGGTCGCTGGCCCGCAGGTGGGCATCGGCGGCGGCCTTGGCCTGTGCGTACGGGAAAAACGGATTGTCTTGCGACACACCGTGGTCCGGTCCGGCGCCGAAGTAAGACACCATCACGAACCGGCGCGCGCCCGCCCGGCCGGCCGCGTCGATGACACGCATGGCGGCGTCGCGGTCGACGGCATAGGTGCGGGCCGGGTTACCGCCGCCGGCGCCGGCGGAGAACACCACGGCATCCTGGCCGGCCAACAGACCGGCCAGCGCATCGGTGTCCAGCTGCTCGATATCGGCGCGGACCGCACGAGCACCGCTCGCCCCCACGTCGTCGGTGTGGTCGGGGTTGCGGAACACCGATGTCACCTCGTCGCCCCGTTCGGTCAGGATCCGGGCCAGGTGTAGCGCCACCTTGCCGTGGCCGCCGACAATGACGATGCGCGCCATGGTTGCGACGCTACCCGCGGTTTCAGCCCCCCGCCGCGAGTCGACTAACGGGTTGGTCAACAATCGAGGCACAACCTCTTTCGTAAGGAGAACTCATGGCTGAAGCCGTCATCGTCGAGGCAGTCCGGTCACCGGTCGGGAAACGCAACGGTGCCCTGTCCGGGGTGCACCCCGCGGACCTGTCCGCGCAGGTACTCAACGGGCTGGTGGAGCGGGCCGGCATCGACCCCGGGCTGGTCGAGGACGTGATCTGGGGATGCGTCATGCAGGCCGGCGAGCAGGCGCTCGACATCGCCCGCACCGCGCTGCTGACCGCCGGCTGGCCCGAGACCGTGCCCGGTGTCACCGTCGACCGCCAGTGCGGGTCTAGCCAGCAGTCGGTGCACTTCGCCGCGGCCGGTGTGATCGCCGGTCACTACGACGTCGTCGTCGCCGGCGGTGTGGAGTCGATGTCGCGGACCCCGATGGGGGCGTCGCTGGCCAACGGCGGACGGCCCTACTCGCAGGCGTTCTTGGACCGCTACGACGGCGCGATCCCCAACCAGGGCATCGGCGCGGAGATGATCGCCGAGCAGTGGGGATTCGACCGCACCGCACTCGACGAGTTCTCGCTGGGCTCCCATGAAAAAGCCGCGGCGGCACAGGATTCCGGTGCGTTCGACGACCAGATCGTGGGCATCAAAGATCAGGACGGCAACGTGGTGCTCAAGGACGAGGGCATCCGGCGCGGCACGACGATGGAAAAGATGGCTCAGTTGAAGCCGGCGTTCAAGGAAGACGGCGTCATCCACGCGGGCAACTCCAGCCAGATCTCCGACGGCTCGGCCGCGCTGCTGTTCATGTCGGCGGAGAAGGCGAAGTCGTTGAAACTCAACCCGATTGCCAGGGTGCACACCGCGACGCTCGCCGGCGCCAACCCGGTGATCATGCTCACCGCACCGATCCCGGCCACCCAGAAGGCGCTCAAGCGCTCCGGTTTGAAGCTCGAGGACATCGGGGTGTTCGAAGTCAACGAGGCGTTCGCGCCGGTGCCGCTGGCCTGGCTGAAGGACATCGGCGCCGACGAGAAGAAGCTCAACCCCAACGGCGGCGCGATCGCGCTCGGCCACCCGCTCGGCGGGTCGGGTGCCCGGATCATGACGACGATGCTCTACCACATGCGCGACAAGGGAATTCGCTACGGGCTGCAGACCATGTGCGAGGGTGGCGGCCAGGCCAACGCCACCATCCTGGAATTGCTGTGACACAGACCGAAGCCGCGGCGCTCACCGAGCGCCGCGGCAACGTCTTGATCATCACCATCAACCGGCCGGAGGCGCGCAACTGCGTCAACGGTGCCGTCAGCATCGCCGTCGGCGACGCGCTTGAACAAGCGCAGCACGACGCCGACGTGAGGGCGGTGGTGATCACCGGTGCCGGCGACAAATCCTTTTGCGCCGGAGCCGATCTCAAGGCAATCTCGCGTCGGGAGAACATTTACCATCCCGACCACGCGGAGTGGGGATTCGCCGGCTACGTGCGCCACTTCATCGACAAGCCCACGATTGCCGCGGTCAACGGGACCGCGCTGGGCGGTGGTACCGAGCTGGCGTTGGCCAGCGACCTGGTGGTAGCCGAGGAGCGGGCGCAGTTCGGGCTGCCGGAAGTGAAGGTCGGGCTGATCGCGGGCGCTGGCGGGGTGTTCCGGATCGTCCAGCAGCTGCCACGCAAGGTGGGGCTCGAAATGCTGTACACCGGCGAGCCGATCAGCGCGGCCGATGCGCTCAAGTGGGGTCTGATCAACCAGGTCGTTCCCGACGGCACCGTGCTGGACGCCGCGCTGGCGCTGGCGCAGCGCGTCACGGTGAACGCACCCCTGTCGGTCCAGGCCAGCAAGCGAATCGCCTACGGCGCCGACGACGGCATCATCCCCGACGAAGAGGCGGCGTGGGCGCGCACCACCCGGGAGTTCGGCACGTTGCTGCGATCCGAAGACGCCAAAGAAGGCCCGCTGGCCTTCGCCGAGAAGCGTCCGCCGGTCTGGAAGGCGCGCTGAGTCAGCTCACCGCGGCGATCGCAAGCGCGGCGAAGCCGGGCGCAGCGGGTCGCCGCTGATCACCGCGCCAGCATGTTCACTGCCCCGCGGAACACCCCGGGAAGGGCGCTGGCCGCCGGCACGATGGCGTGGCGGGCCGGCCGCAGCGTGGTGCTCAGCACCAGCGTGCGGGTCAGCAGGCGGTAGTCGCGGGTGATGCGGTGCCACTGCTTCTGGTAGGACAGCGGATCGTCCTGCACAATTGCGCTCACCGCCGCGCCGGCCTGCTTGACCGCCAGGCTGATGCCCTCGCCGGTCAGCGCATCTTCGTATCCCGCAGCGTCGCCGACCAGTAGCACCCGTCCGGCGACCCGCCGGGAGACCACTTGCCGCAGCGGCCCGCAGCCACGGGCCCGGCCGCGATCGGCCCCGTGCAGGCGGTGTGCCAACTCGGGGAACCAGCCCAGGTCGGGCGGGTGCGACGACAAGATCGCCACGCCGACCAGATCCGGCTCCACCGGCGTCACGTACGCCTCGCCCCAGGGCGACCAGTACACCTCGACGAATTCCGACCAGACGGGCACCGAAAAGTGCCACCGTACGCCGTAGCGTCGCGGTCTACCGGCCACCGCCTTGATGCCGACGGCACGACGCACCGCCGAATGCAGCCCGTCGGCCGCCACCAACCACTTCGCGCGCACACCGGCTGCGCTCACGCCGGCCGCGTCCTGCGCGACATCGGTAACTTTCGTCGAAACCCATTCGGTGTCTTCCTGTTTGGCACGTGCAGCCAACGCTGCGTGCAGGGTGGTGCGCCGCACCCCGCGGCCCGGACCCCGGCGAAACCGCGCCTCGACGCGGTGATGCCCACTCAGATACGCGATCCCCTGAAACGGCACACCGGCCGGGTCGACGCCGAGCGATGCCAGTTCGGCCAGCCCGCCGGGCATCAACCCCTCACCGCAAGCCTTGTCGATCGGATCCGGCCGGGGCTCGGCCACGATCACCGAAAGTCCGTGCCGGCGAGCATGTAACGCGGTGGCCAGCCCGCCCGGACCGCCGCCGACGATCAGCAGGTCGGCATCATAGGTCAACGCGCCGCTCCTCATCGCTCGGCTCTGCATGGCCGCTGGCGCGGGCGCTCACGTGTAACCCAGCGCTTGGTTTTCCACCCGGAGCCGCACGGTGAGCAGCAGGGCGTTGACGACGGTGAAGGTGGCCGCCGTCAGCCATGCGGTATGCACCAATGGCAGCGCCACACCCTCGAGCACCACCGCGACGTAGTTCGGATGGTGCAACCAGCGGTACGGACCACGTCGCACCAACGGCGTTTCGGGCAGAACGATGACCAAGGTGTTCCATCGGCGGCCCAACGTCGTCACGCACCACCAACGCAGCGCCTGGCTCAGCGCCGCCAGGGCCAGCATCGGCCAGCCGAGCAACGCTATGAACGGCCGGTGCAACGCCCACACCTCGGCGACACAGCCGATCAGCAACCCGGCGTGCACGACAACCATCACCGGGTAGTGACCACGCCCGAATTCCCTGCCCCCATGGGCAAATGCCCACTGGGCGTTGCGTCTGGAGATGACCAGCTCAATCAGCCGTTCGATGCCGACCGCCAGGATCAGCAGGTAATACATCGCTACCAGCCGAGTAGCACGAGTTCCGAGCAGAACGCCGGGCCCATGGCGACCATCAATCCGTACGAGCCGGGCGGCGGTGGATCAGCCAGGTTGGCCCGCAGCACGTCGAGAACCGACACCGACGACAGATTGCCGTTGTCCCGCAACGAATTCCGGGTGTGATCGAGCGCGTTGACAGGCAAATCCAAGACGTTCTCGATTGATTCGATGACTTTCGGGCCGCCCGGGTGGCAGACCCAGGTCGTGATGTCGTCTGTGGTCAGCCCGTAATCGGCGAGGAATTTGCGGACGTCTTCGCCGAGGAACTTCTCGGCCACCGTGGTGACTTCGACCGACAAGACGATCTTGAAACCCTCGGTGCCGATCCGCCAGCCCATCACGTCTTCGGTGTCGGGGTAGATCCGGCTGCGGGTTGCCAGCACCCGTGGTCCTGTCGACTCCCGGTTGGCGCCTTTGGCGACGACGACGCCGGCCGCGTCGCCGAACAGGCTCGAGGCCACCATGTTCGCCACCGAATGGTCGCTTCGCTGGATGGTCAGCGAGCACAGCTCGACCGCCAGCAGCGCCGCGACCTGGTCTGGGTAAGCGCGCAAGTAGTCATACATCCGGGCGACCCCGGCAGCACCGGCGACACAGCCCAGCCCGAACAGCGGCAGGCGCTTGACGTCGGGCCGCAGCCCGACCCGGGTGGCCAGTCGTGCCTCCAGTGTCGGAACCGCGAGGCCGGTCACCGTCGTCGAAAAGATCATGTCGATTTCGGACGGTTTGACCTTGGCGGCGTCGAATGCTGCCAGCAACGCTTGTTCGCCGAGGTCCAGCGCGACGTCGAGGAAAATTTCGTTGGCCTCGGTGAAGCCGCTCAACTCGCCGTAACGCTCCAGCGGCACGGAGTGGTGCCGAAACTTGACTCCACTGCTGGCGCTGAATCGCTCGAAGTCGGCTCCACCGAACCCGGTCACCGCCGACGAGATGTTCTGCTGGCTGCTGTAGTGCGGCGGGAACACAACCTTCGCCGACGCGAGCGAAGGGCTTGTCGTCGCGTCGGGTACCGAAGCCCGCACCTCAGGAGTCACCGGTGGCATGCTCTGATCGTATCCATGTAAGTAGTCACGTTGTTGACAGTTTGTTGGTTCAGCCTCAGGCAGAATGTGGTATTAAACACTAGTCAAATAGGCGCTGCGCGTAGCGAACTGGCCCTCCAAGCCACCGATTTACCAGCCCAGCAGTACGATTTCGGAGCTGAAACCCGGACCCATGGCGATCATCAAGCCGAACGAACCGGGCGCCGGTGGGTCGTCCATGATAGGCCGAAGTACGTCCAGCACCGACACTGACGAAAGATTTCCGTTGTCGCGCAGCGAATTCCGTGTGATGGTAAGAGCATCGCCGGGAAGCTCTAGCGCGTTTTCGACCGCGTCGATTACCTTGGGACCGGCGGCGTGGACTACCCACGCCGAGATGTCCGCGACACTGAGCCCATAGTCGCTGAGAAAATCCCGAACCTCCTCGCCGAGGTATTTCTCGACGACGGTTGCGATCTCCACCGACAAGACGATTTGGAATCCATAGCTTCCGATGTTCCAGCCCAACACGTCTTCGGTGTCAGGGTAAGTGCGGCTGCGGGAGGCGAGCACTCTCGGCCCAGTCGGTGACCGGGTGGCCCCGGTCGCGATGAGAGCTCCGGCGCCGTCACCGAACAGACTGGCCGCAACGAGATTTGCGATCGAACGGTCCTCGCGTTGCACGGTCAGAGAACACAGTTCGACCGCGAGCAGAGCCGCGACGTGATCGGGATAGCCGCGCAGGTAGTCATGCACCCGCGCCAGGCCGGCCGCGCCGGCGACACAGCCGAGTCCGAACAACGGGACGCGCTTGACGTCGGGCCGAAGACCTGTTCGCGCCATCAGCCGCCCCTCCAACGAGGGCACCGTCAGCCCGGTAACCGTCGTCGAAAATACGATGTCGACTTCGGATGGTTTGACCTTGGCGGCGTCCAATGCGGACAACAGGGCCTGCTCAGCCAGCTCGAGGGCAATATCCAGGTATGCGTCGTTGGCCTCTGTGAAGCCGTTCAGCGTGGAGTATTGCGACAACGGCAGCGCGAGCTGCCGGGCGGCAACCCCGCTGGTGGCGGCGAAACGCTCGAATTCCGGGCCCGCGAAGTCGGCCAGGGCTGCGATCACCTCGCTTTGGCTGTGCCGGTGGGGCGGAAATTCGACGGCGACCCCCGCGATGGACGGCGATCCCGTATTGGACGTCATCGCATCAATTACGGGTGTCGCCAAAGGCGCGCTGGGCAGCTGGCTATTCACGTCAATGACACGTCGTACACCGCCCGGGAGTTCAATATCGGTGCAACTACGGCGAATTCAACACCTGCCCAACTGACGTATGACTTCGGTAAACGTCGCTGCGGGGGTTCTCCTGCCGACGGTCGTTGCGATCGCTAGGTTGGGTGTGTGCGGATTCTTGTGACCGGCGCAACAGGCTATATCGGATCTCGCCTCGTCACAGCGTTACTCGCGGAGGGTCACCAGGTCGTGGTCGCCAGCCGCAACCCTCAGCGGTTGGGCGAATTCGGCTGGTGCGACGACGTGTCAGCCGTTCATCTCGACGCCTCCGAAGAGGCCTCGGCGCGCGCGGCATTGACCGTGGCCGGGCCCGTCGACGTCGTCTACTACCTGGTGCACGCGATCGGTCAGCCCGGCTTCCGGGACGCCGACCAGGTTGCGGCGACAAACGTCGCGGTGGCTGCCCGCGATACCGGCGTGCGGCGCATCGTTTACCTGGGCGGCTTCGTGCCCGACGGCGACAGCCTGTCCGAGCACCTGACCAGCAGGGCGGAGGTGGCCGCAGCGCTCTCCGTCGACGATGGCCCGGAGGTGGTGTGGCTGGGCGCGGCGCTGATCCTCGGAAGCGGTTCGACGTCGTTCGAAATGCTGCGCTATGTGGGCGATCGATTTCCGCTCATGCCGATACCGGAGTGGATGGAAAACCCGGTCGACCCGATCTCCATTCGCGACGTGCTGCACTACCTGATCGCGGCCGCCGACGGCGAGCGGGTGCCGGCGGGCGCCTACGACATCTGTGGCCCCGAAACCACGTCCTACCGCGAACTGCTGCAGACCTACGCCCGGATCTCCGGTCAGTGGCACACGGGTCTGCCGGTGCGCGGGCTGGGCACCGCGGTGGCCTCGCGGGTCACGGCGATCGCCCTGCCGGTGCCCGACGGGCTGGCCGCAGACCTGGTCGAGTCGCTGGATCATCCGATGCGTGCCGCCGGCCCGGGGCTGCGTGACCGGGTGCCCGACCCGCCCGGCGGCCTGCTCGGCGTCGAGGAAGCCATCGTGCGGGCGTTGTCGAGCCGCCGGCCCAAACCGGTCAACGCGCTGGCCGACCCGCATCACCTCGCCGACAGCGATCCGGAGTGGGCCGGCGGCGACGCGCTGCGCCTTCGCCGGCTCGCCCAGGCGGTGACCCCGCGCATCGTGCGGCCCGGTCTGGGCCTGGTGAACACCGTCCCGGGTCCAATCGCCGGTGTCGTGCGAACCGGCCTCGACATGCTGATCAGTGCGACCCCGAAGGTGCTCTTCGCATGACCGAAACCAGCGCAATAGCGGAGATCCGCCGTGCGATCACCAATGTCGCTGTGCCGCACCATGAACCACCGGCGGTCGTGCGCCGGCGGCGCATCGTGGTCGCCGTCGTATTGGTGGGCGGCGCGGTGGTGCTGGGGTTCTCGATGACACGACGCGCCGGTGAGCCAAGCTTCTACTGGCTGACCCTGGCGCTGAGCGTGCTGTGGGCGATCGGAGCGTTGGTCTCCGGGCCGCTGCATCTGGGTGGTATCTGCTGGCGGGGCCGCAACCAGCGCCCCATCATCACCGGCAGCGCCGTCGGCCTGCTGCTGGGCGGAGTGTTCGTGCTGGGTGGGCTGATTGCCCGGGAAATCCCGGCCGCCGCCGAATTGGTCACCCGCGTACTGCAATTCGCTGGTCAGGATTCGTGGCGGTTGGCGCTGGCGATCGCGTTGGTGGGCGCCGTCGCCGAAGAGATGTTCTACCGCGGCGCGCTCTACACCGCGCTGGGTCGCTATCACCCGTTGCTCATCTCAACTGCGTTGTATGTATGCGCCACCATGGCCAGCCAGAACCTGATGCTCGGATTCGCCGCGATCATCCTCGGCACCGTGTGCGCGTGGGAACGTCGCGCGACCGGGGGAGTGCTCGCCCCGATCCTGACGCACTTCATGTGGAGTCTGGTCGTGGTGTTGGCGCTACCGCCGCTGTTCGGGCTTTAATGTCTTTGCGCCCCCCTTGCGCGAGCGGGCGCAGTTGTACGGACTTTACGGCGTGTCGGCGTACAAACACGCCCGCTCGCGCCGAGGACCCGCTCGCGCCGAGAAAAGGGGGTGGCCCTCAGCGGTCGGTGAAGTTGGGTGGCCGGCGCTGCTGGAAAGCCGTTGCGCCCTCGATGAAGTCATGCGAGCGCAGCAGCACCGCCTGACCCTGTAACTCCCGGTGCAGGGCGGCCTCGAGTTCGCTGAGAGTAGCCGCGTTGATGGCCTGCTTGGTCTTGGCGAACGCCACCGCGGGACCGGCCAGCAACGCCTCGATGACCTTGTCGACCTCGCTGTCGAAGTCGTTGGCCGGGTACACCGCGCTGATCAGACCGGCGGCCAGCGCATCGGCGGCCGGCAGCCGTTCGGCCAGCAGTGCCATCCGCATAGCGCGCGCACGGCCGACGGCCGCGGCGACCAGCGCCGAAGCGCCGCCATCGGGCATCAGCCCGACCTTGGTGAAGGCGAGCATGAAAAACGCTGTGTCCGAAGCCAATACAAGGTCAGACGCCAGAGCCAGTGACACGCCGACCCCGGCCGCGGGTCCCTGGACGACGGCCACGACGGGCCGCGGCAGCGCGGTGATCGCCCGCACCGCACGGTTGGCCTCGACGATGATGTCGGTCGCCGGTCCGCGACCGGAAACGTCGCCGGCGCTCATTCCCGCGCCGGAGGAAAAGCCGCGGCCGGCGCCGCCGAGCCGTACCACCTGCACCCGCGGGTCGGTAGCCGCATGCTCCATCGCCTCGGCGATGCCGGACAACACCGGCGTCGTCAGCGAGTTGAGGCTGTCCGGGCGGTCGATGGTCACCGACAGCACGCCGTTACAGAGCGTGACGGACAGGCCGGCGATGGGCGTCAGGGCGTCGATCGGCGTATCGATGGCGGTCATGGGGGACACCTTAAGTGACCGGGATGCAGCGGCCTTTGGTGCGGCTGCGAGGATGCCTGAGAAGTAGTCGTCGGACAAGGAGGTCATAGATGGCGGGACCGCTGGCAGGGCTGCGGGTGATCGAGCTGGCCGGTATCGGGCCCGGCCCACATGCCGCGACGATCCTCGGCGATCTCGGCGCCGATGTCGTGCGCGTCGACCGGCCGCCGAAAACCGCAGCGAGCGGCACCGATCCGATGTTGCGCAACCGCCGGTTCGTCGTCGCCGACCTGAAGGCGGCCGAGGGCAGAGAACTTGTGCTCAAGCTCGTCGCCAAAGCCGACGTGCTGATCGAGGGATTCCGGCCGGGCGTTACCGAGCGGCTCGGCCTGGGCCCCGAGGACTGCGCGCGAGTCAACGAGCGGCTGGTGTACGCCCGCATGACGGGCTGGGGTCAAACAGGCCCGCGCAGCCAGCAGGCCGGCCACGACATCAACTACATCTCGCTGAACGGCGTGCTGCACTCGATCGGACGGAAGGGCGAACGCCCCGTGCCGCCACTGAACCTGGTCGGCGACTTCGGCGGCGGATCAATGTTCCTGCTGGTCGGCGTCTTGGCCGCGTTGTGGGAACGACAGACTTCCGGCAAAGGGCAGGTTGTCGACGCGGCGATGATCGACGGGTCCTCGATGCTGGTGCAGATGATGTGGGCGATGCGCGGCATGGGCATGTGGACCGACGAGCGGGGCACCAACATGCTCGACGGCGGTGCGCCCTACTACGACACCTACGAATGCGCCGACGGCCGCTACGTCGCGGTGGGCGCGATCGAGCCGCAGTTCTATGCGGCGATGCTGGCCGGTCTCGGGCTCGACCCCGCCGACCTGCCCGCTCAGAACGACCGTGCCCGCTGGCCCGAGCTGCGCGCCCGGTTCACCGAGGTGTTCGCCAGCCGGGACCGGGACCACTGGGCCAAGGTGTTCGCCGACTCCGACGCGTGCGTGACGCCGGTCCTGGCGTTCGGCGAGGTGGAGACCGAGCCGCATGTCACCGAGCGCGGAACCTTCTATGACACCGGCGCCGGGCTGCAACCGCGACCGGCGCCGCGGTTCTCGCGCACCGTCGCCGACACCCCACGACCACCGAAAGAGCCCGGAGCCGACACCGAAGCCGTTTTGCGCGACTGGGTATAGTCGCCGACCGACCCAGACGAAAGGAACGTCTCAGTGCAGATCCAAGACGCCGTAGCGCTCGTCACCGGTGGTGCGTCGGGCCTGGGCCTGGCCACCACCAAGCGTCTACTCGACGTCGGTGCCCAGGTAGTCGTGCTCGACCTCAAGGGGGAGGGGGTGGTTCGCGAACTCGGCGAGCGCGCGCGTTTCGCGCCGGCCGACGTCACCGACGAAAAGGCGGTGACCGCGGCGCTGGACATCGCTGAGTCGCTGGGCCCGCTGCGCATCGTGGTGAATTGCGCGGGCACCGGCAACGCCATCCGGGTACTGGGCAAGGACGGCGTCTTTCCGCTGAACGCATTCCGCAAGGTCGTGGAGGTCAACCTGATCGGAACGTTCAACGTGTTGCGGCTCGGCGCGGAGCGGATCGCCAACACCGACCTGATCGGCGAGGAGCGCGGGGTGATCATCAACACCGCGTCGGTGGCGGCCTTCGACGGGCAGATCGGACAGGCCGCGTATTCGGCGTCGAAGGGCGGCGTGGTCGGCATGACCCTGCCGATCGCCCGGGATCTGGCCGGCAAGGCCATCCGGGTGGTGACCATCGCGCCGGGTCTGTTCGATACTCCGCTGCTGGCCGGGCTGCCCGAGCCTGCCAAGGAGTCGCTGGGCAAGCAGGTGCCGCATCCCAGCCGGCTGGGCAAACCGGACGAGTACGGCGCGCTGGCCGTGCACATCATCGAGAACCCCATGCTCAACGGAGAGGTCATCCGGCTCGACGGCGCCATCCGAATGGCGCCCAGATGACGCCCAGATAACGCCTGAGCCATGAAAAAACCCTGCTTGGCGGGGTTTTTAGCCGGGTTTTGGAAACGGAAACGACAACTGCCGGATTGAGACCAAGCTCATCTCATCACGGCGCGGCCTACCTGGCCGCCCCGCCGTCAGCTGGCGGTGGGCAGCGGGTGCTCGTCGTCGAGCTGCTCCGAGGTTTCGCCTTCTACCAGGACGTCGCCGTGGTAGAGAGCCTCGAAGTCAGCCTTGATGACGTCGGCACTCGAGTCGTCGATCCACATGCTTATGAGCGTATGGGTCAGCATTAAGGAATCGTTGAGTCACGATTCGGAAAACGGTGGCAATCCTACCGCCGGGTAGGTTGGAAAGTGGTGGCGTCAGTTACGCAAGCGTCTAATATGTGCAGACGATAAGCTCTGTGAATCGTCTCCACTGGTTGAACCAACCCGAGTGCAACGCCATGTCCTCCGTAGAGGCATAAGGGACCGAGCGGGACGACTGCTCGTAGCTTATCGCCGATAAGTTACCGCAGGTATCGCGGCGGAAGGACGCGCATGCTGCAGCGAATTGCCCGACTGGCCCTCGCCGCGCCCAAAAAGATCCTGTCGATTGCGGCCCTGGTGCTGGTCGCCGCGGCGATTTTCGGGATCCCAGTGGCGAAAAGCTTGTCCGCGGGCGGTTTTCAGGATCCGACGTCGGAGTCGGCGCGCGCCATCGCCCGGCTGTCCGACGATTTCGGCCAGAGCGACCAGAAGCTGCTGATCGTGGTGACCGCTCCCGGCGGCGCAAACAGCCAGCCCGCGCGCCAGGTCGGCACCGATATCGTCACGCACCTGCAACGCTCACCGTGGGTCTACAACGTCTCCTCGGCGTGGACATCCCCGCCGCAGGTCGGAGCCGGTCTGGTCAGCACCGACGGCAAGTCCGGACTGATCGTGGTCAATCTCAAGGGCGGCGAAAACAACGCTCAAAAATATGCCGAGAAACTATGCGCGGAAATTGTTCATGACCGCGACGGCGTCACCGTGCGCGCGGGCGGGGTGGCGATGGTCTACGCCGCGATCACCCACCTGAACGAACGTGACCTTCTGCTGATGGAGTCGATCGCGATTCCGTTGAGTTTCTTGGTGTTGGTGTGGGTGTTCGGTGGACTGTTGGCGGCGGCATTGCCGATGACACTGGGCGCACTGGCCATCGTGGGCTCGATGTCGGTACTGCGGTTGATCGCGTTGCGTACCGACGTCTCGATCTTCGCGCTCAACCTGAGCACGGCCATGGGCTTGGCCCTGGCGATCGACTACACGCTGTTGATCATCAACCGCTACCGCGACGAGTTGGCCGAGGGCACCCCTCGTGACGAGGCGCTGATCCGGACCATGGCGACCGCCGGACGCACAGTGTTGTTCTCGGCGACCACCGTCGCCTTGTCGATGGCCGTGATGGTGCTGTTCCCGTCGTACTTTTTGAAATCGTTTGCCTACGGCGGCGTGGCCACCGTTGCCTTCGTCGCGGGCGCGGCCATCTTGGTGACTCCGGCGGCCATCGCCTTACTCGGGCCGCGGCTCGACTCGTTCGACATGCGCCGCCTGGCGCGCCGGGTACTGCGGCGCCCGGATCCGGCACACAAACCGGTGGAACAGTTGTTCTGGTACCGCTCAACCAAGTTCGCGATGCGACGTGCGGTGCCGGTGGGGTTGGCCGTCGTCGCGTTGCTGCTGATGCTCGGGGCCCCATTCCTCGGGGTGAAGTGGGGCTTCCCCGACGACCGGGTGCTGCCCAACTCGGAGTCGGCGCATCAGGTCGGTGACCAGTTGCGCAATGATTTCGCCGACGATTCGGCGACGGCGGTGCCCGTCGTCGTCCCCGACGCCCGCGGTCTGACCCCGGCCGATCTGGAAGAGTATGCCGCCGCGCTGTCCCGGGTTCCCGACGTCTCGGCGGTGACCGCCCCGACCGGGACGTTCGCCGGCGGAAGGCTGGTCGGTCCGCCGGCGGCGCCCACCGGAATCGCCGACGGCAGCGCGTTTTTGACCGTCGCGAGTACGGCGCCGCTCTTCTCGCAAGCCTCCGCCGCCCAACTGGACCGGTTGCACGATGTGCCCGGCCCGGCCGGGCGCTCGGTGGAATTCGCCGGGCTGGTGCAGATCAACCGTGACAGCGTCAGCGCGATCATGACCCGGCTGCCACTGGTGCTGGGGTTGATCGCCACGATCACGTTCGTGCTGCTGTTCCTGCTCACCGGCAGCGTGGTGTTGCCGCTGAAGGCGCTTGTGCTCAACGTGCTGTCGCTGTCGGCGGCGTTCGGCGCGCTGGTATGGATCTTCCAGGACGGGCATCTCGGCGCTGCGGGCACCACACCCACCGGAACGCTGGAAGCCAACATGCCGGTGTTGTTGTTCTGCATCGCATTTGGGCTCTCGATGGACTACGAGGTATTCCTGGTCTCCCGCATCCGTGAGTACTGGCTGGCTTCACCACGGACGCGCGCGGCCAACGACGACAGCGTCGCACTCGGGCTGGCGCGCACCGGCCGGGTGATCACCGCCGCCGCGCTGATCATGTCGATATCGTTTGCCGCGCTGATTCCCGCGCACGTGTCGTTCATGCGGATGCTGGGCATCGGACTCACGCTGGCGGTGTTGGTCGACTCCACCCTGGTGCGGATGGTGCTGGTTCCGGCATTCATGCACGTGCTGGGTCGGTGGAGCTGGTGGGCGCCTCAACCGCTGGCCTGGCTTCACGAGCGGTTCGGTATCCATGAGGTCGCGGCCGTAACACCGACGGGCCAGCCGGTGCAGCCGGCCGATCAGGAGCCGGCATCGGTCACGACGGACGGGGCCTAGCATGGCCGAGTTCCGCCGTCACCGCGCACCTCGTGGATCCGGAGACCTGCTCCACGACGAGATCTTGGACGCCGCAACCGAATTGCTGCTGGAAACCGGGCATGCCAAGGCCGTCTCGATTCGATCGGTGGCCCGGCGCGTCGGTGTGACGCCGCCATCGATCTATCTGCATTTCGAGGACAAGGACGCGTTGCTGGATGCGGTGTGCGCACGCTACCTGAGCAAGCTCGACTGGGAATTGCAGCGGGCGCGAACAGGACAGCCGTCGACGCTGGCGGTGCTGCGTGCACAGGGGCTGGCCTATGTTCGGTTCGCCACCGAGAGTCCGGAGCTGTATCGGATCGCGACGATGGGCGAGTGGCGCCCCGGTAACGGTGTGGACGCCACCTTGGCCAGCTCGGCATTCGAGCACATGCGGGTCACCGTGCAGGCGTTGATCAACGAGGGTGTCTACCCTCCCGGTGACCCGGCGAGCCTCGCCCTGGAGATGTGGAGTGCCGCGCACGGGGTGGCGTCGCTGCTGATTGCCAAGCCCTATCTGCCATTCGGGGACACCGAAGCGTTCGCCGAGCGGGTGCTGGGAGCGGTTTGTTGCGGGCATATGGTGGCCGGGCTGACCGGTTCCGATGGCGCCTCGCAGCAGGCGGTGGACCTGCTGCTGGCAGCGGGCCCGGGGGACACATCGTCGGGAGGCAAACCCGCGTGACATCGTCGCCGGCGACAACGGTCGACCACCCGTTCTTTGCCCGCATCTGGCCCACGATCGCCGCGCATGAAACGGACCAGATTCGCGCCCTGCGCCGGGAGAATCTGGCCGGGCTGTCGGGCAGAGTGCTGGAAGTCGGGGCCGGTGTCGGAACCAACTTCGCCTTCTACCCGGATTCCGTCGAGCATGTGGTGGCAGTCGAACCCGAGCTCCGGCTCGCGGCGCGGGCCCGGGCGGCCGCGGCCGAGGCGCCGGTATCGGTTCAGGTCACCGATTCGACGGTCGAGCACTTCGCCGCCGAGGAACCGTTCGACGCGGTGGTCTGCTCGCTGGTGCTGTGCTCGGTGGGCGACCCCGATGCCGTGCTGCGCCAACTGTATTCGCGGCTTCGTCCAGGCGGGCAGCTGCGATACCTCGAGCATGTGGCCAGCAGCGGCTTTCGCGGCCGGCTGCAACGGCTGGCCGACGCGACGCTGTGGCCGCGCCTGCTGGGCAATTGCCACACTCACCGCGACACCGAAGGGACGATCACTGGCGCCGGGTTCACCGTCGACAATGCTCGACGGGAGCTGACGATGCCGGTGTGGTTGCCGTTGCCGGTTTCGGAGTTTGCACTGGGGCGTGCCCGCAGACCGGCTTAGAACCGGCTTAGCTCCACTCAGCCAAGGCGCTGCAGCAGCGTCGGCAGCGCCTTGCTGGCGCTTTCGCGCACGCTCAGCGTGGCGCTGGACGACAGCGGAGTCGGCTCCGGGTTGACCTCGACGACGACGGTGCCGCGGTCCAGCGCCAGCTCCGGTAGTCCGGCGGCCGGGTAGACGATGCTGGAGGTACCGACGACGACAAGGACGTCGGCAGCCTTCGTCGCCTCGACCGAGAGCTCCCACGTTTTGTCGGGCAGCGGCTCACCGAACCACACGATGTCGGGCCGAATCAGCCCGCCGCAGACGCACACCGGCGGCTCGACTTCCAGTGCTGGTTCGGGCATCTCCGGTAGTTCACCCGTATACGGCTTATTGCAAGTGGCACAACGAAAGTCGAAAAGGCTGCCGTGTACGTGATGCACCGTCGTGCTGCCGGCGCGCTCATGCAGATTGTCGACATTCTGGGTGACCACGACGACGTCGGCGTAATCCTCCCACGCCGCGACCGCTAGATGCCCTTCGTTGGGTTCGACGCGACTGACCAGATAGTGACGCCACAGATACCACCCCCACACCCGTTCGGGGTTCCGCAGCCAACCCTGCACGCTGGATAGCTCGTAGGGATCGAACTTGGCCCACAGGCCGTTCTTGTCGTCCCGAAACGTCGGCACACCGCTTTCGGCGGAGATTCCCGCACCGCTGAGCACCGTTACTCGCACACCTCCAACATAGCGAGGCTCTGCGCGATACTGGGTGGGTGCGGCTGGGTGCCTTGCTACAGATCGACGGACAGGCGAGCCGTCCGCTGTTCGACCAGCTGAGGACTCAGATCATCGACGCGGTGCGAGCCGGGACATTGCCGCCGGGGACCCGACTGCCCACCGTGCGCGAATTGGCCGCCGAACTCGGGCTGGCCGTCAACACGGTGGCGCGCACCTACCGCGAGCTCGAGACGGCCGGCATCGTCGAAACCCGTGGGCGTTTCGGAACATTCGTCGCCCGCGTCGACCCGTCGGACAGCGCGATGGCCGCCGCGGCCCGGGCGTACCTCGATGTCGCCCGCGGGTTGGGATTGGGAAAAGCGGAGGCGCGACGCTACCTGGATGACGCGCCCGACGACTAGCCGAACTCCAGCAGCGTCAGCGTCGGGCGCAGTGCATTCAGCGCGCGTATCCGGTACGCGGTCGACAGCAGCCGGTTGAAAATCAGGCCACGGCCCGGTGGCAGCGGCAAATCGTGGACAGCGCGGACCCCCGGCACGGTGTTCACCAGGTTCGCGGCTTGTCTGACCGACATGCTGAAGGGCATCGGCGGAACCCGGTAGCGAAACGACGTCGGATGCCCGCGCCGGACCAGCCGCGCGAGCAGAACCGGTGGCAGATCGAACAGCATCTGACCGCCGGGAAACTTGCGGGCGCACTCGGCGATCAGCCCGAGCGCTTCTTCGGGCTGCAAGTACATCAGCAGACCTTCGGCGGTGATGAACACGCCATGCGACGGATCGACTCGTTCGGTCCAGCTGTAATCCAGGACCGACTGCGCGCACACCGATATCCGCGGCGATTCCGGCAACAGCCGTGCGCGAAGATCGATGATGGGTGGCAGGTCAACTGTCAGCCAATGGAATTGGACATCTGGGATCGCGCGGTCCAACCGCCAGAAGCTGGTTTGCAGGCCTTCGGCCAACGCGACCACTGTTGCGGCCGGATGCCGATCCAGGTAGCGCCGGGTGTGGGTGTCGAACGCCAGCGCACGCAGCGCGATGTCCTGGCGGGTGGGGCCGAACTTGGCAAAGTCGAAGTCGATGGAGTTGATCAGGGTAATCGCCATCGGGTCTTCGATGATGCCCTCGCCGTGGGCGGCTTCTCGGGCCCGCGCCCGCAGTGTCAGCAGGGCGGTTTCGGAAACCCCGGTGAGGGTGGGGCTTTGCGGGGCGGAGCTCATCGAGGAAACCCTACCCAGCGGCGACTTTGACCAGCGTGCGCAGGTTGCGGGTGGTGGTCGACGACTTGTACCGCGACTTGCCCATTGTTTTTCCGACGGCGCTGTTGAGGGTGGCGCCCTTGGCCACCTGCCAATAGATGACGCCGTCGCCGCGGGCGGTCTTCTCGTCGGGCCCGGGTTTCAGCGCGGCGAGCTCGTCAAGCACCGCGGGATCGCTGACCAACGTGACGTAAGACTGGTAGCCGTGAACCTCGGGCTCGAACGGATAGTTGTCGACGATGGCCCGGACCGTGTCGACGTCGTAGACGAGCACCCACGCGTCATAGCCGAACTCGTTGCGCAGCGCGGTCTCGGCATTCTTACGCACCCGGTCGGGGTCGGCGGACGAGTCCAGCAGCACGTTGCCACTGGCCAGGATGGTGCGGACGTCGCCGAAGCCGGCCGCGGTCAACACCCTGGCAACTTCGGCCATCTTGAGATTGACGCCACCGACATTGACGCCGCGCAGAAACGCCGCGTACCGGGTCATGTTCCCGCCGCGAAAAGCCCAACGTCCCAAGGGTGGACGGTGCTCATGGCCGTGATGGTAATCGAATTGCGGCCACAGCCAGTTCTGCGACGTAGGCTTTCTCCCATGGGACGCCAAGTGTTCGACGACAAGCTGCTGGCCATGATCAGCGGGAACTCTCTCGGGGTCCTTGCGACCATCAAGCGCGACGGGCGTCCCCAGCTGTCCAATGTGGGGTATTACTTCGACGCCCGGGTGGGCGCCGTGCAGGTGTCGATCGCCGAGCCGCGCGCCAAGACCCGCAATCTACGGCGTGACCCGCGGGCGTCACTTCTGGTCAGTTCCGACGACGGATGGTCTTATGCGGTTGCCGAAGGCACCGCGGAGCTGACTCCTCCGGCGGCCAAGACCGACGACGACACGGTCGAGGCGCTGATCACCTTGTACCGCAACATGGCCGGTGAACACCCCGACTGGGATGAGTTCCGCCAGGCGATGGTCACCGAACGCCGAGTGCTGTTGACGATGCCGATCAGTCACGTCTACGGCATGCCTCCGGGTATGCACTGACGGGGTACGCTGCCGTCATGGCGGAGGACGAGACCAAGCGCAAATTCCGCGAAGCCCTTGACCGTAAGAAGGCGAAGTCGGGTGGCGGATCGGCGCACAAGGACGGCGGCGCCAAGCAGCCACGTGCTCATGGGCCCGTGGAGAGCCGTCGAGAATTTCGCCGCAAGAGCGGCTAACTTACTTCAGCGCAAGGCGTCTTGTCGCTTCGTGGCTAAAAGTGGCCAGCATTCGAGCGCCGAGAAGAGCCGACAGCATAACCGCCATGCAGGAGAGCCCGTCGTCCTTCAAACCCCATTTGACCGACGCCAGCGTCGCCGCCGCGGCCAGACACAGCAAGATGCCGACGGCCACGCTGCGTGATCCGGGCGTCGCCACGACGCCGCCATCCCAACCGGGCAGGACCGAGTTCTCCAGCGGCCGCAGTGCCACGAACAAGACCCCGACCAGGCCGACCATCACGGCGGTTTGCACGATGCTCAGCAGCACCAAATGCGGCTGGCCGGGGTAACGGTAGAAACCGAGGTAGTCGAACAGCAGGTGTACCCCGAGCAGCGCGGGCATGTGCCAGAGATACAGCGTCATCGCACCGGAGTTGCCGATCGCCGTCAGCCACCACACCCGTGGCCGCTGGGCCCAGCGGGCTATCGCGGGTGCGGCCGCACTTATCAACGCGCACATCATGATTGCGTGGCCGGCCAGCAGCAGCGACGGCGGCGCCATGTTCGCCAACCGCTGACCCTGGATCCCGACCAGGCTTACGTCGTAGGGACCGATCCACACCAGTGCCAGGTTGACGCCCAGCATCAGCAGTCCGATGGTGAGCGCAGCGCGCGTCGAGACCAACCTGCGCCGGTAGGCGACGCCGAACATCCCCGGGATCACCCACGCCGCCATATTCAGATAACCGAGCAGGCCGGCGCCCGGCGTGTGCAGCCGAACGATGTCGATGATCGCCACGAACGCGTACAACCCGGCCACGCTGAAGACAAGCCGGCGTGTGGTGGTGATCCGGTACAGCAGCGGCATGGTCGCCAGTACCAGCACGTACGCGCCGAGGAACCACAGCAATTGGACGCTGACGCCCGCCACCGGGTCGTAGACGTGCGACGGGAGGATCTGGCGCAGCGCGATCAAGGCGACTGCCCAGAAGGCCAAGTAGTAGAACACCGGTCGGTACAGCCGGGTGCAGCGTTTCATCAGCCAGCCGCCCCAGCTCCCGCCGGGCCGCCAAGACTGAACACAGGCGGCCGCTCCCGCGAAGAAGAACAGCGGCATGATCTGGAAGATCCAGGTCAGCGTCTGAAAGAACGTCGACGTGGTGAGCAGGTTGTCCCAGACCAGTACGCCGTCGGCGATCATGCTCGTCGCCATGATGGTGTGGCCGCCGACGACTCCGAGCAGCGAGGCAATGCGGATGACGTCGATAGCCCGGTCGCGACCGGTGGGCGTTTGCGCGGCCACGTCGGCAGGGGAGGGAAACCCGAGCAGTTGGTTCATGCCGCAAACCTAACCGCGGAAGGGTGCGGGGAGTCTAGGTATTTACCCCTATCTAAGCTCGGCGGCAACGAGCCAGCGCGCAGTCCTAAACTGGCCGGGTGCCGAACCTACAGCTTGCCGGCGATCCGGCGGCCGACGCTCTGCTGGACTCCGATCCTTTCGCGCTGATAGTCGGGATGCTGCTCGACCAGCAGGTGCCGATGGAGACCGCGTTCGCGGGTCCGAAGAAAATCGCCGACCGGATGGGCGGCCTCGACGCCGCCGAAATCGCCGACTACGACCCGGACAAGTTCGCCGCACTGTGCTCGGAAAGGCCTGCGGTGCATCGCTTTCCGGGCGCGATGGCCAAGCGCATCCAGGCCCTGGCGCGAATCATCGTGGACCGCTACGACGGCGACGCGGCGGCACTGTGGACCGCCGGTGACCCGGACGGAGCCGAGGTGCTGTGCCGGCTCAAGGAGCTGCCCGGTTTCGGTGAGCAGAAGGCACGCATCTTCCTTGCGCTGCTCGGCAAGCAATACGGCGTCACCCCGACCGGGTGGCGGGCGGCGGCGGGCGACTATGGCAAGGCCGGCACCCACATGTCGGTTGCCGATATCGTCGACACCCGTTCGCTCGAGCAGGTGCGATCACACAAGAAACAGCTGAAAGCGGCCCAGAAGTCGAAGGGAAAGGCGGCAACGTGAAGACACACCTGACGTGTCCATGCGGTGAGGCCATCGTCGGCAAGGACGAAGACGAGCTGGTCGAACTGACCCAGGCCCACCTTGCCAGCGTTCATCCCGGCCTGGAGTACGACCGGGACGCGATCCTGTTCATGGCCTATTAGCGGCTGAGCTTTCTGAGCGAGCGGGCGTGTCTGTACACAGACACGCCGCGCGCGGCGTACAACGGCGCCCGCTCGCGCTAGATAAGGACCGTTAGGGCACCACCGTCGACCCGATGGTGGGCATGAACTGGCACTGCTTTTCTTTGGTGGTCACCTGGCCGAAGATCGTCGACAGGATGCTGCCCGAACCGGTGTCGGCGATCGCGGTCAACGTGGTGGGCCCGTCCGGGTTGATGTCAGGTTGCGGCTTGAGCGTGGCGCTGCCCGACTTGCCGGTGGTCAGGTTCACCCAGGTGACGTTCAGCGGAAGCTTCTGCTCCTCCGCCGGCCCGGGTGTGCCGACGGCGGTGAACACGTAGGCGGTCTGACCGGATTGGGGGCCGGGTGCCGGGATCTTGGCCGGGCCCGCCACCGAAAGCGCGGTGGCGATGACGTTACCGCCGTCGGCCGCGCAGCCGGTGCCGATCGACGGGTACATGAAGTCCTGGGTGGGCGGGGAGTCCGGGCTGAACGCGGCCGGCGCGGGCGGGGGCGGCACCGGGGCCGCAACCGGTGTGACGTTCGGGCCGGCAGCGGGTTCCGGCGACGGGCCGGCAGCATGTGCGGGGTCAATGCCCGTCGGCAGATGGGCCTGAGCACCCGGCTCGACGCCGACCGGTGGGATGTGCGCCGTGGGCTCTTGCATCAGCTGGTTGACCGACGCGGCAACGTTTTTCGATGCATCCGGCGCTGCCGGGCTGTGCGTGAACGCCGCCGCGGCGGCCATCAGCAACTGCTGGGCCTGCTGCGGGTCGGCGGCCGCCTGCTGAATGATGGGGCTCAGCTGCGTGAGCGCCGGCAGGCCCGGCAGTTGCTGGGCGGGTAACGGCTGGGGAGGGGTCGGGTCGGCAACGGCGTTGGGGCACAGCACAAATGCGGTGGTCGACACGACGGCCGCGGCGCCAATGCCACTAGCCAGTTTCCAGGTGCGTTTCACGGTTTCTCCCGATCCTCGGTAATGAGTTGGCCGGCCAACGCATGATTGGCCGGCCAACCGCGGGTGTCAGGGCAGTGCGGAAAGCGGGAACAGCAGCGGGCTGCTGCCGGACGCCGCCGGCGTTATGGTCGGCACGCTGCGCGTGACCGGCACCCCGCCGTTGGCCAGCGCCATCAGGTCGCCGGGCAGCGAGAGTTGTTGGGGCAGTGGCACCGGAGAGAACGGCAGCTGCGGCAGGCTGACCTGCGCCTGCGGCAACAACTGCGACGGTCCGCCCGCCGGCGTCGTCATCGCGGTGGTCGGCGGGAGCCCCGGCACAGCCGACGTTGCGCCCGGTACGACGGGGGTCATCCCCGGCGTTGTCGCGCTGGGAAGCAGCGAGGTCGTGCCGGGTAATGCCGTCGTCGCGGGCTGGGGCACCTGAATACCGGCGCTGGCCAACGGTGGCGACGGCGGCGTCGCGCCCAGCGCCGTGGCCAGGCCCTGCAGCATCTGCGGCGCATTGGCCGCTGTGCCGGCGACTTGCCCCGCAATGTCGGGAACCGGAACCGTGGGCGCCGGGTCGGCGTGGGCGATGCCGCCTGCGAGCAGTGCGGCAGCCGACCCGCCGAGGATGGCAGTGGCACGTAACAAAGTCCAGATGGATGGCATGACTCTCCCGTGGTGATCGGTGGTTAGGACCCGCGCCCGATAGTTCGCGTGATGTCAGAGTGACTCAAGTGACACGTGTGGCATTTATTCGATCGTTACGCAGCCGAATGGCCGCGGTGACCCAACGGTTCTCCCGCCGGCTGCCCGCCGGCCCGGACGCCACTAAAGTCGGCCAAATAGACACGACCTCGGCCGCTCCGGCGGCAACTACCGGCCGGCGGCGGGCGCTATCACTGACCACCGCCGCGCCGGTGCTGCTGTCGTTGAGCGTCGCCGCGCGGCTGGCATGGACTTACCTGATCCCCAACGGCGCTAACTTCGTCGACCTGCACGTCTACATCGGTGGCGCGGCGGCCCTGGATCATCCCGGCACCCTGTACAGCTACGTCTATGGCGACCAGACGCCGGACTTCCCGCTGCCGTTCACCTACCCGCCGTTCGCGGCCATCGTGTTCTATCCGCTGCACCTGTTGCCTTTTGCCGTCGTCGCGTTCTGCTGGCAGATCGGCACCATCGTCGCCCTTTACGGCGTGGTCCGCGTCAGCCAACGGCTGCTCGGGGTGGCGGCCGGCGCAGGCCACCGTGTTGCGATGCTGTGGACCGCGATTGCGATCTGGATCGAGCCGCTGCGCAGCACCTTCGACTACGGACAGGTCAACGTGCTGCTCGTGTTGGCCGGGCTCTACGCCGTTTTCACGATGCGCTGGTGGCTGTCGGGGCTGCTGGTCGGCGTGGCCGCCGGGGTGAAGCTCACGCCCGCGATCACCGGCCTGTATTTCGTCGCTGTCCGGCGCTGGGGCGCGGCCGCATTCTCGGCGGTCGTCTTTTTCGCGACGGTCGCGGTGTCATGGCTGATCGTCGCCGACGAAACCCGTTATTACTTCACCGATTTGATCCGCGACCCGGATCGGGTCGGACCGATGTGCACGGCCTTCAACCAGTCTTGGCGCGGCGGTATGTGTCGAATCTTCGGCCACGACACCGGTTATGGCCCGGTGGTGCTGGCCGGTATCGCCGTGACCGCCGTGCTCGCCGTCGCGGCCTGGCGTGCATTGACCGACGACGACCGGCTCGGCCGACTGCTGGTTGTCGAGCTGTTCGGACTTTTGCTGTCGCCGATTTCCTGGACCCATCACTGGGTGTGGCTGGTGCCGCTGATGATCTGGTTGATCCACGGGCCGCTGTCGGCGCGGCGCGGCGCGCGAATCCTCGGCTGGGGCTGGCTCGCGCTGGTCATCGTCGGCGTGCCGTGGCTACTCAGCTTCGCGCAACCGACCATCTGGCAGGGCGGGCGAGCGTGGTATCTGGCCTGGGGCGGGCTGGCGTACCTGGTGGCCGCACTGGCGACGTTGGCCTGGATCGCAGCGCCTCGAGCGCGCGCGATTACTCGCCGACAATCCCGTTGATGTCGCGCGCCATGTCGATGTCGTTTTTCGTGATACCACCTTCGGAATGTGTTACCAAAGCGAAAGTCACTGTCCGCCAACGAATATCGATGTCCGGATGATGGTCCTTGGCTTCGGCGTGTTCGGCCACCCGGCGCACGGCGTCGATCCCGGCCATAAACGACGGGAACTTGATCGAACGTCGCAGTGCGCCGCCGGCACGCTCCCAACCGGCGAGTTCGGGCAGTGCGGCGTCTACTTGTTCATCCGTTAACACAGCCATAGTCCGACGGTATAGCGTCTCGGCGTGCCGAACCAGATCGTCGTCGCCGGGGCCCTCATCGCAAAGTCGTCGCTGTTGGTGGCCCAGCGTCGCCGGCCACCGGAGTTGGCGGGCCGCTGGGAGCTGCCGGGCGGCAAGGTGATGCCAGGTGAATCCGAACCCGCCGCGCTGGTGCGCGAGCTCGCCGAGGAATTGGGTGTCGACGTCGAAGTCGGGGAACGTCTGGGTGAGGACGTCGCCCTCGATGCGACGACGACGCTGCGGGCATATCGCGTGCGCTTGGTGCGCGGTGAACCCCGCCCGCATGATCACCGTGCACTGCGCTGGGTGACCGCGGCGCAGCTGCACGACGTCGACTGGGTGCCCTCCGACCGCGCTTGGCTCGCCGACCTGGCGCTCGCCCTGTGACGCGCCAGTCATTCGGGTGAATAGCTGGTTGGGGTGATGACAACTCACCCCGCATGGCTGCAAGCTCGGGACGGGCACTATGCCACTACGAAGAGCGGCGGTCCTGCGCATGGAAATGCCGGAATTCACAGCGAATTTGCAGAAAAGTTACAGAATTGTCGAAGCTAATGCGGCTCATTCTGTTAATACAAATCGGCACGAAATATTAACCTCTAGTTGTCATGTTCGTAGCAGCCCAGATGGTTTCCTGTAACGCGTGGATGCGGCCACCTCGGCAAATGGCAACGGACGCCGAGGAGGGGGTTTCGGGGTTGCTGTCAACACCCTGTCACGCCGCTGTCTGGTTGGCCGAGTTACCAACACCTATGCTGGGACCGATTGCCGACCAGCGCGGGGGCCGCCGATGGCGATGGCCACGCCGAATCTGGTCAGACGGGTCAGCGAGTTCGCCGTCGAGTCGCTGACCACTCCCGGATCCACGACAGCGGGGCTCTCGGCCCCGCCACAGCAACGAGGCGCGCCGCACTTACAAAGGAGGTCTTCGCCTTGACCGTCACCCCCCACGTCGGAGGTCCTCTCGAGGAGTTGTTGGAGCGCAGTGGGCGCTTTTTCACCCCCGGCGAGATTTCCGCCGATCTGCGCACGGTTACCCGCCGTGGCGGCCGGGAGGCTGACGTGTTCTATCGCGATCGGTGGAGCCACGACAAGGTGGTGCGCTCGACGCACGGGGTCAACTGCACCGGCTCGTGCTCGTGGAAGATCTACGTCAAAGACGGAATCATCACCTGGGAAACCCAGCAGACCGACTACCCGTCGGTGGGTCCGGACCGTCCGGAGTACGAGCCGCGCGGCTGCCCCCGCGGCGCATCGTTCTCCTGGTACAGCTATTCACCGACCCGGGTGCGGTATCCCTACGCGCGCGGTGTGCTGGTCGAGATGTTCCGGGAGGCCAAGGCGCGGCTCGGCGACCCGGTGCTGGCCTGGGCGGACATCCAAGCCGACCCCGAACGTCGTCGCCGCTACCAGCGGGCCCGCGGCAAAGGCGGCTTGGTCCGGGTGACCTGGGCCGAAGCCACCGAAATGATCGCCGCTGCCCACGTGCACACCATCAAGACCTACGGGCCCGACCGGATCGCCGGCTTCTCACCGATTCCGGCGATGTCGATGGTGTCGTACGCGGCCGGGTCGCGGTTCTTCGAGCTGATCGGCGCCCCGATGACGTCGTTCTACGACTGGTATGCCGACTTGCCGGTGGCCTCACCGCAGGTGTTCGGCGACCAGACCGACGTGCCCGAGTCGGGCGACTGGTGGGACGCCGCCTATCTGATGATGTGGGGCTCGAACGTTCCCATCACCCGCACCCCCGACGCGCACTGGATGGCCGAAGCCCGCTACCGCGGCACCAAAGTGGTGACCGTCAGCCCCGATTACGCCGACAACACCAAGTTCGCCGACGAGTGGATGCCGTGCGCGGCAGGTACCGACGGCGCGCTGGCCATGGCGATGGGCCACGTGATCCTTGCGGAATACTATGTGCAGCAACAGGTTCCGTTCTTCATCGACTATGCGCGCCGCTACACCGACTTGCCGTTCCTGATCAAGCTGGAGGAACGCGGCGACACATTGGTGCCCGGCAAGAACCTCACCGCCGCAGACATCGGCGACGCGGTAGAAAACGCCGCCCTCAAGCCGGCGGTGCTGGACGAGGTCACCGGCGCAGTTGTGATACCGCACGGGTCGCTGGGATTCCGTTACGGCGAAGACGGTATGGGCAAGTGGAACCTCGACCTCGGGACCCTGACACCGGCGCTCAGCGTGGACGATTCGCAGCCCACCACCGGCGAGCGCCGGACCGCGCTGGTCCAGCTGCCCAACTTCGACACCATCACCGGTGAAGGCACCACCCTTGCTCGCGGTGTGCCGGTGCGCCAAGTCGGAAAGCACTTGGTGTGCACGGTCTTCGACCTGATGCTGGCCCAGTATGGAGTCGCGCGTCCGGGGCTGCCCGGCGACTGGCCCACCGGCTACGACGACCCCAGTTCACCCAACACCCCGGCCTGGCAGGAGCCGATCACCGGCGTGTCAGCTACCCAGGCCATCCGCGTCGCCAAGGAATTCGCCCGCAGCGCTGAGGAATCCGGCGGACGGTCGATGATCATCATGGGCAGCGGAATCTGCCAATGGTTCCACGGCGACACCATTTACCGTGCGGTGCTGGCGCTGCTGATGTTGACCGGATCGATGGGGCGCAACGGTGGCGGATGGGCGCACTACGTCGGTCAGGAAAAAGTGCGTCCGCTCACCGGGTGGACGACGATGGCGATGGCCACCGACTGGTCCCGGCCGCCGCGGCAGGTGCCCGGCGCCTCGTACTGGTACGCCCACACCGACCAGTGGCGCTACGACGGCTACGCGGCGGACAAGCTGGCCAGCCCGATCGGCCGGGGCCGCTTCGCCGGCAAGCACACGATGGACGTACTGGCCTCGTCGGTCGCGATGGGCTGGAGCCCGTTCTACCCGCAATTCGACCGGTCCAGCCTCGATGTCGCCGACGAGGCAGTCGCCGCGGGTCGCGACATCGCCGACTACGTCGCCGAGCAACTCGGCGAGCGCAGGCTCAAGCTCGCCGTCACCGACCCCGACGACCCCGCCAACTGGCCGCGGGTGCTCACAGTGTGGCGGGCCAACCTGATCGGGTCGTCCGGTAAAGGCGGCGAGTATTTCCTGCGGCACCTGTTGGGCACCGACTCTGATGTGCTGGCCGAGCCCCCGGCCGACGGGGTGCGGCCGACCGACGTGGCTTCGCATCGCGAAATTCCGGAAGGCAAGCTCGACTTGATGATGTCGATCGACTTCCGGATGACCTCGACGACGTTGGTGTCCGACGTGGTCCTGCCGGCGGCGACCTGGTACGAGAAGGCCGACCTGTCCAGCACCGACATGCACCCCTATGTGCATTCGTTTTCTGCCGCGACTGATCCGCCGTGGGAAACCCGCAGCGATTACGATGCATTCGGCGCCATCGCGCGTGCCTTCAGCGCGATGGCGAAACGTCATCTGGGCACGCGCACGGATGTGGTGCTCACCGCGCTGCAGCACGACACTCCGGACGCGATGGCCTACCCGGACGGCACCGAACGCGATTGGCTGCACACCGGTGAGACGCCGGTGCCTGGCCGGACGATGGCCAAGCTCACGGTGGTGGAACGCGATTACGCCGCGACCTATGACAAATGGCGGACGCTCGGTCCGCTGGTCGACAAATTCGGGTTGACCACCAAGGGCTTCACCGTGCACCCCTTCCCCGAGGTCGAACAGCTGGCCGCCAGGTTCGGGGTGCTGAATTCCGGCGTCGGCCAAGGCCGTCCGGCGATTACCACCGCACAGCAGATGGCTGACGCGATTCTGCTGCTATCCGGGACGACCAACGGCCGGCTCGCCGTCGAAGGTTTCCGGGAGCTGGAGAAGCGCACCGGTCAGCGGCTGGCTCATCTGGCTGAGGGCAGCGAAGAAAGGCGGATCACCTACGCGGACACCCAGTCGCGTCCGCAACCTGTGATCACCAGCCCCGAGTGGTCCGGCAGCGAAACCGGCGGTCGCCGCTACGCGCCGTTCACGGTGAACATCGAAAACCTCAAGCCGTTCCACACGCTCACCGGACGCATGCACTTCTATCTGGCCCACGACTGGGTCGAGGAGCTCGGCGAGCATCTGCCGGTGTTCCGCCCGCCGCTGGACATGTCGCGGTTGTTCGGCCAGCCGGAGCTCGGTGCGACCGAGGACGGAATCGGCCTAACCGTGCGGTATTTGACCCCGCACTCCAAGTGGTCGTTCCACTCCACCTACCAGGACAACCTGTACATGCTGTCGTTGTCTCGGGGTGGTCCCACGATGTGGATGAGTCCCGGCGATGCCGCGAAAATCAAGGTGCGCGACAACGATTGGGTCGAAGCGGTGAACACCAACGGCGTTTTCGTGTGCCGGGCGATCGTCAGCCACCGGATGCCCGAGGGTGTGGTATTCGTCTACCACGTCCAGGAACGCACTGTCGACACCCCACGCAGTGAGACCACGGGCAGGCGCGGCGGCAACCACAACGCGCTGACGCGGGTGCGGATCAAGCCCAGCCATTTGGCAGGCGGCTACGGTCAGCATGCGTTCGCGTTCAACTACATGGGTCCGACCGGCAACCAACGCGACGAGGTGACCGTCGTGCGCCGCCGCAGCCAGAAGGTCGAATATTGATAGCCCGAGCGACGCTTGCGGAGCGAGATCAACGATGAAAGTTATGGGCCAGCTTGCGATGGTGATGAACCTCGACAAGTGCATCGGCTGCCACACCTGCTCGGTGACCTGCAAGCAGGCCTGGACCAACCGCACCGGCACCGAGTACGTCTGGTTCAACAACGTCGAAACCCGCCCGGGTCAAGGTTATCCACGCACCTACGAGGATCAGGATCGTTGGCGCGGGGGTTGGATCCGCGACAAGAAGGGCCGGCTGAGATTGCGCGACGGCGGCCGGATCCACAAGCTGTTGCGGATCTTCGCCAACCCCAAGTTGCCGGAGATCAACGACTACTACGAGCCGTGGACCTACGACTACGAGAACCTGACCTCGGCACCACTGGGCGACACGTTCCCGGTCGCCGCGCCGCGCAGCCAGATCACCGGCGAACCGATGAAGATCACCTGGGGACCGAACTGGGACGACAACCTCGCCGGATCGCCGGAGATCCTGGCCGAGGACCCGATCCTGAAGAAGGTCAGCCAAGTTTCCCAAGAGGTCAAGCTTGCGCTCGAAGAGACCTTCATGTTCTACCTGCCGCGTATCTGCGAGCACTGCCTCAACCCGTCTTGCGTCGCCTCCTGCCCGTCCGGCGCGATGTACAAGCGCAGCGAGGACGGCATCGTGCTCGTCGACCAGGACCGCTGCCGTGGTTGGCGGATGTGCGTGTCCGGATGCCCTTACAAGAAGGTGTATTTCAACCACAAGACGGGCAAGGCCGAGAAGTGCACGTTGTGCTACCCCCGCATGGAGGTCGGCCTGCCGACGATCTGTTCGGAAACGTGCGTCGGGCGGCTGCGCTATCTGGGGCTGGTGCTCTACGACGCGGACCGGGTGCTGCAAGCGGCGACGGTGGAAAAGGACACCGACCTGTATGAGGCGCAATGCGACATCTTGCTGGACCCCAACGATCCCGAGGTGATCGCCGCCGCGCGGGCCGGTGGCATATCCGACGACTGGATCGAAGCCGCGCAACGTTCGCCCATTTATGCGCTGATCAAGACGTACAAGGTGGCGCTGCCGCTGCATCCGGAGTATCGGACCATGCCGATGGTCTGGTATGTGCCGCCGCTTTCGCCGGTGGTCGACGCGATCAGTCGCGACGGGCACGACGGCGAGGAGGTCGGCAACCTGTTCGGCGCGATCGACGCGCTCCGCATCCCGATCCAGTACTTGGCTGAATTGTTCACCGCCGGTGACGTTTCCGTTGTCGACGCGGTGCTGCGGCGACTGGCGGCCATGCGCTCGTACATGCGCGACATCAACCTCGGCCGCGAGACCCAGCCGCATATCCCGGCGGCTGTCGGGATGACCGAGGAGCAGATCTACGAGATGTATCGTCTGCTCGCGATCGCGAAATACGAAGATCGCTACGTCATTCCGACCGCCTACACCGGCGAGATTCCGGCCGCCGCGCACGACATGGAGTGTTCGTTGTCGGGCGACGGCGGTCCGGGCATGTATGAGTCGGGTCCGTTCGACAAC
The DNA here is from genome assembly GCA_002101905.1 of Mycobacterium shimoidei. GTDB lineage: Bacteria > Actinomycetota > Actinomycetes > Mycobacteriales > Mycobacteriaceae > Mycobacterium > Mycobacterium shimoidei. The sequence goes on along the minus strand of LQPU01000016.1, from coordinate 20,509 downwards.
GCCGCCGAGGAAGCGGTGCCGGTTGCGGTGGAGGCGTTCCACGCGATGCAGCAGCGGCCGGGCTCGCCAGGACCGGCCGGCGACGCCCGCCCTCGGTCGCGAGTGAACCTGTTGAACTGGGACGGCAGAGGTGTGCCGGCCGGGATGTTCCCCGGGAAGCAGAAGCAATGAAACTGCTGAACAGATCGCGAGGACCCGCGCGCAGTGACCGGTTGGTGTGGCAGGCAGCGTCGTTGCTGTTGGCCTACCCCGACGAACAGCACGACGAGCGGCTCGACACCGTCGAGAGGCTGCTGACCCATATCGACGGGCGCGCCGCTGAGCTGCTGGCCCGCACGGTCGCCGCGCTGCGGGCGACCGATCCGCTGGCCGCCGCCAGCGACTACGTCGAAACCTTCGACATGCGGCGTCGGTCGACGATGTACCTGACGTACTGGACCGCCGGCGACACGCGCAACCGCGGGCGGGAGATGCTGGCATTCGCCACCGTCTACCAGCAAGCGGGAGTGCAGCCGCCGCGCAATGAAGCCCCCGACCACCTGCCGGTCGTGCTCGAGTTCGCGGCGACCGTCGACCCGGAGGCGGGCCGGCAACTGTTGGTCGAGCACCGGGTGCCCATCGACGTGCTGCTACAAGCCCTGACCGAAGCACAGTCGCCGTACGCGGACACCATCGCGGCCGTGTGCGAGACGCTGCCCGGCGTTACCGACCAGGATGTGCAGCGCGCCCGCCGGTTGGCCGACTCCGGGCCGCCCGCGGAAGCTGTTGGCCTGCAACCGTTCACATTGACCGTGCCACCACGACGGGAAAAAGGAGGCGGCTAGAATTGGATCGCGCCGCAATTTTCTGGGACATCTCCCCGTACGTCACGTTGGCGGTCTTGATCGTCGGCAGCTGGTGGCGCTATCGCTACGACAAGTTCGGTTGGACGTCCCGTTCCTCACAGCTCTATGAGTCGCGGCTGCTGCAAATCGCCAGTCCCATCTTCCACTTCGGCATCCTGACGGTGTTCGCCGGGCACGTGATGGGTTTGGTGATTCCCCCGCGGTTCACCGACGCACTGCATATCAGCCAGGAGGCCTATCACGTCCAGGCGGTGCTGCTCGGGACCATCGCGGGTACCGCCACCGTGATCGGTATCGGGTTGTTGATCTACCGGCGGATGACGAGTGGACCGGTGCGGATGGCCACCACGTTGTCCGACAAGGTGATGTATGTGGTGCTGGCGCTGGCGCTGCTGGTGGGCTTGTACTGCACCTTGCTCGGCACCGGAATGGGTGGCCACGCCCACGTGTACCACTACCGCAACACGGTGGGGGTGTGGTTCCGCGGCATTTTCGATCTGCGGCCGGGCGGCGAGAACATGGTCGGCGCACCGCTCGACTACCAGTTGCACGCCGCGATCGGCATGGTGCTGTTCTGCTTGTGGCCGTTCACCAGGTTGGTGCACGCCTTCAGCGCGCCGATCGGATATCTGTTCCGGCCCTACATCGTCTACCGCAGCCGCGAGGCGGTCCGTTCCCGTGACGCGGCGGGCGACAAGAAGGAAGTCAAGAAAGAAGACCGGGAAATAGTAGGGTCGGCGCCGCGCCGACGCGGCTGGTAGCGCCTCGATTTCCGCGAACGCAAGCCGCACTGGCAGAATCACCCGGTGCAATTCCGCAACGTCGCCATCGTCGCGCATGTCGACCACGGCAAGACGACCTTGGTGGACGCCATGTTGCGGCAGTCCGGCGCGCTGCGTGAGCGCGGCGAGGCCACCGAGCGGGTGCTCGACACCGGTGATCTGGAGCGCGAAAAAGGCATCACGATCCTGGCCAAGAACACCGCCGTGCACCGCCATCACCCCGACGGATCGGTGACCGTCATCAACGTGATCGACACCCCGGGCCACGCGGATTTCGGTGGTGAGGTCGAACGCGGCCTGTCGATGGTCGACGGGGTCCTGCTGTTGGTCGACGCCTCCGAAGGTCCCCTCCCGCAGACGCGGTTCGTGCTGCGCAAGGCGCTGGCTGCGCATCTGCCGGTGATCCTCGTCATCAACAAGACCGACCGGCCCGACGCCCGCATCGCCGAGGTCGTCGACGCCAGTCACGACCTGCTGCTCGACGTCGCCGCCGACCTCGACGACGACGCGGCCAAGGCCGCCGAAGCGGCCCTCGGGCTGCCCACCCTGTACACCTCCGGACGCGCCGGGGTAGCCAGCACCGTGCCACCGTCGGACGGCCAGATTCCGGACGGTGAGAACCTCGATCCGCTGTTCGACGTTCTGCTGCAACACATTCCACCGCCCAGCGGCGATCCAGACGCTCCGTTGCAGGCGCTGGTGACCAACCTCGACGCGTCGGCGTTCTTGGGCCGACTGGCGCTGGTCCGCATCTACAACGGGCGATTGCGCAAAGGCCAGCAAGTTGCCTGGCTGCGCGAGATCGACGGGCAACCCGTCGTCGCCACCGTGAAGATCACCGAACTACTGGCCACCGAAGGTGTCGAGCGCTCACCGACCGAACAGGCCGTGGCCGGCGACATCGTCGCGGTCGCCGGTATCCCGGAGATCATGATCGGCGACACCCTCGCGGACCCTGCGAATCCCGTTGCGCTGCCGCGCATCACCGTCGACGAGCCGGCGATTTCGGTGACCATCGGCACCAACACTTCGCCGTTGGCAGGCAAGGTGCCCGGGCACAAGCTGACCGCACGAATGGTGAAGGCGCGGTTGGACACCGAGTTGGTCGGCAATGTGTCGATCCGGGTGCTCGACATCGGCCGGCCCGACGCCTGGGAGGTCCAGGGCCGCGGTGAGCTGGCACTGGCGGTGCTGGTCGAGCAGATGCGCCGGGAGGGCTTCGAGCTGACGGTCGGCAAGCCGCAGGTGGTCACCAAGATCATCGACGCCCAACTGCACGAGCCGTTCGAGGCGATGACCATCGATTGCCCCGCGGAGTACGTCGGTGCGGTCACCCAGTTGATGGCCGCCCGCAAGGGCCGCATGGTCGAGATGGCCAACCACGCCACCGGTTGGGTGCGGATGGATTTCGTGGTGCCCAGCCGCGGGTTGATCGGCTGGCGCACCGATTTCCTCACCGAAACCCGCGGCACCGGGATCGGCCACGCCGTTTTCGACGGTTATGCGCCGTGGGCGGGAGAGATCCGGGCCCGCCACACCGGGTCGCTGGTGTCCGATCGCAGCGGAACCATCACGCCGTTCGCGCTGCTCCAGCTGGCCGACCGGGGACAGTTCTTCGTCGAGCCCGGCCAGGACACCTACGAAGGCATGGTCGTCGGCGTCAACGCGCGCCCGGAAGATCTCGACATCAATGTCACCCGGGAAAAGAAACTGACCAATATGCGCTCCTCGACTGCCGACGTCATCGAAACGCTGCCCAAGCCGCTCGAGCTCGACCTCGAGCAGGCCATGGAGTTCTGCGGACCCGACGAGTGCGTCGAGGTGACGCCGGAGGTGGTGCGGGTGCGCAAGGTCGAGCTGAACGCCGCGGCCCGGGCACGTAGCCGTGCGCGGGCCAAGGCCCGGGCGTAGATGGGGCTAGCGACCGGGCGATCGGCCGATACCCTGTGGGGCGTGCTGAAACCAGCTCGCCTCGCCATCGGTGTGCTGGGGTCGTCCCTGATGCTGGTGAGTTGTACGGTCAACCCGCCGCCGGCGCCGCAGAGCACGGAAACGCCCAAGAGCACGGAGCCGCCGCCGCAGCGGGTCACTCAGATCATCATGGGCATCGACTCGATCGGAGCCGGGTTCAACCCACACCTGGTGTCGGACCTGTCGGCGGTGAACGCCGCGATCAGCTCGCTGGTGTTGCCCAGCACATTCCGGCCGGTGCCCGACCCCTCCGAGCCGACCGGATCGCGCTGGGAAATGGATCCGACACTGTTGATCTCCGCCGAGGTGACCAACGACAACCCCTTCACGGTGACCTACAAGATCCGACCCGAGGCGCAATGGACCGACAACGCGCCGATCGCCGCCGACGACTTCTGGTATCTGTGGCGGCAAATGGTCGGCCAGCCCGGTGTGGTCGACCCGGCCGGCTACGACCTGATCACCGGCGTGCAATCGATCGACGGCGGCAAGCAGGCCGTCGTCACCTTCGCGCGGCCGTACCCGGCGTGGCGAGAGTTGTTCAACAACATCCTGCCCGCCCACATCGTCAAAGACGTGCCGGGCGGCTTCCCCGCCGGGCTGGCGCGCGCGTTGCCGGTCACCGGCGGGCAGTTCCGGGTGGAAAACATCGACCCACAACGCGACGAGATTCTGCTGGCCCGCAACGACCGCTACTGGGGCCCACCCGCCAAACCCGATCTGATCTTGTTCCGGCGTGCCGGTGCGCCCGCGGCGCTGGCCGATTCGATCCGCAACGGCGACACCCAGGTGGCTCAGGTGCACGGAGGGTCGGCGGCCTTCGCGCAGCTGTCAGCGATCCCGGAGGTGCGGACCGCGCGGATCGTGGCGCCGCGGGTCATGCAGCTCACGTTGCGTGCCAATGTGCCCAAGCTGGCCGATGTTCAAGTGCGCAAGGCGATCCTGGGACTGCTCGACGTCGACCTGCTCGCCGCGGTGGGCGCCGGCAGCGACAACACCGTGACGCTGGACCAGGCGCAGATCCGCTCGCCGAGCGACCCCGGGTACGTGCCGACAGCGCCGCCGGCGATGAGCCAATCAGCAGCGCTGGCTTTATTGCAGTCGGCGGGATACCAGATCGAAAACGACACCTCGCCGACGGTGCCGCCACCCACAGATCGGACGCCGAGCAGCGGGGCGCCGGAGATCACCCGGGGCCGGATCAGCAAGGACGGCAATCAGCTGTCTCTGGTCATCGGGGTAGCGGCCAACGACCCGACGTCGGTAGCAGTGGCCAACACTGCCGCCGACCAGTTGCGCAACGTCGGTATCGCCGCGACGGTCCTCGCTTTGGATCCGGTGACGCTCTATCGTGACGCGCTGACCAACAATCGGGTGGACGCCATCGTCGGATGGCGCCGGGCCGGAGGGAATCTGGCGACGTTGCTGGCCTCCCGGTACGGGTGTCCCGCGCTGGAGGCCACGACGGTGTCGACGTCGGTCGCGGCGCCCGCCCCGACCCCCGGGGCATCCCCGACCTCTACGTCAGCTTCCGCCACCACGTCGACCACCCCGACACCGACGACGCCGAACCGGGGGCCCGAGCCGGGAGCGCTGGTGCAGGCGCCGTCGAACATCACCGGGATCTGCGACCACAGCATCCAGTCGAACATCGATGCCGCGCTGGCCGGCACGAAGAACATCAACGACGTCATCAATGCGGTCGAGCCGCGGTTGTGGAACATGTCGACGGTGCTGCCGATCCTGCAGGACACCACGATCGTGGCCGCTGGCCCCAGTGTCCGCAATGTGAGTCTCTCAGGTTCGGTGCCTGTCGGAATCGTCGGCGACGCCGGTCAATGGATCAAAGTTGCCCAGTGAGCTGGCCATCGGTGCTGGACGCGCCGTCGCTGCGAGAACGCTGAAAAACCGACATTAAGCCTTGCTCTCAGGCTTTACTCAGGTAAGATTTGGCTGCCCACACCGGCACGTGGCCATTACCCCTGGGGGCCGACATGCAACTCGCCGCTCGTCACAGCCTCGCCGCGACCGTTGCGCTTACTGCGGTAGGTGTCATCGCGGTTACACCGGGCGTGACACCGGTGCTGACACCGAGGTTGACGCCGCCACGACTTGAGGTCCGCTCGCCGGCGGTGCAGGCCACCGGAGACAGCAGCATCTTCCTGCCGTTGCCGGTCGGAGACCCTGGCTTCGACAAAGAGTATTTCGATGGTCTGCTGACGGTGGACCGGGACACCATCGGTGCACTGGGCGACCTCGCAGGCCCGACGATCGACGGTCTGAACGGCGCAAATGCGATCGTCCACGAAACCGACTTCATCGAAAACCCGCTGACCAGTCTCTTCAACGCCAACGGCATCGTGGTCGACCCGGCTGACGCCAGCGCCATTGCTCCTGCGCTGAACCTCGAGACGCCCGGCATCAACGGGGCCGTCAACGGGTCGTCGCTCGGTGCCACCGATGGGGCCGGCTCCCAAGCCGCCGCGCTCGCAGGCGCGCAGGGTCCCTTCTTGACCGCTGACCTCGCCAATGCCATGAGCGCCTTCGCTGTCGATCTCGCGAACCTGGAAGCCTCGCTGACGACACTGGGCAACGACCTCGCTTCTGCCGGCGAGGATTTCAGCAGCAATTTCGTCGTTCAGAGCGAGGCTCTCGGGGAAGCGCTGCAGGACCTCAACACGACCGCCTTCGTCGCGGCGCTGCAGAACCTCATCAACACAGCCGCCTTCGAGGCCGTCCTGGCCCAAGATCTTCCGGCCGTCTTCCAAGACGTCATTGCCTTCGGCAATGTCGTGGAGCTCGGGCAGATCATCGGCATGGGCGCCCTGCTCGGCGCCTTCTGATCTCAGCGCGACTACACGGGAGTGATCTGCTGAATCACCGTGTCGACGACCTGTTTGAGGAACCGCTTGTTGGGCGGAACGCCGTTGAGTAACAGGTACTGATTGATCAATGCGGGTCCCACGCGTGCCGTCAGCGGGGTCAGCCGCGCCGGGTCGATCTCGCCGTTGTCCGTTCCGGCCTGCAGGATGGATTCGATGATGCGCAAACGGGGTTCGACGACGGCGTCGGCAAAGACGAGACGCAGTTCCGGTTCGTGGATGAGCTGGCCGATGATCGGCAGGCTTGGAAATGCCGTTTTGCCGGCCAGCAAATTGCAGTGAGCGGTGAAGACTTCCAACAGGTTTTCCCGCACCGACCGGCCCTTTCGCGGCTCGGGTAGGGGGGGCAGCGCGTAGCGCAACGCATCCTGAACCAGCGCACGCTTAGTCGCCCAACGTCGATACAGCGCGGCCTTACCGGTCCGCGCTCGTGCCGCGATGCCCTCCATGGTGAGCCCGGCATATCCAACGGCAGCCAGCTCATCCAGCGTCGCGTCGTACAGTGCGTGCTCGAGTTCCGCACCCCGGCGGCGGCCGCGGACCGCGCTGTTTTGTCGCACCATGATCTTGATCGTAGCCGTCGGCGGCCTTCATTTGGTGCTGCTAGCTCGGCGTTTGCGGCGGCGCGTGCACTATTGCGCTGCGGGCAGCCTTGTATTGTTCGTCCATGCCCGAGACGCCGCGACTGCTGTTCGTGCATGCCCATCCCGACGACGAAAGCCTGACCACCGGGGCGACCATCGCCCATTACGCCGCACGTGGCGCGCAGGTGCACGTCGTCACCTGCACCCTCGGCGAGGAGGGCGAAGTCATCGGCGACCAATGGGCACAGCTGGCCGCCGATCACGCCGACCAACTCGGCGGCTACCGCATCGGCGAGCTCACTGCGGCGTTGCGGGCCTTGGGGATTGGTCCCCCGATCTTTCTGGGCGGCCCGGGTCGTTGGCGTGACTCGGGCATGGCCGGTACCGCACCGCGGCAGCGACAGCGCTTCATCGACGCCGACGAGCGCGAGGTCGTCGGCGCACTGGTTGCGCTGATCCGCGAGCTGCGTCCGCATGTGGTTGTGACCTACGACCCCAACGGCGGCTACGGGCATCCCGACCACATCCATACTCACGTCGTCACCACCGCGGCGCTGTCGGCGGCAGCCACCGACGATGCCTACCCGGGGACACCGTGGGCGGTGCCGAAGTTCTACTGGACGGTGATCGCCAGGACCGGCATTGGCGCCGGCCTGGCCGCGCTAACACCCGATGACCTGCGACCCGAATGGGTGGTGCCGCAAGAGGGCGGGGAATTTGACGGCTTGGTGTACTCCGACGAACAGATCGACGCCGTCGTCGACGCCCAGGACGCTGTGGCCGCCAAGGCGGCGGCGCTCGCCGCGCATGCCACCCAGGTCGCCGTCGGCCCGACCGGACGGGCGTGTGCGCTGTCGAACAACCTCGCCTTGCCCATCATCGGCCAGGAGCATTACGTCCTTGCCCACGGCAGTCCCGGCGAGCGGGACGCCCGGGGTTGGGAGACCGATCTGCTGGCCGGTCTCGACCTGTCCGGGCCGACGACGCGGTAGGCTCCAACACCATGGATCCCGACCTGGACTACAACCAGCAACACTGGCAGGACCGGCTCGACAGCTTCCAGTGGGTCATCTCCTCGATCTATTCGCAGATCGACAGCATCCCCACCTGACCGACACCAAGCCGCGCGCCCGCCCGGTTGACGAAACCGGTGCGACAGATCCGGCCACCCGCATCGTCGTCCTGACGTTGCTGGCCGTCGACGGGATCCTCTCGGCACTGGCCGGCGCGCTGTTGCTGCCCACCTACATCGGTTCGATCCCATTTCCCGTCAGCGCGTTGCTCAGCGGCCTGCTCAACGCCGCTTTGGTCTGGGCCGCCGGGCGCTGGACGAAGTCGGCGCGGGTGGCGGCCTTGCCACTGTGGACCTGGTTGCTGACGGTGGCCGCGATGACCCTGGGGGGACCGGGGGGCGATATCATCCTCGGCGGTCAGGGGGTGATGGCCTACGGCGCGCTGTTGCTGATCGTGCTGGGCACGGCACCGCCGGCATGGGTGCTGTGGCGACGCAAAGTCCGGCACTAGCTTCCCGTCGAGCGCGCTCGCCGGTCGGAATCCGGCTGGCGCTACTGTTGCCCCTATGGCAGGCGCCGAGGCTGCAGATCGGTGGAACCCGCGGATGAAATTCGACCGAGCGGAAGTTACACGAACGTGCCGCTGACCCCAGGCGACCAGACCGTCGCGTTGCCGAACCCCGTGGTCCCATCAAAACCGAGCCCGTCGGCGCTGCGGCGTGTGCTGAGGCGCGCCCGCGACGGGGTGGCGCTCAACGTCGACGAGGCGGCGATCGCCATGACCGCACGCGGCGACGATCTCGACGATCTGTGCCGCAGCGCGGCCCGGGTGCGCGACGCGGGTTTGGAATCGGCCGGGCGGCGTGGCTCGACCGGGCGGCTGCCGGTCAGCTATTCGCGCAAGGTGTTCATCCCGGTGACCCATCTGTGCCGGGACAGCTGTCACTACTGCACCTTTGTCACGGTGCCGGGCAAGCTGCGCGCCCAGGGCGCCGGCATGTACCTGGAGCCCGACGAAATCGTGGACATCGCCCGTCGCGGCGCCCAACTCGGTTGCAAGGAAGCGTTGTTCACGCTCGGCGACCGGCCGGAGGACCGCTGGCCCGAAGCGCGCCAGTGGCTTGACGAACGCGGCTACGACTCCACCTTGTCCTACGTGCGGGCGATGGCGATCCGGGTGCTCGAAGAAACCGGGCTGTTGCCGCACCTGAACCCCGGGGTGATGAGCTGGTCGGAGCTGTCGCGGCTGAAGCCGGTCGCCCCGTCGATGGGCATGATGCTGGAAAGCACGTCGCGGCGGCTGTTCGAAACCAAGGGACTTGCGCATTACGGCAGTCCGGACAAGGATCCGGCGGTCCGGTTGCGCACGCTGACCGATGCCGGCCGGCTGTCGATTCCTTTTACCACCGGCCTGCTGGTCGGCATCGGTGAGACACTGCGCGAGCGCGCCGAGACCTTGCATGCGATCCGCAAGTCGCACAAGGAGTTCGGACACGTTCAGGAAGTGATCGTGCAGAACTTCCGAGCCAAAGCGCACACCGCGATGGCGTCGGCGCCCGATGCCGGGATCGACGATTTTGTGGCGACGGTGGCTGTCGCGCGGCTGGTGCTAGGCCCGGGCATGCGCGTGCAGGCGCCGCCGAACCTGGTGTCGCGCAAGGAATGTCTGGCGCTGATCGCTGCCGGCGTCGACGACTGGGGTGGCGTCTCGCCGTTGACCCCTGACCACGTCAACCCCGAAAGACCTTGGCCCGCTTTGGATGAGCTTGCCGCCATCACCGCAGAGGCCGGCTACGACCTGGTGGAGCGGCTGACCGCGCAGCCCAAGTATGTGCAGGCCGGGGCGGCGTGGATCGACCCGCGGGTTCACGCACACGTCGCGGCGCTGGCCGATCCGGCGACCGGGCTGGCCCGCGACGTCAAACCGGTGGGCATGCCGTGGCAGGAGCCCGACGACGTCGGGTCATCCGGCCGGGTGGATCTGAACGCCGCGATCGACGTGCAGGGCCGGGCCACTGAGACTCGCAGCGACCTCGACAGTGCGTTCGGCGACTGGGATTCCATCCGCTCGCAGGTGCACGAGCTGGCCGCCCGTGCGCCCGAACGCATCGACACCGACGTCTTGGCCGCGTTGCGCGCGGCCGAACGCGACCCGGCCGGTCTGAGCGACGCCCAATACCTGGCGTTGGCCTGCGCGGACGGCCCGGCGTTGGACGCCGTTGCCGCACTGGCTGATTCGCTGCGACGCGACGCGGTGGGTGACGACGTGACTTTCGTGGTGAACCGCAACATCAACTTCACCAACATCTGCTACACGGGCTGCCGGTTCTGCGCGTTCGCTCAGCGCAAGGGCGATGCCGACGCCTACTCGCTGTCGACAGCCGAGGTCGCCGACCGGGCGTGGGAGGCGCACGTTGCCGGTGCCACCGAAGTCTGCATGCAGGGCGGGATCGATCCGGAGTTGCCGGTCACCGGCTACGCCGATCTGGTGCGCGCGATCAAAGATCGAGTGCCGTCGATGCACGTGCATGCGTTCTCCCCGATGGAGATCGCCAACGGGGTGACCAAGAGCGGTCTGTCGATCCGGGAGTGGTTGATCGGTCTGCGCGAGGCCGGCCTGGACACCATCCCCGGTACCGCCGCCGAGATTCTCGACGACGAAGTGCGGTGGGTGCTGACCAAGGGCAAGCTGCCGACGTCGATGTGGATCGAGATCGTGACCACCGCGCACGAGGTTGGACTGCGGTCGTCGTCGACGATGATGTACGGCCACGTCGACAACCCCCGGCATTGGGTGGGCCACCTGAATGTGTTGCGCGACATTCAGGACCGCACGGGGGGTTTCACCGAATTCGTGCCGCTGCCGTTCGTGCATCAGAATTCGCCGCTGTACCTGGCGGGCGGGTCGCGGCCCGGGCCCAGCCACCGAGATAACCGCGCGGTCCATGCACTAGCACGAATCATGTTGCACGGAAGGATTTCTCACATCCAGACCAGCTGGGTGAAGTTGGGCGTGGAGCGCACGCAGGTGATGCTCAACGGCGGCGCCAACGACCTGGGCGGCACGCTGATGGAAGAGACCATCTCGCGGATGGCCGGATCCGAGCACGGGTCGGCCAAGACGGTGGCGGAGCTGGTCGCGATCGCCGAGGGCATCGGCCGCCCGGCACGTCAGCGCACCACCACCTACGCCCCGCTGGCCGCCTAACCCGCTGCGCGGGCCCGAAGTCGAGCTGCTGAGCTCTTTACGCCATGCCCGACGGGGGGTATACACAGCCCCATGAGGCTGGCGTTGGCCGCTGTCGCGCTACTGATTCTTGCGGTTAGCGGGTGCAACGGCGCTAAAGAAACTCCTCCGCAGCAGACTTCTTCGGTAGCAGAGTCCCCGGCGCCAACCGAGTCCGCGGCGCCAACCGAGTCTCCGAAGTTCGCCGTGTCCAGTTCGGCGTTCGCGGACAACGCCGAGATCCCGGTCGAGTACACCTGCAAGGGCCGCAATGTGCCGCCGCCGCTTCGCTGGGAGAACGTGCCTGCAGCGGCCAAGTCGCTGGCTCTGGTCGTCGATGATCCCGACGCCGTCGGCGGGCTCTACGTTCACTGGGTGGTCACCGGCATTCCGCCGTCGACCACCGAAATAGGGGGCGGTCCGCTACCTGAGCAAGCGAGCGTCAGCGTGAACTCCGGCGGCAAAGCCGAGTATCTAGGCCCGTGTCCACCCGCCGGGACGGGCGTGCACCACTACCGCTTCCAGCTGTACGCGCTGAGCGAACCGTTGGCGTTGGCACCGACCACGGCGGCACAGGAGGCAACCCAGAGCATCGCCAATGCGGCCATCGCCGACACCCGCACGGTTGGCCTATTCAGCGGCTGACGAGCCGCCAGTGCGCGAATTAAAGTCGCGCGGCGAGCTCGGTGCCCTGCCGGATCGCGCGCTTGGCGTCCAACTCGGTGGCCAGCGCGGCACCGCCGATGATGTGCGGGGTTACGCCGTGCGCACGCAATCCGTCTTCGAGGTCGCGCACTGACTCTTGGCCGGCGCACACCACGACGTTGTCCACGGCCAGCAGCCGCGGTCGCTGCCGGCTCGCCCCGAAGCTGATGTGCAGCCCGTCGTCGGTGATGCGCTCGTAATTGACTCCGGAAAGCTGTTGCACACCTTTGGCTCTCACCGATGCACGGTGTACCCAGCCGCTGGTCTTGCCCAGCCGTTTGCCCTGCGGGCCCTTGGTGCGCTGCAGCAGATACACCTCACGGGCCGGCGGGGCCGGGATCGGTGCCACCAGCGCCCCGCGGGCTTCCTGCGGGTCGGCCGCGCCCCATTCGGCCTTCCATTCTTTTAGATTCAGCGTCGGCGAGGTTTCGGTGACCAGCAATTCGCAGACGTCGAATCCGATGCCGCCGGCACCGATGACGGCCACACTCTTGCCTACCGGCTTGATGCCGGTGATGGCCTCGGCATACGTCAGCACCATCGGATGGTCTATGCCGGGGATCGTCGGTATCCGCGGCGCCACACCGGTAGCCAGCACGACGTCGTCGTAACCGGTGAGCTCGTCGACCGTGACGCGGACTCCCAGCCGCACCGCAACGCCGTGTTTGTCCAGCATTGTCGTGAAATACCGGATGGTTTCGCTGAATTCCTCTTTCCCGGGAATGCGCCTGGCCAGGTCGAATTGGCCGCCGATGTAGTCGTTGGCCTCGAACAGCGTCACGCGGTGGCCACGTTGGGCGGCGTTGACCGCCGCGGCCAGCCCGGCCGGGCCCGCGCCGACCACCGCCACGGTGCGCGCACGCCGGGTCGGCGACAACACCAGCTCGGTCTCACGGCCGGCCCGCGGATTCAGCAGACACGACACCGGCTTATGCGCGAACGCATGATCCAGACAGGCCTGGTTGCAGCCGATGCAGGTGTTGATCTCGTGGGCTCGATCCCCGGCGGCCTTGCGCACCCACTCCGGATCGCTCAACAGCGGCCGCGCCATCGAGACCAGCTGCACGTCGGTGTCGGTCAGGATTTGTTCGGCGGCCTGCGGCATGTTGATCCGGTTGGACGCCACCACCGGGATGCTGACCTGGGTGGCGACGGCATGGCTGATATCGACGAACGCGCCGCGCGGAACCGAGGTGACGATCGTCGGCACTCTCGCCTCGTGCCACCCGAAACCGGAGTTGATCATTGTCGCGCCCGCAGCCTCGATTTCGGTTGCCAGAGCGATGGTTTCATCCCAACTCTGACCGCCCTCGACGTAGTCGGCCATCGACATCCGGTAGCAGATGATGAAATCCGGGCCGACAGCGCTGCGGGTGCGACGCACGATCTCCACCGGAAAGCGGCGACGGTTTTCAGCGCTGCCGCCCCAGATGTCGGTGCGCTTGTTGGTGCGCGGAGCCAGGAATTGGTTGATCAAGTACCCCTCGCTGCCCATGATCTCCACGCCGTCGTAGCCCGCTTCGCGGGCCAGCTGAGCGCACCGGACGAAGTCAGAGATGGTGCTGAGGACACCGCGCGACGACAGTGCCCGTGGGCGAAATGGGTTGATCGGCGCCTTGATTGACGAGGCACTCACCGACAGCGGGTGGTACGCGTAGCGTCCTGCGTGCAGGATCTGCAGCAAGATCTTGCCGCCGGCCTCATGGACCGCACTGGTGACCCGCCGATGCCGTCGGGCCTCGGCGGGGGAGACCAGCTGCGAGGCGAACGGCAACAGCCAGCCGGTCCGGTTGGGGGCATAACCGCCGGTGATCATCAGCCCGACGCCGCCACGGGCGCGTTCGGCGAAATACTCGGCCAGCCGGTCGATGTGGCTTGATCGGTCCTCCAACCCGGTGTGCATCGATCCCATCACCACCCGGTTGCGCAGCGTGGTGAAGCCAAGATCCAACGGCGACAACAGTTGCGGATACGTCATGGCTTGTCCCCCAGTGCCGCTGCCACCTCGTCCAGCCACTCGATCACGCCCTCCTGGGCGCGGATGCCGCCGCGTAGCACCAGGTACTGATGCAGCGCGGCACCGCGCAGCGCCGACGAATCGGGGAATTGGCTCTTCTCGAATCCGCGGTAGATGTCCAGCAATTCGGCATGCTCGGCACGCAACATCATGACCTGGGTGCGTAGCACCGACACGTCACCGTAGGCAGCTCCCCGCAACTTGACTGCCAAATCGCGGGTGCGGGTGTCGGACAGCGCGCTGCCGCGCCCCGATAGCGGCTCGCCAATCCAGCGGGCCAGCTCGGCCCTGCCTGCATCAGAAACCGCGTAGACCTTCTTGTCCGGTCGGCCCCGTTGAGCGACGCGGGTAACGCGCACCCAGCCGTCACCCTCCATTGCCCGCAACGTGCGGTAGATCTGCTGATGGGAGGCGGTCCAGAAGTAGCCGATCGAGCGATCGAACCGATGAGCTAACTCGTAGCCCGAACCGGACTGTTCACACAGTGACACCAGGATCGCGTGCTGTAGCGCCACCGGGGCAGCATAGGGAGAATCCAGCGCCATATGCAACTAGTTGCACTGCACCAAGGCGCATAGGGGGTGGCACGTGGTTGCTTTTTGTCTGCAACGTCTAGTATCAGTAACCAACGGATCCGCGTCGTTGACCCGCACCTGGAGGAGACCTTCGTGACGTACACGATCGCCGAACCCTGCGTCGACATCAAAGACAAGGCATGCATTGAGGAGTGCCCGGTCGACTGCATTTACGAGGGCGCTCGGATGCTGTATATCCATCCCGACGAGTGCGTGGACTGCGGCGCATGCGAGCCGGTCTGCCCCGTCGAGGCGATCTACTACGAAGACGACGTGCCCGAACAATGGAGCCACTACACCCAGATCAACGCCGACTTCTTTGCCGAGCTCGGCTCACCGGGCGGGGCGGCAAAGGTCGGCATGACCGAGAACGATCCGCAGGTGGTCAAGGATCTGCCCCCACAGGGTGAGGGCGACTGAGCGGCTTGGGCACTCGCCGGCCGCCGGTGTCGGCGTCGTTGCCGGTGTTCCCCTGGGACACCCTCGATGAGGCGCGGGCGCTGGCCACTGCGCACCCCGACGGCGTCGTCGACCTGTCCGTCGGCACGCCCGTCGACCCGGTCGCGCCACGGATCCGGGAGGCGCTCGCCGCCGGCAGTGCGTCCTCGGGATATCCCGCCACCGCGGGCACGCCGCGACTTCGGGAGTCGGCAGTCAAGGCGCTGAACCGCCGCTACGGCATCACCGGGGTGACCGAAGCGGCGGTGCTGCCGGTCATCGGCACCAAGGAGTTCATCGCCTGGCTGCCCACGCTGCTGGGTCTGGGACCGCAGGATCAGGTGGTAGTACCCGAATTGGCTTACCCCACTTACGACGTGGGGGCGCGGCTGGCCCGTACCCAGGTGATCCACGCCGACTCGCTGACCCAGCTTGGGCCGCAGACGCCGGC
Organism: Mycobacterium shimoidei; assembly: GCA_002101905.1. GTDB lineage: Bacteria > Actinomycetota > Actinomycetes > Mycobacteriales > Mycobacteriaceae > Mycobacterium > Mycobacterium shimoidei. The sequence continues at coordinate 5,020 of LQPU01000016.1, read as the reverse complement.
GCTGGTGTACCTCAATTCCCCGAGCAATCCGACCGGCCGGGTGCTTGGCGTGGACCACCTGCGCAAAGTCGTCGGGTGGGCCCGTGAGCGCGGCGCCCTGGTGGCCTCCGACGAGTGCTACCTGGGCCTGGGGTGGGATACCGAGCCGCTGTCGGTGCTGCATCCGTCGGTGTGCGACGGCGACCACACCGGCCTGCTCGCACTGCACTCGCTGTCGAAGAGCTCGTCGCTGGCCGGGTATCGGGCCGGCTTCGTCGCGGGCGATCCCCGGGTAGTCGCCGAGCTGCTGGCGGTGCGCAAGCACGCCGGGATGATGGTGCCCACCCCGGTGCAGGCCGCCATGGTCGCCGCACTGGACGACGACGCCCACCAGGACGAGCAGCGCGGCCGCTACCGGCGTCGGCGTGAGGTGTTGCTGACCGCCTTCCGGTCGGCAGGTTTCACCGTCGACCATTCCCAAGCCGGGCTGTATCTGTGGGTGACCCGCGGTGAACCGTGCCGAGACACCGTCGCGTGGCTGGCGCAGCGCGGCATCCTGGTTGCGCCCGGCGAGTTCTACGGCCCGGGTGGGGCTCGTCATGTGCGGGTGGCGTTGACCGCGACCGATGAGCGCATCGCCGCGGCGGTCGCGCGACTGTCGGGGAAAGCGCCGTGTAATACCGTCGCAGTGTGAGCGACTACGACCGCGAAGCGGTGGACCGGCTGGCGTTTTGCACCCCGGAGAAGTCCGAACGGTACCGCACGGAGAACTACACCGGAGCTGTCGGACTCAACTGGTATCGCAGCGACCCGAGCCTGCAGTTCATCATGGCGTACTACCTGCAGCCGGACGCCCTGGCAGTAGCCGAGCCGCATCTGAGCAGCATCGGCGAGCTGATGGGCGGCCCGGTGGCGCGGTGGGCCGAGGAGACCGATCGCAACCCGCCGCGACTCGAGCGCTACGACCGCTGGGGCCACGACGTCAGCCGAGTCGTACAGCCGGCATCATTCAAGCAGTCCAAACGCGCGGTGCTCGACGCCAACCAGGCGCTCAAAGACGGTGTCCGCCAAGCCGGATTCAACCCGACGCTGCCACTGTTCGCGGCGAACTACCTGCTGAACCAGGCCGACATCGGGATGAGCTGCGCGCTGGGCACTGGCGGCGGCATGGTCAAATCACTGGTCGCCGCCTACGCCCCGGCCGACGTGCGTGAGCATGTGCTGGCCAAATTCGCCAGCGGCGAATGGGAAGGCGAAACCGCCCAGCTGCTGACCGAACGCACCGGCGGATCAGACCTCGGTGCGTTGGAGACGACCGCGACCCGGCACGGTGATGCCTGGCTGCTCAACGGATTCAAGTGGTTTGCGTCCAACTGCGACGGGCAGGTGTTCGTGGTGCTGGCCAAACCGGAGGGCGCGCCGGACTCGAGCCGGGGCGTCGCCAACTTCCTGGTGCTGCGCACCCGCCGCGACGGCTCCCGCAACGGGGTGCGGATTCGTCGTCTCAAAGACAAGCTCGGCACCCGGTCGGTCGCCTCCGGCGAAATCGAATTCGTTGACGCGGAAGCGTTTTTGCTCTCCGGTGAACCGTCCGGTGAAGGCCCGCACGACGGCAAGGGGCTGGGACGGATGATGGAGCTGACCAACTCCGCGCGGCTGGGCATCGCGCTGTTCGCGGTCGGCAACGCACGCCGCGCACTGGTCGAGTCGCTGTGTTATGTCCGGCAGCGACAGGCGTTCGGCGGCGCGCTGATCGACAAGCCGTTGATCCGGCGCAAGCTCGCCGAAATGATCGTCGACGTCGAAGCGGCACTTGCGTTGACATTCGACGGCACCGGGTCTGTCAATCACCGCCAGCCCAAAGCCGTGCCCCAACGCATCGCGGTTCCGGTCACCAAACTCAAGGTCTGTCGGCTCGGCATCACCATGGCCTCGGATGCGATCGAAATCCACGGCGGCAACGGCTATATCGAAAATTGGCCGGTAGCCCGGCTGTTGCGTGACGCGCAGGTCAACACCATCTGGGAGGGACCCGACAACATCTTGTGCCTGGACGTTCGTCGCGGGATCGAACGCAGCGAGGCGCACCAGCCGCTGTTGGAGCGGCTACGCGACGCGGTGTCGGTTTCCGACGACGACGCGACGACGCAGCTGGTGTCACGCCGGATCGACGACCTCGACGCGGCGATCACGGCCTGGCGGAAACTGGACGGCAGCGTGGCCGAAGCGCGGCTTTTCGCGCTGGCCCAATTCATGGGCGATGTCTACGCCGGTGCCCTGCTCACCGAGCAGGCCGCCTGGGAGCGCGCCACATTCGGCACGGATCGCAAGGCGTTGCTGGCGCGGTTGTACGTGCAGCGGTACCTGGCGGATCCCGGGCCGCTGCGCGGCGTCGACATCGAGGGCGACGAGGCACTGGAACGTTTCGACGACCTCGTCGGCGGTGCGCTGGTCACCGACTGAGGGCGTCGTCGCCCAAATCGAGCTAGAGCGTGGTGTCGTGAGGTGGCGGCCGATGCGCGCGGTACCGGCGATCCAGCACCGCGGCTTCGTGGAATTCCTCCTCGGTGTGGTCGGGCCGCTGTTCACACGGCGGCGCAGCGGAATTCGGCGACTTGGCCCGCATCCACGCGATCAGCACGACCATCAGGATGACGGTGCCAGCAGCGGTCAATGGCAGCGTCAGAACGCGTCGGTGGAGCAGCGCGCTCTTACACTCGTCCACGTAGTGGGTGGCGGCCCCGGGAGGCTGTTCATGATCGTCGACAGTCGCCTGCAACGGCTGGGTGACATAGCCATTGCCGCATTTGACCTGCAGGCCGTACCTGTCATATGAGTCGAGGTAGACCGGGAAGGACAGCGCTATCAGGCCAACGGCCAGCAGCACGGCGCCGATCAGCATGCCCAACCGGCCGCGGGTGATCACCCTCGCGTCCATGCCTCTAATTTTGCCTTCGGACGGCGCTGCCGTTAACCCGTCAACTATGCGCCGACGAGCCGGCGGGCATGCTCCTGCTCGTCTCGGTGAACATCGCTCGGGGCGTCGGACTGCAGGCGCCAGGTGGTAATCCGCCCGTCCGGCCCGCTCAGCCGGCCGCCGGCAAGCGCACCAGCGATCAGGGCCCGGACCCGGTGTTCGTTGGCCGGCTCGGTGGCGAACAGGACCCGAACTTCGAAGCGCTCGCCGACCGGCGTAACCGTCGTGTGGTGAGGCGCCAACGGACACGGCGGTTGATGGTCCCAGTGCCCGCACAGCGCAACGGTTATCGCGCCACCGAACGCGCGGGAGTCTGCCCCGGGCTCGATCGTCACAACGGCGTCATGAGCGTAGGCTTCGCGCGCCACGGGTACTGATGCTACCGGGCCTGATCGATATGAAATCTGGCCGCTTTGCGGATGGATTCCTCGACGGGCTCTGGCTTCCACCCGAGTTCGCGGGTGGCCTTGCTGTGGTCGAGTGGTGACATCAGTTCGGCGGTGCGCAGCCCGACAACGGCAAACGGAAAGTCGCGCCGCAGGATTCGTCCGGCGAAGTCGTTCAGATATGCGGCCGCGTATAGCAGTGGCAGGGGGAGTTTGATGCGCGGCGCATGTCGACCCCCGGCGGTGGCGGCGATGCCATGGAGCTCCCGGGTGCTCATGTAGCGGTCGGAAATGATGTAGCGCTCACCGATCCGGCCACGCTCAGCGGCCAGCAGCATCGCCCGCGCGGCGTCCTCGATGCCGACCACTTCCATGGAGAAGTCGAAGTAGAACGGAAACTTGCCGCGCGCCACTTGGCCGATCAGCGCCCCGTGCGGCGTGGGCCCCCAGTCGCCGGGCCCGTAGGTGTTGGAGATGCACATCGCGACCGCAGGCAGGCCCTTTTCCCGCACGTACGTCATCACCAGGTTTTCTGCAGCCACGCGGGAAGCGATGTAGGCGCCGCCCTCGTCCCAGTTGTGCGGAGCGTCTTCGGTGACCGGCGTACCGTCGCTGATCGCCATTGTTCCTGCGGTACTGGTGAATACGAACCGCCGCAGCCGCGCCTCTACGGCAGCGTCGAGGACGTGCTGCAATCCCTCCACGTTGGTGCGAAACAGCGGCGTGGGATCGCGCAGCCACATCCGCGCATCTACCACGCAGTAGAAGACGACGTCACAGCCCGCCATCGCGCTTGCCAACGCCGCGTCGTCGAAGATGTCGCCGTAGCAACGCTCGACGTCGAGGTCGTCGATGCCCTTGGTAGAACTCGTGTGCCGCAGCATGACTCGTACGTCGTCGCCCCGGGCAACCAGCTGCCGGGTGACATGAGAGCCCAGAAATCCACTGGCGCCGATCACCAGCTTCTTCATCGCAGCCGCCGCCTTGCCACCCGCCCCGCGGCGGTCCGCATCCGGTTCGAAATACGTACGGAGAGAACCGGATTGAAGATGTCCTCGCGCAGTCGGGTCAGCTTGGAGGTTTTGATGCGCCACTGCCCGGCGGCTTTCTCGTAGGTCTCGTGATAATGCCCGTAGCCTTGCAGGTTGAGTCCCGGACCGAGCCTGACCACATCGTTGAGCGCCCAGACGCCCGTCGCCGTGGTGGGCGAGGTCAGTTCGATCTCCGGGGCGTGCACCTGATGGATGGTGGGCTGCGAGGGCTTGCCCAGGGTCCGGCGAATGAAGCTGATGAACTCTTCGGCGCCGGTTATCACCTTGCCGCCCGCTTCGCTGGTGTCACTGACGAAATCGTCGGCAAAGACCTCGCGCCATGCTTGCCAGTCCTTGGCATCCAGGTGACGGCAATATCGTGCCTTCAAACGTTTGATCGCTTCGATTTCTGCCAACGTGACTGCGTCGTCCACGGCGGCTCCCTTCGAACGGTGTTGGGCACTCGCTCAGCATACGGAGCCGCTGCGGGGCGCTACGGATCGTTGTCGTCTTCGTTGTGGTCTTCGTGTTTGCGGAGGAGTTTTTGGGGGTGGTGGTAGGTGTTGGTGTGGGGTTGGCCGTGGTCGAGATGTGGGGGTGGGATCCATTCGGTGTCGCCGTGGGTGTTTTTGCGGGTGGTCCAGCCT